>NZ_JAUTXY010000030.1:0-32889 GCF_036327795.1 Rhodococcus artemisiae
CCCCCCGACGCTTCGCGTCGGGGAAACGGGCGGGTCGCTCCGCTCCCCGCACGGGAGCCGCTGCGCGGCTCGAAGGCGGTCCCGAACCGTTGCCGTCGCCCGCGTCGCTGCGCTCCGCTCGAAACCGAAATTGCAGACCCACCAACGGTTTTCAACGTCACCATCGAAGCATCGCCAGCAAGCACCGAGAGGCGGGGTCGCGCTACGCGCGTCGTGCACACCACCGCAATGCCGCTCTCAACCGGTCCCGATGTCATGCACCCATCATACCCCACCACACTCCCACCACCAAAACAGACACGACAGACAGAAACACGAAATACCCACCACTCCAACATAAACCGACACCACCACCAACAGTCCATGAGCAAACCAACGGTAATTCGTGGTAAAGCAATATGATTCACAATAAACGTTGCAGCACAACACAATTCAAAAACCACCAGAATCGGGCCACACCAACCGCCCCACACAAGAGCCGGCACCACCCGCCGGCGACCCCACCACCCACACGGGACATGCCATCACCCCAGGTCACCCCACCCACACAACCCCCACACCCCACCAGAATGCAGGGGCCTCCACACCAACAACACCGCACTACGCCACACTCACAAGCGGGGAACCGGCCCGCCTCTCTCGGGCCGGTCCCCACCCGAATCACTCCCGAATCAACACCTCCGCACCCGGATCAATCGCATCGAGATCCCACACCCGGATGCTCTCCCGCTCGACCCCAAGGAAACCATCGTCCTCGAGACTCCCCAGCGCATCGCCCAGGCCCGCATCCTCCGGACGGAAATCCGCAGGCACAGTCACCGTCACGCTGTGCGTGGACACCTCCGTCCACGAAATCACCACCGAACGCATCACGCATCCACCCCCGCAGTTTCGTCGACTGCGTCGAGGGACGCATCGAGCACCGCAAGGCCCCCCACATGCGCAGTCGCCAACAACGCTGCGATCTGCTCACCCACCAACGACCGAGTCTCACCCTCGTCATCAACAGACGCGAACACCACCGGCCCGACATACGGCTGCCACGTGAAGCCGTGGAACTGCGCAATACGCGTCGCCACCTCATTGACCACCGGCTCACCGACGCACAGGCCCTCATCATCGAGCCACATATCCAGACCCCGCCCCAGCCGCACCACATCGAACACGCGGCAATCCAGCGCCGCACGCAAGGCTGCGTCGACACCCGACTCCGTCTTCTCCAGATCGATCATCGTCGCGGTTCCGTCCACATCGAGCCGGACTCCCAGCACCGTGTTCGCCATCGTGAACCCCTCTTCTCCACTGCGCTCAGTGGGACGTTATTCGTGCCGGTCAGTACCCCTCCCGACACGAACCACCTTACAATGCCTATTTGTATTGTCAACCTCGGGGATGTGCCGAACCCGGCGGCGGGCCGGGAGCGGATCTCCCGGGAGGCCGCTGTCGGGACGTGCCATTTCCGCTGGTCACCGGAGCGAACACGCACTGCCCCACACCCCGTCGAAGACCTGCCGGCCTCTCCCTGGTACGTGCCATCTACCCAGTTCACGGCATGTTCTCGGCCCCGCACTCGACCGGAGCGCGGGGCCTGGCGGGAGAACAGGATCCCGGCATGGGGACAGGGGCATCGCCCAGTGAACTCTCACCACCTCGGCGTATATCCATACTGATATACTCTGTGGACATGGCACGAGGCGACGAGAAACCGATCCGATGGGTAGGCAGCACACTCGACGACCTACGCGATCTGCCCGCCGAAGCCCAAGACGACCTCGGCTACCAACTCGGACGCGTTCAACAAGGACTGGATCCGGATGACTGGAAACCGATGAAGGACGTCGGGCCCGGATGCCGCGAAATTCGGGTCCGCACACCCGACGGCGCGTTCCGCACGTTCTACCTCGCCCAACTCGGCGAAGCGATCTACGTCCTGCACTGCTTCCAGAAGAAAACGCAGAAGACCTCGAAAGCCGATATCGACCTCGGTCGACGCCGCTACAAGGCAGCCCACACACACGCACAGGAGCAACCATGAACGACAACGACATCACCGAGACCACCTCCGTGTGGGAGGCGATCAGCGACACCCCCGGCGAGGCATACAACCGGCAGCTGCGCGCCGACCTGATGACCGCCATCCGCTCACAGGTCGACCGCTTCGGCTGGTCCCAAGCCGTCGCCGCCGACAACCTCGGCGTCACCCAACCACGAATCTCGGATCTCTACCGGGGCAAACTCAGCAAATTCTCCCTCGACGCCCTCGTCAACCTCGGCAGCAAAGTCGGCGTCCACATCGACGTCCGCATCGACACCGACCCCACCCTCACCCACCACTGAACACATCACCCCGCCGCAGCAACGGCATCACGTAGCGCGAATCCACAGATCGGTCCCGAAGCCGATACGACGTCGGCATCGCTGCGCTGCGCCGGGACGTGTCATCGCCCCTGTTCACAACGCATTTTCGAGCTCTGATCCTGGTTCGCTGAGCAACATCCGGTAGACGAACATCAGCTGCTCGACCTGCGTGCACCGAGCCAAGCCCGGATCGTGGCCGAGCGCGGCCACCATGTCGGCGAGGAGGCCGTCGGTGGCAGGCAGGCGCAGGTACTCACCGAGAATCGTCGCGGCCGCGAACAGCTCGGCGCCGACGCGGCGGACGACGATCTCGCCGTCTACTCCCCCGCACAGCTCCAGCGTGACGGTCTGCGCGGTGGTTCCTCGGGCGTCCCGAACGGCCAGCCGCACCCCGCGCGCAGCGACCGCGGCGATGTCGACCCAGTCGAACAGGCGCAGGTAGTCGGGCACGTCGGCGAGGGCGTGGCCCCGCCGCAACAGGGCGCGGTAGCGCTGCGTGGCCGGGGCGAAGGCCCGGCGCACCGTCGATCCGGTGCGCCGGTCCGTTGCCGTGGCGGTCACCGCTCGGTTCCTGCCGCGTCGAGGGCGGGTTCGGGGTCGATCCACGGGGCGTCGTCACGGCCCTCGACGTACTTACCCCCGGGCGGGTCGACGTAATGCGCGAGCAACACCGCCCGTACGGCGGGCGACGCCGCAGCCAGGTTGTGATCGCGGGTGTCCTTCCATTCCTCCCACCCCCAACCCGCACCGGCATCGATGACGTACTCGGTCGCGACCACGGGCGTGCCGCCGACGAACAACTCGGAGCTTGTCGGTCCGTCAGGATCCCTGACAGCAACAATCTCCACCTCGGGTGCCACAGCGGGTTCGGTGTCATGGTCACGACCGGTTTCGTCGCCGTAATAGCTCCGGGCGCGGCGGTCGATGTCGTGCCAGTCGAGGCCGAGCTGGTCGGCCAGGTGCCGCAGGTCGCCCGCGAGGTCCGCCAACACAGACTCCAAGTCGTCGGTGTCGGCATGGGTGCGCTCGCCGTACGGCACCACCGCAACAAGCGCCTCACAGGCCCGCACAGCGCGCGCGGCGGCCGGGTCCAGGGTCGTGGAGGGATCAGTGTGGTTCGAGGTGTGTGCGTCGCGGACAGCGGCCAGATCGGCGAGCGTGCGGACAGCGGCGAACGGGTGGGGAGAAGTCATGCTCTGGTCCTTGTCTTGTCGGGTACAGCACACAGCCGGCGGTCGGGCCGCGTCGACGCGGCCCGACTGTCGGGTGGTCAGGGCTTGGTGACGGTGTAGCCGAGCGCGTCGGCGAGCATGTGCATCAGTTCCTCGCCGTCGGGCGTGGGCGCGAAGTGCATCCGGTGGCGGATCTCGGCGCATTCCTCGGGCACGGCGCACGGGCATTCGGCGTTGCTGGGCATGTCGTAGTTCGTCTCGAGGGCGACGTCGAAATTGGCGGGGTCGATGACCCACGTGTTGGTGCCTGCCAGGTCACGCATGAGATACACGCTCACGGACTCTTCGATGTAGTGCGCGCCGCGTGCGGCTGCGCGCTCGCCGCCGGTCATGTGCTGCTCGTCGGTGAGGTTCTCGGTGGTGGTCATCGCAGGTGTCCTGTCTCTCGGGGTGGTGGTGGTCAGTGCGCCGCGCGCAGCGGCGGGGCATTGACGACCGCGAGGTCGGTGAGCAGGGCGCGGTAGGCGAGCATCAGCAGCTCGCGGGCGCCTCGGTGTGCGTGACGCGGGTCGGTGCGCAGTGCGTCGATCGCGGTGGTGACGGGGGTTGCGGTGGGTGCGGCGAGGGCGTCGGCCAGGACTGTTGCGACGGCGGCCAGTTCGAGTGCCGCTGCGGTGTCGGTGTGCGCGCGGCGGGCGAGGTACATCCCGCGCGCGGCGAGGGTGTGCAGGTCGGTGTCGTCGAAGATCGCGGCCAATGCGCTGGTGAGCGCGGCGGCGGGGAGGCTGCGGCGCAGGCGCAGCAGGGTGCGGTAGTCGGTGGGCGGGCGCAGTATCTGGGCGGGGTGCGGTGCGGTGGTGGTGGTGGTGGTGGTGGTGGTGTCGAGGTCGATCCGGACCGTTGCGAGTGTGTTCGTCATGGTCGTGCTCCTCTTCCCGCCGACTCGGCGATGACATAACAAGCAGTATTTGCATTGTTTGACTCGGGAACGTTGCCTTTTCAGGCGTAAGCAGTGCGCGGCGCGTACGGCGAGGGGATCCGACTGTCGCATCGGACCTTCCGGCTGCCGCACGATTTAACTATACAATGTCATTTTGTATTGTTGCAACCGGGGGACGGGATTTCACCTCACCCGGCGCGCCCGCTACGCCACTCCTGCGGCCCGGCGCGCCACCGGGACGTGCCATCACCCCAGGTCACGGACAGAAACGACACCGACGTCGGCGCGCAGCCGAGCGCGGCACCCGTCACCGATTCCCCCTGGCGCGATGGGGGCGATGCTCGATCAGAAACGCTCGTGTGGGACCGAAATCGAGATCGACGCAGGTATTGAGTGCGGGGTTGCGGGTATCGAGTACGACGCGGCGGCGTGCGGTGACGCTCGCGCCGCACGGACACCGCACGGTCGTGGTCAGGATCTCGCCGAGTCGGTCGACGAGCAGTCCGGTCACTGCGGCCATGATTCTCCTTCTACAGATGAGGTGCCACGCGGGCCGGCCTCACGCCCGCGGCAGTGTGGGACGTGTCATCAGTGCAGCTCACAGGGCTATTTCGGGATACATCGAGCCCCCAGTCGATGCGGGTGCCTGCGAGTGTCGACGAGGCCGACGCGCGACATGTGCACCTGTGCCGACCAGGTTCGCCCGCACCGGCCATCCAGGAGCGCGGCCGGGAGCGACCGAGTGTTATCGGCGGGAACAGGACAGGGGGAAGGGAAAAAGAAAGGGGCCCACCGTTTCCGGTGGACCCCTTGTCGCCTGGTCTAGATGTAGGCGATCTCGTCGGCGGTGAGGGCGCGGCCGGTCTTGGCCTCGATCAGCGCCACCTTCGCGGACACGAAGGTCTCGTGGTTTCCGCTGGCGATTGCGGCTGCGTAGTCCGCGTGAAGGACCTCGATGCTCTTGCCTGCCATGTCATTCCCCTTTCGTCGGTGTTCCACAACCATGCAATGTCGTTTTGTAACGTGTCAACTCCGAGCGACGCACGAATTCACACGCGCGAACACCTCCCGATCGCCGACCGCGTCGGGACATGCCCTCACCGCAGGTCACCATCGGATTCACTGACGTCAGCGCCGCCAAGGACAGGCCCCTGTGCCGATCACGGCGCCGGGCGCTCCGTCCCCGCGCCCGAATCATCGGGTGCGGGGACGGATTCGAGCCACAGCACGCAGCAAGGGTCGTCAGTGCGACCGGTACTGCTGCGCGCGGGCGATGCCGTCGTCGTAGTCGTCGACGTACTCCCCCGCACCGGGCGTGTACTTGCCACCGACACGGTCCGGGTCATACGCCATGAACACCACATCGGGGCGGCCGTCGTTGAAGGTGCGGAACGTGTCGTAGTCCCAGCCGTCGGGGGCGTACTCGTCGTTCCACTTCAGCCGCGCGACCGGCACGAAACCGGCGTCGGCATAGAACTTGGGCAAGACCGTGTCGAAGCAGTCGAGACGACGACCACCGAGCGCGGTCGCGTGACGCAGCATGGCACGGGAAGCTCGGGGGTGTGCGCAGTCCTTGTGCGCGAATGCGGAGACGACCTCGTCGCCTTTGAGGGCAACACCGGCCTTGCCGTCGTCGGTGACCAGCAGCCGCATGGTCCGGTATTCGTCCTCGTCGTAGACGTAGACCGACGCGGCGTGCGGGTTCTTGCGGGTCAGCTCGAGCATCTGTTCGCGGTAGATCCCCGAATCGGCCGGTGCCAGCTCATGCAGCGGCGGCGCGGACAGGCCACGGGCCTCGAGTCCTGCTCGGGTGGAGTCCGGCAGGGTGTGCGTGGCCACGGGGGTGATCTGCTGGCCGTTGATCAGAAGCCGAGCGCTTCGGCCTCCTGGATCTCCGGGTCGCTCCAGTAGTCCTCGATCTTCTTGCGCTGGTCCTCCGGTAGGTCCGGGCTCCACCCGAACGTCCTCCAGAACGCTTCCCGGCGCTGTTGTGTCATCGGCTCGTCGTACATGGTCGATCCCTTCCTCATGGTCATTGTCCGCGGCGGACCGCGCGCGGCGCAGGGCGGCAGTTTGCTCGGCTCTGAGCCTCTCAGCGTCCCGTAGACGCGCGGTCAGCGCGTCCCGGTCGCTCAGATCGCCGGATGCCTCGATCGCCGCGCGCAGCTCGTCCTGCCCGCCCGGGGTGGAGTCGTAGAGCGCGAGGGTCTGCGCGTGGTCGGCCTCGGCGGCGGCGAGGCGACGTTGCAACCGCGCATGTGTCGGGTTCTCGGCCAGCCGCGTGCGGGCAACCTGAACGCGCGCGGCGGCCTGGTCGAGGCGGGCACGCATGTGCGGGGTGCAGCGCGGGCCCGGTTTGGGTTTACACATCGGCGGCCACCTGCGCGGTGACCTGGTCGATGAGAACAGCGAGGGCGCGGCCGATCCGCTCCACCCGCTCGGGGTGTGGGGTGCGCGGGTCGGTGAGGTAGACATCGCGGCGCAGCTCGATCATCACCGAGGTCACGCGTTCGTCGCGGCCGTAGTGGCGCAGCGGCACGTAACACCCCGAATACGGCGTGTTCTCGCCGATCTCGTCGAACTCGGGCAGGGACGCGAATGCGCCACGGGTCGACTCGGCCAGCCAGCCGGGGGTGTGGACCGGGTCGGTGCCGATGCACAGTGCGGGGCGCGCGGCGGCGGGGTCCTCGAACCCGGACGGCACCTCGGGGTAGGAGTGCAGGTCGATGATCACCGCGCGCCCGCACACGCGCAGCCGCTCCTCGACCGCGGCGGTGACGGCGTCGGCGTAGGGACGGAAATAGCCGTCGATGAGGTGCTCGGTGTGCGGGTACGGCTCGGATCGTAGCGGCGTGCCGGTGCAGGTGCGGGTGTAGACCGCGCCCCGACCGAACGCATTGGCCGGCTCCCCGGCGTCGGGGAACCGTTCCGGGTCGATCACCAGGCGCGAGAGTGTGTTGACCACGGTCGTCGGCCGGAGGCCGGTGCGGCGCAGCGCGGCGGCGGCGATCTCGTCGGTGGCGGTGTCGGTCGATTCGTCGAGTTCGGCGGCCAGTTCGGTATCGGTGAGCAGCAGGTCCGCGCGCACCTCGGGTGGGATGACGCGGGAGGCGTGCGGGACGTGGATGAGCACCGGCGACCGGTCGTCTCCCGGTGTGACGAGCGCAGAACTGGGCACGTGCTTCCCCCTTCTCGGGTGTCGAGGTGGTGACCTCGCGGCGGGCCGGGGCACGACGGTGCACCCGGGGACGCGAATTGTCCTCGAGGTGGGGGCGATTCACCAAGCAGGTGGGCGCTCAGGCGCTGCGCTGCGCGCGGGCGCGTACAGCGGATTCGCGCACGATCCAGGTGCTGCCGACGCGGATCGCGGGCAGCGAGCCGGTGGTGATCGCCTTGAGGACGCCCTGGCGGCTGATACCGAGCTGATCGGCGGCTTCCTGGACCGAGACCAGCGGCGGGACGTCGATCGCGTCGACGAGCCGGTCGTAGTCGCTGGTGGGCAGCACGCGCAGTGAGCGCAGCGGCCAGGGGTAGGTCTCGAGGATGGCCAGGGCGGTGGTGTTGGCCTGCCGGAGCGTGTCGGCCGGGAGGGTGAAGACGACTTCGGTGTGGCCGAGTTCGGAGCGGCCGGCGGCTCCGCTGTAGTCGGCGATGGGGTCGAGCAACTGCTCGGCGGTGTGTTCGTCGAAGCTGACGTCGATCTCGGCTACGACGTTGTACGGCTGTGTGGTCACGGCGCGAAAGTCCTTCCTGTGCTGGTTGTGGGGCCATCGGATGCGGTGGTGGACAATGGGGATCGGGCCGGGGGTGCCACCTACACCCCCGGCCCTCGCCGGTGTCAGCGGCGCGGTAGCCACTCGAACCCTGCGCGCCGCAGCGGCGCGAGGGAGTTACGGAAGGCGCGCGAATCGCTCGCGGTACCCGAGAACGTGCTGATCAGCACGTCGTCCTTGTAGACCATCGGGTGGCCGCTCTTCGCTCGGCGAATCACGAATCCTGCCTCCTCGAGTGCCTTGAGGGCTTTGCGGGTGTCCTTGTCGATCCCCTTGAACCGGTCCAATACTTCCACCTCCGTTGTTGTCTGACAACTTGAAACTACATGATTAGTTGTCGTTTGACAACTCTTGAGGTGTCCGAGGCGATGACCAGCACGTTCCCCCACTACAGCGCGGCGTTGTGCACCGGCACACGGGACGGGACTCCCTCGGCGCCGCCGAACCCCCACGACCGGACCGCCGCACGCACCCGCGTAGACACCTCGGCGTCGCGCCCGCTCGCGGCGTACCGCGCCTCGGTGTCGAGCACGTACAGGCCCAGGTCCGCGCGGCGGGTGACCGGGTGCAGGTACGAGGTGGTCCCCTGCGGGGTGCCCAGCCGGCCGGTGGCGAACACCGTCCGCGTGCAGCCACCCGACTCGATCGTGGTCACTTCGGTGGCCCAGTCGACCGAGACGAGCGCGTAGAGCGGTACGCCGATCACCCCGGCCTCCGAGACCGAGGTCTGCGCGCCGCCGAACGGCTGCACCAGCGCGCCGCGCTGCGGATGCCTCGGGAAGGCGTGGAGGTAGCCGACGACGAGCGCGGCGGCACCGTCGACCTCGGCGGCGAAACCGGTGGGCAGTGCGGTGATGGATGCAGTCATGGGTGACCTCCTGTGCTGGGGTGAGGATTCGAGTTCGGGGGACGGATCAGGCGGCGGCGAGTGTGCCGCGTGCGGCGGCGCTCACCTCGATGTCGAGGGTGTCCACGTGCCGGGTGACGGTGCCGTCGGCCAGGCGCACATCAGCGACCCTGCCGCCGAACATGTCGGTGCGGTATTCGACGATCTCGACGATCTCGGCGCGTACCGGTGTTCCGGTGATGGTGACGGTGATGAGTTCTGCAACAGCGGTATTCGACATTCGATGCTCCTTTGTTGGATGTTTCCGACAGACACCACCATACAAACAGACATTGCAATGTTGCAACCCCTGAGCGGTGTCGATTTCCTGAATCCACCGAAGAAGGCTCCGACCCCGATACGGAAGATGGCACGCCCCAATTCCGGGACGTGCCATCGGCACTGCTCACAGCCACTTTCAGCGCACCAAGACGCGGATTCACCCGATCCGGGCGGCCAGACGTTGCCGGACGTTCAGAACTGCTTGTAGATGAATGTGCCGCTACGGACGGAGGTCACCTGTCCAGCGAAACACGAACCCCGTCCGAACGACGCCATCGCTCGGCCTTTCCCTCGGATACAACCGGGGCCTCACCGTCGCGCGTAGCCGACGCAGGACGTGCCGTCTACGCAGGTCATATTCAGGGGATGCGCAATCCATAGGAGCCGCACATCACGAGCGTGTCCCGATACCCAGCAGAACCGAGCGCGCCACGCCGACCACCCGCCGGGATGGGTCATCCATCGAGTTGATTCGATATCGCCCCTCACAGGGAGAACCCTCACCCATGGCGGGATGAGCGTGTCTATTTAGCACCGAAGGTGGAGTTCTGCACCCACTTGCTAAAACAAACCGTCTGAATGGTTTCCGTGACTGAAGTGTTACCTGTTGCGTTTGTGGTTTTTGGGAAACCGTTTAGGTTGCAATGAAGCGATGGCGCCACCGCTGTACCTATCGGACCGAACGACAGTAGGTAACAGATGGATTCGCACACCCCAGGTGGCTCCGCCATGCCCCGCCGCAGTTGGCTACGCCGATGTCTGGTCGCGAGCACGACGGTGCTGATGGTTGCCGCCGGGGGATCGGCAGCTTTCGCCCAACCGGTCGAACCGACACCAGCCGCTCCCAGCACCACGACAGCGACCCAGCCGGCTAACCCGGACATCGCACCGCTCGAGGCACCGGGCGCGACCATCACAACGGATCCGTGCGCGGGGCCGACCACCGCACCCGGCACCACAACCACCACAGCGCCGACGACCACTCCTGTGGCGCCACTACCGCCGTGCAACCCGATCGTCACAGCAGTGCCGGAGACCGCGGCGCCGCCGACCGTCACAGTGGCACCCGAGACGGCTTCGACATCGCCTGCCACCGAGAGCCCAGCCTCGACCAGCATCGAGCCGAGTACACCAGCGACATCCACCCCCGAAACCGCACCGTCAGCACCTGGCGAGAAGGAGCCTTGGGTGGAGTGGACACCCACCGAAAACCCCAATTCCACGATCGTGCCGGGCAAGATGCGTTCAGACCGCCAGGAGTTGCCGGAGGGTTTCACCAAGGAGGACGCCGACAAAGCCGAGATCGCCGAGGCGAAACTCCTCGCAGCGTCACGCTCCCGCACGGCCCGCAATGCCGGTGCCACCAACGCGCTTGCTGCCGCAGCGCCCACGGACTGCATGATCTATTTCCCGGCGTGGCAGTTCTCCGTCTGCGGCGAGATCCGCGTCAAGTACGACTCTCTCGGCGGACCGAACAGCTTTCTGCTCTTGCCCACGAGCAGCAACATCACCAACGGTGATGGTGTTGGACAGCGCGTCACATTTTTGAACGGTCCGATCTACTGGCACCCGAATGCCGGCGCGCACCCGGTGCTGAATCACTTCATGATGAAGTGGGGTGAACACGGCTGGGAAGCGGGCTGGCTCGGCTACCCGACCACCGACGAGATCGTCCTCCAAAATGGTCGTCGTCAGGAGTTCCAGTCAGGAGCAGCGATCTACTGGAGTCCACTGTCCCTCGGCATCGTCGGGGGATCGGTGAGGGCCAAGTACTACGCGCTCGGAGCGGAAACCGGTCCGCTCGGTTATCCGAGCACCGACGAGATCTGGGCAACCAAGTACAACGGCCGCTACAACAACTTCCTCAACGGCACCATCACTTGGTCAGGACAGACCGGCGCACGCGTGCTGTATGGAGCAATCCGGGACAAGTGGAGCCAACTTGGACGAGAAGACGGCACGCTGGGATATCCTCTTGCTGACGAGCAAGTCACTCCTAACGGAATCGCGCATTTCGCGGATTTCGAGAACGGTTCATCCATTTGGTGGACTGCGATCACCGGAGCACATGAAATCCCGGTCAATATTCTCGCGGTATGGAATGGCAAAGGAGCGGGTGGAGGACTCCTAGGGTACCCGTTGGGAGGCCCCGTGCAGCCAACTTCACCCGCTCTTTCCGCTGAAGGGGTATCAATCACCTTGAGTCAGCGATATCAGGGTGGCGTTATTAATATGGCCGGCCCCGACAATGCATACGTAGGAATGTACGATCCCACCCCAGATCCTTTTCCGGAACCGGAATCTACGTCAACTAGTGGAATGACCCCATTCGCTTATCCACCTGACGGAACATGGCCGCCCAGCGATATCCCAGCGAGCTATGACACGTCCGTGGAAGTCGGCCGAGCCGCAAATCAGCATTTCCAGGATTATAACCCGATGATTATCCGTCAGGGTTATTGGAGCACAGTTTGGGATGATGGCTGGGGTCAAGACAAGGCTGAGCATTATCATCAACTCAAGTATGTCGACAGCATCGAGTTCGTACTTGAGTCCCAGTATCACGGCCCCCGCAGCAACCCCGCCGATTTCGGCAAGGATTTCTGGGCCGTCGCAACGCATGACATCTGTGAAGTTGGCTGGAACGGGCGTGAATGCGAAGAAATTGAACGCCGTACTGTGCATGCGATCTATGACCACACACAGTGGGCGACCTACAAACTCGCTCAGGGAGGGAACCCGATCGGCCTGGTCACAGCTTACTGCGGAGGAGGTAACACTCCGCTCTCAGGAACGTCGGTTTGTGACTCCTGGGTGGACATGGCGCTGATGAACCCCGGAAACTGAAGATCCGAAAGTGTCATGAAAACCCTGGCCTGGTGATCCAACGGATTCCATCTGTTGGATCACCAGGTAGGTTTACAGGGAGCAGAAATAGATCATCTACGTATAATCCAGCTGCGGAGACAGGGTTATCCGGACTAAGCGAATGCAGAGCTGAAATGACGAATCGATACCCGACACGCTCTTGCAGTTCAGGGCTATTCATGTAGTAATCGACGATTACTTCTATAACGTCATCTTCTGGCCGCACTGAAAAGGAAAATACTCGTATACCGCCGCGTGACTGCCCAGATATAAGTCCAGTGAGAAGCGCATTGGCGCAACGAAGAGACCAAGTGTCGAACGCCACGTCGTACTCAAGTGGCACAGGGTTTCCGAGATCGAACATATCATTATCTTTTCGGTCCATCAGCCTATGGTAGTCGACGGTTCCGCAAGGTTCATTTCGCAAATCGTTCGCCCGACCGAACACTGAAGTCGCAAACGCAAGCATCGGAGCAGGGCATAGTTACTGTCGACCGCGATAGATTCGTCCGCCATTTATGCCGTGTAAGACGGTCGCCGAGCGGGAACAGGATTTCAGTGGGTGCATCACGAAGGCCGGACGCCATGCAGTCTGTTACCTATCCTGCTCACCAGTCCTACGAGGGCTACCTATCCGAGACAACTTCACTACACGCGTGCTGAGACGTTCGACGAACCGTTTCGCTCGATCGAGCCAATCCTCGACCCGCTCTGCGGGACGTGCCATCCGCGCAGGTCAGGACTTATTCGTCGGCAACTCATCGTACGCATCGAGCACACCGGTCACCTGGTCGGCGACACCACCGAGCGCCGGTTCGATGGCCTCGACTTCAGCTGCGGCAGCGGACAGTCGCCCGATCTGCTCAGCATCTCGCTGCGCACGCAACTCGCGTGCCTTTTCGAGCTCGACGCGGCGCGCGGGCGCGGCCAGCTCCCGATCGAACGCCTCGACCCGATCTGCCAGGGCCGCGAGCCGCTCGGCTCCCTCCTCCACGTGCACGACACACGTCTGAAGCGCGGCGCGGGCGCGCTCGACCTGCGTGTCCTGCTCGAGGCGTGCCGGGACCGTGCCCAACTCGTCGCGCAACCTGATTGCGCTGTGCAGGTGCCGGGCCAGATCCCACAGCGCCGCATCGAGATCGAAATCGGCCAGCCAGCGTTCGCGGTAGGCCACCGATCCGCGGATCGTCTCCGCAGCGGTCAGCGCGCGGGTCATCGGCTCCTTGATGTTCTTCGGTCCGTACACCATCTCTGTGACGGTCAACACCCCACTGCGGCAGGCTCTGTGCCGTGCGCCGCGGATGAGACCGGCACCGGCCAGGTAGGAGCCCATACCGCCGAGGAAGGTCAGCCCCGCGGTGGACAACAGCGCGTTCTCGGTCTGCTCTCCGGTGAACAACTCCCCCACAAACGACGCGAATACCGCGGGATCAGCGACCAGGCCGGTGACGGCGAGCAGAGATCCGACAGTCATCGCGCCGATCCCGACCAGCGACAACGGCGTGCCGAGCACACGCGCGACGTACAGAGACCTCAGGTTCGTCCCGGGCTCCACCAGCACGATGCCGCTGGCCGCCCGCATTCGTTCGGCGAAGCTCTTGCGACGTCGGGTGGCCCGCACGACGATCGCGGCCTCGGTGTCGGTCGGTGTCATGTTCTCCCCTTGAGTCATTCCCTGCCTCGATTCTCGACGAGGAGCGCGGTGGGTATCCGGTCCTCGTGCCGGGCGTGTTCGTGCCGGTCCTCGAGGGCGGCGAGTCCGGCAGTGTCGGGCTCCCCCGCGGCGAGCAGCTGCACCAGCGCGCGGGTCGCGCGGACGTCGGCGAGCGCGCGGTGACCGCCACCGAGCCGTAGACGCCCCTCTGCCCCGAGCCCGAGTGCTTCGCAGCGCCGCGCCATCACGCACTGCCAACGCGCCTCCTCGGCGAGGGGACCAGGATCGATACCTGCCTGGTGGCAGTCGTGCAGGAGCCGGCCACGATCGAACGAGGCGTTGTACCCCAACACCAGAAGCCCAGAGGTGGCCGCTTCCAGCTGCGCGAACGCCTCCGGCCAGCGCGGCGCGCCATCGAGGTCGGCGGCGGTGATGCCGTGCACCGCGTACGCGTCGGGTTCGATCTGCACCGGGCCGCAGTCGACGAGGGTGTCGAGCAGGACCGCGCCGCTCGCGGCGTCGAGGACCGCGACCTCGAGGATCGACCCTTCGAGCCCTGACGTCTCGACGTCGAGGATGCAGGCCGCCTCGTCGGCGAGCATGGCGGCGGCCCACTCGCGCGGGGACAGCATCTGCAATGACATGATTCCTCCTCCTCGGCTTTCGATCATGGTGGACGGCTCCGACATCAGAACGAGGGACGCGGATCGTCCACGGCGGCGAGGCGGTAGCCGCGACCACCGGTGGTGGTGTGCAGGCTGTCGATGTTGATCGACACGACCCGGCCGGGTTCGGTGACCTGCCCGGTGTCGGTGTCGTGGGAGCGGATGACAGTGCACACCGCGCGGGCACCGAGGTGGCCGGTGCCGGTGAATCCGTCGACGCGCAGAGTCCGCAGGACCCCGCGGCGCGGGTCGTCGGTCCACAGCTGCCCGAGGCGGATCCGGTCGCCGTGGCGGTTGGTGATGTTCTCGGTCATGGCAAATCTCTTTCTGGCTGGGTGGGTCGATATGCGGGGGCGATCGTACGAAACGGCTTCTCCAGGTGCGGCACCGTAAATCGCAGGGCAGTTCCTCCCGGGGGCGCTCGGGCTACCGAGCGCCCCCGGAAGGAACACGCAGGTCAGGCAGCGGTGGCGGTCTCGATCACCCGGGCGCCGTCGACGATGCGCACCACATGGCCGTCGGCGTCACGCAGCCCGCGGATCTCGCTGTAGGGGACGCGATCTGTCCACGAACCGCCGACGATCGAGCCGATGGTCACCGACTTCGCATTGACCTTGAGCACCTGGTGGTGGTGCCCGGCATAGCGGACCAGATCGCCCTTGGCGATGACCTCGCGGCTGTAGGCGGTGGCCACACCGTCGGCGAGCTGCGCCGCGCGCACACCTTCCCAGTAGGCGAGTTCGTCGGCGGTGTGCTCGATCTCGGCAAGCACCCGGTCGCGGTAGTTGCCGGTCGCCGGCTCGTGGGTCTCGACGTACTTGCGCCCGGTCTGCGCGTTGGTGTGCAGCGTGCGGCTGTAGCCATCGCGCACGCGCTCGAAACGGCGCAGCTCGGCGGTGAGCGTGTCGATCCGCCGGGCCACGGTCACCGAGGCATACCGGCGGTCGGTGGTCTTCGCGGCAGCATCGGCGCGGCCACGCGCCGCGGCGGCCTCACGCTCGGATGCCACTGCCTTGCCGAGGGTGCTCCAGGACTTCTCCAGCGCGCGGCGATGCCGGGCCTCGCTGTGATGACCGACCTTGATCGGTTCTCCTCCTTCGGGCAACGCGTCATGCGCCGCCTGGTCAGCGGCCCAGGCGGATTCGGCGGCACCGGCCTTGCGCTCGGCCTTCGCGTCGAGAGCGTCGACGCGGTCCTGCTGGCGGGCGATCTTGTCGGCCTCGACCTGGGCGGTGGTGCGGTAGTCGTCGTCGATATCGACCTCGACGGTGAAGCCTGCGGCGCGCAGCGCGGCGGCGGTGGTGTTGATCTGGGCCAGCTTCGCGCGGCGGTCGCGGGACTGCGGGATGTACCAGGACCCGAGATTGCGGGACCAGCGCCAGCGATGGGCCTTGAGGATCTCGCCGGAGCCGTCGCCGCGGGCGGTGCCGTCGACGAGAGTCCCGTCAGGGTGGGTGTGGGTGATGGTCAGTGCGGACATGAGCGGTCCGTCCTTTCTCGATGATGTGGTGCAGGTCAGAAGGTCGGGGTTGCGGGTCAGCGGACGAACCGCCAGGCCGAGCGCGCGGCGCGGGCCCCGGGGACTGTGCGGACCGCGAGGTTGCCCGCGGCCTTGGCGGCGCGCGTGCCGTACACGGCACTCCGGGACGGCGTGGCCGAACGCGCGGGGACGCGTTTCGCCACGGGGCGGCCGGTCGGGGCCGGAGCGGCGGTGGCGAGTTCGCGTTCCCACTGTGCGAAGTCGTCGACCGGGGCCTGGGTCCGGCCTGTGCTCGGCTTCGGCGTGTCGCCCGTGGCGGCGCGGCGCGCCTGGCGGTGCTCGCGGCCGCTGACCGGGTCGAGGTTGCGCAGCGGGGTGCGGGTGACGATGTTCTCGGCCAGGCGGGAGGACCAGGTCCGGGTCTTGTAGGCGGTCAGGAAGTGTCCTGCCAGCCACAGCGCCACACCGGCGATGAGCAGCGGGGCGCGGGTGGCGATCGAGTCACCGAGGACGATGCAGAGCAGCGAGGCGATCGTCAGCAGGGCGCCACCGATGCGGGTGATGGGGGCGCCGATCGTCCAGATGAGCAGTGCTGCCAGCGCGAGTGCCGCGATTGCGGTGATGATCGACATTCGGTTTCCCTTCCCGTGACCGCTCTTTCATTCTCAACCTTACAATACCCAACTGTATTGTTGCAACCCGGATGCCGCTCGGGATGCGCGCATGCTTTTTCACAAAGCAATTCCGGTATGTAAAGTTTCAGGGACCGAACCGCAGGCACACCACCACGGCCGTGCCCGAGACACGAAAGGCCAGTAGCGATGGCGAACCCGAACCGCCTCACTGCCCAGCAGTGCGTCGACCTGCTCAAAGAAGAAACGGGCGACGAAATCAAGCCGGTGACCTTCCACGCGTACGTCAACCGCGGCCACGCCCCCAAACCGGTCGAGAAGATCGGCAGCACCCCGTTGTGGAAGCGCAGCGAGATCGTCGAATGGGCCCGCAACCGGCCAGGACGCGGCGCGCGCACCGACCTACGGAAGCCACGCCGGCGCACCAAGACCACCGACACGCCAGGCACGACCGAATAAGGTCGGCCTTTCCTGTCGTTTTCCGAGCCTGCCGACTCGCCGGGGGTAGCAGTCCTTGGTCACGGTCACAGATCGGCGGCTACGCGACCTGTGGAACTCTCGCGCGCGCAATCGAGCGAAGCCAGCAAGCGTTCGAGTTCATGTCGGTTCGACTGACGGTGGATCTGTTCACACCGGTCCGCACCGAGCTGCTCGATACGCGAAGTGTCAGCGTTCGCAGCGGACCACGGATCGAAGTCATCGACAGCAACATCGTCCAGAACGGCGAAGTGAAGGCCCGCGCGAGCGCTCTGTTCGTTACGGTTGGTGACAAACCGCAGGGAGAACTGTGGCACTCGAACGATTCGCTCCCCGATGCGCCGGACACTGTCGACGTGGTCGCACCTCCGGTATTCAAGAGTGGTGACGGTCCGTGGAGCGGCGACTTTTCGGCGCATCAGAAACCGGGACGGAAGTCAGTGTGGCAGAACTTTCCACCACTGATCGCCAGCGAAGTCATGTCACCTTTTCAACGCGCTTCGGCCATGGCCGAAGACCACCAGTCTCGCAGGGCGCGGAAGAAGCGTTCGACGGTGGGTTTGCTACACCGTCGACGAAACGACCTGTGTCGCGGTGAGATCGCGCAGTGCCTCGACGCCGACCGGTTCGGTGCTCTGCAACGGAATCACCGCGAACCGATCGGCAAGCTCACCCCGGACCGTATCGATCTGCTCGAATTCGGCGACCGCTCGCTGCCGCAGCAGCAGCGAGGTTGGTGTTGCCGCTGCCAGAGAATTGTTGACCACCCACGCCCACGGCTCGATACCGGCGCGCCGCAAATCATCCTGCAAACCGGCCGCCTCGAGCACCGGGGTGGTCTCGGCCAGGGTCACCAGCACAATCTTGGTCTGTGCCGGGTCCTGCAGCCGCATCAGCGGTGTGGTGAAGTGCCCGCCGTTGCCCATCTGCCGGGCGATCTCCCGGTGATACGAGCCGGTCGCATCGAGCAACAGCAGAGTATGCCCGGTCGGGGCGGTATCGACGACAACGAACTTGCGGCGTGATTCGTGAATCACCTTCGAGAAGGCCTGGAACACCGCGACCTCCTCGGTGCACGGGGAGAGCAGGTCCTCGGCGAGAGTGGCGCGGCCGGCCTCATCGAGCCCGGCACCCTTGGTAGCCAGTACCCGGTCGCGGTAGGTCTCGCTCGCCTCATGAGGGTCGATGCGGGAGACCTCGAGGTGGCCGAGTTCCCCGGCGAGAGTGTCGGTCAGATGTGCGGCGGGGTCGGTGGTGGTCAGGTGCACGTCATGGCCACGGCAGGCCAGGGCCACCGCGATCGCGGCGGCAACAGTGGTCTTGCCGACCCCGCCTTTGCCCATGCACATCACCAGTCCGGGCCCGTCGGCCTCGATCGCATCGACCAGATCCGCTAACGGGGCGTCGGCGACCGCGGCAAGCCCCGGATCGGTCCCGGTGGTCATTGCCGTGGTGGTGGTGGTGTCGAACAGGGTGCTCAAAGCATCGAGACCGACCATGTTGACCGGCTTGAGCTCCACCAGATCGGTGGGCAGAGCAGCGATCGCGGCGCCGCGACCCGCCAATGCGGCCTGTTCACGCTGGTACACGGCGGTCGCGAGCGGGTCGGTGTCGCCGGCCGAGGCGGGCAGTACGCCGTTGACGACCACATGCTGTCCGGTCATGCCGATCGCGGCGAGTTCGTCGTGGGTGCGGGCGATCTCGGACAGGGCGGCGCGATTGGCGCGGGCCACGAGCACCAGGCGGGTGCGGCCGGGATCCGACAAGGCCTCGACCGCGCCGGCGTACATGGCTTTCTGCTTGTCGAGCCCGGCCAGCGGCCCGAGGCAGGACGCGTCGCCTTTGCCGTGGTCGAGGAATTCGGTCCAGTTGCCGGGCAGTTGTAGCAGCCGGATGGTGTGGCCGGTGGGGGCGGTGTCGAACAGCACGTGATCGAACCCGGCGACCTGGTCGTCGGGATCGGTGAGCAGAGAGGTGAATTCGTCGAACGACGCGACTTCGGTGGTGCACGAGCCGGACAACTGTTCGGTGATCGAGGCGATCTCCGCATCCGGTAGCAGTCCGCGGACGGGGCCGACGATGCGTTCGCGGTAGGCGGCAGCGGCCTGCTCGGGGTCGATCTCGAGCGCGGAGAGCCCCGGCACCGCGGGGACCTCGGTGATCGTGTTGCCGATGCTCAGACCGAAGACCTGCCCGACATTCGACGCGGGGTCGGTCGAGACGAGCAGCACCTTCTTGCCGGCTCGGACCAGGCGCAGCGCCGACGCGCACGCGATGGAGGTCTTGCCGACCCCACCTTTACCGGTGAAGAACACGAACCGGGGCGGAGCGGTCAGGAACGTCGGATCGGCAGCCATGAAAGCGAGTACTCCTCGTCGGAAGGTATCGGCGGGCAGGATACGGATCTACATGGTCAGCAGCAGGTGGACTCGCCCGGGGTGCAGCAGGAGTCGCTGTCGTCGGCGAGCCCGAGCATCGTCACCCCGGACGGTGCTGCGGCGGGCACCTCGAGGCCGGCCCAGGTGGCGAGCTCGGTGCGGGACGGGTAGCGACCGGTAGCCACGGTGACATCGTCGACGAGCACGAGCGGCAAGCCCTCGGATCCGGCGAGTTCAAGGAACCTCTTGACCGCTTCGTTGTGGGCGAACGAGAGCGGATCATTGGCCAGGTTATGGCGGGTAATGGTGGCGCCCTGCTCGGTCAGCGCGGCCATGTCGGCGGTGAAGGTGACCAGGTTCTGGTCGAGGTCCTCGCCGCACACGCCAGTGTTGCAGCACAGGGCCGGTTCGAAGACTGCGATGGTACTCATAGGTGTCTGTACTCCTGGAGTGATCGAGGCGAAGAAAGCTATCGGGCGTCGGTAGCGGCAAGCAGTCGGGCGGTCAGCTCGCCGACCCGGGCGGCGATGTCGTCGCGGACCAGGCGCATCCGCTCGATGCCGTCGATGCCACGCTCGGACGGCTCATCGGTGTCCCAGTTCTCGACGACCACCCCGGTGGGCGCGTCGACGCGGGCTTCGCCGCCGAGGGTGATCACCAGGTCGACCTCGCCGAGCAGCTGCGGATCGATCGGCTTGGGATACTCACCGTCCACGGGTGCCCCGATCTCCTCGAGGACCTGCATCGACAGAGCATTGAGGGACGAGCCGGGTACGGTGCCGGCCGAATGAACGGCGACGCGGTCGCCGGCGGCCTGGCGCGTGAGGGCGGCAGCCATCTGGGACTTGCCGCCGTTCTTCACACACACGAACAGCACCGAAGCAGCGGGCACGAGGGTGATCCTTTCCGACGAACTCGGATTGACGCTTGAATAGATACGAGTCAATATAGACGCATGTCGAATCAGATGTCGAGCGGGGCCGAGCCGTGCTGCCCGCCCCTCTCGCGTGAGCCGCTCACCTCGGATTGGGCCACCGACCTGGCCCGCATGTTCAAGGCATTGGGAGATCCGGTCCGCCTGCGCATGCTCAGCATGATCGCCAGCCACCAGGGCGGCGAGAGCTGTGTGTGCGACATCAGCCCCGCCTTCGACCTGTCGCAGCCGACCATCTCGCATCACCTCAAGGTGCTGCGCGAAGCCGGTCTACTCGACTGCGAACGCCGCGGCACTTGGGTGTACTACCGGGTGCTCCCTACTGCCCTGGAACAACTGTCCGCGGTACTCGCCACCGAATCCGGGGTCCTGCCCGCATCGGCTTGCACCCCGACCGCCGCACTCGCGGAGACTCTCTCGTGACCACCACGACCGACAACCGGTCTGTCGCCGGCAAGATGTCGGTCCTCGACCGGTTCTTGGCCGTGTGGATCGGCATCGCCATGGTCGCCGGCCTGCTGCTCGGCCGACTCATTCCCGGGCTCGGCGACGCGTTGAGCGTCATCGAGATCGACAACATCTCCCTGCCGATCGCGCTCGGTCTGTTGATCATGATGTACCCGGTGCTCGCGAAGGTGCGCTACGACCGCCTCGACACCGTCACGGGCGATCGCACGCTGCTGATCTCGTCGCTGATCCTCAACTGGGTGCTCGGCCCGGCGCTGATGTTCGCCCTCGCCTGGCTACTGCTGCCCGACCTGCCCGAATACCGCACCGGCCTGATCATCGTCGGCCTGGCCCGCTGCATCGCGATGGTCATCATCTGGAACGACCTCGCGTGCGGCGACCGCGAAGCCGCCGCCGTACTGGTCGCGATCAACTCCGTCTTCCAGGTGATCATGTTCGCCGTCCTCGGCTGGTTCTATCTGTCGATCCTGCCCGGCTGGCTCGGACTCGAACAGACCACCCTCGACGTCTCCCCGTGGCAGATCGCGAAATCGGTGCTGATCTTCCTCGGCATCCCTCTGGTCGCCGGCTTCTTGACCCGCCACTTCGGCGAGAAAGCCAAGGGCCGCCAGTGGTATGAGGACACGTTCCTGCCGAAGATCGGACCGTGGGCGCTCTACGGACTGTTGTTCACCATCGTGATCCTGTTCGCCCTGCAGGGTGAACAGATCACCTCGCGGCCGTGGGACGTCGTACGGATCGCGTTGCCGCTGCTCGCGTACTTCATCCTCATGTGGGGTGGTGGGTTCCTGTTCGGTGCTGCGGTCGGCCTCGGTTACGAGCGCACCACCACCTTGGCGTTCACTGCCGCCGGTAACAATTTCGAGCTGGCCATCGCAGTGGCGATCGGCACCTTCGGTGTCACCTCCGGTCAGGCTTTGGCCGGGGTAGTCGGTCCGCTCATCGAGGTGCCCGTCCTCGTTGCCCTGATCTACGTCTCGCTCGCCCTGCGGAAACGTTTTACCCGTTCGCCCGCCCCCGCTGTGTCGTAAGGATCGATCACGTCAGGAGATGTCGATGTCCCAGCACGCTGCCCAGCCGGAATTACTGATGCCTCAGGCTGTGCTGCACCGCAGCGCCGAACATCTCGCCGAGAAGTACGCCGGAGTGTTCTCCCCTCAAACGGTCGAGCGGATGGTCTTCGAGTCGTACGCGGCGCTGCGCCGCACCGCGAAGGTCCACACGCATCTGTCCTCGCTGGCCACCCGCTTCGCCGGTGAACGTCTCACTGCCCTGGCCCAGACCGAAGGGGCCGTGCCGAAGGATGTGCCGGAGGTGCTGTTCGTGTGCGTGCACAACAGTGGCCGCTCCCAGATGGCTGCGGCGCTGTTGGCCCATCACGGTGGCGGACGGGTACACGTTCGCTCCGCCGGATCGGCTCCTGCGTCGACGATTCACCCCGTCGTGATCGAGGCGATGGCCGAGATAGGTCTCGATCTCGGCGCCGAATACCCCAAACCACTGACCGACGATGTGGTGGCAGCCGCCGACGTCGTGGTCACCATGGGGTGCGGCGATGCGTGCGCGGTGTATCCCGGAAAGCGTTACCTCGATTGGTCGCTGGTCGACCCGGAGGACGAGTCGCTCGAGACGGTGCGCAGCATCCGCGACGATATCGACACTCGCGTGCGGGCTTTGCTGGCGGAACTCGACACCGTTCCTGCCTGAATTCTCTTCGAAAGGACGTCTGTTTTCATGACCACTGATTCCTCGACCGACCGCACACCGTCGGTGTTGTTCGTGTGTGTGCACAACGCGGGCCGTTCCCAGATGGCCGCGGGGTTCCTCACTGCGCTGGCCGGCGACCGGGTCGAGGTCCGCTCCGCGGGCTCGGCACCGGCCGAGCAGGTCAACCCGGCCGCCGTCGAAGCCATGGCCGAGGTGGGCATCGACATCTCCGCACAGAACCCGAAGATCCTCACCGTCGACGCGGTGCATGCCTCCGATGTGGTGATCACCATGGGGTGCGGCGACACCTGCCCGGTGTTTCCGGGCACGTCCTATCGGGATTGGGTGCTCGAGGATCCGGCCGGGCAAGGGGTGGAGGCGGTACGTCCGATCCGCGACGAGATCAAAGTCAAGGTGGAGGCGCTGATCGCCGAGCTCGTTCCCGACGGCGCCCCCGCCTGACAGGGGTGGGCGCCGATGACAATAAACATGACGGAGGCGTTCAGTCCCTCGAGTCGAGGGTCCGCGCTCGAAGGTCGTGAGTCCACGGATTGAGATGTGCCGGATACGGCAACACCGAAGCAGGCTCCGAGGTCAGACTGCAATGACGGGCAGTTCGATCGTAAAGCGTGCCCCACGGCCCGGCCCGTCACTGTGTGCTCGGATGCGCCCGTGGTGGGCTTCGACGAGGGCACGGGTGATGGTCAGGCCGATGCCGCTGCCGCTGTGTCGGCGGGCGCGGGCGGTGTCGGCCCGGTAGAAGCGGTCGAAGAGATGGTCGAGGTGATCGGCGGCGATGCCTTCGCCGGTGTCGGCCACCGTGATCTCCACCCGATCATTGTCAGCTTGCCTGCTGGTGACGGTGACGGTGCCGCCGGTCGGGGTGTGGCGCAGGGCGTTGTCGAGCAGGTTGCCCAACACCTGGCCGAGCCGATCGGGATCGACCATCACGATCAGGGAGTCGTCGAGACGGCTGTGCACTACGACGCCTTTGCTCTCGTACCGTTCACGCGCCGCATCGACCGCGGCGGTGACCAGGGTGCCGGTGGTCGTGGGCACCGGCCGGATGCGAGTGAGGTGTTCTTCGGCGCGCGAGACGGCGGTGATGTCCTGGGCGAGACGCCCCAGCCGGTGGGTGGCATCGCGCAGGACTTGCCGGGTGTCGTCGTCGAAGGTGCGGATGCTGTCGTCGAGGGCTTCGAGATAGGAGTCGAGGGTCGCGATCGGGGTACGCATCTCGTGGCCGAGATCGGCGAGCATCCGGCGGCGGGTGGCCTCGGTGGCGTCGAGACGGCGGGCGAGTTCGTTGACGGTGACGGCGAGCTCGTCGAATTCGCGGCCGAGCCCGGGACTGTGCACGCGGGTGTCGTAGTGGCCGCCGGCGATCCGGGCGGTCGAGGTGGTCACCGCCGTCAGCGAGCGTTGGACACGGCGGGTGATGTACCAGCTCACTGCCAACGCCAGCAGCACCGCGAGCGCGACCGCCAGTCCCCAGGCCAGGATGATCGCCCAGGTGAAGGCCTCTTCGACATGGGCGGCCTGGCTGGAGTTGTGGTCGATGCCGGCCTGGCCGAGGTGGTCGTGGAAGATGCCCGGGGCGAGGGCGGAGGCGACGAGCCAGGCGCTGGCGGCGCAGCCGATCACCACCGCGGTCAACGCGAGGAACAGTCGGGTGCCGAAACTCGACCCGGTCAGTGCTCGCCGCATCGACGGCCCAGACGGGGGGATCTGAGGGTTCATGCTCCGGTGCCCATCCGGTAGCCGACGCCGCGGACGGTGCGCACGTAGCGGCCGCGGACGGCATCGTCGCCGAGTTTGCGGCGCAGATGACCGATGTGCACGTCGACCAGATGCGCGTCGCCGGTCCAGCTCGGGCCCCACACCGCCTCGATCAGCTGGGCCCGGGTGAGCACGACCCCGGGATCGCGTGCCAGCGCGGCCAGGACGTCGAATTCGGTGCGGGTCAACGCCACCGGCCGCCCGTCGACGGTGACCTCACGGCCGTCGGCATCGAGGGTCAGGTCGCCGACACGGTGCATCAGATCAGCGGCGGTGGTGGTGGTGTCGGCCGGCCTCGATGCGGCGAGGCCGGCGCGGGGGCGGCGCAGCATGGCCTGGATTCGGGCCATCAGCTCGCGGGGGCTGAACGGTTTGCTCATGTAGTCATCTGCGCCCACGGACAGCCCGATGAGGGTGTCGATCTCTTCGGTGCGGGCGGTGAGCATCACGACATAGGCGTCGGAGAAGGTGCGTAGTTGCCGGCACACCTCGACCCCATCGAGTCCTGGCAGGCCGAGATCGAGGACCACGACATCGGGGTCGACCTGCCGGGCGAGGGTGACGGCGTCGGCGCCGTCACCGGTGAGCGCGGTCTCGAACCCATCGCGTTCGAGATACGAGCCGATCAGGTTCGCCAACGGTGCCTCGTCCTCGACGACCATCGCCCGCAACCCCGTCGGTGGCCGCGGCGGCGTCGGGTCGCTGGTCGCGGTGGGCTGCGAGTCAGTGGAGTCCATGGCGTCCATCATCACCAGCCATTCCTGGTGTCGACGCTGCGACGGGGCTTCTTGAGCAAATCTTCATACGACCACCACAGGAATCGGGGGGTACACGCGCCAGGCTGAAGACACGAACCGGAGAAAGGAGGCGACCATGATGGGCTGGGCAGGTGAGCTGACCTGGACCGGATGGATCGTCATGGCCGTGTGCATGGTCGCGTTCTGGGCGGTGGTGATCTACCTGGTGGCCATGATGTTCCGCACCGACCGCGCCAACGGACCGGGCCGCACCACCGAGGAGGCCGATCCACTGCGACTGCTCGAGGCACGGTTCGCGCGCGGCGACATCGACTCCGACGAATTCGTGGCCCGCCGACAGGTGCTGACACAGACCACCGGCACGCCCGAATTCAGGCAGGCGCAGGGCCGTGGCTAGCGTGACCCGCCGGGCTTTCGTGTTCGGCTCGCTGCTCGCCGGCACCGGAGTCCTGGCGGCCTGCTCCGGATCAGGCTCGCCGACCGGCGCCCCCGTGCTGCCCTCGTCGACTCTGGTGCGCCGCGTCGAGCAGGCGCGCCGCACCCCGGGCGGCCAGCAAGTGGTCACGGCCCGGTTGACGCCGCGCCCGATCGAGGTGGACCTCGGCGGACGCATCGTCTCCACCTGGGGATACGACGACACTCTGCCGGGGCCGCTGCTGCGGGCCCGCGCCGGGGATCTGCTGCGGGTGGAGGTGGACAATCAGCTGCCGGCGCAGACGAGTGTGCACTGGCACGGGCTGGCGTTGAGCAACGACATGGACGGGGTGCCCGGGCTGACCCAGGACCCCATCGCCCCCGGGGGCCGGTTCGCCTACGAGTTCACCGTCCCGGATCCGGGCACCTACTTCTATCATTCGCATTCCGGGCTGCAGCTCGACCGCGGCCTGTACGGGGCTCTGGTCATCGACGACCCGAACGAGCCGGGAAACTACGACCACGAGTGGATCGTGGTGCTCGACGACTGGCTCGACGGCACCGGCCGCACCCCCGACGACGTGGCCCGCGACCTGGGCATCGGCGCCGCCGCCACCGGTGACAGCAGCGACGGCGGGATGGGCGGGATGGACCACGGCGCCATGGACATGGACGGCATGGACATGGGTGAGGAGACGATGCTCTCCCCGCTGCTCGGCGGCGCCGGGGACGTGAGCTACCCGCATTTCCTGGTCGGCGGCCGGGTCCCGGAGGACCCGATCGTGTTCACCGCGACACCCGGGCAGCGGGCACGGATCCGGTTCATCAACGCCGGCGCCGACACCGCCTTCCGCGTCGCCCTCGGCGGGCACCGGATGACCGTCACCCACACCGACGGCTTCCCCGTCGTGCCGCAGGACACCGACGCCCTGCTGATCGGGATGGGCGAACGCGTCGATGTGCTCGTCACCCTCGGCGACGGCGTCTTTCCCCTGTTCGCGCAGGCCGAAGGCAAGACCGGGCACGGACAGGCCCTGGTGCGCACCGCCGCCGGCGCGCTGCCCGCACAGTCGCGGCCCGGCGAGCTGGACCGGCAGGTGTTGCTCGGCACCGATCTGGCGCCTCGGGAGTATGTGCGCCTGCTCGAGAGGGAGCACGATGTGTTTCACAGCGTGGACATGGGCGGGACCATGTCGCCGTACCGGTGGACTCTCAACGGCCGCGCCCACCCCGACATCCCGCCGCTGAACGTGGCCGAAGGGCAGCGGGTGCGGATGCGGATGCGGAACATGTCGGACATGTTCCATCCGATGCACCTGCACGGACACACCTTCGCGCTCACCGACACCGGCCTGCGCAAGGACACCGTCACGATCGGGCCGATGCGCACCGTGGAGATCGAATTCGACACCGACAATCCCGGCCAGTGGGCGCTGCACTGCCACAACGCGTATCACCAGGAAGCCGGGATGATGACCACCGTGTCCTACCTGGCCTGATCCCAGCACGCCGACCGGCCGTGACTGGTCGCCGGATTCACGGTGGTCTATGACCGTTCGAGAAAGGAACATATCCCATGAACAAGAAGACTCTCGCCGTCGGCGCGATGGCGCTCGCGGTGGTGTTCGCCGCGGCGGCATGCAGCGACACCGGGACCGACACCGACACCACCGTCGCCACCTCGCCCGCCACGACCTCGGCCACCACCACCACCGCCGCAGACGAGGCCGCCGCGCACAACGACGCCGACGTGATGTTCGCGCAGATGATGCTGCCGCACCACAGTCAGGCCATCGAGATGAGCGACATTCTGCTGGACAAGCAGGACATCCCCGCGGACGTGACCGCCCTGGCCGAGCAGATCAAGGCCGCTCAAGGCCCGGAGATCGCACAGCTCGAATCCTGGCTCGCGCAGTGGGGCGAGCCCACCGAGATGCCCGAGACCGGCAACAACGACATGCCCGGCATGGACATGGACGAGGGCATGGACGGTATGGAGGGGATGCAGATGGAAGGGATGATGAGCGAGGAGGACATGCAGGCGCTGTCCGAGGCGCAGGGCGCCGACGCCGCTCGCCTGTTCCTCGAGCAGATGATCGCCCACCACGAAGGCGCAGTCGACATGGCGCAGACCGAGATCGAGGACGGACAGTTCCCCGAGGCGGTAGAGATGGCCCGCACCATCGTCGACACCCAGCAGCAGGAGATCGAGACGATGCGTGAGCTGCTGACCACCCTGTAGAGCACCCTCGCACGGTTCCTCTCGGCCCGTCCGCCATCCCAGGAGGCTTTCGATGTCGCACCCGCAGCACGGACACCCCCACCCGGACCCGGCGCCCGCCGGACACAATCACGGCGCCGACGTCCAGAGCCCGCCCCCCGACGAGCATGATGCGCACGCCGGGCCGGGTGAGCACACCGGGCACGATCGGCACGCGGGGCACGGCGCACACGGGGAGATGTTCCGCCGCCGGTTCTGGGTGTCGCTGGTGCTGGCGATACCGGTGGTGTTCTTCAGCCACATGGTCGCCGACCTGCTCGGCTACACCATGCCGGACTTCCCCGGCGCCATGTGGATTCCCCCGGTACTGGGCACGGTGATCTTCGTCTACGGCGGCACCCCGTTCCTCACCGGAGGCTGGGCCGAGCTCAAAACCCGCCGTCCCGGGATGATGCTGCTGATCGCCATGGCGATCAGCGTCGCGTTCCTCGCCTCCTGGGTCACCACCTTGGGTCTCGGCGGGTTCGACCTGGACTTCTGGTGGGAGCTCGCGCTGCTGATCGTGATCATGCTGCTCGGGCACTGGCTCGAAATGCGTGCCCTCGGCTCGGCGTCGGGCGCCCTCGACGCACTCGCCGCGATGCTGCCGGACACCGCGGAGAAGATCACCGAGACCGGTACCGCCGACGTTCCGCTGCAGGAACTCGAACTCGGGGATCTGGTGCTGGTGCGCGCCGGGGCGCGGGTGCCCGCCGACGGCACCGTCACCGACGGCCGCGCCGAGGTCGACGAATCGATGATCACCGGCGAATCCAAGGCGGTCACCCGGCAGGTAGGCGACACCGTGGTTGCCGGCACGGTCGCGACCGACAGCGCGCTGCGGGTGCGGATCACTGCGGTCGGCGAGAACACGGCCCTGGCCGGGATCCAGCGGATGGTCGCCGACGCCCAGGCCTCCTCGTCCCGTGCCCAGGCGCTGGCAGACAAGGCCGCGGCGTTCCTGTTCTACTTTGCCACCCTCGCCGGCATCCTCACCTTCGCGATATGGGCGTTGCTCGGCAACCTCGACGAAGCGGTGGTGCGCACCGTCACCGTGCTCGTCATCGCCTGCCCCCACGCCCTCGGGTTGGCGATCCCGCTGGTGATCGCGATCTCCACCGAACGCGCCGCCAGATCCGGGGTGCTGGTCAAGGACCGGCTCGCGCTCGAACGCATGCGCACCGTCGACGTGGTCCTGTTCGACAAGACCGGCACCCTGACCCAGGGCCGACACCAGGTCACCGGCGTCGCCGCCCACGGGATCACCGAAGAACACCTGCTCGCGCTGGCGGCGGCGGTCGAATCCGACAGCGAACACCCCGTCGCCCGGGCCATCGTCGCCGCCGCCGACGAGCGGGTGCCGGCCACCGAGCGCGCCGCTGCTACCGATTTCCGGTCGTTGCCCGGCCGCGGGGTGCGTGCGCTTGTCGACGGCACCGAGGTGACGGTCGGCGGCCCGGCGATGCTCAGCGATCTGCGGTTGGCGGTGCCCGCCGACGTCACCGCAGTGACTCAGCAGTGGGTGGCGCGGGGGGCCTCGGTGTTGCACGTCGCCGAAGGGGACCGCGTCCTCGGGGCCGTGGCGCTCGAGGACGCCGTGCGCGAGGAATCGCGTCAGGCGATCGACGCGCTGCATGCCCGTGGGGTGAAGGTCGCGATGATCACCGGCGATGCGCGGCAGGTCGCCGACGCGGTGGCCGCCGATCTCGGGATCGACGAGGTGTTCGCTGAGGTGCTGCCCGAGCACAAGGACGCCAAGGTCACCGAACTGCAGAATCGTGGGCACACGGTGGCGATGGTTGGCGACGGTGTCAATGACGCCCCGGCGTTGGCTCGGGCCGATGTCGGTGTCGCGATCGGTGCCGGTACCGATGTGGCCATCGAATCCGCCGGGGTCGTGCTGGCGGCGAACGATCCGCGGGCGGTGCTGTCGATCATCGAGCTCTCGCATGCCAGCTACCGCAAGATGTGGCAGAACCTGGTGTGGGCGACCGGTTACAACGTCATCGCCGTTCCACTTGCCGCCGGGGTGCTGGCCTTCGCCGGGGTCGCGATCTCCCCAGCGGTCGCCGCGATTTTGATGTCGGTCTCCACCATCGTCGTGGCGCTCAACGCCCAGCTGTTGCGCCGCCTCGACCTCGACCCCACCCGCCTGGCTCGTACCTGAACCGCCGCCCGATCGATCCGAAACGAGTTTCTGCTTCTCATGTCGAGTTTTCTCCTGCGCCGGTGGGCGCGTGTCCTGGTGCCTGTTGCTGCGGTGGCTGTGCTCGCCGGTTGCGCGACCGGCGAACAATCCACAACCCCAGCGGATGCGGATTCGTCCACCCTGGCATCGGAGGTGCCCGGCACAGCGTTGGAACCGGCCCTCGACCATCTGCACGGTCTGCACCTCGATTCCGGCGGTGCGGTGCTGGCTGGCACCCACACCGGCCTCGTCGAGATCGCCGACAGCGGGCGCACCAGCCGCGTCGGCGTCTCCGACGACGACTTCATGGGACTGACCGGCGCTCCGGGAACTGACCGCCTCTTCGCGTCCGGGCATCCGGGACCGTCGAGTTCGGCGCCGAATCCGTTGGGGCTGATCGACAGCGCCGATGGCGGCCGCACCTGGATACCGAAATCCTTGACCGGCGAGGTGGACTTTCACGCCCTGGCTACAGACGGTGAGTTGCTGGTCGGATTCGATGGCGTCACCGGATTGCTGGTCTCCACCGACGGCGGCAGCAGCTGGACCGCGGGTGCCCCGATGGCCGCGGCCGCCCTCGCTGTCACCGATGCCGGGGTGTGGGCGGCCACCACCGCCGGGCTGCAACACAGCACCGACGCCGGACACACCTTCACGGTGGTGCCCGACGCCCCACCGCTGGCGCTGTTGTCCGCGGCGCGGGACGGCTCGTTGTGGGGTATCGACACCACCGGCACTGCCTGGCGTAGCCGCACCGGCCAGGCCTGGGAGCAGCACGCGGTGGTCGGGCCGGTCGAGGCAGTGCTCGCCGTCGACTTCGACACCGCCTACGCCGCGACCGCCCAGATGCTCTATCCGCTGAACTGACCCCGGAGGAGCACTGGTCCGGATCCTGCGGAACTGCAGAGGAATCCAGTGGTGACCACGCTGTCCAGCGTGGTCCTCTCCGATTCCGATGTGTCAGGCAGCGATCGGCAGCAACTGCGGCCCCGAGACTGCGCCCAGAGTGGACTCAATTCCTTTTCCGTTCAGTAAGCGATCGCGTGGCGGGTGTGCGGGATCGGACGCGCCGAGTGGGCTGCCCGTGACAAACGGGTACGGGGTATGGCAAGCCCAAGGGCAAAGTGGTGGCCGGGACCCCGGTGTGTTCGGCGAACTGGGAGATCAGCATCATGCTCACTCCGCGACGGTAAACCCTCGAGTCGACTCGAAGGTCAAGCCGACGCCGAATCCCTACCGGTCTTCGGCCTGCCGCAACGCGAGGATCAGATCGGCGACGCTCGGAGCGCCCCCGAGTCCGGTGACGGTGCGGTAGACGCGGCAGCTCAACCCGACCCCGTCAGTGGGAGCGAACGGATCGATCCCGTCGATCCAGATCGTCGGGGATCCAGGGAAGGCCGCGCGTTCGGCGGCCTCCGGGGTCTCGATACGGCGCAGCCGGATCGGGGTACCGGCGTTGCCGGTCGCTGCCAGGGCCTCGGCGAGGCGGCCTCGCGCCTCCTCCCAGTTCGGGCAGCCGTCGAAGTACAGCAGTTCGATGTCCATCTCCACCCGAGTCGCTCTCATTGATTTTCGGTGGCGGGAACGGTCTCGGAGCGGCGTTCGAGCAGCACCGTGTCGCGCCAGATGCCGTCGAGCCGGCCGATGCGTTCGCGCACCCCCACGGTGCGGAAACCCGCCGAATGGTGCAGCGCGAGACTGGCCCGGTTCTCCGGGAAAATCGAGGTCTGCAGCGTCCACAATCCGCCCTGATCGGCGGCGATGACCTGGGCGCGCAACAGCGCCTTGCCGACGCCGCGCCCGCGCATCCCGTCGCCGACATACACCGAATTCTCGGCCACCCCCCGATAGCACTCACGGTTCGACACCGAGCTCAACGCCGCCCAGCCGACGACCTGTCCGTCGATCTCGGCGACCCAGCGATGCTCGGGCAACCACTGGTGCTCGAGGTGGTCGCGGCTGGGGACCTCGGTGGTGAACGTCGCGGCGCCGGTGGCGATGCCCTCGGCGTAGATGCGGCGCACCGCCTCCCAGTCACCGCCTGCAAGTGGACGCACGGCCACGTCGGCCGGGACGTCCTCGGGGCAGCACGGGCGGGCGGTGAGCACCCCCATGACCGCGTCGGCGGCACTGGGCAGGTCGCTGCAGCAGCTCGGGTTGACCCGCACCACGGTGCTGGTGCCGTGTTTGCCGGTGGTGACGAAGCCGACGTCGGCGAGTTTGCGGACGTGATGGGAGATGGTGGGCTGGCCGATCCCGAGCCTGTCGGCGAGCTCGCCGACGGTGATGCCGGACGGATGGGCGGCGACGTGGTGCAGCAGCCGCACCCGCGTGGGTTCGGCCAGGCAGGCGAACCATCCGGCGTAGGTGGCCGCGTCCTGCGGGCTCAGGGCGTCGAGGTCCACCTCCGCGCCGGGGGGCGCCGTGAGCGGTAGGCCGAGTGCTGTCATACCCCCACTATATCGATCGGCATCGATGGTTGCATACATCGACGACCATCGATACTCTGACGGCAGCTTAGATCGATACCCATCGATGAAAGGATCTGTCATGAGCGAGTTGCCCGTCGTCGTCGTCGGAGCGGGACCGATCGGCCTGGCCGCCGCCGCCCACCTGCGCGAACGCGGCCTCGAACCGCTGGTGCTCGAACGCGGCGATGTCGCCGGAGCCGCCATCACGCAATGGCACGGCGTCCGCACCTTCTCCCGCTGGGCCGAACTGATCGACCCCGCCGCCCGCCGCCTCCTCGACACCACCGGCTGGACCGCGCCCGACGACGACGCCTACCCCATCGGCCAGGACTGGGCCGGGCAGTA
>NZ_JAUTXY010000031.1:0-24517 GCF_036327795.1 Rhodococcus artemisiae
CGGATCCACGAACGCCAGATCCGCAGGCGTCAGCGTGAAGTACCGGAACAGCTCCTCGCGGCTGATCTCCGGGAATCCCCGCAGTCGTTCCAACTCCTCGTCCGCGAACATCCGCGTCGCCACGACCCCAGCCTCCACCAGCACCGACCAACATCATCATCGGCAGTCAAGCACCAACCAGTCGACAGCGCATGCCGAACTCGAAACCCCGTGCCCACCAGTCGGATACGCCAAATCCGCCCGATTTCCGGCGGATGCTACGGCTACCCCTCGAGGTCCGACACCTCCGGTCGCGAGGGTGGTCTGCACGGCGCTCCTCGGCGAATCGGAAGCAGACGGGGCTCTCACCACGGCGCGGTCGGCGATCGTCGCCACGGTGAGAGGATGGCCGATATGGCCTTTCCTCCAGAAGACGATCACGGGCAGCCCGGCCTGGTCCGGCTCGACGACGGGCACTACGGCTACCGCTGGAAGGACAGCGACGAGGTCATCGTGCTCTACACCCCGGGCGTCGACCCGCCTCAGCCCGACTCGAGCGTGATCGTCACCGAGGCCGGCTGAGACGCTCGTCGGTCGTCGCCGGTTCGATGCCGCGGTCCGTCAGTCGCGGCCGGCGAAGTACTCGGCGAATCCTGCCACGAACCCGCGTTCGTAGGCGTCGACGTCGGGCTGCCCGACCGGCGCGGTGAACCATGTCGCGGCGTCGTCCCCGCTGGTTGCATCGCCGAGGTGGTCCCGCTCGGAGGCTTCGCGGAAACCCGCGGCGTGCCCCTGCGCGTAGGCGGTGGTCATGCACCGGTCCCTTCTCGTCGTCGTGATCGCGGACGGCGTAGCACGCACACTACGGTCAATGCACCGGGCTGTGTTCTGGTGCGCCCTCACATCCAGAAAAGGCACTGTGTTTGAGGGCGCCGACGACAAGAGTCCTACGTCACATATGCCCCAAAACGGTCGTTCGGTGTCTTAATGTCTCGGGGCGGCCGCACCCCGCCCCTCGGCGATATTCAGGGTCGACATCGCGGATCGAGGCAGTGCAGCTGTGCTCATCTTCATCCCTCCGGCCGGCCGTGATTGCGACGATCGTAGTGGCCTGCACGTCGGTGGAGCCGTTCGGCAGTGCGATGCGGGCGCGGCGCGAGGTGGCCGACGGGTGCGCTACAGTCCCGATCAGCGGCGAGCAAGGGGCCGCTACCTCCCCCCTCTCGGCTCGAGGATTCTCCGGGATCCCCGGCCCGGACCCGGTGACGGTGTTCACCGGGTTCGGAGAGGTAGCGGCCCCCGCGCGCTGACGAACAGCGGCAGGCCGACGCTTCCCGAAGACCGCCGTTGACGCCCCTCCATCGACCTGCCGCACCCCGATCATAGCGAGGGTTCGAAAGTATGTGCGAAAATCGGGAGGTGGTGGCGTACGAGCGCGCTCCGAAGATGTGCCCAGCGGTTATGTACCCCTATGTAGTCGATGTCAGCGCTTGTCCGCGCAGGGGAGACCGAGACATGTTCTGACAGTTATGCATCCGGCTATCAGCAGTTTGCCGTAGCGTCCGGACGCATGCCGGAGAAGCCGACGTACAGCGTGACGTCAGCGATCCATACCCAGACCGGTGAGCAGCGATTTGTGATCGTCGATCGCGACGGGCGCATGCACCCGGCTGGCACCGCGTGGCTGCAGTACCTCAGCGACAGTGGGCGATCACCCCTCACTGCCCGTGAGTATGGACGCCGGGTCGCGGGATATCTCTCCTGGTGTGCCCAGACGATGGACTGGCGCACGGCAACGCTCAGTCATATCGCGTTGTGGCGACAGATCGTCGCGGCCACTCCTATGGGGAAAACAAATGGTCCGGCGGTGACTCGGGCAGCGTCGACCGTCCAGTTGTGGGTCATTGCTGTGCGCTCGTTCTATGAGTGGGCCGATGCGCATGAGCTGCTGGAAACCGATCTGATCGCGCGGATGACGCAGCTCAAGTACTTTCCTCCCGGCACTCGAGCGGGCGGTGAATTCGGCGTCACCCGTCGAGTGTTGGTCGATTCTCTACGGTCCGTGACGGAGACCGAAGCCACGCCGCGATGGATCGCGGATGCGGATGCTCGCACGGCTCTCACCCATCTCGAACTCGGCACCCGAGACCGCTTCCTGGTCGATCTTCTGTCCACAACAGGCATCCGTGTGGGCGAGGCGTTGTCGCTGTTCGTGGCCGATCTGCATTTCGGTGGAGGTTCGAGGCAGCTGGGTTGCCATCACGTCGACCCGCACTTTCACGTGCGTGTCGGCAACTCGGTGGAGAACCGGGCCCGCGCCAAAGGGCGGCCTCGAACGTTGTTCGTTCATCGTGATGTTGTCGAGGCCTACATCGACTATGCCCTGGAGCGTCGAGAGATCCTCTCGGCGGCCTCGGTCCGTGATTCGAGTCCGCATGTGTTCGTCAATGTGCGCTCCGAGCCTCGTTGGCTGGGACGAGCGATGAGCTACCAGTCGGTGAAACGACTGATGGACCGGTGTTCACGAGCTATCGGCCATGATCTGAGCGGTCCGCACATGCTGCGCCATACTTTCGCCACCCGGCTGTTGCGTGGGATCGACTGCGACCCGGTACCGATCGATGTTGTCCAATCGCTGCTCGGGCATGCCAGCATCACCTCGACCCGGATCTACACCCACGATGTCGAAACTGCGATGAAAGCGGCTACCTCGGCGCTGGCACCCCGCCCCACGCCGCCGATGACAGCGTCGCGTTGATCGGCGTCGGCGGCGGTGCTGCGCTCTCGCTGTGGACAGAAAGCGGTTCACCACCGGTCCTGACATGGCGCGAGCACCTGTTGAGCCACATCGATACGCAGTGGCGACCGGGCGAGTACGACCATCGCCGGCTGATTCTGATTCCGAGCCCGGACAATCCTCGGACGCTGTTGCGGCGCTGCTGGCGCGAGGGCTGCTTCCATGTTGTGGACGGGGTACGACTCTGCCCGTCGTGCACCGCCGAGCACGCCGTGACCTCGGGACAGTCGTTGGAGGAGTTCTGTGCTTCTCCGCCGATCGTGCGTCGGGACATACGCACGTGCCTAGTCGGATGCGAGCGCACGACCCGCCGAACCGGCCTGTGCTACGCACATGCCAGGCATTACCAGAATTCTGTCCACAAGCACGGTGCCGACCTCGGCCTCATGGAGTGGATCGAACTCACCCGGCCGACGATTCTGGAGAAGACGCCATCATGCGCGATACCCGGCTGCCGGTACGACCAGGTCACCGCGACGTTATGTTCGAACCATCGAACAGCGGCACAGTGCTGGCTCACTACCTGGAACGCTGCCGGCCGGACACCACCCGCGGATGTGAACCTCTGGATCCAGCGCTCCGCGGAACCGATCGACGAGCAGACCGGCCGGACCATGGCCACGTTGCGTGCGGTGCCCTTCGGTTTGTTGGAAGAGCCTCTCCGTTTCGAGCTCGTCTACGCCCTGCAACTGCGCGACACCGACGCCAAAGCCAGCCTCGACCCCGTCCACCTCCGACATATGCACCACGCATTGCGTCGCGGCGGGGTGAGCACTCTCATCGGCTCGGATCCGCTCCAGGTCGCTGAACTCACCACGTCCACACGAGCTGTGCGGGTGTTGGCCGCTGACTGCGTCCGCCGGATCGAAGCAGAACACCGCGTGTGGTCCGGACGTGACGATCGGGATCCGAGGTTGATCCACTTCGTCGACCTCGATCTCACAGATCACCATCGGCCGGGCCCGAAGGCTGTGGCGGATCTGAACGGCTTCACCCAGAACTGGATTGTGGAGAGTGTGGCTCACTGGATGTGGAACACCCGCACCCACACCACCACCATTTCGCGGATGCTCGGGGCATGGCGTCTCGCCGATCGGGTGCTGAGTGTGCACGACAAACCGCCGTCACGGCTGAGCGCGACTGACATCGACGCCATCGTCCGAGCGATCACCGCGAAATGGCCCTCCGCGACCGAGCAACGACGCCGGATGACGATGCTCTGGACGCTCATCGAGTACGGGCATCGGGTGGACGACCTCGAGCACATTTGGAAGAACATCCCCTCACGGTTCGGTCGAAACCGCACGACGCACAGGCCGAAACCGCGCAGCGGTACCGGACGCGACGACGACGAGCCTTTCCGGTTCGTACCCCAGCCAGTCGTGGATTGGCTTATGGACCATCTCCACCTCGTCGAGCGCGACACCGATTACCGGACCATGGAGGCGCGGGCCTTGCTGTTTCTGCTCGAACGCTGCGGCCGCCGGCCCGTCGAGCTCTTGCATCTGCGCGATGACTGTCTGTCCTTCGACTCGTCCGGACACCCTTTTCTCGAGTGGGAGCGCATCAAGGCACCCCGGAGCGCGGGAAAAAGGTTGCCCATCCACCGTGAGACCCATGACTTGATCCGGCAGTGGCAAAAGGTCAAAAGTGAGTGCGGGATCGAATCGCAGTGGCTGTTCCCGTCGAGCAGGTATCGACATCGGGACGACCCCTACGGGACCGGGTATTTGCTGTCCCGACTGCGGGAGCTTGTGACCGCGGTGCTCGAGCATGCGCCGTACCCCGGCCGGGTCGAAGGTGCCGACGGAAACCTGATCGACTACGACCTGCGGACCATCGATGCTTATGCCCTGCGGCACGCCTACGCGCAGCGCTACGCCGACGCGGTGGATGCGGACGGCCGAAGCACGACACCCCCCGACGTGCTGCAGGCGCTCATGGGTCACAAGTCGTTCACCACGACGATGATGTACTACGAGGTCGGCGCCAAACGCCGCAAGAAGGCACTCGCAGCCATCCCGCCCCGGAGAATCGATTCCTTCGGCCGCGTCGTCGACGTCAATCCCGAGCGCGATGGCTTCACTCGAGTTGCCGTCGCCCTCGGACACTGCGAAGAACCACAGAATGTCGCGTTGGGCGGCGATGGGTGCATGCTCGCCCACGCGTGCGAAGCCTGCCCGTTCTTCCGGGTCGATCCCCTCGAACGCGATGGCATGATCGCCAAACGGGTCGACCTGAAGGTACACCTCGAGCGGGCGTCGGTTATCGGAACTCCCCAGCACATGCTCGATCACTATAGAGCCCGAATTGACCACTGCACCAACATTATCAACGCGATCGACGACTACCTTTCCACCCTCCCTCCCGAGGAGGGCGCGGCGATCCGGGTGGCGCTCGACAGCATGGCCGATATCCGACGCCGCGCCACCTCCGCACGACGAATCGACCTTCGCTACCACCTGAAAGCAGTCGACCAGCCATGACCACCACCGCGGCGATCGCCGGTTTGATCCACTACAACTCCGCCAGAAGCAAGCAGAAGACGCAGGCGGTCCTCGACGCCGTCGCCGAGCTTCGCGAGAGCCCGCGGGGTCGAATCACCAAATCGATCGTCGCCAGGCACGCGGGCGTCTCCCGCGAATTCATCTACGCCCATCCCGACCTACGCCAGCTCATCGACGCTGCCGCACGGGAACTTCTACACAACACGACGTCGATCCCCTCGGAAAACGCGAGCATCGACGGACTCCGCGCCCAGAACCAGACGTTCGCCGCCAAGATCTCCGACCAGAAATCCGCCATGGCGCACTTGCGGTCCACGATCCAGGAATTACAAAGACAGCGGCAGCATTATCTCGGTGACGCACTCGCTCACTCGACCATCGATATCGGCGATCACCAACGCCTACAAGCGGATCATGACCGGCTTGCCGCTGAAAACATCGCACTACGGCACCAAGTGCTTCAACAAGACAACCTCCTCGCGGAACTTCGCGAGGACCTCGCTGCATCCCGACGAGCACACGCCGAGGACCTCGCGCACCAGAATTGTGCGGACGGGACGGTCCCGCTCCACGGCCGGAGGGTGTGACGACTCACCCGTTGTCGGCCCATCAGAGACCGCGGTAGCGACGCTGACGAGACGGTTTCCATTCATCGTTGGTTAGCGGTTATTATCGCCGTATGGCGATTAATAGTGTGGATGGGTGCCTCGCCGCAGCGGGCACCGAATCGAGTCTCGATGCGGCGGTGGCGTTGTTCCACAGCCTCTCCGACGGCACCCGACTGGCGATCGTGCGCAGCCTCGCCGGCGGGGAAGCCCGAGTAGCGGACCTGGTCGGCGAGCTGGGATTGGCACAGTCGACAGTGTCGGCGCACGTGGCGTGCCTGCGGGACTGCGGCCTGGTGCAGGGCCGGCCGCAGGGCCGGCAGGTGTTCTACTCGCTGACCCGACCGGAACTGCTCGATCTGCTGGCCTCGGCCGAAACCCTCTTGGCCGCCACCGGCAACGCCGTCGCGTTGTGCTCGAACTACGGCACCGGCACCGACACCGGGGTGACGGCATGAGCGACGCCTGCGGGTGCGGCCACGACGAACCCCGCGTCGAAGGCGAGGACGAGCACGAGCCGGACAAGTGGTGGCAGGTCACCGAGATCCGGGCCGCCGCAGTGGCCGGTGTGCTGCTGATTGCGGCTCTGATCGTCCACCTGATCGGTGGGCCCGACGCTCTCGGGACGGGCTTCGAGGCGGTGGCGCTGATCGTCGCCGGCTACACCTTCGTCCCCTCCACCCTGAAGCGGCTGGCCAAGGGCAAGATCGGCGTCGGCACCCTGATGACCATCGCCGCCGTCGGCGCCGTGCTGCTCGGCGAGGTCGGCGAGGCCGCGATGCTCGCGTTCCTGTTCGCCATCAGTGAGGGCCTCGAAGAGTACGCGGTCACCCGCACCCGCCGCGGCTTGCGCGCCCTGCTGAATCTGGTGCCCGACACCGCCACCGTCCTCCGCGGCGGCCGTGAACAGACCGTCGCCCCCGCGGAGTTGAGGCTCGGGGAGATCATGATCGTCAAGCCCGGGGAGCGGCTCGCCACCGACGGCACCATCCGCACCGGCCGCACCGCCCTGGACACCTCCGCGATCACCGGGGAATCGGTGCCGGTCGAGGCCGGACCGGGTGATGAGGTGTTCGCCGGATCGATCAACGGCACCGGCGTGCTCGAGGTCGAGGTCACCGCCGGCGCGCAGGATAACTCGCTGGCCAAGATCGTCAAGATCGTCGAGGCCGAGCAATCCCGTAAGGGCGAGGCCCAGCGTCTGGCCGACACGATCGCCAAGCCCCTGGTCCCGGGGGTGATGGTCGCCGCGGCGCTGATCGCCGCGATCGGCAGCGTGTTCGGCGATCCGCTGGTGTGGATCGAACGCGCCCTGGTCGTGCTGGTCGCCGCCTCCCCGTGTGCGCTGGCGATTGCGATCCCGGTGACCGTGGTCGCCGCGATCGGCGCCGCCTCCAAGCTCGGTGTCCTGGTCAAGGGCGGTGCCGCCCTCGAAGCGTTGGGCCGGATCCGCACCGTTGCGCTGGACAAGACGGGCACCCTGACCCGCAACCGACCCGAGGTCATCGACGTCGCCACCACCGGCGGCGCCACCCGCGCCGACGTCCTGAACCTTGCAGCGGCACTCGAGGCCCGCAGCGAACATCCCCTCGCCGCAGCGATCCTCGCCGCCGTCGACGACTACACCCCGGCCGGGGACGTCGACGCGGTCCCCGGCGCCGGACTGACCGGACACGTCGGCGGCATCCCCGCTCGCCTGGGCCGGCCGGGCTGGATCGACCCGGGCCCCCTGGCCGCCGATATCGAGCGGATGCAGCACGCCGGAGCCACCGCGGTGCTCATCGAACGGGACGGCACCCTGATCGGCGCGATCGCGGTGCGCGACGAACTGCGCCCCGAAGCCCGCGACGTCGTTGCGGGGCTGCGCCGCGACGGCTACACCGTGGCGATGCTCACCGGCGACAACGAGCGCACCGCACGAGCGTTGGCCGCCGACGTCGGCATCGACGAGGTCCATGCCGATCTGCGTCCGGAGGACAAGGCCCGCATCATCGACACCCTCCGCGGTACGCGGCCGACGGCGATGGTCGGCGACGGCGTCAACGACGCCCCGGCCCTGGCCACCGCCGATCTGGGGATCGCGATGGGCGCGATGGGCACCGACGTCGCCATCGAAACCGCCGATGTCGCCCTGATGGGTGAGGACCTGCGGCACCTGCCCCAAGCCCTGCAGCATGCCCGACGCTCCCGGACGATCATGTTGCAGAACGTCGGCCTGTCGCTGGCGATCATCACCGTCCTGATCCCCCTCGCGTTGTTCGGGGTGCTCGGGCTGGCCGCCGTCGTCCTGGTTCACGAGGTCGCCGAGATCATCGTGATCGCCAACGGGGTCCGCGCCGGCCGCGCCCGCGCCCTCGCCGGCCCGACGCCGGGCATGCCCAAACCAATGTCGGCGTCTACGGCCAGCGCATGACCGGTACACCGATCGCGAGAGTGCGGCCGCCGTGGCGACTGCTGCTCGTGTCCGGTGTCGTCGATGCTCGCACTGAATCCAAGGAGTCCGCACTATGACCGCGATGTCCACGATCGTCCACGCCGCCTACACCGCCGAGATGGCGGCCGCCCGCGCCACGTCCGTGGACAGCGAGCGGTGGGCGCACCTCGAGCGTGCGCACATCCTGTCCCAGCCCTACCCGTGGCCGCACACCCGTAACCACCTCGCCATGCTCGGTCTTGCTCTGCGCCAGCGTGACCGTCGTGAAGCTCTCGGTCAGGTAGTGCGGGTCATCGTCGCGTCTCCCGGGTCCACGCTGGGCCGTTACCCCGAGGGCAACACCGGTCGTACCCGTGCCGGGCTGATGACCCGGATGACGGTGCCGGCCGACCTCGCTGAAACCCTCGCCGCACAGCATTGATTTCCTCGAGTGTCCTCAGGCAGCACAGCGAATGGGCACAGTATCCACAGCAACTGACACCCCACAGCCCGCTGGCCAGCAAAAACCGACGTAGGGGTGAGATAACGGCGGGGCACGATCTGGGGCCGAATCGTGTGGCGGTGGGGTGGATTCCCTGTTCATGCGAGACGACTCGGCGGCCGTCGGGGGCGATGGGTCACCGGACGTACCGGTGTTTATGTGGGGCCGAAATTCTGATCCCGCCGCATACCGGGCCGGTCTTGTTCGGGGTGCAGTGGCCCACAAGGGAGCCGGGGGCCTCGCAGACGGGGCGATAGCTGCGCGGCAGGGGTGGCCGTGAGGCTGCCGCGCCACCGCTGCGCGCCGGCTTGCCCTCGAAGCAGTGATGGAGCCGATCGGGGTCTACTGAATGCACCCCGGCACTATTCCGAATATCTGTTTCTTCCGTCTGATGCGGTATTCGAATTACGGGTCGAGGTCGTGGCTCGTGTGGTGCCTGTGGGGCAGGTCCACGGTCGCGGCGGGGGTGTCTGGCGCGGCGGTGCCGGGGATTCTTGCCCGGACGGGCCGGGGGTGGCCGAGGGTCGCGGCGGCGATGGCGCGTAGGTCGACGCCGTGGTCGATGATCGGGCCGACGGGTAGTGGGTCGGTGGGGTCGGTGATCGCCATGTCGAGTACTTCGCGCATCAGGCGGGTGTCGCCGGTCTGCATGTACTCGAAGCGCCCCCAGACGAATTGCTCGCGGAGGTCTCCGAGCAGAGGGTTGCTGGCGAGGTCGGCTTTCTTGACGGCGATGAAGCGGTCGGTGTCGAGGGTGTAGCCGGCCTCGGTGCACAGCTGCCGGAAGAACGCGAATTGGCTTCGGGTGTTGCCCTCGCGAAAGCTGTGAACGTGATTGATCCGCAGCCACACTTTCGTCAGCTCGTCGAGGAACTGTTCTCGTCCGAGTCCGCGGAGGTTGTCCTTGGCGGCGATGCGATCGAGAACCAGGGCGCTGGCCTCGGGGACGTCGCGGGCCTTGAAGTACGAATGCGGGATCTCGGTGACCCGGCGCTGACCGTTGCGCACGGCGGCGACGTCCGGCCCCATCTTGACCATCGGCCAGTCCCGTGGTGCGGTGCGCAGTTGCCCGGCCCAGGGGTAGATGTCCTGGAACAGGTGGTGGTGGATGCGTTGGAAGTGTGGCAGGTCGAACCGGCCGGGGATCGGATCGTCGGCCAGCTCCTGCATGCGCAGGTAGCTGATGACGCCTTCGGTGCGGTGCAGCAGGTCGGCGTCGGGGATGCCGTGCGGCCATTTGTCCGATCGCAGGACCAGGCTTTTCATCACGGCGCGGTTGGTGTCGGGCATTCCGTCCGGGTGCCAGTCGACCGTGTCGGGGATGAAGTAGTCGAGCCATTCGCGGGAGTAGCGCGGGGCCATGTCAGTCGATCTCGTAGCCGGCTTCGCGAGCCATGATCTTGGTGACTTCGTCGATGGTCGTGGTGCCTTGGATCAGTTCGACGAGCAGTTCCTTGTCGGCGTCGCTCATGTCGCGGCCTTCGATGGCCATGATCGGTTCCATCGCGGCGACGGCGGCGCGGGCTTCGGCTTCGGTCTTGCGTGGTGTCACAGGTTCCCCCTGGTCGGTGGTGTGGGGTGGGGCAGGACCGTCGGGTCCTGCCCCACCGGTGGTGTTGAGGTTAGAGACGCGGTCAGACGGCGCGGCCGTCTTCCTCGTATCCGCCTCCGTATTCGGCTTCGTACTGCTGCATCGGGTCGATGTGCTGCTGCTGTTGCGGCCGCGTGCCGTGGGGATTGAACTTGTGCAGTGGGCGAACGTCGCCTGCGGCACGCAATCCGTGTGCGAGCGTGTCATCGAGCTCGAAGGTGCCGGTGGCGGCGCTGACCGTCTCGGTCGGCTCCACGATCGCGTCGGCGGGTTCGACCACCGCGGCGGTCGGTTCCACCGTCGTGGGGGACGCGGCGTTGTCGAGGCGTTCGCGGCGCTCGAGGCCGGCCTGGTGGATCGCCTCGCGGGGGATCTGCCGGTCGGCGGCGAACTGTTCGACCACGCGGGTGCCGAGGCTGAATGCCTCGCTTCGGGTGTTGACGGCTTCCCGGTCGAGCGCGCCGTCCCCGTCCCAGGCTTCGAGCTGCCATTGCCGGTCGTCCCAGTACACTCGGGCACCGGGCCGGCCGGTGCCGGCGTCGAAGCCGTACTGCCAGCTCGCTTCGGTCTCGTCGAGGGCCACCCACGGGTCGGCCTTGCGGTTCGCGTCGCGCTGCTCGGCGCCGTCGAGCCATTCCTGCCGGGCGGCGGCCATGCGGGCCGGGACCGAGGCGATGAGGTCGGACTTGCTCATGCCGCGGTGTTCGGCCCACGCATCGGTGGGGTTCAGGTCGAGGGTCCACTGCGGGTACTGCCCGTCCGCGGCCCGGCGCTCGCGGTCTTCGCGGGCTCGACGTAGTGCGTCGGGGGAGTTCTCGCGGGCGTTGACCTCGAGCCGCAGCTCTTCGGCCCGCAGTTTCGCGGCCTCGAGTTCGGCCGTGGCGGTGAACTCGAGTTCCGGTTCGGCCTCGGCGTCGGCGAGCCGGCCCCGGTTGTGTTCGATCCGCGCTTCGATGACCGGCACCTGCCGGGTGGCCTTCTCGGCGAGATTGCGGAGGGTGGTCAGCATCCCCTGCGCCCCACTGGCTTTCTCGACCGCGTTGAGGAACCGATCGCGGTCGTACCAGGCGATCTCCTCGCCGACACAGACGTAGAACTGGCCCAGGACCTGGGTGTAGCCGAGTTCGAGGGGCACGCCGCCTAGGGCCCCGAAGACCACCTCGTCGTTGCTGCGGGTCACCTCCTCCTCGAGCCGGATCAACGATCCTCGCAGCGCGTCGGCCAGATCGGCGGTCTCCGAGTCGGGGATCGCGGCGTGGGGGAAGTGCCACATCTTCGTGGCGCGGTCGTCGATGCTGTTCCACGCGGCGAGCTTGTCGACCATCGCCCGGACGTCGGGCAGCCGGGTCTCGTCGGTGGAAATGGACTTGCTCAACGCTCGGATCGCGGCGCCTCTGGCAGCGTTGGCGTTGAGCACCGCATCGCGGCGAGCTTCGAGTTCGGCGACCTTCTGGTCGGCCTCGACCTGCGCGACGAACACCGGATCACCCGTGGCCGCGGCCTTGCTCTGCGCCCACGAGACCGTCAGATCCCCGCCGAGGTCCTCCATCGTCGGGGGCACATCGGCCTTGCGGATCATGGCGACGAAGTTCGATTTGCGGGCCACGTACTGGTACATCATCGCGTCGAAGGATCTGCGGGCGACCATGTTGACCACCTGCACGCTCTGGTGGACGTTGCCCTGGCGGATGATGCGGCCGAGACGTTGTTCCATGTCCGCAGCCGTCCACGCCGGGTCGAGGTTGATCATCTGTTTGAGCGCCCGTTGGACGTTCAGGCCGGTGCCGCCCTTCTTGGTGGAGGTCAGCAGCACCCGGATCCGTCCGTCGGTGCACGCTTCGACCAGCCTCGCCTTGGCCTTGGGGCTGTCGTAGTCGTGCATGAACGCGATCTCCTCGGCCCTCATGCCTCGCCGGACGAGGGCGTCGCGCAGCTCGGTGTAGAGATTGCGGGCCTTGGGGCCGGCTCCGACCTTGGGGGTGCCGCGGTCGCAGAACACCAGCTGGAACACCCCGGTCATCTCGGGGCCGTACTTGTCGGCCGGGATGCGCAGGTCGGCGTGGTCGGTGTGGACCTGCCAGATCAGGTCGGCGGCGTGTTCGATGCGGCTGTGCTCCGGCTCGGGAGGGGCGAGGTTCGCCAGTGAGGGGTGCATGGTGAGGTTGCGCCCGTCAGTGGCGATCTTGAGGCTGTTGTCCAGGTCCATCCGATCGCCCTGGATCTGGGACATGCGCACATCGAGGTCGGCCATCGCGTCGACGGCGTCGGGGCCCATGTCGAACTCGACGATCTGCGGGGTGCCGCCGTCGAGGACGGGCAGGCGCACCGGGATCTGCTCGGCGGTCACCACGTCGCGGAACTGGTCGAGCATCGCCACCAGCTGCGGCACGTTGGCGTATTCGGCCATGCGGGTGCGCATCTGGATGCGGGTGGCGGTGGTGTTCATCTCCGGCACCGATACCGGCTTGGCGAAGGTGCCCGCCCAGTTGTCGATGCGCCCCAGGCCGGCGGCGTGCAGCAGGTCCGGGCGCAGGTACTTGGTCATCACCCAGATTTCCGACAGCGAGTTGGTGATCGGGGTGCCGGTGGCGAACGCGATCGCTTTGGCCGGGGCGTGCGGCATGCCCTGCTCGGCGTTGCGCACGCGGGCCTGCTCCCGCAGATACTTGGCTTTCATCTCCAGGTCGGTGGCGCGCTGGGAGCCGGTCGGCACCGACAGGTCGGCGCTGTTGGACGGGCGGGTGAGGTTCTTGTAGTCGTGGGCCTCGTCGACGAACAGGAAATCGCAGCCCGACTGCTCGAAGGTCAGCCCGTCGTCGGTGGCCTTGGCGTCGATGATCTTCTCGATGCGCCCTTCGGCGGCCTTGATCGCGTTCTCGATCTGCTTGACCGTGAACTCCGCGCCTTGACTGTTGGCGGCGTCGAGAGCCTGCCGTAGTTCGGCGAGTTCGCCTTCGAGGTACTCGATCTGCGCTTCGCGGCGCAGGGCGATGCGACTGAACACCGACTGGGGCACGATCACCAGATCCCAGTCGCCGACGGCGGTTTGCCCGACGAAGCGTTGCCGGTCATCGCGCCCGTCCAGGTCGGCGGCGACGAGGATGTTGGCGTTCGGGTAGGCGTCGCGGGCCTCGACCGCCCACTGCCCGAGCAGGTGATTGGGCACCACGATCCACGGCTGCCGGATCTGTCCGAGGCGTGTGGCTTCCATGCACGAAGCGGTGATCGTCAGGGTCTTGCCGGCTCCGACCACGTGGTCGAGCAGGATCGTCTCGTCGTGCAGGAACCGCTGCACCGCTGCGGCCTGGTAGTCGTAGGGCGTGTATTTCGGGTTCAGGCCGGGGAAGGTCTTGCTGCGTCCGTCGTGGACCGGTTTGACGAACGAGTTGTAGCGCTCGTTGAAGATGCGGGCCAGGCGCAGATAGCGGTCGCCGTCCTCCCACAGCCACTTCTCGAACCGCTCCTGCAAGGCCGCGGCCGAGGCTTGCGCCTGCTCGGTGAGCTTGACGTTGAACCGCGGCTTGGGGGAGCGGTCGAGCTCGTCGGCGGTCTTGTTGACCTGGATCGGTTTGTTGTTGGCGAGCAGTTCGAACATCTTCACCCCGGTGAGCCGGTCGGTGCCGTACTTGTCGGGATAGCCGCCGGAGAACTCGTGGCGGCTTTTCTGGTCGGTGGAGATCTCCCAGCTGCCGCTGATCGCGTCGTGCTCGACGGTGAGCCGGTCCGGGCGCAGCCCGAACTCCTGGATCAGGAACGCCCGGTAGTCCTCGATCGGCACCCAGGTCGCGCCGATGCGCACCCCGATGTCGGCGGGGTCCACATCCGCCGGCACCACCGATTCCAGGGCCTGCACCAGCGGGGCGTAGCGGGGATCGGTGGCCGCTTTGACCTGGGCGAGGGCGAGTTTGTCGCGGACCTGCCCGGACAGCGCGACGGTGGCGAGTTCCCACTGGTCGTCGGCGTGCAGGGACGGATAGATCCGACCCTGGGCCTGGTCGAGGGCGTCCTCGACGGACAGGTTCAGCAGCTCGGCGACCCGGTGCGGGGCGATGTGTCCGAGCTCGTCGAAGCAGATCGCCAACGCCTCGTCGAGGTCGGCGGCGCCGGTGGCCTTGTCCTTGAACGGGGTGGTGTCCTCGGTGAAGATCGCCGTCTTGGTCGCCACCGCCTCGGTGCCGTCGAAGCGCGACTGGAACTTCTCGATCGCCAGCACCATGCCCAGCCGCGGATCGCGGGCGATCGCGCCCTGCAGATGCGCGGAATACCGCCGCGGCTGCGGCTGCTCGGCCGTCTTCTCGCGCAGCTCCTCGAGCACCTCGTCGGGAATCGACCCGGTGTAGGGGCCGGCCTGCGTCGGGTCGAGACCGTCGGCAATAGCCTCGTCGCGGCCGGTCTTGATCCGCCACTCGGTGATCGCCTTGTCCAGGCGAGCGGCGATCTTCTCGTCCGACAGCGGGGTCGGGTCGGTGAGCTTGAAGCGGTTCAGCGGCCCCCACGTGGCCACATAGCGGTCGTAGAGAACGCCCAGGCGCCCGCGGATCACGTCGCGGTCGGCGACGGTATGCGTGCGGGAGCGGCTGGCCTCGGCCAGCTCCATCACCGTCTCACCCAGGGCGATGAGCACCTTCCACTGCTCGGCGAGGTCTTTGCCGCGGCAGCTGACCTCGGCCCAGCCGCGGCCGAGGGTGAACTGCTCGAAGCGATTCTCGGTCTCGTGGAATCGCATCGTGCCGGGCAGCACCTCGTTGGAGTCGAGACCTGTTCCGGTGCGCAGCCCCGGCGTGGTGAACGCTTCGAACTGCGCCGGGTCGGGGGCCGGGGCGGTGAACCCGAGTCCGCGTTCGAGGGCCTGGTCGATGAGCGGGTCGAGCTGGGTACGCAGTTGCTCGGCCAGGGGCCGGCCGGTGGCAGGCACAACGCGCAGCGACGACCCGGCGTACATGCCGCCCCCGACGGTGAGGGTGCCCAGCACCCGCTGCGGGTACTTCGCGAAGTACGGGTTGATCCAGGTCCGCGTGGTCTCGCCGGTCTTGGCGTCGACTGCTTCGACCTGGACGGCGGGCTGTGCCCAGTCGAGGGTGTCCTCGGTGGGGGTGGCTCCGTCCTCGCGGCGGCGGAAGATGAGCACGTCGGTGACCACGTCGGTGCCGGCCTGCCGGTCGAACGCGCCGGTGGGCAGACGCACCGCACCGATCAGATCACCCTTCGCGGTGATCACGGCGCGCTGTTCGGCGCGTTTGGCGTCCGAGGTGAACATGCTGGTCACCACGGCGACGTAGCCACCGGGCGCGGTCAGGTCGAGGGATTTGGCGATGAAGTGGTTGTGGATCGCCAGACCGCCCGGGTTGTGGATCGGATCGACGGGCGCGAACTTGCCGAACGGGACGTTGCCGATCGCCCCGGTGAAGGTGCCGGCGGGGGCGAAGTTGCGTTCGAAGCCGTGGTTGCGGATCTGCTGCGAGGGATACAGGTAGTGCGCGATCTTCGCGCTGATCGGCTCGATCTCGACGCCGACCATGCGCACCGATGCCGGGGCAGTGCCGACGAAATGACCGGCCCCGCAGCCCGGTTCGAGCACCAGGGCGCCGTCGGGCAGTCCGGCCCGCGCCGCCGCCCGCCACAGTTCGGCGACGATCGCCGGGTCGGTGTAGTGGGCGTTGAGGGTGGTCTGGCGGGCCTGGGCGAAGCCCTTGTCCCCGAGCAGATCGAGCAGTTCGGTGTGCTCGTCGCCCCACTGCGCGAGGATCTTCGCGCGGTTGTCGAAGACCTCCGGGACCGCTCCCCAGCCGGACCACTGCGCCAGCACCGCCTGCTCGTCGGCGGTGGCCGGTCGCTGCTGCTCCTCGAGCCGGCGCACCAGGCGCAGGGCGGCGATGTTCGCCCGCGCCCGGGCCTTCGCCCCGGTCGGGACCAGCACCTCGGTGCCGAGGATGAAGTCCTGCGCATCGACGGTCGGCGGCACTGCACGCACTGCCGCCGCCGCGGCGGTGGCCCCGGGTCGTGGCTGGTCAACGGCGGTCTGTGGTTCGACGTCGGCAGCGGCGGCGTACTCGGCGGCGGTGGCGCGGGAGACCCACACGTGTGCGCCGGATTCCTTGCGGACCCGCACCAGCTGGCTCGTGTCCCGCCACAGGGGACTCGACAGCGGTTCGCCGTACTCGGTTTCGGGAACGACCAGCTCGTTGGTGTCCGGGGCCGGGGCGCTCTGCGCCGCCTCGTCGGTCGGGGCGGCAGTGTCCGGCTCGGTGGTCGTCTCCGCGTCCGGTGCCGGAGTCGCGTCGGTGGTCGTGGCAGGTTCAGGGGCCGGGGTCGGCGCGGCGACCGGCCCGATGGGGCCGACCATCAGGGGATCGGTGAGCACCCACGCGGTCGCGGGCGCATCGGTGGCAGGGGCGGCAGGGGCCGGGTCCGACGGCTCGGTGGGAGCCAGTTCGACCTCTTCGAAGATCACCGCGCCTGCGTCGTCGATCGCAGGCGCTACGACTCGAGGGGAGGGCGGTTCGGCCTCCTCACTGACCTGCGGTTCTGCCTCGGCCTCTGTCTCGGTGTCGGTGTCGAGCGGGGCTTCGGTCTCGGCGGTGTGGTCCGGGTCGAGCTGCTCGCCGTCGCGTTCGGCGGCGAGCACGGCGCGGGCGTCGGCGATCGCGTCCCGCATCGTCAGCTCGGGCCGGGGCTGGCCATCGACGTAGGTGATGTGCTCGCTGCTGTTCGGTGCCCACCCGGAGCGGATTGTGACGTGTCGGCCGTCGGGGTCCCCGAGGACTACATCTCCGGCCCCGGCGAAGGTCAGGTCGGTGGGGGTGAGGCTGTAGAGGTCGTCCCCGGCGGCCCGGATCTCGCGCAGGACCTTCGGGTCCACGTCGTTGTCGAGGGTCCAGTCCAGATCGATGCCGTAGCTGTCGAGCAGTGCGGTCTCGGCCGGGAAATCGCTGCGCAGCTGGTCGATGATGCCGCTACGCACGTCCTTGATGAGCGAGTGGGAGGCAACGAAGGTGCCTGTTTCGTTGTACTTCCACAGCAGGTCCGCACGGGCGGCAGCGTGGTAGAACTCGTTGTTCCGGGCGTAGGCGATCGCCCTGGTCAGCACGGTGGCGCGGGCCTGGGCGTAGGGCCGGTAGGCACGTTCGATCCACTCCGGGAGCTCGATGTTGCGTGCGTCGAGCAGCGCACCGATCGCCGCCCGTGCATTGCGGCTACAGGTGACGGAGGTGCCGCCCCCGTCGAGGGTGTAATCCCAGCCCCGGATCGGGAAGAAGCTGACTTTGCTGTTCGGGCGGTCGTTCAACCGCAAGGCGCAGTATGCGGCCTCGTCACCGAACAGAGCGGCAAGATCCGACGGCTCGGGTGCGGGCAGGTTCGGGATGATGTTCCCGCGCATCTCCGCAGCGAGACGCTCGGGGGGAATGCCCGCGGTGGCGGCGACGAGATCAGGGCGCTCCTCGGCCATGACCTCGAACGCGGTCTCGATACCGATCTCGATGATCGGGGTACGCGTGTGCATCGGCAGTCCGGCCCACGATCCGAGCAGCGGATCCCGCTGGGCGTGCCTGGTCATCCACGCCGTCCACTCCGCGGCGGTGTCCTGATCCCAGGTCAGCTCGGGGCCGTGGATGCGCTCCCATTCGGCATAGGCCCGCTCGTACAGCTCGGCTGGCAACGGGTGATGCTCGAGCAGCACCTTCGCCGCGGCCTGCCGCAGCGGGGATGCCTCGCGGGCGGCTTCGGTAATCAGGCTCTGGGCCGCGGAACGGGCCACGGCCGGCAGGTAGTCCGGGCGTCGGCCCTCGACCGTGGCGATGAGCCTGGGATCCACGGCGACCTCGGCGATCAGAGCCTGGCGCTGCGCGGCGGTGGCCTCGCGGCGTCCCTGCTCGACCCCGGCGAACCACTGGGCGCGGATCTCGTCGCGGGCCTTGCGGCGGCGCACGGCCTTGATCGCAGCAGCGGCCTCGGGATCGGCGTCGGGCTGCGGAATGGTCAGCGGATCGTCGGGGTCGTAGGCGGCGCGGCCCCGCGCCCACCACTGCTCGACCTCGACCGCGGCGGCCTGGTCGATGCCGTCCTGCACGGCTTCGACGTGCTCGCTGCGCTGGGCGGTGGTCTCCAGCTCGGCCGGCTCCTGCGCGTCGAGGACGTGCTGGGTGGTGTCGAGGAAATCCTCCTCGATCGCGCGGTCCTCGCTGGCGCGGGCGTCGACGATCGTGTCGGTGACCTCGGCGGTGACCGGATGCTGCACCGGCTCGCCGGTGCGGGTCTGCCAGTACGCCTCGGCGGCGCGGTGCCCGAGTTCGCCCCAGCGTTTCGGATCCGCCAGGATCGACCGGCACACCACGAACATCTCGTCCGTGAGCGAGTCCCGATCGGCCATCAGATCGGCCAGGGCGACCTGGGCCTTGACCTTGAAATGCCCGTCGGCCCACGACAGGAACTGCGCGGCGGTGTTGACCTGCGGGTTCGCGGCGGCATCGGCGTCGGCGTCCGGTTCGGCCAGGGTCTCGAGCAACCGGCGCTCGACCTCGGCCAGCGGATCGATCCGCGGCCGCGGCTGCCGAGCCTGCCCGACCTGCGGTTCCTCGCTCCGGGACACCTCGGCACCGGCCGGGGCCTCCGGTGTCGGCTCGGCCGGTGCCGCGGCCGGGAGGAACATCGGCCCCGCGGGACGGTCGGTGAATTGCGCCAGCGGCAGGTTGCCGGCCAGCATCGCCGCGATCAGATCATGGGCCTGACCTTTGGTGATGCCCTCGTCGAGCACGAACGGCACGTTCGTCTCCGCTGCCAGACGCTCGAGGGTCCGCAACTGCCGCTCGGTCGCGGGATGCTCACGCCAGGCCGGCTGCGCGGCCGCGACCTCGCGCACCGCCTGCTTGGGAACAGCCTCCGGGTCGAGACCGAGAGCGTGCAGCTCGCTGCGCAGCCGGTTCTCCTGCGCCCGCAGCTCACGCCACTGCCCACGGAGCCGTTCGAGTTGTTCCGTGCAGGACGCAACATTCGCAGTGTTGGCTGCGATCCCTTCGGGCAGTCCGCGTTCGTGAGCAGTTGCCAATGCTCGACGCGCCGAAGCGAGCGCACGAGAGGCGTTCTTCCCCTGCCTACGCAGGTCAACGAGTTCCTCGCGGACTTGCGCCCACTGCGCCTGGATCAGAACGGCAGATCCGGGTCCTCCGGCGGGTTGCGCCGCATCTCGTCCTCGATCAGTGCCGCCAGCTCGTCCGCCAACCGGTCGCGGGAGGTCATCGGCACCGGCTGATTGTCCTCGATCCGCTGCGCGATCAGGGCCTCCGCCAGCGACAGGAACCATCCCGGCTTCGCCAGCCACACTCGCTCGACCACTCGCACCGCGGTCGGGTTCGGCCGCACGTTCTGCGTCCGCCACCGATCCGGGTCCTGTGCTGTCCGGGCCGCTTCCCAGTCCTTCTCGGCTTCCTGCTCGGCCCACACCTGGAACCGCTCCCAGTCCTCTCGGATCTCGGGTGTCACCTGCGGATACAGCTCGTTCTCCAGCACCATCTCCCGAGCTGCCCGCCACGCTGTTGCCTTGGCGCGTACCGCGTCCTGGTACGTCACGTCCGGGGCCGGCGGGGTCGCCTGCTCGAACTGCTCGGCCGCGTCCTCGGTCATCTGCTGCAGGCGCAGCGCTTCCCGGTCGATCCGCTCCTGCTCGGTCGTCGGATCGATCCCCAGCCACTCGACCAGAATCCGCCTGGTCTCGGCCGCGATCGTCAGGTCGATTCCCTCGACCTGCGCCCTGAAATCCTCGCTCTGCGGTGCCATTGTGCCCTCCCTGATCCTCGGTTCCGAACGTGTCCTGGTTGGCGTTCTCGTCCGCCACGCGACCTCCTCGACTGCGCCCGACCCTGGGCGGAGCTCCCCCCGATTCCGGGAACGTTTCAAGATCAATTCTACCCGATCACTGCACCCGAAATGCATTCTGAACTGCGGTTACCCGATCTTCCACTACCCGGTCCGCGATGCCCGCGGAGCGGCCGCCGCGACCGCCACCACGACGATCAGCGGAAGAACGAGAAGCCCTCCGACGCCGGCCGCCAGCGCCCGAACCGGGCGGCCGTAACGGCGATACGACCTGTGCGCGCAGAAGAGCGCGGCCAAGATTCCGAGCACATTGAAGATGAGCAGCACAACCATTCGATCCCCCTACCTCGGTGGGCGCGACAGGCACACCCGCCGTCTCGTCGTCCAGCTGTGCCTACACCACGGCGCCGACAGCGCCGCGGTCCGCATGTCCGCAGGCCGGCAGAGCCGTCTCGATTGCTCGCTGTCGCCACCGGCTGCCATCATTGGGGTACAACAGACCGGATCGAGACGGAAGGGAGCGCGCCGTGACCACACACGACGTTCGGGCACTGGTCGCACGGTGGCGTGCGCTGCCCACCGAGGAGAAGGTCTATCGGCGGCGCGCCGCCGTGGTCGATCACGTGATCCACAGCATGGCAATGGAAGGCGAGCCCGTCTCCGACCGATGGATCGAGCAGGCACGGCAGCGTCAGCGGGCCGTGCTGGGCTCGCACTGATCGTGCACGCACGGACCCGCGCAGCAGCAGCGACCGGTGGGTGAGCCGCCGGAGCCGGTCGATACCGGCAGCACCCGCCAATTCGAGACGCTGTTCGGTACGAAGACCTACCACGAGGTCGCCGATCTGATCGCCGAGCCACTGCGCCGACTGCTCGACGAGGTGGCCTCCGGTCGCTTCGCCGACGAGGCGATGGACGTGTATCTGCTCCGCGAGTTCCATCGCCGGATCCTGATCGACGTGATGCCCGACATCGCCGGCCGGTGGCGCAGGAAGCTGGTCCGGGTGGGAGGCCACTATCCGCCGGAACACATTCATGTAGACCGGGAGATGCGGGAGCTGTTCCACAGCTTCACCGGCCGGCTCGACTACTGCGCCGGCGACGTCGAGCTTCAACTCGAAGCCCTCGCCTACCTGGAGGCTCAGGCACTGCACGTGCATCCGTTCGAGGATTTCAACGGCCGAGCGGTCCGAGTGATGGTCGCCGAAGCCATGCGGCGGCTGGACTTTCCCGTCCTCGAACTCAGCGTCGAACGCGACACCGCCCAACATGCCCGGTATGTGGCGGCGCTGCGGGAATGGGATCAGCACAGGTCGTTGGCCCTGCTGTGCGAATTCTGGCGGGACGTTCGTTTCGCATCGCTGGACGATCAGGACTGACGGCCCTGCCTGCGACGCAGCGTGGAGCCGGGGGAGTAGGGGTGCCGCCCGTGAGCTCCGGTCGAAGATGCTGGACACGCACGCACAGGGATCCCGAGGAAATACGAACGCGCCTGTGCTGCGGGTTGGGCCGAGGACCTCGACCACAAGCGGAACAAGCGCCTACCGAGTGCGCAGACCCGAGGCGGTGGTGTCGAACTAAAGGCTTGGCCCATCGCGACGCAAGGTTGCATGCGTAGCGTGCATGCAATGTACGCATGTTTCCGGCAGCGTGCGTCGATCCATTCCGTCGGGGACACCGCCACCCTCCCGGTGCGTGGATGATCCGGTTCCGTCAGCGGAAGCGCCGACGGGACTCCGGGCACGGAAGATGACAAGAGCCGGCCCGCACTGCGCAACCCCCTGCACGGCGCAGTCCGAACCGGCCGCCCTGCAGTGTCGCACGCTCGGTCGAGATCGGCGAGATCGAACTGAGAAACCCCGCCGGAGAGAGTTTGGGGGGCAACTCAGGCGGGGTTTCGGTCACCGTGCAGGGGGATGACGGTGACACGAAAACTCTACCGAAAGGACACCGACGCCGTGAGGTTTCCTGCCCGTACCTGCCCACGGCTGGGTAGCACCGGGGGTCGAACCATCACGCCCGCGCGACGCTGCAAGCGCGTGCCGCCGGCCCTCGAGTCCGTGCCCGGGGCCGCGATCAAGGGGGGGCCATTTCCGCCCCGCCGATTCGGCGCCGGGTACTGACGTGCGCGGCGGTGTCGATCAGGGCGCTGCGAGGAGAAGAACCGCCGACGAGCTCAGGCCGACCATGATGGATAAGCACGGTTATCCATCAAAAACGTTGTGCGGAAGTGGATTTGGTGGGTGATTCCCGGAGGTCGACGGCGTGTATCCCGGTGTCCTGCGCCGCCGCATGCGTAGCCGATCGTCGCAGTCCGCGAACATCTTCGGGCTGGAAAGGGATCTGCGTACCGATTGGCAGCCTCGCGCGATCGTCGCTCCGGCGAACCCGGACGGGTCGCCGTCGTGTCCCGGCTACCAGCGACCACGGGTAACCACTGCGACTACGTCCGAGGTGACCGGCCTGCTCGGACCGCTGCAGTAGCCCGGCCGCAGGACCAGCTCCGAGGTTTCAGGGCCGGTAGATGTGGGCGCGGTGGTCGATGTCGACGATCAGGATGGTGCGGTGGTCGTCGTCGACACGGAGCAGGATGCGGTAGTCGCCGCGGCGGGCACTGCGCAGGCCTGCAAGGTCGTTGCGCAGTGGTTTGCTCAGCCGGTGCGGATTCTCCGCCAGTGGGCCGGAGATGAACTCGACGACCGCATGCACGATCCGTCCCGGTAGTCGGGACAGGGCCCGGCGGGCCGGTGAGGCGATCGCAACGTCGTAGGGTGCCGGCGCCTCGTCGGTCATCGGGGCGGCAGGCCGTGCTCGGCGCGCAGCTCGTCGAGCGAGGCGGTCCGGCCGGCGGCGTACTCGCGGTCGGCGACCGCGACCGACTCGGCGGTGCCGGGCCGAGACAGCCAGTAGATCGTCTCGTGCAGTGATTCCAGATCGTCGGCCGACATCAGGACCGCGGCCGGTTTGCCGTGCCGGGTGATCGTGATGATGTCGTGCGTGGCTTCGGCACTGTCCACCAGCGCCGAGAGCTTGTCCTTGGCTTCGCCGAGCGGTACCGTCGTCATCCGTTCATGGTAGCCCAACTATTAGCCATAATCTAGCCGGATATTTAGCCGATAACATATATTATGTCAAGTATAGGCCTGCATATTGCATCGGATGCATCATTCGACCCTCCCTGCGGCGTCGACTCAGCACCTCGACTGCCGCGTGGATACCGCTCGTGACCAGCGGCGATGCAGGGTTCTGTGTTCCGGCGCCGCCGACTCGGGTGGGTGAGTCGCCGGGACGCATCGTCGAGCCTTCGCTCAATCACCCCGGTTACGGAAGACCAGCACCCGCACTGGATACGCGAACTGCTCACCGGCACCGCCGAGTCCCTGCCATACCGTGTCGCCGGAACACTGCTGCTGCTCTACGACCAGCCACTTGTCAAGATCGCCTCGTTGCAGACCACCGACAACTTTGTCGTCGCGCACGAGCTGCGTCTGGTCCTCGGCGCCGACCCGGTCCCGGTCCCGGTCCCGGCACCGTTCGCCGCACTGCTCGAGGAACACTGCACTCACCGGCCGAACCTCCGCACCACGGCGGGAACCACCAGCACGTGGCTCTTCCCCGATTATCGGCACGGCAGCCACCTGCACCTCCACACCCTCATGGACCGAATCCGCAACCTCGGCGTCGACCTCCTCGGCGCTCGCAACGCCGCACTACGAGCCCTGGTCACCGAAGTTCCCCCACCGCTTGTTGCCGAGATGCTCGGCTACAGCCACCAAGTCGCGCACAAGCACACCGAGCTCGCCGCAGACCCGTACGCCCGCTACGCCGCCGCCTTCGCCGACCGAACCCGAACAATCCCCGGAACGTCGTGGGCGATGTCGGTGCTCGGTAACAGACAGCGTGGACGTATGCATCCCTCCACCAGCCCCGACCGTCTCGGCCGTCGGCCACCTGCGTAACCGGTGGGACATGCCGATCAACGCCAACCTTCGCTTCACCCTCAGTCGGCCATCAGCGCCGAAACGAGATCGATCGTCCTACGTCCGAATGTCGGGCAGCACGCCTCGGCTCACTCGACTCGACATTCGGTCCCGAGCAGAGCGGGCGGTTGTGTCCGTCAGCGCGACACTGTTTACTCGATGTCGGTGAACTCGCGCCCGACGGCGTCGCCCGTCGGTCCCCTAGTTGTTGCGGGTCATGACGTTGTAGACACCAGCTCGAGGGGTTGAAGAAGGCGGACGGGTCCTCCGACGGCAGGATGGGAAGTACCACCAACTCATCCGCCGAACGAAAGAACCCGTCCGTGCTCCACC
>NZ_JAUTXY010000032.1:0-21317 GCF_036327795.1 Rhodococcus artemisiae
CGGTGGAGGCACGGTCTGATCTCAGGACTCGGTCGGGGTCCAGCCGACGAGAGTGCTCATCCACCAGCGGCTACCAGGTATCAAGTCTGCCGGATCGGCCAGGCTTGATACCTCCCATTAGCCGACGCTGATATTGACCATCCATGGAACACCGAACTTGTCGGTGCACGCTCCGAAGCTGTCACCCCAGGGCGCCTTCTCGAGCGGCATGGTGATGGTGCCTTCGTCGACGAGTCCGTCCCAGTAGCCGCGGAGTTCGGCCTCATCGTCGCCGCTCAGCGAGATGGTGAAATTGGTTCCGGGGGTGTTGTCCATTCCGGGAGGCGTGTCCGAGGCCATGAGCACGAAACCGCTGTCCGTGGTGAGCATCGCATGCATGACCTTGCTGTCCACCGCGGCGTCGCCGGTAGGTTGCCCCTCCCCGAAGGTGCTGATCTCGAGTTCACCGCCGAAGACGGTCTTGTAGAACTCCATCGCGTCACGCGCGTTGTCACGAAAGCTGATGTACGGATTGAGTCGAGTGGTCACCGCGAGCTCCTGATCTGTCGGAGGATAGATGAGTCGGCACTACACAGATGGACTCTGTGCATTGCCGTTTCTCATCGTGCATTGCCGTTTCTCATCGTGTCCCGTCACGCTCACTCGCGGAGCCTTTCGACGGATCCCGGCTCAGGACACCGACACCGTTCTCCTCACGTTCTCCTCGTCGTCGACGGCGGAAGCAAGGACCCGACCGACCTTGCTGCGGGCAACCTGCCAGCCCGCGAGCTCGCCGCTGGTCGAGGTGAACGCGTCTCCGCCGTCGGTCGAGTCGGTCAGGTTGACCGGTTGCACGAGGGTCCAGTCGAGACCGCTCTCGTGCACGAAGCGGTCCTGGATCACGGTGTCGGCGACCTGTGGTCCGAGAAGCAGCGAGAACATGAGCTTGTAACGCAACGGCAGCCGGCCGTCGGTGTCACCCACTCCGTAGGTGGTCTGGACGATCAGGCGCCGCACGCCGTGACGTTGCATCGCGTCGATGATGTTGCGGGTCCCGGTGGACCGCACGTCGAGTGCAGTACGCGCCGGGCCCCGCAGCCGTACACGGACGGGGTTCTCGGTGATGCCGAGGGTGACGATGACGGCGTCCTGGCCGCGGACGGCGCGGTCGACGTCATCGAGACGGGTGGCGTCCCCGATCACGCCCGGGATTCGATTGCCGAATGTGTGCTGAGCGTCGGGTGTGCGGACCATGACGGTGACGTCGTGGCCGCGGTCGAGGAGTGCGGTGACGGCTGCGCGGCCGGAGCCGCCCGTTGCGCCGACGACGAGTACTTTCATGACGTTCTCCTGGGATTGTCCGGATGATGTGTCCACCGTATGAACGTTCCTCAGGACGTTCTATGACTCTCCGTCCGACCCTCACGTTCATTCGTCCCGCGGGGCTGGACGAATGAACACCCAGCGGTGAGGGTGGACACATGACGATCGAGAGGGTTCGGGAGACCGACAACGTGCTCTATCCGTGGACACCGGTCGATCCCCTCGCGGAGGCCCTTCACCTGCTGCGCATGCGCGGCGGCTTCTACTGCCGGTCGGAATTGACCGCGCCGTGGGCGCTGGAGATGCCGCCGGTGGCCGACAGCGTGAGCTTCCACCTTGTCGTCTCGGGCGAAATGTGGCTCGAGGTCCCCGATTCGGCGTCGGCACAGCTCCTGCCCGGGGATTTCGTCATCGTGCCGCACGGGGCGGGACACCTGATGCGCAGCGATCCGAGCATCCCCAGCACGGGGTGTACGGGGCGCGTGGATCTACTCCCTCAGACCATGATCGGCGACCACTACTCGGTTCTGCGCTGCGGCGGAGGTGGTGAACAGTCCACTCTGGTGTGCGGGGTCGTCGAGTTCGATCATCCGACCGCGCGACGTCTGGTGGCGTTGCTGCCTCCCGTCCTGCGGATGGACACGACCGGGTCGGCGAGGCGCAGCGCGCCGACGCAGGTGTTGTCGTTGATGGCCGAAGAAGCGCAGCACGTGCAGGCCGGTGGCGAGGCGGTACTCACGCGGTTGGCGGACATTCTTGTGATCATGGCAATCCGAAGTTGGATCGATTCCGCGCCGGCGGCCCGGCGTGGATGGATCGGCGCTCTGCAGGACCCACAGGTGGGCCGTGCGCTCGCCGCGGTTCACCGCGCCCCCGAACGGCCGTGGACGGTCGAGTCTCTTGCGCGGGAAGCGGCGATGTCGCGGTCGGCGTTCGCGGCGCGGTTCACCGAGTTGGTCGGCGAACCCGCGATGCGGTACGTCGGTCGATGGCGGATGGAGTCGGCGACCGTCGCGTTGCAGGACGGCGCGACAGTCGGTGAACTCGCATCGAGGTCGGGTTACGAGTCCGAAGCGGCGTTCTCGAAGGCATTCAAGAGGATCACAGGCGTGTCTCCTGGGTCGGTCCGCCGCCGCACGGACGGCACATTCGCCGCACGTCGGTAGCGCACCGGCATCCGTGGTGCTGTCCCGGTTGCCGGCGCTCGCAACCTCACGAGTGGTCCTGTCCGACCGCGGCGGTCGCGGCGTCGTACAGGTTCTTGATCGCGTCCGGCAATCCGCGCCCAACCCGGATTCGACACTGTCCTATACCGTTGCCTACTGGTGAGCAAACGTGAGCACGCTCGGTTTGCTTCGCCATCAGGCAGCCTCACCTTCCGGTGAGGCAGTCCCGGTCTGACCGACAGTGTTGTCGTGCCGGGTTGACGCTTCCTCGCCTGCTGCCTTCCCCGCTGCCGCGGATCGGGTCTTCTGCGTGGCTCCACGTCCGTCTCCACCCGAATCGGTGGCGGCCGGGCTACTCTCGGTACCGGTCCCGCCGAGGCGGGCAAGGTTGATCGCGGCATTACGATCACGATCGATCGTCAGGCCGCAGTGCTCACACACGTACGTCCGGTCGGAAAGGGTCAGGTGTGGTTTTCGCCTGCCACACCCCGAACACATCTTTGCTGGAAGGAAGATAGCGATCGGACTCCACCACAATGGAGCCGTACCACGTGGTTATGTACGTTGCAGTTCGTAACCCCCGACTCGATGCCACGCGAAACACGAAAAGGCCCCGGTGAGATCAGATCTCACCGGGGCCTTTCGGTCGGGCTGACAGGATTTGAACCTGCGACCACTTGACCCCCAGTCAAGTGCGCTACCAAGCTGCGCCACAGCCCGTCCACGCTCTCGTCGAGCGCTCGTTGAGATTACAACAGGTACGGACCGAAAGGCGAATCGGCTGGTCAGTGCCATTTCCGGGGATTCGGGTCTACTTGCGGCGGTCGCGCTTCTCCCGCACTCGCACGGAGACACGGACGGGGCTGCCGTCGAAGTTGAACTCCTCACGCAGCTTCCGCTCGAGGAAGCGGCGGTAGCCGGCTTCGAGGAAGCCGGTGGTGAACAACACGAACGTCGGAGGACGTGTAGCCGCCTGGGTCGCGAACATCACACGGGGCAGACGTCCACCCCGCATCGGCGGCGGTGTTGCAGCCACCACTTCCTTGAGCCAGGTGTTGAGTCGGCCCGTGGAGATGCGCTTGTCCCACGACTCGAGTGCGGTGTCCATGGCCGGCACGAGCCTCTGTACGGCGCGGCCGGTCTTGGCGGAGATGTTGACCCGCGCCGCCCACGGCACGCGCAGCAGATCTCGCTCTATCTCACGGCCCAGCTCGTGACGTCGGTCCTCGTCGACGAGATCCCACTTGTTGAACGCGATCACGAGTGCGCGACCGGATTCGACGATCATCGAGATCACTCTCTGATCCTGCTCGGTGATCGGCACAGACGCATCGATGAGCAGCACCGCCACCTCCGCGGCGTCGATCGCAGCCCGGGTGCGCAACGAGGCATAGAACTCGGCGCCCGATGCGTGGCTGACCCGCTTGCGCAGGCCGGCGGTGTCGACGAAGCGCCACGGCTTGCCGCCGAGTTCGACGACCGAGTCCACGGGGTCGACGGTGGTGCCCGCGACGTCGTGTACCACCGACCGCTCGTCGCCCGAAAGCTTGTTGATCAGGCTGGACTTGCCGACGTTCGGCTTGCCCACCAGTGCAACACGGCGGGGCCCTCCCCCACCTGTGCCCTCGCGCGGCGTGGGCGGCATCTTCTCGAGTAGATCGTCGAGCAGATCACCGGTGCCACGACCGTGCGTGGCGGACACCGAATAGGGCTGGCCGAGCCCGAGCGACCACAACGCGGCCGCTTCGGCTTCGACGCGGTCGTCGTCGACCTTGTTCGCGACGAGCAGTACCGGTGTCTTCGACCGGCGCAGGACCTTGGCGACTGCTTCGTCGACGGAGGTCGCGCCGACAGTGGCGTCGACGACCACGAGGATCGCGTCGGCGGTGCGCATGGCGACCTCGGCCTGACGCGCCACCGACTGCTGCATCCCCTTGGCATCGGGTTCCCAGCCACCGGTGTCCTGGACCATGAAGCGTCGGCCGTTCCAGTTCGCCTCGTAGGACACACGGTCGCGGGTGACGCCGGGAATGTCCTCGACGACGGCCTCGCGCCGACCGATGATGCGGTTGACCAGGGTTGACTTGCCGACGTTGGGGCGGCCCACCACCGCGACTGTCGGGATGGGAACGAACTCTTCGAGGTCTGCCCCTGTCTCGAAGTCGAGATCCCAGTCCGATTCCTCCGACCACGTGCCGTCGGCACCGTCGTTGATGTACTCCGTTGTGACGTCGTCGCTCACAGCGTCGCTCCCGTCTGCTCGGTGACCACGGCGGTCAGCGCCGCAGTCACCTCGTCGATGTTCATGTCGCTGGTGTCCACGACGACGGCGTCGTCCGCGGCGCGCAGAGGCGACACTGTGCGCGTGGAGTCGAGATGGTCGCGGCGCTGCACCGACGCAAGTACCGCGTCGTAGTCGTCGCCGCGGCCTTCCGCGATGTTCTGTGTGTTGCGTCGCTGTGCGCGTGCTTCCGCGGATGCGGTGAGGAAGATCTTCACATCCGCATCCGGGAACACTGCGGTGCCGATGTCGCGTCCCTCGACGACGACCCGGTGCGCTTTGCGGCCGAGGCGCTGTTGCGCCGCCACGAGCAGTTCGCGCACCTCCGGGACTGCGGAGACGGCGGAAACCGCTGCGGTCACCTCGGCGCCGCGGATCTCGTCGCGCACGTCCTGTCCGTCGAGCCGGATGTCCTCGACCTCGGGGTCTGTGCCGATCGACCAGGGTAGATCGGCGACGGTTGCGGCGATCGCGGCTGGGTCGGCCAGATCGGTGCGGCGGCGCAGCGCATACAGCGTTGCGATCCGGTACATGGCTCCGGTGTCGAGGTATGCGGCACCGAGATGCCGCGCGAGGCGCTTGGAGACGCTGGATTTGCCGGTGCCCGACGGACCGTCCATCGCGACGATCAATCCGCCTCCCGAAGTGCCGGTCACAGTCCCACCGCCTGGTAGAGACCGCCGACCTCGTTGCGCCCGAGGACACGGAGGGTTCCGGGGCGCTGGTCACCGAGCGCGACAGGACCGATGTTGGTACGCACCAGACGGATCACAGGATGACCGACGAAGTCGAGCAGCCGGCGCACGATGTGCTTGCGACCCTCGTGCAGATCCAGCCGCACGAGGGACTGACCTTCATTCACCTCGAGCAGCGCGAACTTGTCGACCTTGGCCGGGCCGTCCTCGAGTTCGACACCTGCCTTGAGCTGTTTGCCGACGCCGCGCGGGAGAACGCCCTTGACGGTGGCGAGGTAGGTCTTGTTGACCTCGAAGGACGGGTGCATGAGCCGATGCGCGAGTTCACCGTCGTTGGTGAGCAGCAGCAGCCCTTCGGTGTCGGCGTCGAGTCGACCGACATGGAACAGGCGCTGTCCCGCGGCGACCCGCTCGGAGACTATGTCGCCGACGCAGGGGCGGCCCAGATCGTCGGACATGGTGGACTGCCATCCGCGAGGCTTGTTGAGCACGAGATGGACGAGGTCTTTCTTGACGACCACGCGGACACCGTCGACGCGGATCACGGCATTCTCGGGGTCGACACGCAGTCCCTGCTCCCGCACGATGACCCCGTCGACCTCGATGCGGCCGCGGTCGATCATCTCTTCGGCGGCACGTCGCGAGGCCACACCCGCCTGGGCGAGGACCTTCTGCAGGCGCACGCCCTCACCGGAGGGCAGCTTCGCCGGTTCGGCGATGCTGTGCTGGTGTCGGGCGGGCTTCGCGTTGCTGATGGTCGGTGTCGCCGAGGTCCGGCGGGCCTGAGGCTTCGGTGCGGCGGGCCTGCCTCGCTTGTTCAGCGGGGCGCTTCCCTGACCTCGATGAGGCTTCTTACCTGCAGCTGCATTCCCTGCGGTGGAGTTCGGAGCATCCTGTGCGCGGGGGTCCGACCGGCGGGCCGAGGAGGATCTGCCGGTGCCCTTGCCCTTCACGGGGCGGGCGGTTCGTTTATGGTCCGGTGTGCCATCACGGCGAGCGGGCTTTTTCACTTTTTTCCTGTCAGTTCTCTGGATCGAACTCCGCGGGTGAGAGTGTCTCGGCGCGCGCGTTCTTTCCTATTCTCTCAAACCTCGGGTCCGCTTCGAGGCTGTCGCTGATGTCATCGATCACATCTACATCGGGCAACAGGGGGCCGACGGGCGGCAGATCGCTCAACGATGCGAGGCCGAGGCGTTCGAGGAACAACTCGGTGGTGGTATAGAGAGTGCCGCCGGTCTCGGGATCGGTGCCGGATTCGGCGATGAGATCACGGGCGAGCAACGTGCGCATCACCCCGTCGACGTTGACGCCACGGACCGCGCTGACGCGGCTCCGGGTCACCGGTTGCCGGTAAGCGACGACCGCGAGTGTTTCCAACGCCGCACGGGTGAGCTTGGTGCGCGCCCCACCCTGAAGGAGCTTCTCGACGTAGGGGGCGTAGTCGCGGCGGGTGTAGAACCGCCAGCCGTCGCCCGCGTAGCGCAGATCGATACCGGAACCACGCGCATCCAGATCGGCCGCGAGTGTGTGAAGGGCACGATCGGCTCGGTCGGCGGTGACACCGATCGCGGCGGCGAGCTGGTCGGCGGAGGCGGGTGTGTCGACCACCAGGAGCACCGCTTCGAGTGCCGCGGTGAGCTCGTCGTCGGCCATGTCGAGCAGTTCACCGTCCCAGGCCCGCTCGTCGCCAGGAGGGTCGGGCTGTTCCTGCGCGGGCGGTGTGGGGCCGGGAGTGTCGGCGCTCACCCGTAATCCTCCTCGAAGTCGATGGCGTTCTCGTCGTTCTCTCCGGTCCAGGCCACCTCGAGTGGTCCGAGCGGGTCGGGTTGTTCGAAGGTGACGGCGCGTTCGCGATAGAGCTCGAGCAGTGCGAGGAACCGCGCGACCACCAGTAGTCCGTGCTCGCAGTCGGCGGTGAGGACGTCGAAGCCGACCCATTGCCCGGCGCCGTTGTCCTTCAGCAGGGCGAGGATGTGCGCGGCCTGCTCGGGCACCGACACCGTCGCGACGTGCAGGTGGTCCAACCCGACGGTGGGGATCGGTTTGGGTCGGAACGCTGCAGCGGCGATCTCGGCGAAGCGCTGTGCGTCGACGCCGAGGACAACCTCCGGCACGAGATTTTCGAAGCATTCTTCGAGCGACACCGCGCGCGGGTAGCGGCGGAGTGCAGCGTTTTCGAGTTCGGCGAACTGTTCGGCGATCTGTTTGTAAGCCCGGTACTGCAGCAACCGCGCGAAGAGAAGGTCGCGGGCCTCGAGCAGCGCGAGATCCTCGGGGTCGTCCACATTCCCGGAAGGCAGCAAACGGGCCGCTTTGAGGTCGAGCAGTGTCGCGGCCACGACAAGGAATTCAGTGGTCTGGTCGAGTCCGAGTACAGGACCGAGTTGCCGCGTGTAGGCGATGAATTCGTCGGTGACCTCGTGCAACGCGACTTCGGTGACGTCGAGGCGACGCTGCGAGATCAGAGTGAGGAGCAGATCGAACGGACCCTCGAAGTTGCGGAGCCGGACCCGGAATCCGCCGGTGGCGCCCTCGGGTTCCGGAGTCCGGTCAGTGGCCTGATCGGCGACAGCGACGGTATCGACGACAGCAGCAGCGGAGTCCGCCGCGCTGGTGTCCCGGGTAGGAGCAGACACGGATCAGTGGCCGGCCCGGTGGATCACTTCGCGGGCGAGCGTCCGGTACGACTCGGCGCCACCGGATTTCGGCGCCCAAGTGATGATCGGTTCGCCGGCGACGCTGGTCTCGGGGAACTTGACGGTGCGGGAGATGACGCTGTCGTAGACGAGGTCTCCGAAGACCTCGACCACTCGGGACATCACTTCACGGCCGTGCAGCGTGCGCGAGTCGAACATGGTCACGAGAATCCCGGCGACGGCGAGGCGCGGATTGAGCCGATCCCTGACCTTGGCGACGGTGTCGTTGAGCAACGCCAGCCCGCGGAGGCTGAAGAATTCGCATTCCATCGGGATGAGCACCGAGTCGGCGCAGGCCAGAGCATTGACGGTGAGTAGGCCGAGTGACGGCTGGCAGTCGACGAGGATGTAGTCGTAGCGCTCGAGAACCGGATACAGGGCACGACCCAGCGCCTGTTCGCGCCCGACCTCGGAGACGAGCTGGATCTCGGCGGCGGACAGGTCGATGTTGCTGGGCAGCAGATCGAGGTTCTCGATGTGCGTGTCGATCAGCACGTCGTCGGTGTCTGCCCGGGGTTCGACCAGCAGATTGTGGACAGTCAGCTCGAGATCATGATGGGCGACACCGAGTCCGGCCGACAGGGCACCCTGGGGGTCGAGATCGACGAGCAGCACGCGACGTCCGCATTCGGCGAGAGCAGCACCCAGGTTGATGGTGGAGGTGGTCTTACCCACTCCACCCTTCTGGTTGCACATCGCGATGATCTTGGCTGGGCCGTGCGACGCCAGTACCGGTGGTTCGGGAATGTGCCGGCGTGGGCGGCCAGTGGGACCGAGACCCGTGTTGTCGTTCGGAGCTGCCTCGGTCCTTCCGACCGGCGCCGCCGGGGCATCTCCGACCGGCGCCGCCTCGGTGGTGTCCACTGTCGTGTCGTCCGCGGGTCCGTCGTCCCCTGGTGATCGCGGCTCGGCCGACGGCCGGTAATCGGCCACGGAACGGACCGGCGCCGGCCAGTCCTGCGTTGCCGCGTGTGCAATGTTCAGATGTGCGCTGTCTGTGGCAGATGGCCGAGGTGTGCCCACGAGCGGTGCTCCCCCTGTTCTGCGTCCTACTGTGCGTCGAGCGAGCGTAATCGTTGCCGTCGAGTTGTCGAACGGTTGCCGTTCCGTATCCGGAACGCTACCGCGTCCCTGCTTCATGAACGCTACCGCCTGGATGCCGTGTTGCGGGGGCGGACACGCATTTCCGGGGCGCCCCGATCAGCGCGCGCGGGGATGCGCGCCGGCCCAGACCTCCCGTAACGCACTCACGGTGACCAGTGTGTAGATCTGCGTCGTCGTCACAGAAGCATGCCCGAGTAACTCCTGCACCACCCGGACGTCGGCACCACCGTCGAGCAAGTGCGTCGCGAACGAATGCCGGAGTGTGTGCGGTGAAACACCGGTGGTGATCTCGGCGCGCTCGGCGGCGGTCTGCAGCACCTGCCACGCACTCTGCCGCGACAATCGTCCGCCGCGTGCGTTGAGGAACAACGCCGCGGTGTGCCCGGAGGCGAGGACGGGCCGGCCCCGCACGAGATATGCGTCGAGCGCTGCGAGTGCGGGACGTCCGACGGGCACGAGACGTTGTTTGCCACCCTTGCCGCGCAGGAGCACCGCCCGGGTGTCGGTGTCCACGTCGTCGACGTCGAGCCCCACCGCCTCGGAGATGCGGGCACCGGTCGAGTAGAGCACTTCCAACAGAGCCCGGTCCCGGAGGCCACGAGGACCATCCGCCTCACCGCCTACCGCGTCGAGAATCGCCGTCACCTGATCCACGGTGAGCGACTTCGGGAGACGTCGCCCCGCGGTGGGGGGTTTGACAGCACGCGCCACGTCGCTCGGGGTCCGGCCCTCGGCAGCCGCGAAGCGGTGTAGTCCACGTACCGCGATCAGGGCACGCGCGACCGAACTGGCTGCGAGCGCCGGACGGTCCCGGTCCGGATCGCCGCGACGCAACACCGCCACGAACTCGGCGACGTGCTCCTCACGGACCTCCGCGAGATCGCTGATCCCGCAGTCCGTGAGATAGTCCAGGTAGCGGTCCAGATCGCGTCGGTAGGAAACCAGGGTGTTCGCCGCGGCACCGCGTTCGACTGTCAGATGGTCGAGATACGTGTCGAGTTGTCCCGCCAGCACCGAGGTCACTCCCCCGCGCGGGTGCGGGAGAACGCGCTGGGCCGATCGGGCCACGGCACGTCGGCGGAGCGCAATTCGACCCCCGAGGCATTCGCGGCGGCCGATGCGAGTATGCCCGACACGGCTGTGGCGTTGACGATCTCACCGCGCAATGCCATCGACACTGCCTCGGCGAGTGGAACCCGGTCGATCTCGAGGTCGGCTTCCTCGTGTTCGGGCTCCGGCCGGTCCACCTCTGACAGGCCGCGGGCCACGAAGATCCGCACCGCTTCGTCTGTGAATCCGGGCGAGAGGGCAACGTCGACAAGCGTCTCCCAATGCTGCGCCGCGAGCCCGGTCTCCTCCGCAAGTTCACGTCTCGCGGCGTCGAGCGGCGACTCGCCGGCCTCGTCGAGGAGGCCGGCGGGCAACTCCCACAATCGCCGGCCGAGCGGATGTCGGTACTGATCGATCAGAACCACCCTGTCGCGCTCGTCGATGGCGACGACCGCTACCGCACCGAAGTGTTCGACAACCTCGCGGTGGGCGCGATGTCCGTCCGGCATCGACACCTCGTCGACGCGCAGCGACACGATGGCACCGGTATAGATGCGCTGCGTGGACAGGGTCCGGAACTCGTGTCGCTGCGCCATGCTCTAGTCCGCGTCGACGCTGGACGCGGACGCCACGGCCTCGGCCTCGGCGACGTTGCGCTTGCCGTCATCGCCGTGCACATCGACCGGGAGGCGTTCGGCCGCCTTGTACTTCAGTGCCGCGGAAACCAACCCGGCGAACAGCGGGTGCGGGCGGGTCGGGCGGCTCTTGAGTTCCGGATGAGCCTGAGTCGCAACGAAGAACGGATGGATGTCTGCCGGGTACTCGACGAATTCGACGAGTCGCCCGTCCGGTGAGGTGCCGGAGAACACCAGCCCGGACTTCGCGATCCGATCGCGATACGCGTTGTTGACCTCGAAGCGGTGACGGTGACGTTCGGAAACCTCGTCGCTGCCGTATGCCTTCGCGATGATGGATCCCTTGGCCAGCACAGCGGGGTAGGCACCGAGACGCATGGTGCCGCCGAGATCGGCTTCACCGGCAACGGCCTGTTCCTGATCGGCCATCGTGGAGATCACGGGCGCGGTGGTGTCCGGGTCGAACTCGGTGGAGGATGCATCGGCGATACCGACCGAGCGGGCCGCTTCGATGACGACGCACTGCAGACCGAGGCACAGTCCGAGGAGCGGGATCTTTCGAGACCGCGCGAACCTGATCGCCCCGAGTTTGCCCTCGATACCGCGGATGCCGAAGCCACCCGGAATGAGCACCGCGTCGACGTCGCCGAGGTGTGCCTGTGCACCGACCTCGGTTTCACATTCATCGGAGGCGACCCAGCGGATCTTGACCTTCGCGCGGTGGGCGAATCCGCCCGCACGCAGTGCTTCTGTGACCGACAGGTACGCGTCGGGCAGGTCTATGTACTTCCCGACGAGCGCTACTTCGACGGTTTCGCGCGGCTTGTGGACACGGTCGAGCAGGTCGCCCCACACCGTCCAGTCGACGTCACGGAAGGGGAGCCCGAGCTGACGCACGACATAGGCGTCGAGGCCTTCACTGTGCAGCACCTTGGGGATGTCGTAGATGCTCGGTGCGTCGGGGCACGAGATGCAGCCGGCGACGTCGACGTCGCACATCAGCGAGATCTTCGCCTTGAGGGAGGCGGGCACGTCGCGGTCGCACCGCAGCACGAGCGCATCGGGCTGGATGCCGATGTTGCGCAACGCGGCCACCGAGTGCTGGGTGGGTTTGGTCTTCAGCTCACCGGACGGGCCGAGATACGGCACCAGCGACACGTGCAGGAAGAAGCAGTTGTCACGGCCCACTTCGTGGCGGACCTGCCGGGCCGCCTCGAGGAACGGCTGGGATTCGATGTCACCGACCGTGCCACCGATCTCGGTGATCACGACATCGGGCGTGTGTCCCTCGGTGTCGGGTGCAGACATCGCCAGGATGCGACGCTTGATCTCGTCGGTGATGTGCGGGATCACCTGGACGGTGTCGCCGAGGTATTCGCCGCGACGTTCCTTCGCGATGACGGTCGAGTACACCTGACCGGTGGTGACGTTCGCGTCGGCGTTGAGGTTGCGGTCGAGGAAACGCTCGTAGTGCCCCACATCGAGGTCGGTCTCGGCTCCGTCCTCTGTGACGAACACCTCACCGTGCTGGAACGGATTCATGGTGCCGGGATCCACGTTGAGATACGGGTCGAGTTTCTGCATGGTCACGCGCATGCCACGCGCGGTGAGCAGTGCGCCGAGACTCGACGCGGTGAGTCCCTTGCCCAGCGAGGATGCGACGCCCCCACTGACGAAGATGTGCTTGGTAGGGGTACGCGATTGGCGTGACTGTGGCAACGAAGCTCCCGTGACGTCAGGTGCAGGACTTTTGGACTTCAGACGATACAGCTGGGGCCTGCCGACCCACGGAACTTCACGGTAACACCTAAGGCGGCCAGGGCGTACCCGGCTCGCGATTGTGAAGCCCCGATGCCGTGGACGTCACAGCGCGTAACGAATCCGCACACGGTCACCGTGCGGTGGATCCCACGGTGACCGCGGCTGCACCCGGCCCTGTTCCGTACCGGCCGGCGCCGCCCTCGAACTGTTCGCGCAGGGCCAGCACCGTGGTGCTCCGTCCCGCTTCGCGATCCAGATTGTCGACGGTGGAGAGTCCCGCGGACAGTGCCGCATCGGCGCGGACCACAGCGAGGGGACCGTTGCCGACGGCCGATTCTGGTCGGCCGGCGAGCACGGCACCCGCGCCACGAGCATCGACGGCCGCCGCGAAACGGGCGATGAGTGCCCCGCGGTTGCCCCCGTCGACGTCCTCGACACCGCTTCCCGTGAGCACCAGGGCGGACTGGGCAGGCTCGACAGTTCCGTCGTAGGAGATGAATCCGCCACTGCGCAGCGCGGACAAGGCGAGTTCGCGTTCCTCCGGGGTGCTGCGAGGCACACCGGTCTCGGGATCGACGAGCAGGACCGCACCCAGCAGGTCGCCCGCGAGGCTGCCCGGGTCGACGGCGCCGGTCTGCAGTTGCACACCGGCGGGAATGATATTGGTGACCGTGGTGCGGAGCATGTCGGCTCCGGCGGCGCCGAGGAACGATTCCGTCAACGACAGTCGCCCGCTGACGATGCCGCCCGCGGAGGTCACAGTACGCATCACCGCGTCGAGATCGGCAGGGTCGGTATCGGGGGTCGTCACCACGAGAACCGTCCGATCGACGAGCTCGTCGCGGACCACACGCGGCGCGACAGTGGCGTCGTAGTCGTCGGTGGCACGCAGCTCCGAGTCGAGTCGGTTGGCTCGGTCGTGTTCGGACTGAAGTTCCCGGCCCATGTCATCTTTGTCGTCGCGCAGACCGGCCACGAGGCTGTTCGACAACAACCCCGAGCCGAGAACGACGCCGAGACCGAGTGCCAAGAACACCGCGATCAGGGAGACCGCGTGCTGGCGCATCGAAATCACTCGAACTGACCCCGAACCCACTCGACGGAATCGGCCGACCAGGTGGTGAGCCAGTCGACGACGTCGCTACCGAGATTGGACACGACCAACGCGGCGATGACAGCGATCAGTGCCGCGAAGACGAGCAGCGCGATCACACCACCGGAGACCCTACTGCGATACAAGGTGGCGACAGCCTTCGAATCGACCAGTTTCGGACCGACCTTCAGTCGCGTCATGACCGCCGACGGGTTGGTGTCGCGGCGACCCTGATCGAAGAACTCGTCGAGGGAGACCGTGCTGCCCACGGTGACGACCAATGCCGCGCCGTGATGGTCGACGAGGAGGAGCGCGAGGTCGGTGGACGTGCCGGCCGCGGGGAATGTCATCGCACCGATCCCGAGATCCTGGATGCGTTCCAGTCCCGGAGCGTGCCCGTCCGGGTCTGCGGGCAGAACCACCTCCGCGCCGGACTGGAGGGTGGCGGTACCGATACCGTCCGGATCGCCGATGATCAGGTCGGGTCGATAGCCGGCCTTGGTCAGGGCATCCGCCCCGGAGTCCACGCCCACCAGGATCGGTGAATACTCCTTGATGAACGGCCGCAGGTTCTTCAGATCCTGCACATGGTCGGGTCCGCCGGTGACCACCACGACGTGCCGGTCCTGCAGGTCGAGGTCGATCTCGGGGATACCCACCCCGTCGATGAGCAGCGGGCTCTCCGACCGGATGAATTCGATGGTGTTGCCCGAGAACGCCTCGAGGTGATCCACCAGTCCGGTCTTCGCCTCGATCATACGATCGGAGATCTCGGCTTCGGTCTGTTCCTCGCCTTCGACGAGCAGACGGTCTCCGGCGTAGATCCCGCCCTCGTGCAGCCGGATCTTGGCGCCGTCCTTGACCTTCTTGAACAGGTCCGACCCCACACTGTCGATCAGGACGATGTCGTTGGCGACGAGGACTTCCGGGCCGAGGTTCGGGTATCGACCCGAGATCGACGCCGATGCGTTGACGACAGCGGAGACCCCCGCTTCGACCAGAGCGTCGGCGGTGACCCGATCGAGGTCGACTGCGTCGAGGATGACGATGTCGCCGGGGCCGACCCGACGTACCAGTTTCGCGGTGTTCTTGTCGACCCGGGCGATACCGCTCACTCCGGGCAGCGTTTCATTGTTGCGGGACAGCAGCGCCGGCATCTTCATGGTGAGAATGATGCTCCTGAGGTGCGATGCGATTGTGGAGGCGCGCCGGGCAACGCGGGGTTTCACCCTGCGTCACACCGCGACGATCGCGGCCCTGGTCAGCTCTCCCGCTCGGCGTGCGCCATGGCAAGCAACTCCTCCGCGTGCGCCCGGCCGGTCTCCGTGTCGTCGAGCCCGGCGAGCATCCGCGCCAGTTCGGTGACGCGCTCCGTGTCGGTCAAGGTGCGCACCCCGCTGCTCACCACGCCCTCCGCGTCGTCGACCTTGTCGACCACCAGATGAGTGTCGGCGAAGGCGGCGACCTGCGGCAGGTGCGTGACCACGATGACCTGGTGCGTACGTGAGAGCCTGGCCAGACGGCGGCCGATCTCCACCGCGGCACGGCCACCGACACCTGCATCCACTTCGTCGAACACCATGGTGGCGCCGCGCTCGGAGGCGGCGAGAACCACTTCGAGTGCCAGCATGACCCGCGACATCTCACCACCCGACGCGCTGCGTGCGATGGGCAGGGCCGGCGCACCGGCATGCGCGGCGAGACGGAACTCGACGTCGTCGACGCCCGACTCCCCCGCGTGCAACATACGGTCGCCCACGGGAAGAGGAGCGGAATCGCCCGTACCGGCCTCGCGGTCACGGACGTGCACATCGAGGACGGCACGACCCATCGCGAGCCCGGCAAGTTCCTTGCTCACTGCCTTCGCGAGCTTGGTGGCCGCCTTGCGTCGCGCCGTCGTCAGCGCACCCGCCGCGTCGGCGGTCGCTGCGGCTTCGCTGTCCACTTCCCCTGCGAGTTTCTCGAGCGCCTCGGACGACACGTCGAGTCGCGACAGTCGTTCGCGCGCATCGTCCGCCCAGTCGAGCACCCCGTCGATGTCGGCTGCGTACTTGCGGGTGAGCGTCTTCAGTTCGGCCTGACGGGTCAGCAGCGATTCGAGCGCGCCCTGGTCGGACGGAAGATCGCCCAGATAGCCGGACAGGTCCGCGGTCACATCGGTGATGACCGTGATGGCCTCTGCCAACCGCGGACCGAGTTCGCGCAACGCCGGATCGTCGCAGCCGTCGACACGGGACCGGGCTTCACCGAGCAGGTCCAGTGCCGACGCGGCCTCTGCGGCGTCGGCACTGTCGTATCCGGCCAGGACGCCGTGTGCAGCCGCGGCCGCCTCACGCAGTGAGTCGAGATCCGACAGGCGTAGGACGTCGGCGACGATCTGTGCGTCCTCGCCTCGCTCAGGAGCGACCGCGTCGATCTCGTCGAGCCCGAACTGCAGCCGGTCCGCTTCCTGGGCCAATTCGCGTGCCCGGTTCGTGCGGTCGAGGAGTTCGGCGCGGGCATCGAGCCACCGCCGCCGATGTGTACGGTAACGCTCTCGCAGCGCCGTGATCGTCTTGCCGCCGAATCGGTCGAGGGCAGCACGCTGCTGGTCGGGACGAAGCAGCCGAAGCTGATCGTTCTGTCCGTGCACCGTCAGGAGCGGATCGGTGAACTCGGCAAGCAACCCGACCGGAATGCTGCGGCCCCCGAGGTGCGCTCGGGACCCTCCGTCGCTGTTGACGGTGCGCACCGCGATGATGCTGCCGTCGTCGTCGCGCTGTGCCCCTGCCGATTCGAGCAGTCGCGCCACTTCTTTCTCGACATGACTGTTGCCTGCGGCCACGCTGAAGCGACCTTCGACGACAGCGCGCGACGCTCCGACCCGCACCCGTGCCGAGTCGGCACGCACACCGGACAGCAGGTGCAGGCTGGTCACGACCATGGTCTTGCCGGCACCGGTCTCTCCGGTCAGCACCGTCAAGCCTCCGTCGAACCGGGCACTTGCCTCGGTGATCACACCGAGGTTGTCGATCCGGATCTCTGCGAGCACCTAGAGTTTCCTTCCCCGCCAGCCCTTCACCGGAAGTTCGAACTTGCGCACCATCCGGTCTGCGAACGGTGCCGAATCGAGCCGCACCCATCGAACGGGATGCTTCCCACGCACGACCTCGACGCGGCCTCCGGCCGGGAGTTCGAGCGTGCGGCGCCCATCGCAGAACACCAGCCCGGCATGGCTTCCCGCAAGGGTCTCCACCGCAATGATCGATTTCGGGCTGGTCACGAGCGGACGCGCGAACAATGCGTGGGCGTTGCTCGGGATCACAAGCAACGCTTCGAGTTCCGGCCACACGATCGGGCCACCCGCGGAGAATGCGTAGGCCGTCGACCCGGTCGGGGTGGCGATGAGCACCCCGTCACCGCCGAAGGACGAGACCGGACGTCCATCCACTTCGAGAACCACTTCGAGAACGCCGAGGCGCGATTGATTCTCGAGACTTGCCTCGTTGAGTGCCCACCCGCGGTCGACGATCACATCGTCCACCCGGATCGTCACATCGAGTGTCATCCGGTTCTCGACCGAATACTGCTGTCGCACCACCTGATGGAGGGCCTCTTCGAGATGGTCCGCCTCAGCCTCGGCGAGGAAGCCGATCCGGCCCAGATTGATGCCGAGCACCGGCACAGACGCGTGCTGTGCAAGCTCGGCTGCACGCAGGAAGCTACCGTCGCCACCGAGAACGATGACCATCTCGCATCCGGCAGCCGCATCGGGACCCGATTCGACGATCCGGATCATGCCGCCGGGAACTTCCACCGCTCCGGTGCTGATCGCTTCGTCCTCGAGGACACGCAGAACGATCCCGGCATCGCCGAAGAGTTTCGCGACCCGCTGTGCGGTTGCGGCGATCTCCTCTCTGCCCGAGTGCGACACGAGCAGAACCTCGCGGCTCTGAGTCCCGGGCGCCGATTCGCCCGACCCTGTTGTCACTGAGGTCCTTCCTGCACCGCTTGTTCGACGAGTTCGACCACGCTCGTGTCGAGCTCTCCCGTGTCCGGCTCTTCCGCCCGAAGCCACAGGAAGTACTCGACGTTCCCCGACGGACCGGGTAGCGGGCTGGCGACTGCCCCCAACGTGCGGAGTCCGAGTTTCTGGGCGTCACGCGCCACATCCAGCACCGCTTCTGTCCGCAGCGCCCGGTCGCGCACGACCCCGCCGCTGCCGACACGCTCCTTCCCCACTTCGAACTGTGGTTTGACCATCGGAAGTAGGTCGGCACCCGGCTTCGCGCACCGGACGAATGCCGGTAGCACCAAGCGCAGCGAGATGAACGACAGATCCGCGACGACGACGTCGACCGGTCCCCCGATCGTCTCGGCGTCGATCCTACGCACATTTGTTCGATCGATCACATGGACACGGTCGTCGGACTGCAGCCGCCACACGAGCTGACCGTATCCGACGTCGACCGCGACGACCTCCGAGGCGCCTTCGTGGAGCAGCACATCGGTGAATCCACCGGTCGACGCACCCGCGTCGAGGCAGCGTCGGCCCGAGATCAGCAGGCCGGACGACGTGAACGCCTCGAGCGCACCGATCAGCTTGTGCGCTCCTCGCGAGGCCCACGACACCTCATCGGCTACGTCGTTGACGATCAGCGGGGTGTTCGCCTCCACTGCGGTCGCCGGTTTCGTCGCCACGGTTCCGGAGATAAGCACCCGACCCGCGGCGATCAGTTCACTCGCGTGTTCGCGGGAGCGCGCCAAACCTCGACGTACCAACTCGGCATCCACCCGTGCTCGACGCGCCATGTCAGATCTTGTCCACTGTCGACAGTGCCTGGACCAGCACGTCGTGCGCCTGCTCGAGCAGCTCCGCCTGCCGGCCGATCGCAGCAGCCGGATCGCCGACGGCGCCCTCCTCTTGCACACGCGCAAGCAAGCGGTCGACCTCGACGTGCACAGCATCGGGGTCGGCACCGGGTGCGGCGCCGGGAAGGTGTTCTCCTGGTCGTGGAATCGACGTGCTCATCGCCGACCACGCTAGTCCATGATCGGTACGACGGACACATCGCACGACCTGTGTCAGGACGCCGGGACCCATTGGGCGACGATGCGCCGGGCGACCTCGTCCAGACCCACGATGGTGCCGAAACCCGGGTGCGCCCACGCGATGTCGAGAACGCCCCGCAGCGCCGCCATGGATTCCTCCCCCGCACCCACAGCGTCGTCTCCGGGTGCAGTGGACGCGAGGTGCAGATCGTCGCCGTCGACCGCGATGGACCAGCCCTCTCCGCGCTCCACTCGCAACTCCGCTGCTGCCGTGTCCAGGCATTCCAGGGACGAAGCGACGTAGGTGGGACGCTGGTGGGAGGGTGCGCGCAGCAGATCCTCGATCGTGCTCACGCCGGTCAGGACCAGCAGTGAGTCGGCGCCTACAGCGTTTGCACCCTCGATGTCGGTGTCGAGCCGGTCACCTATCACAAGTGGGCGATCCGCCGAGGACCTGCGGATCGCATCCTCGAGCAGGGGTGCCGCGGGTTTGCCTGCGACGATCGGCGTACGCCCGGTGGCCGATTCCAGAGACGCGACCATCGAGCCGTTGCCGAGAACGAGGCCACGCTCGGTCGGGAGCGTGGAGTCGACGTTGGTCGCCACCCACAAGGCTCCCCCCCGGATGACGAGCGTCGCCTCGGCGAGGATGCGCCACCCGGTGTCGGGAGAATGTCCCTGAACGACCGCGACCGGCTTCGCATCCGCGGTCCGGACAGGTTCGAGCGACACCGCGGCGATCTCTTCCGCAAGCGCGTCCGTACCGACCACCAGAACCTTCGATCCGGTGGGGATCCGTTCGGCCAAGAGCCGAGCAGCAGACTGCGAGCTCGTCACCACCGAATCGACGGTGGCGACGAACCCGAGTTCCTGTAGATGCTCCGCGACCTCGACCGGACGTCGGCTGGCGTTGTTCGTCACGTACAACATGCGATCGCCACCACCGAGGGCTTCACGCGCTCCGGGAACCGCCTCCGCACCCCGATAGACGGTGCCGTCCAGATCGAGCAGCAACACGTCGTACCGGGAGCGCAACGTCTGCGAACTCACAGGTTGTCTCCGGTGAGCTCGTCCACCCGATCCTCCGCGTCGGTGACGCCCTCGAGATCGGCTGCCGCCGAATGCAGGAACCATTGCAGGCCTTCATCGGTACGACCGGCCGCTACCAGCGCATCTGCATAGGCGTAGAACAAGCGTGCAGCGGCGGTGCCGGTCCGTTCCGGATCGAGATCGGGTGTCTGCAGGGTCACCACGGCCTGATCGATCTGACCGAGATCCATCCGCGCACCCGCGACGACGATGCGCAACTCCGACGCCTCGTCACCGGTCAGCTTGCGGGCATCCTCACCGCGGCCGAGTTCGACGGCCTTCTCGGGGCGGCCGAGACCGCGCTCGCAGTCGGCCATGACGGCCAGCAGACCGGTTCCCCCGGACATCCGGCGTGCAGCCCGCAACTCGGACAGGGCCTCGGCCCACTCCCCAGCGTGGTACGCCGTGATGCCGGCTGCTTCACGCACGACCGCGATACGACCGGCACGCTGTCGGGCGGCACGCGCATGGGCCAGAGCGGTCCGCGGGTCGTCGTCGATCAGACGCCCCGCCATGACCAGGTGTCGGGCTACGGCGTTCGCGTTCGCCTTGTCCAGGCTCAGCAGGTCGCGGCGGATGGTCGGATCGAGTTCCGAGGCCTCCACGTCGTCCGGCAGGTCGGGTTCGTCCGGACGCGCCTCCCGACGTTGCGGCCGGACTCCATCGCGACCCTTGGGATCGAATCCTCCTTCGCCACCTCGTCGACGGGGTGCTCCCCCGCTGCTGTGGCGATCCTGGCCGCTTCCACGGCGATCGCTTCCACCACTGCTGCGACGATCGTCCCCGGCACCGCGGCGCTCCGCACCGTAGCCTCCGCGGTTGTCGTCACGAGGACGTCGTTCGTCGGAGGAGCGACGGTCATCGGAAGACCGGTTCGGGCGTCCGGAGTACCCGGGGCGGTCGCCGCGCCGGTCGTCACTGCGCCCGAAGCCGGACCCCTGCCGTCCCCGGTCGTCGCGTCGGCGGTCCCCACCGCCGCGTTCGGCACCGGAGCGGTCCTGGCGCGGACGGTCGCTGTGGGGACGAGCGCTGCGAGAATCGCCACCCCGGCGTTCCCCACCTCGGTGGTCGTCTCCGCGACGGCCGTCGCGCTCACGGTTGTCGTCGCGGCCACGAGCAGGCCGACCTTCTCCGCCGTAGGACGGTCGGCGGTCGTCTTTCCGTTCCTCTCCGCGCTCATCGTCTCGTCGGCGGTCGTCGCCGCTCCGGCCCGACCACGGAGTGGATCCTCCGCTTCGGAAGGACCTACGTTCGCCCTTGCTGTCGGACACAGGAAAATCCTTTCATGAAAACAACGAAGGGGGACCCACTAATGGGTCCCCCTTCGCAAACGGGTGTTCGGCGGCGTCCTACTCTCCCACACCCTGACGAGTGCAGTACCATCGGCGCAGACAGGCTTAGCTTCCGGGTTCGG
>NZ_JAUTXY010000033.1:0-19969 GCF_036327795.1 Rhodococcus artemisiae
GCTCTCCCCGACGCTCCGCGTCGGGGAACGGGGCGGGTCGCTGCGCTCCCCACCAGGGAGCCGCTGCGCGGCTCGATAGCGGTACCGTATCGTTGCCGTCGCCCGCGTCGCTGCGCTCCGCTAGAAACCGAAACTTCATACTCACCAACAGATTTCACCGTCAACTTCCATTCACCATCAGCAAGCGCCGAGGGGCAGGGACGCGCTGCGCGCGTCGTGCACAGCACCGCCATGCCGCTCCCGACCCGTCCCGATGTCATGTCTCCATCATACCCCACCACCCCAGACACACCTCGAACACAACACGAACCGATCAGAACCGAAATACACATCCCCACAACCGAAAATACCAAATCACTACATGTGGACTGCGCAAAGTACGTCGGTCCAACTACACACCAACCACTTTCACTAAATATATTGTACAACAACACAATTCAAAAACCGCCCAAAACCGGTACCCCGCGCCGCCCCCACCAACCCGCCGGCCCCACACCCCGGGACATGCCGTCACCCAGACCACACAGCACAAAGCCCCCACATCCCAACCAGGATGCAGGGGCCGCGCACAACACCGCACTACGCCACACTCACTACCGAGGACCGGCCTGCTTGCTGCGAGCCGGTCCCCACACCTTGATGCCCTCAGCTCGACACCGAGGAAACCATCGTCCTCGAGCTCCCCAGCGCATCGCCCAGATCCGCGTTCTCCGGGTCGAAATCAGCGGGCACTGTCACCGTCACGCTGTGCGTGGACACCTCCATCCACTGGACCAAGGTCATGACCGGCTCGGTACCACCCACCGCCTCACTGGGGGCCAGACGAACGCCGCACCCGGCGCGACGGACCATATCGAAGCGGCCGGACACCCACAGGTAGTCGGGTACAGCTGCGATGTTCCATCTCAGTTGACTCTACTTCGTAATCGCGTACTCTATTTGTAAGACCGTATTACAAACGTCAAACCGTAAGAAAGGGATGCAGATGGCATCCGTCACGATCCGCATCACGGAAGAAGCTCGAGCAGCCCTCGAGACACTCGCCGAAGCAAAGAACCAGACCGTCAGCGATCTCCTACGTGCGGCCATCGATCAGACTCTCGGAGCGGGCACCCAGTTCGACACCGCGCTGGACGTACCCAGTTTCCTCTCGCCCGCGCAGCGCCTTCTGCTCGCTCAACAGCGGGAGACTCTGGCCACGCTGGCCGATGACGACAGTGAACGAGAGGAACATACACTCGCTGCCGAAGCCCTGAGGGAAGGGTTTGCCGGCGAGTACGGCAACATTTTCGGATACCTGGAACCGGAACTCGATCTCAACCAGTGCCAATTCCTCTGGGACATTCTCGACATGTTCCGAGTGCTCAAGGCAAGTATCGCCACGTTCACCGAGGAAGAAGTCACCGAACTCGGCCAGCTTGTAAGCCGAGCGAAGTTCGATGGATTCGACCTCAGTGATCCCGTTGAGGGTCGGATGCTCGCCTATCTGCGCTACCTCCTACGTACCGACCGTTGGACAGAGGTACGTCCGCGACTCGACGAGATCGGAGATGATGGCAACTCGCACTCACGGCGCCTTCCCTCATACGAAAGAATGCTCGCGGTGTTCAAGCCGATCTGGTCCGAAGCCGTTCGTCGTGGGGACTTCGGAAGGGACAGGTGGATGTCGGTCGATCAGGTGCGGGAAATCACCGAGGCCCGGGCAGCCCGTATGCCCCGGCGTCGATGATCGCGGTGGGGGCTGGCCTGACGTATTTCGAGCCAACCCCCATTCTCCGGGTGTCTACGTTCCGCCAGCCGGCCGCTCACTCCGCCCGTTCGTATTCGATACAGTCTGGATCGTGCTGAGATCGAGCGCTAGGACGACTCCGTCGCCCGTGCCGAGGTCGCCACACTTCTCGTTTCCGAAGAACAACACGTAGTTGAATCGAGCCGGGTCCTTCGCGCTCTTGAAGCGGATACCATCAATGGGCTCGTGGAATCTCTGGATTCCTTCGGAAACCACGCGCTGGGTCGGGCGGTAGTCTTCGCCGTCGATGAGAGGACGTCTGATCTCCTCACCGAACCCTCGGATGAAGTCCGCCTCGTAGTAGTAGCGTGCCTCGGCCGAGTCGAAGATGCTCGGAAACCATGTGACGTCGGTCAGATCGAGGACAACCAGGTCCTTCGTGATCTGAAATTGTCCTCCCGTGGCGTAGGGGCACGTCGAGTAATCGATCTCCAGCAGAGCTGTCTCCAACTCCTCGGACCCATAAAACATCGATACACCGTCGAGGCTGAAGCGGTTGTCCTTCGAGTAGTCGACTGGGGCTGAGCCCAGCTCCTTGCCCGACGGGACGAAATCGGGCCTCAGTTGTTCGTGAGGCCGCACCCTCCACAGCTTCGTTCCTGCCTTGACGACCGGGAGCACGTCGTCCTCCACGAGAACCGTGATGATCGTCTCCAGACGGCCGAGGAGCTTCTTCGGAGACAACACCACCGAGTGGTTCAAATGGTCCGAGCCCCGCGAGTCCGCCTTGAACCTTTCCCAGCCGAACTGGAACTCCGCCCTGTCCCAACCGAAATCACGATACGTCCACACGTCTTTCGCAAGCTCGTACCCGATCTCTCGTTCGAGTACGTATCCCGCAGGCCCGTCTCCGATAGCATCCCCGCAGTAACTGAGAACTTCCTCCGGGCTCAACCAGTCGAGGCCGTCACCACCGTCACTGGGGGGATTCCCCTGCTCGTAACCGGTGACGAACAGCGTTGACAGCCCTTCCATAACCAACTCCATGTACTGGCTCCAGGAAATCGCGACGTTCTCGCCGTTCGAATCGACATCGGAGTCGCAGAACGAGCACGAGAACAGCTCCGGATAGTCCTCGTTGTCCGGCTCCGCCCACTCCGCGAACTCCCGCGCACGGTCATGCAGTAGCGGGCCCATACACCGAAGGCACACCGAAGAAACATCATCCAACTCACCTGGAGGATCGCAGTACGCCATGACGCGTATCTGATCACGGAACGAAGGGACACCCGTCAGCGACTCCAATCTTCCGACCGAGCACGATCACGAACGCGACCTCGCTGCCCACGGCGAGCATCGCAACGTCCTCTCTGTAGACGAGTGATCGATGTTGATCACCAGCCCTTGTTGATCTCCCGCCGAGTCTCGGCAACCAGTCCGCCATGCTCACACCGCATAGTCACCTCTACGCAGCGGGAACAGATCGGCCGTGCCAGCGCCCATGGAAACAGCCGTGCTCGTCGTACACGCCAGAAAGTCGGCCGAGCGCCGGGCCACCCGGTTACTGCCCTGACTGGATGAATAGCGGCCCGTAGGACTGCTCACTCTCGGGGTGATCGAAGCGCTCCCACCCCAGCGAAGCCCAGAACCCGTGCGCGTCCTTGCTGTACGCGAAGAACCGCCGATCCGTATGCCGCCTCTCCAGTGCGCGCACCACTTCCGTGCCAACACCGCGGCCTTGCGCCGCGGTGGCCACCTCGATGAACAGGATCTCCAACCGCTCCGGACCCACTATCGGCACTCCCGCGTACTCGGGATTGATGTCACCAGGATCATCCAGCTTGACACGGGCTACCTCGGCATCGTCCTCCAGCACCTGCACGTACCAGGTGCTGTCGTCGTCATAGTTCGGCGCGTCCCACCAGTGCTCGTTCTCGTACGCGACCGCACTGTCGAACGTCGGGTACCACGAGTACCTGTCCGCATCGCCGCGGCGAAGATCAGCCAACTTCAACGTCATGACATCAGTCTGAGTTCTTCACCGACCGGTGCACGGTGCACTGCAGGGATGACGCCGTCGCGGATGATCGTCAGCACTTCGGGGTCGTCCTTGGCCACATGTCCGAGCGCCATTTCCAGGATTTCGGCAGCCTCGGGGTCTGCGAGCGCCGCGAGGATCGGCCGGCTCTCGGCATCGATGTCGCCGCTTTTGCGCAACCGGTGCAGGGCCCTGTCGGCATCGCCTACCGTGTTGGCGACGTCCTCGGCGTCCGCCAGGTCGACTAGGGTCTGGCGGTACTGCTCCCATTGCCCATCAATGCTTGCTGCCTGCCCAGCGCGGCGGGAGAGTTTGGCTCGGACCGCAGTCAGTGTCCGAGCGTGCCTGCCGGCACCGGCTTCGCGGCCTGCGGTGTCGATCAAATCCTGAACCCCTTCTGCCGTGCGGCGGGCCACTGGGTCCGCGCCGAGCGCTTCACGCAGCGCGTCGGCGATGAGGTCGCGTGCTCGATCGCTGTGGTCCGCGGCGCGCACAAGTACCCGGGCGACGGCAAGGGAATCGGGAAGGTTGGGCGCGTGCAGTAGTGCGAATGCGAGTGTGAGCAGGCGGTCGTGGAATCGGGGTTGTGCCCGTGCCATTCCGTCCTCGATGAGATCGAGGGCGAGGGCGGGACCGATCGGGCAGATTCGCCCGAGCCGGAATGCCGCGTCGGTGTCGATTCGCTCGAGCAGCGAGACGACGGCTTCGTGCTGGTGTGGCTGGGGTTCGGCGAAGAGGCCGCCCGCTGCGAATACCCAGGTGTTTCGCCAGTGCGGGCTTGCTGCGACGCATTGGAGTCGCGCCATCGCCTGCTCGAGCGGGCCGTTGGTGAGGAACCGGGCGGCCATCAGCTCTTGTAGTGACCGAACGTCGAAGCCGACGCCCTCTGCTCCTCGTGGGGCGAGGAGAACCAAGCGGTGGGTTGCTGCGATCACGATCTGGTCGAGAAGGGCAGAGTCGGTGTCAGAGGGGTGGAATCCGGCCTCGTGCAACACTTGCCAGGTGATGTCGCGAAGTTCGCGCAGGCTCATCGTCGCTGTGGATCCGTCGGACTCCTCACTGCGTATCTGCAGTTCGAATCCAACCCGTTGGTGCAGGTTGAGGATGTGGGGAGCGTGTTCCTCGAGTAGGCGTGCGAACGCCACCGGCTTGGCGCGTTCGCGGCGCAGGACGGTGTCGTAGTAGCCCCAGAAGAGGCTGTACCGATCCGGCGCCAGTCGGCCGGACCCCTCGACGATGATCGTCATGATCAACACCTGCAACGGTGTCTGCATCAGGTGCCGCAGCGACTCGTTGTCGGCCGCGCGGCGCAGTTGCGTCTCGATCCGTTCGATCTTGTCGAGGTCCTCTCTGAGGCGCACACGAGTCGCCCGGATCCCATAACGGACCGCTTGTTCCACGTCGAGACCCGAGAGGTTGACCCTCTCGAACTGGGTGGGGGCGATGTTCTCGATGTATCCCGTAGGCCGGGTGGTGACCACCACGAGCAAGTCGCAATTATCGCCCTCCGCCTCGGTGACGAACTCGGTGATCTGCGCGATCAGACGTTTCCGGCTGCGGGGTTCGGTCACCTCGTCGAGGCCGTCGAGCACGAGGAACCACGGCCACTGCCTCATCCACGAGTCGAGAGCTCCAGCTGATACGCCGCCGGCGTTCAGACGCTTGGACACCTTGTACGCGATCCACCGGAGCAGAGTGGAGTCCTCACTCAGGCCCTGTTCCTCGGCATATTCTGCGAGGTCTATTCGCATCGGCCATCGCCGATTCTTCGGTAATCCGTCACGACTCATGCCCCGCAACGCCTTCGCGGTCGCCTCGATCACCTCGACGTGATCAGATCCGAGGTTCGACCCGCCGGCCAAGAGCGCGGCTCGGAACACGTGGACGAGGAACTTCGACATCGTGGTCTTGCCGTTGCCGGGTCCGCCGACCACCACGATGTGTCTGGGACCGTCGTGCAAGTTCAGTCGCGGTTTGAGAACGTGCTCGGCCCGGTCGAGAACATAGCCGAAGACCGTGCGCGGGCTTCCGTCCTCATCGGGGGTGATCGGTAGATCGATCGCAACCTGCTCGATCGGAGTCCCGGAGCCGTAGGCGGATCCGGCCTCGTCGAAGTAGATCAAGCGATCACCCGTCAGAGCCAAACGTGCTTGCCGGTGCAGTCCCGATTTCAGCTCGTCGAGTGGAAGCTTGTCAGTGAAGTCAGCCAGATGCGCGAACACATCCGAAACAGTGAGGAAGGAACCGAACGCTCGCCGAATTCCGGCGTTGGCTGTCACCAGTGCATCGATCTGATTACCGTCCCAGATCCGCCACTGTCGAAGTCGGGCCATGCGCTTGCTCATTGTTTTCCGCCGTGCCGTCGCGTCCTTGTCGATGTCACGGGATCCGTCGGAAAGGGCCCGTATGTATGCCGTGATGTTCTTGTCGAGCTGTGCGAGTCCTCCCGAGTCAGGAGTGGGTGTCAGCGGGACATTGCTGACAATCACCAGGTAGTCGGGCACCGGACCGCGTCCCGAATCGGGATTCGCCCACGCTTCCAACTCAGCGCGCACGTGCTTCCACAACCAGGCAAGGTTGGCCGACGGTTGCGCGGCCAAGCGCTCCTTGTGCTTGACCTGGAAAACGGTGTATCCGTCCCACACCTCTCCACGCTCGGTCTCCGAACCGGACCAGATGATCGTTCCCCGGCACACCATGTCCCGGCCACCGTCACGGCCGGACCCGAGAGCCTGCACATTTCGGCCACACACAGCGGACGCCAACGCCGCTGCCAGGTCCTGGAAGCCGAACGGCCCCAGCTTCTCGAGATCATGCTGCACGACGTCATGATGCCAGGCGGTGGCGACGGCAACTGCAACTCGTCGTCGCGGGCCCTCGCGAACTCAAGCAACGCAGCACGAGCACGAAGCCACATCTGATGTCCTCACCATCGCCGGATCGCGCAAGCCTTCGTGATCTTTCCCCACAATCGCAGGAGTGCGTTGCATTGTTCGTCGTTCCAGCCACGCGTGTGCACGTCGCTCAACGCACGGACACGGACGTCGGTGATACTCGTAGTCGACGGCACCTCTCTGCTCGCGTCGGACCATGCCAGAGTTTGCACACCAGTGCCTGCTTCATGCCCCCAGCAAGTCCGGTACCTGGTGCACACCAGGTACCTTTACGAAATGCCTCAGCGGACCAATACATTCCAAGAAGTGGTGGCGATTATTCACGCCCATCTGGCTGAACTCAGCGACGATCAGGTGGAAATCACAGAGTCGAAAATGTTAACTGACCTCGTCAGCGGCGAGAGCAGGGAGGTTGATACCTGCCTTGAGACGCACATTGCAGGACACAAGATGGTCGTCAGCATTGAATCCAGAGACTGGAAACGCAAACAGACTGTCGAATGGGTCGAGCAGGCCATCGCAAAGCACCAGACTCTGGCTACGAACCGACTGGTGCTTGTTTCAAGTTCAGGATTTACGGGACAAGCCCACAGCAAAGCAAAGACAAACGGCATCACTCTATTGGAATTAGATTCCGAAATCAGTTCAATCCGGGCAGAAATTGTTGGAAACCTCAATTCTTTATGGGTGAAAAGGTTCGATCTGACCCCTACAAATTGCAAGGTCATTTTTGGCCACAGCAACGAGGGACCCGATACTCTTACAATCCTCGAAACAGATGTATTCCGAATTGACGGCACCCCGCTTTATTCCATATTCGATCTCGTCGAGTTCCTGATCCGGTCGATGAATATTGACAACGATGCGATGCGTGACGCTACAGGGACTGAGAGCAGGTTCGCATTGAACCTTGATCCCGCCCATGGAGTTGATCCAGAGTCCGGGGAACCTCTAGATATCTACATGAATACTGAAGGCGCGACTGGATCAAGCACTCAGAAGATAACCCGGATCGAGATATCCGGAAACGTCCGCGTGACCAATGTGGAGATGCACCTCAAACACGGCAAGTTGAAGTCCAACGGCCAAGACGCTGCTGACTTCGACAACACTGGCCACGCATACGGGACTGCAGTGGTCAAGGACACAGAAATCATTTTCGTTGCTACCGAGAACGCCGAAGGAAAAAAGCAAACTTCGATGCGATCAAATCCGATTTCAGCGAAGGCAAAACCGAACAGCGAAAATGGCCAAAGCACTGCTGCCGCACTCTCCACTCGGTGCTGCGCTGCGGAGGTCAGGCCGGGACGCTACGGCGCGGTGTGCGAGTCGTAGTTGACGACGCCGTTGTGCTTGGTCGTAGTCGACTCCACATGCGTGCCGGTCGTGTAGTCGTCGACGAACAACGTCATCGACTCGATCACCGCCGACAACGGATGCTCGAACGCCGCGCGCGCGTTGCGTGCGCAGATCGACCGCGCAGATCCGTGCGGGTAGAGGTCGGTGATCGCCGAGGTCGGGGTGAAGCGGCCCCCGAGTTCGTTGTCCGGGTCGGTGCGGCCGGTCCACCACCGGTGCTGCGCGCGATCAAGCGCGGTGTCGCAGGTGACTTCCGCATCGACGATGGTCAGGTCGGTGTAGCCGGCGCCGCCGAGTTCGGTGAGCAACTGCGCGCCGAGACCGTCCCAGCGGAAGGTGCCTTCGATGACGATGTTCTCCCCCATCTCGATGCAGTGCTGCTGCACGGTGTCAAGGATCTGGGTGGATTCGCGGTGCACGAGGGTGGCCAGCTCGCGTGGGTGCAGCCGCCGTCCGTCGGGCAGCACCGTATCGAGCAGGTCGTCGTAGACACCGCGGCCGAGTCCGTCGCGGATCAGGTGATCCTTGATCCGATCCGCATCAAGGACACGCCAACCCCTGCCGGCCAGACCGCGAGATCCGATCGCGGTGGACTTTCCGGCGCCTGGAACCCCGGCAGTGACAATCGAGCACCGCCACCGTGATCGATGCCGTCCTGCTCGGCCAGATACGCCTCGACGATCGCATCCTTGGTATGGCGGCGCCGCGGTCGTTCCCGTACAGGCGCCACGATGCCCGGTCACCACCGGAGTCGAGTATCCCGCCCGGGGCGCACCACGAATCGAGAGCGGCATGAGTCTTGACGCACGGCTGCTTCACTACCGGCGGCTCGCCGCCCGCTGCTCCGCGGTGACCTCGAACAGACGCTGGTAGTCGTCATCGGAGAGCAGATCCCCCGCGCGTTCGATCTGATCCCAGCTCCCTCGGACATACACATCGGCATTCGGGTTGTCCTCGGACGGGCTACCGAAGGTGTAATCCCAATGCTCGAGCTCGTCCATCATCTGCTCGTGGTCGAGTTCGCCGACCGCATACCGCAGCAGCACCTCACGAGGGGTGCGCTCGCGGACATCCGGCCGCAGACGGGCCTTCTTGAGCAGCCTGCTGATCTCGGGCTGCTCGACCCCGACACGCACCGCGATCTGACGCTGCGACCATCCGGCCTCGACCGCAGCGAGGACAGCGCGGATCTTCTCGAGCTGTGCGAGTTCCGCGCGTGGGGAGATCGCACGCAGTTGCCGCTCGATGTCCTTCTCGAACGCCACCGACATCGTATTCACCACCTCAACTGGGGATATACCACATGGTATCACCAGTGGTGACAGGCAGCGCAGCGGCCACGGACCCATCCACCGACGCAATTGCGCAGCACCAGGCACGTCGGCGCGGTCATTCACCCTCGGGCAGACCACACTCGACGAGTGACCGCCTCGCGGGGGCGCGGTCAGTGCTCCTCGAACGACAACACAACCGAGGCATGCAACTTCCCGCCGATAACCACTATCGAATGCGACATCGACACCAGCGTCTGTCCCTCGCTCTGGTTCGCCAACGTCACCGCCGTCTCGGCATGATTTGCCAGATCGGCGTGCAGAGCGTCCAGGTCGTCGTAGGGGCCGAGCGCAATCGTCGAGAGCGCATAGTTCCGCTGTATGTCCATCACCTGACGCTAGTGCCGCACGCGCTGCCGCCATCGCCGTTCGTCACGGTGGTTCGGCAGGCACTGGCGACCGCGTCCGGCACCGGCATCCCTCGGCGAGAGCTCCGGCGGACGGTAACCGATACGCGACCCAGGGACCCCCTGGCCAAAGATCGACTGCCGAGCCGTCCCGCTCGGCAGCGGGAACCTGGTGACGTCGCCTGAGTCGGTCCGGGTAGCTACCGGCCGGACAGGTGTGTGATCTGCTGCGGCCGGGGTTGGTACTCGGCCACAGCTGGATCAAATAGTCCTCCACCTGACCGTGGTCGACGAGATACGCATCGAAACGAGTATCATTGCCGCGCAAGCAGATCCGGACTCGGTAACGCCGTCGCCCGGGTGGGGTCAGACCGCGGAGACCGGGGGCGCCGGGGGTGTCATCCCAGAACGACAGCAGGTGTGCCCCCTCTCAGGTATCAAGCACGAGATCACCCTCGGCGATGTCCTCCCACTCCCTGTCGTCGTAGTCGGCGGGCGTGTCGTGCACTTCCACCACGACGTGCACCGGGCCGCCCCTGATTCCCGCCCTTCACGCTGACTGTGTCCTCGGCGAAGATGCCCAGCGGCAGCTCCGGATACCGGCCGTGCACCAACTCGCGTGCGGGTCCGGCGATGAGCGTGAACTGGTGGTAGTAGTCGTCGTCGACGATGGTCTCGTGACGGATGGCGGTCAGGGCGCGGACCTTTCTTCTGCGGACTGTCCACACCGTCTGGTTCAGCGATGGGACCGGAACCCACCTCTCTCACTCCCCAACTACAGGGCATGGCCCTCTCGACGCGCGGTGCGCGTACTGGTGGAGCAGGAAGGTGTCTATCGGGGCGGTTCGCCCTCCCCCTCGGTGACCGTGATCGCTCCCCCACCCGACACCGGCACATCGTCGGGGTGCTGGCCGGCGGCAGCATCGCGGGCGAACTCCTCCCACGTGGCCGGTTCGCCGTCCTCGATGACCGGATCCTCGAGCGACAAGTCGTAGTCGTAGTCGTCCTCGAGTTCGGGTTCGGGTTCGCTCTTCGGGGCTGGATCGCGCGGACTGGTCACTGTGGGTCCTTCCTGGCCGGCCGGGGCGGATGTGTCGGCTGTGCTGCGCTGCACGACCACCGCACCAATCATCGCGACCGCCGCGACGAGTGCAGCGCCCATCAGATAAGTAGCTGTGCGCATCCCATCCTCTCCCGGTACCGGTGGCTTTCGTCTGCGGGCAGGGTGTCCTCGCTCGGCGGCTGTCTCCCCACCCCGGAACAGTAACCGGGCCGCGCCTTCCTGGCCGAGAAGTGTCGCTCCCGGGGCACGACCCGGCAGGTCGCGGCGTACCAGCTGAACCGTCTCGGGTGTGATGCCGCCTCCTTAAGTTCGTAGTTGCAGTTACTTCGTGAGAGTTACGTTGGGCTGTAACCCGGGTGGGCCGGGCGAGGTTGATGTCGCATTGCCGGCCTTCCTATGCGCAGGTGCGGCTTGAAAGGACTGGCCGCCCAGCCCGCCTGGACACCTCGAACCGCTGATTGAGATCTGCGATGTGATCGCTTGTTTAAGGAAATGCCGGCGGGGTCGTCCACGGGGACCGTGTTCGAACACGAGTTGAAACGAGGGAACGCGATGACTGGTTCGCCCGTGTGGGCAGGAGTCGATGTCGGCAAAGAACATCACTGGGTGTGCGTCGTCGACGCCTCCGGCGCAGTGCTGCTGTCGCGACGATTCGACAACGACGAAGCTGCGATCACCACGGTGATCGCCGAGGTCGACGCTTTCGGCGAGCAGGTGTCGTGGACAGTGGACCTGACCACCGTGTACGCGACCTTGCTGCTGACCGTCCTGGCCGGTGCCGGCGAAACGGTCCGGTACCTGTCCGGCCGTTCGGTATGGCAAGCCTCCACGGTCTACCGCGGCGGTGAAGCCAAGACCGATGCCAAGGACGCCCGGGTGATCGCCGATCAGTCCCGGATGCGCTCCGATCTGCCCGTACTGCATCCCGACGACGATCTGATCCGCGAGTTGCAGATGCTCACCGGCCACCGCACCGATCTGGTCGCCGACCGCACCCGCACCATCAACCGGCTGCGTCAGCAACTCATCGCGATCTGTCCTGGGCTCGAACGTGTCGCCCAGATCTCCTCGGACCGGGGCTGGGCGGTGCTGCTGGCCCGCTACCAGCGACCGAAGGCGATCCGTCGCACCGGGGTAACGCGGCTGACCGCCACCCTCGCCGCCGCCGGGGTGCGCAACGCGGAGACGATCGCCCAGGCCGCGGTCACCGCGGCGAAGGCGCAGACGGTGCGGTTGCCGGGTGAGGATATCGCTGCCGAACTGGTGGCCGAATTGGCGCGGGGGGTGATCGACCTCGACGCACGTGTCCACGCCGCCGACGCGGAGATCGAGGCCCGATTTCGCCGGCACCCTCTGGCCGAGGCGATCGTGAGCTTGCCGGGAATGGGGTTCCGGCTCGGTGCTGAATTCCTTTCCGCTGTCGGTGATCCAGCGTTGATCGGGTCGGCCGACCAACTCGCCGCCTGGGCCGGTTTGGCGCCGAGACCCAAGGACTCCGGCAAACGCACCGGGCGTCTGCACACTCCACAGCGCTACAGCAGACGCCTGCGCCGGGTGATGTACATGTCGGCGCTGACCGCAGCCCGCTGTGACCCCGTCTCGCGTGCCTACCATCAACGCAAACGCGCCGAAGGTAAACGCCCCATCCAGGCAACGATCTGCCTGGCGCGCCGTCGCGTCAACGTCCTCTACGCCCTCATCCGCGACAACCGCACCTGGCAACCCAACGCGCCGGTCACCGCGGTTGCGGCTTGACAGAATCATTGAGAGTCCTTTCTCGAAGAGGATGCTTCTCTGCACCAGTCAACTCACATCAGACCCGGGCATCCGGTGAACACCGACTCCGGACCAGATCCCGACACCCAGACCACCGATGACCTCAATACCCGGCCCGCCGACAGTCACTGGAATACTTGAGAGGTGAGCACCGACCTCGCTGCGAATCTCAGAGATACCTTCCCGGGCCGACAGCTCATCGAGTGGCATCTGCGCTGGCACACTTACCATCCCGAACATCGGTCCGCGCTCGCCTACGCCGACTCGATCACCACCGAGGACTATTCGGGACGAGCGGGAATGACGTTGAGCAGCTATCTGTACGGTGACGGATTCACAGACGTTCTCGACATGAACACCGCCGCTCCCGAAGTCGTCGAGATGAGCGAAGCCATCGCCACCGTCCTGACCTCGTCTCGGTGCCACACGTGGATCTCCCCGCAACACCATCACGGACGTATCCAGGCGCTGCGGCAGCCGACCGTCGTGAACAGACGCTTCCCCTGTGCCCTGCTCGACGGCGCGTTCTGGACGGCCCCGGTGTTCGACGACGGATCCGACGCCTGGGCTTTGCACGGCGAACACAATCGCACACGCAGCCCGAACTGCTACGAGGTGCATTTCGACCCCGACGCTGTCCGCATCGCCCACATCGCCTCCGCCGACGACTGGGTCGAGCTGCTCAATGCGCACCCGCTGGTCCACGGCGACACCCTGTTTCCGGACTGGCCGTCGATCGCCACCACGTGGGATGCGGTCGATGTGTCGATCAGCGGCCTGCTCTGCGCTCAACCTCTCATCTCGCACGTGCCGTACGACGACAGCGACTCCAGTGGCTTCACTCACAGCCAGTCCGGGCCCTACGTCGGTGTCGGCGAGTGGACGGTACCGAGCACTGCATGGCTACGCCTACCCGAGCACGTCACCGTTCGCCCCGCTGACACCGACCTCGCCCGGCCGCCTGTCCGGTAAGGAACTGAACCAGCGGGAAGAGGACCGGGAGCGAGCACCCAGCAAATGGTGGATGAGCCTGTCGACGGTCACGTAATTCCTCAGGGGTTTCCGTCACGGAATTCCCCATGTTCGAGCGTGCCGGACTCAGCGTAGCTGAGCAGATCGGGCTGGGTCAGGTGGTCTTCTTGACAGGTCTTCCGGGTCGCTTACGAGGCCGGTAGGACGGGCCATCCATGAGAATCTGATGGCTGGTGTTGATGAGCCGGTCGAGCAGCGATTCGGCGACGACAGGGTTGGGGAACAGCGGGTACCAGTCTTTGGGTGCGCGGTTACTGGTCAAGATCAAAGGTTTGCCGGCGATCGCCCGGTCGGAGACCAGGTCGTAGAGGTCGTCGGAGCCGGTGGTGGAGTGCTCGCGCATCGCGAAGTCGTCGATGATCAGGACGGCCGGCCGGGTGTATTCGCGCATACGTTGCCCGATGGTGCGGTCGGCGTGACCGCCGGCGAGGTCGGTGAGCATGCGTGCGCATTTGACGAACCGCACGTCCACGCCTCGACGTGCTACATGATGTCCAAGTGCTTGTGCCACATGTGTTTTGCCGACTCCAACCGGTCCGTAGAGGATCACTGACTCGCCGGCATCAAGCCAACGCAGCGCAGCGAGGTCGCGGAGCATCGCGGCGGGCAGTTTCGGATTCGCAGTGAAATCGAAATCTTCGAAGGTCGCTTGTTGTTCGAACCGGGCCCGCCGCACCCGCCGGTCCAGGTCGGCGTGCTCGCGGCGAGAGATCTCGTCTTCGCAGAGCACCTGCAGAAACTCCAGATGCCCGAGTTGGCCGTCGCGGGTCTGGGCCAGGCGGGCGTCGAGTGTGTCGAGCATGCCACCCAGTTTCAGGGTTTTCAGCGCTGCGCGCAGGCTGGGATCATGAATGGTCATAGCAATCGCTCCTTAAGGTGAATTTCTGCGAAAACAGTTGTGTATCAACAGGCATTCTGAGGTCAACTACTGACCGGAAGCGGTATCGAAGGCTCGAGGTCCGCGGAGCAGAGCCGGGACAGCGGTAGCCGCTGGTGCGGGTGTGCCTTCGTCTTCGGTGCCTGCAACCAAGATCCCTTTGATGGTGCGGTACTGCACATCGCCGACCTGGCGGGCCCGGTGGCAGGCGGCGTCGATCCGCTCGTCGGGATAGCGTGCGCGCAAGCCGACGATGCCCTGGATCGCTCGCAGTCGGTGCAGTGCGTTGACCTCGGACAGTTCAGCAACGACGGCAACCGCGGCCGGGCCGATCTCTTCGGCTTGGTGACGGCACCAGGACACGGTCTGCAAGGTGTGCGCGACCTTGTGCGGCGGGTAGTGCTCGAAGTTCGTCGATCGTCCCGATAGATGCAGGACATGGGTGGCTGCGACGTCGTCGCCGGCGAAGATTTGCACCATGTCGCCGGCGGTGCGGATGGTGACGCGTTGCCCGATCAGCCGCCACGGCACCGAATACAGGGCTTTGCCGGCTTTGACATGACAGTCCGAGCGACCTTCCCGACGTGATAGACAACATGTTCAAAGGGTCTCGGCGGCAACGGTTGTAGAGTTGATTGTTCGATCTGAGTGAACAGTGCTGCTGGTGTCATTCCGTCGATGCCGCGGTGCGAATGCTGGCCGTATACTTCGGTGCACCACACCACCGCTGCCTCTTGCATCTGCGGCAGGGAGGTGAAGGTGCGGCCCCTCCAAAATGAATCTCGGATGTAGGGCATCGGGCGTTCGATCCGTGGTTTGTCTTTGGGTTTGCGTGCCCGCGCCGGATCGATCAGGACGTCGTAGTACGCGGCGAACTCGGCGTAAGCGCGGTTGATCTTCGGATCGTAGAGGTCGGGGCGGTCCACCCCGGTTTTGAGGTTGTCGCATACAATCCGGGCGGGGGTGCCACCGAAGTAGTCGAATGCCTCCACATGTGAAGCACACCAGGAGGATTGATCCATCCTCAACACTGGTTGCACGAACAACATTCGTGAGAATGCCAAGATGATCGCGAACGCCCAGACTGTGACTCGTCGATCGGTGACCGGGTCGTGCCACATGCCGAGTTTGCCGTAATCGACCTGCGCTTCATCGCCGGCAGGGACCGCACCGCGGGGTACCGTCACTTTGCCTTCTGCGATCTTTTCGGCGAATATGGTTGTTACATATCGCCGTACCGATGACTCCGAGACGTCCACATTGTGGTCATCGCGCAGTCGTTGTGCGATGGTCGCCACCGTCACCGATTCACCCAACTGCGCCTTGATCCAGTCGTGGTGCACCGCGATGGCCGGACGAGTCACCGCCCGCACCGCTGGGTCGGCGACTTCGGGGAACCAGGCAGTGATCAACTCCCGCCATACCGACTCATCGAACCTCTCATTCGTGTTCGGGGTCATGCCGGCCGCGATCGCCGGCGCCAGATATTTGCGGATCGTTTTGCGGTCGATCCCCAGCGCCGCCGAGATCTGCACCTGGGACCTGCCGCCATGCCAATGTCGGAACAACTCCATCAGATCGCTCATCGTCCACGTTCTCCTTGCCACCACGGGCCTCTTCCGGGGCCGGGTAGGAGGCCCTGGAGGAAGCGAACCTGTAGCCGCACTCGAACCCTGGCAGACACACCCCAGGGTGGGGAATTACGTGACGGCCTGGTGGGGAATTACGTGACGGACTACCCCATCAGCCTGGGGAATTACGTGACCGCTGACACGCTGCGGCGATGTGATCTCCGGGTGGTCTATCTGGGGTCCCAGGGCCGGTCTCGTTTGCGACCGGGTCACTCTCACTGCGGGTTCGCCTCGGATTGGGCGGGACCGTCGTTTCAACTAGGTGGTGACGTCCAGGTGCTGTGTCACCACGTCCGTCTCGTGGGCTGGGGGCACGTTGCCCATCGTCGACGACCACCGCATCGTGCCGCCGCGAACGCCCTCATACTTGCGGCCCTGCGCTCGGGTGATTTCCCGGAGTCTGGACGGTTCGGCGAAGTACACCAGCTGCCATTCGGCGCCGATGCGCTCGGCGATCACCGGTGACGGTCCTCGTCTCGGCCCGGTCGCCGCCCGTGATGCATCGACGAGCGCATGCACGTCGACCGAGGTGTACACAGGATTCGACCCTGCCACCGAAAAATGTTCTCGACTTCTCCATGCTCCGTACATTCCTGCGCGTCTCCTGACCAATGTGCATCCGGCCTTCCGCTGGCACGGTTCTCAGGATTGTGCCCTGTCCGCCGATACGGATCCGGGACGTCGAGTGTGCCTGTCGTGGGACACGGCCAACGTTGATTTCAGTGTGCGACCGAAATGGGCGCTGGGATAGCAGGCGGGTTGACCAGGGACACCGAAACCGCAGGTCCCACGTTCAAGGTGCCGAGTCGGCAAGGATGAAGCCATGGCGCCGACCGACCTGAGCACTGTTGAACCCCCCGAGGCCTGCACGCAGTGGGTACTGACCGCGCAACCCCAGGACGCCATCGTCGACCATGCGATCACCGTGAACCTGACCTGGTGGAACGACGCCCTGCGCGCCCGGGAGCTTCCGGGCGGACCAGTCACCGGCCGCAACACCGCCGGGGAGACGGTCGACCTGGGCCGCGCAATCATTACCCGCGGCGACGTCTTCGCTATCGCAGCCGAATCGTCGGGTTCACCGACGGACACCCTGAGATTGCTATGGCACACCCTCGCGTGGGGTGCAGGGGGAAAAGTGCGGCAAGTTCTGGCCCGCATGGACGCGGTTGCCCGCGATCGGTCTGCAGCTGCGCTGGCGTTGCGCACCGCAGCGACGCTGTCCCGCACCGATCCGCGCAGTGCGTACGACACGCTCTATCCGCGGGGGAGGACGGTGATCGCCCACCTGGGGCCGTCCTTCTTCACGAAGTACCTCTACTTCGCAGGTGCCGGATACGCCGATCATCCGTGCCTGATTCTCGATAGGCGGGTCGCCGCCGCGTTGGGCCACGCAGGATGGAACTCGCTTCATCCCGCGGGCGGGTGGCCCGCCGAAACCTACGAGCGGTACTGCGCATTGTTGGCGCGATGGGGGCGTAACAGCGGAGAGGTACGGCCGGATCTGTTCGAGCGGTGGCTGTTCGACAACGGGGGAGCTGGATAAGGCGAGATCTAGCTTCGACACCTGCACAACCATGCAGGTGTCGCCGCACGTGGGACACCCGAAACCGGCCCCACCGCAGCGGTGTTCGCAGACCCATGGCATCCCTACACCCGCGATCTGCTCGCAGCGCTGCCCACCGGGGGACTACGCCCGATCCCCGGCATGCCCCCGACACTGACCGACCTGCCCGGCGACTGCGTGTACCACCAACGCGGTCCCGCACCCGGATTCTCAGGCCCGTGATTGCGCTGTCGCGGTGAGTTGCCGAGTCTGTCATGCGAACCTCCTGATGAATCTGCGATGGCTGGAATGGTTCTCAGCGTCCGCGACACTCGGATCGCTGTTGCACATCAGTCGTCTCCCCCGGATTGTCGAACTCAGGCCGGTGGTGAAGGCCGGCGTTAGCATCCGGCGTGCACCGACAGCGCTGACTTCAAGGAGACCCGAGGATGCCCACGCGAACAGTGGCCGTGCCGATGGCCGGACAGGATCTCGATCAGTGGGTCCGGCGATTCGATCTACTGGCGGATCCGGATCGGCTGCGGATCCTGCACCATCTGCACCACGAACCGGATCTGTGCGTATCCGACCTCGCAGATGCCGTGGGGATGCGGCCGACCGCGCTGTCGCAGGCGTTACGTCTGCTGCGTGAGCAGGGATGAGTGGCCGCGACACGTCAGGGCCGGCTCGTGCGATACCGATTGATCGACGCCACGGTCCACGCGCTGCTGCACACCGTCGGCGCCGACCATCAGCACTGATCTGCTACCCGGCGCTGCGGCCCACTCAGCCGAATGGGCCACTCCACTGCAGGTTTGAACCCGGACGGCGTCGTCGCATCGCGACCGATGAGCCGGGAAGTGCCAGGCGGGTGGTGTGTCGATCGTCGTCCTCGGTACGTAGCACCACTACCGGGGTTCGGGTGACGTGTCCGGTTGATCCGGGGGGTCGAACGCGTTCGACCCCCGTGTGAAGTACCCCGGTGGCGACGAGGTGCCGCACCACGAGTGCCAGTCGCACAAACAGATCGCCGGCAGGGTCGTACACCGGGACATCGAAGCTGAATTGCCCCTCGGTCTCGTGCCGGTCCGACGTCACCGGTGCAGCCCACGCCTGCGGGTGAAGACGCTCGGTGTCGAGCATCAACGCGGGCAAGGTCGCGCCCCCATACGCACGTGCTGCGGCCTCGGCACTGTCGGCCTCCGCTCCGGTGAGCGTGTCGAAGGTCGAAATCCAGTCAGCCACGCGGAATCCTCCGCCGTCAGGCCACCAGCTCAGTGCGTGGATCTCTTTCGTCGAGGTGCCTTCGCTATCGGTGGTGACCGTGACCGGTGCCGAGAGGGTGAGGTGTGCATCCGCGTAGGGCAGTTCTGCCGTACGCACGGCGAGGGCGGTGATGTCGTCGTTGGTTAGCGCCTGCGCTGCCGCGACCGCCGCCGCACCTGCTGCCGGTGAGGCGATGAGCAGCGGTACGTCAGTCAGTCGGTCGGCGCGATCTGCAAGCCAGTGGCCGACCATCGGCATCTCCGCGCCTGCGGTGAGGTCGCCAGCGGGGACGGTGGTGATGTAGCCGTAGGCGTGGGCGAGCCATCCCGCCAGGCGCACCCCGGTCGGCTGGAGATCGGGGTTCCAGGCGGCGGCCCGGTCTGCCTCGACGTGGGAGCGCAGCGCGGCGGCGAGGCGGTGGCGGAGCCACTCGACTGCATCCCGGTGGTCGGTGACCGCGCTGGTGGCGGCGAGGCGGGCGTCCCAAAGCGTTTGGACGGTCATCGGGGGCGTACTCCTTGATTCGTGTGTCGGACAGCGTCCGGACGTCTGAGCAGGGGTGTAGTTGTACCGGCGGCGATGATGCGGCGCTGGCGAGCGACCTCGTGGGCGCTCGCCTGGTGGGCAAGGATCACCGCGGCAGCGAGGACGGTGAACACCACGGTGAAGGCGACGACGACGAGGACGACTGTGGTGAACGGGAAGCTGGCGTTGGTCCACGTGAGTGACCAGACCGGATCGCCGGTGCCGTCGGGTGCTGCGAAGCGGTCGAGGCGGTAGGCCACACGCATGAGGATCCAGCCGACTGTGGCTCCGGTCAGGGCGGCACCGGCGATCGCGGCGGCGGCGACGGTGGGTGGCGAGGCGGTGCGCGGGGCAGTCATGGTGGCGGCCACGGTAGCCACCGGGTTATCCGCTCCGTGCCCGCGGCGCCGCGACCACGCCCGCCTCCCCTAGGCCGTGTTTCAAAAGCCCGCTCCCTCACAACCACTGACTGATCGCAGCGACCTGGACGGTGGCCAGGTACCGCACCGCAAGCTTGTCGTAGCGCGTGGCCACCGCCCGAAACTGCTTGAGCTG
>NZ_JAUTXY010000034.1:0-16952 GCF_036327795.1 Rhodococcus artemisiae
GGTGGAGCACGGACGGGTTCTTTCGTTCGGCGGATGAGTTGGTGGTACTTCCCATCCTGCCGTCGGAGGACCCGTCCGCCTTCTTCAACCCCTCGAGCTGGTGTCTACAACGTCATGACCCGCAACAGCTAGCACCCACGGGCTCAACGCGGTAATCACGCGGCGTCTGCCCAAAATCGCCTTTCTCACAACATTCGGCCACCGCGACATCCTGGACATCGGTTCCGGCTTCCGGCCGCTGAATGCTTTGACCGACGCGAGTTGGCGTCGTGGCTTCGGCGACGCCAGTCGCCCGCTGGTGCCGCGATATCTACGCCGTGGCATCCACGAGCGGATCAAGGCCGACGGCAGCGTTCTGATTCCGCTCGACGAGGCGCAGGTGCGTGAGGAACTCGCGGTACTGCGCAAATGCGACATCCAAGGCGTCGCGATTTGCCTGATCAACGCCTACGTGAACGCGTCCCACGAACAGCGAATCCGAGAACTCGTCCGCGAAGAACTCGGAGATATCGCAGTCTCGATCTCCAGCGAAACGTCGCCGTTGGCGAAGGAGTGGGCGCGGGCATCCACGACCACCATCGACGTGCTGATGAAGCTGATCTACGGTGATTACTCCACAAAGCTGGCGAACGGCTTGACCGATCTCGGGTTCAGCGGTGAGTTCAACTACGCCAACTGCGCAGCTCAGTTGGTCAATGCCGACATCGCCATGGAGCAGCCGTTCGAAATCGTATTCGCCGGACCCGCGGCCGGTGCGGTCGCCAGCGCGCACTTCGGCACGTTGATCGACCGAGGCAACCTTCTGTGCGCCGATGTCGGTGGCACGTCGTGCGATATCTCGATGGTGTCCGACGGGGCACCGTATGTGAACACGACCTTCCTTCTCGAACACGACTTGGTGGTCAATGCACTATCTACCGAGGTCGATTCCATCGGCGCCGGCGGCGGCTCGCTCGTGACGATCAGCCCGACCGGTGATCTGCTCGTCGGTCCGGGATCAGCCGGCGCGAATCCCGGGCCCGCGTGCTACGGGCGTGGCGGGACACAGCCAGCAACCACGGACACGCTCGTCATGATGGGTGTCGTCGACCCGACGACATTTGCCGGCGGGCGGATGTCACTGGATCCCGAGAAGTCGAGGAAGGCATTCGAAGACCTCGACACGACGCTGTCGATGCACCAGCGGATCAACTACGCCTTCAACATTGGCGTCAACAATGTTGCCGAGGGAATCACAAACATTGCGATCAAGCACGGCATCGATCCGCGTGACTATAGCCTCGTCGCGTTCGGTGCTGCGGGTCCGATGCTGCTGCCGGCCTGTCTCGATCATGTACACGCCCGCGAGGTCATCGTTCCCCCCCATCCTGGACTGTTCTCGGCGCTCGGTCTGGTGAGCTCCGATCAGGTCTACGGGGACAGCCGCGGCTCGTACGTAATGCTTACTCCAGAAGCGGCAGCATCGATCGACAAGATCTACGCCGAGATGGAGGCGGGTCTGCGGGCGCGTTTCAGGGATTCCGCCGCACAGATCGAATTCGTCCGCTCGATGGACGCGCGGCTCGCCGGCCAAACCTGGGAAACACCGTTTGTGTCGGTACCAGCGGGCGAGATCACACCCGCGAAGGTCGATGAAATGGTCCAGAACTTCCATCACGTCTACCAGTCACGAGCCGGTAACCGCTTCGACGACTTGCCGGTTCAAGCGGTCACGTACCGTGTTGAGGCTGTCGTGAAAGTCGGCAAGGTGGATTACCCCCGACTCCAGCAAGGCAGTGGTTGTGTGCTCAAACCGGAGTCCACTTTCGACCTGCGCTATTTGAGCGAGGAACCCATCTCGGCGGGCCGCTACCAGCGTGAGACGTTCAAAGCCGGTGACCGCATCGAGGGTCCGGCAGTCATCCACGAAGCACTGTCAACCACATTCATGCTGCCCGGCCAGATCGCAACGGTCGGCGAGTACGGCGAGCTGCGGATCACAAGGACGTAAGGAGAAGCTGATGACTCACAACAGCGCTATCACCATCAAGGAACTGTCCGACGCAGAATTTGAGGCACGCTACGATTGCGACCGCTACACCGCAACAGTGCTGTCCAACCGGATGCGCTACATCGTCGAGCATATGTGCACGAACCTGCTGCACCATGCGTTTTCGCTCATTCTGCGAGACTGGTACGACTTCGCGGCAACGATATCGGGACCTCCGTCGATGAATTATCCGATGTCGACGGTGTCGAACTCACTGGTCATCTTTGCGGGATCGATGAGTTATGCGGTGCGCAACGCAGTCGAGGAGTACGGTCCGAACGATCTGCAGCCCGGTGACGTACTCATGGTGAATGACCCGTACCGGGCTGGCACCCACGTCAATGACGTCTGCTTCATTCGTCCTGTGTTCCACGACGGGGAGATCGTCACCTTCGTCGCGCTCCGCGCCCATCAGCTCGATATGGGTGGCCCGATTCCCGCGGGGTTCTCGGCCACGAAGAAAGATGTTTACGAGACAGGTCTCGTGATCCCACCGACACTCATGTACCGGAACGACAAACCGGTGAAGAGTGCATTCAATATGATCTTCGATAATGCTCGGTACTGCACGCTCCTGCTGCCAGATCTGAATACGATCCACGAGAACCTGCTGCTCGGGGAGCGTTTGATGCATGAGAGCATCGAGCGCTACGGGGTCGAGGCATGGCTCGGCGCGATCCAGTACAGTTGTGACGTCGCAGCGGAATCGATGTCAACGGCGATCGCGGCCCTGCCCGACGGCGTCTACGAGGGCAGCGACCTGGTGGATGCCGATGGCATCGACGATGAGTTCGAGTACGAGATCAAGGTGAAGGTCACCAAAGTCGGCGACCGTATCGAAGCTGACTTCTCCGGGACGTCGGAGCAGGCGCGAACCAGCATCAACGGCGGCGTTCTGGACACAGTAACTGCCGTAGGCGTTGCTCTGAAGTACCTCATCGACCCCTCGACACCCTTCAATTCCGGTATTTATCGAAGCATCGACGTAGTTCTGCCGGCTCGCACGATCTGCTCGGCTCAGCCTCCGGACGGAGCTGTGTTCCTCTACTGGGAGGCTGCACAACCGGCGCTGCTGTCCATTTTCCGCGCTCTCGAAGCTGCCGTGAAGGATAATGCAGTCGCCGGCGACTACGGTTCGCTGCTCATCCATACCGGTCACGGACTTCTACCCAACGGCACTCCCTGGGTCACGGCCGCGCAGTGCGGCGGTGAGCATGGTGCTTGGGGCGCGACCAAGGCAGGTGATGCCGACTCCTATAACTCCTTTTACATGGTGAACAGCTTGGATCCGGCGACCGAAGCGATCGAATCCGACTGCCCCATTGTGGTCTTGCGCAAGGAGTACGTGCCCGACACTGCCGGCGCCGGATACAACCGTGGTGGGGCTACCGTCCTACGCGACAGCATGTACCTTACGGAGGCGCATCATACGTCGAGCCCGGTGCACACCAAGCGGCCCAGTGGTCACGGCGCATGCGGCGGAAAGGCCGGACGCAACGGCGCCACCTGGCTGTTCCCCTCCGCGAACTTCGACGTCGCCGAGCGCCGGGATCTCATTCCCGTCGACGATCCCAATATCTACCGGGAATCGGTCCCTGTATCCGGCCTCATCGATCCCGAGAACAACGCGCTAAACGTCGATACGGGTGAATACGTGTGGTTCGGTGTCAACCCTATCTGGCACACGAAACCGAATGATGTCTTCCGTTACATGACTTCCGGAGGCGGCGGGTGGGGTGACCCATACAGCCGTGAACCGGAACGTGTATTGCGCGACGTGCGAGACGAGTACATGACGATCGCAGGCGCCGCTCGCGAATACGGAGTGATCGTCAAGGGCGATCCGAGGAAGGACCCGGAGGGCTTGGTAGTCGACGAGGAAGCCACGCGAGAGCGGCGAGAGGAGCTGCGTCGGGCCACGGACAACTGACCGCCCGGGGCAAACACCATTCCAGCCGTGGGCCTCGATCTCCTGAGTTCCTCCTGTCGGCCTGTGAGGTTACGGATTGGTGAATGACGGCCGCAGATCCCGTGCCCGGGCAGCGGCCGGTTGACCGAGGAAGTCGAGTGGCACCAGGGTTCACCACTCCTGAAACGCTCCCCGGAAGTCGGAGCCGAGTTTCTCGGCTCCCACTTCCGGGGAGGATAGTGCCCCGAGGAGTGGTGTAAACCGTTGTGCGCGTGACGCTGTGCAGCTTTGCTGATTATGCCGTAAGTGGCGCCGGTTCGTCCATCACCCGCGTTGACTCATCCAAAATGCGCGCGTAGAGGTAGTCGTTGCCTCAAATGAGAATGCGCGCGTACGGTGCGCCTGCCGTGTCCGGCCTGGGCCGGGCGGTAGGCCCGGACGATGGGGCTGTCGATGAGTGGGCGCAAGGCCGTGACCAAGACGATCGCAACGCGGTACGCCCGGGCCGACAAGGCCACCAAGGGTGTCATCCTCGACGAGTTGTGTGCCACGACCGGCTGGCACCGCAATCACGCCCGCAAGGTGTCATCCTCGACGAGTTGTGTGCCACGACCGGCTGGCACCGCAATCACGCCCGCAAGGCGTTGATGCAGGCGTTGCGGCCCACCGCGGTCAGGCGACGCACCCCGAGATCACCGAAGTACGGCTCCGACGTGATTGCGGCGCTGCGGTTCTGCTGGGCGGTGCTCGGTGCGCCGGCGGGCAAGCGCCTCGCGGCGGTGCTGCCGGACCTGGTGCCGATCCTGCGTCGGTTCGGCGAGTTGAGCATCGACGACGCCACCGCAGAGTTGTTGTGTCGATGTCGGCGGCGACCATCGACCACCGGCTGGCCGAGGACCGGCGCAGGCTCGATCCGAAGGGCAGAGCGCACACCAAGCCGGGGTCGGGCGCTCGAGTCACAGATCCCGATCCGCACGTGGGCGCAGTGGGACGACGCGGTGCCCGGGGAACGCGCAAGATCGATCTGGTCGGGCACGAGGGCGGCAACGCGGTCGGTGACCATGCCTACACGTTGACGGTCACTGACATCGCCACCGGCGCGGCGGTGAACCGGAGCGTGCCGAACAAGGCGCGCAAGTGGGTGCTCGCCGCCCTCGAGGAGATCGCCGGCATCCTGCCGTTCCCGATCCGCGGGGTCGACTCCGACAACGGCAGCGAGTTCATCAACCATCACCTGCTTGCCTGGTGCGCGCAGCGGCAGATCACCTTCACCCGGTCCCGGCCCGGCAACTCCAACGACGGCGCGCACGTCGAGCAGAAGAACTGGGCGATCGTACGGACCGTGGTCGGCTATCACCGCTACGACACATCGGCAGAGTTGTTGGTGCTCAACGATATTTGGGTTCTGCAATCGAGTCTGTCGAACTTCTTCTGCCCGCAGCAGAAGCTGATATCGAAGGTACGTGACGGGGCGAAGGTGACCAAGAAGTACGACACCGCGACCACTCCGCATCGTCGCGTCGAGCGGCACGATGCCGTCACCGCCGAGGACAAGGCGATCCTCGCCGACACCTACGTCACGCTCAACCCGGCAGCGATCCAGCGGCAGATTCAGGCCCTGACCGCCGAGCTGCTCACGCTCACCACCGCCAAGGCCGGCCCGGGGCGTACCCCCATCATCCGGCACCTGATCGTGCTGCGCGCCCACCGCCTGTCGGCCGCCCAGCACGCCCGTCTGCTCCGGCTACGCCATGACACCGGGCTGTACCTCATCCTGGTCTGGCACTCCCGCGACCCGCTCTCGCCACGCCTCGAGAGGTCGGTCGGGGTCCGCCACCACATCACCGACGACCTGGCCGCCGTCACCGTCCGCCTCGCTCGCCCGCGTCGCTACACCCGCACGCCGATGGACTCACCGGAACTGCCCACCGTGCCCGGCAGCGACCACGCCACCTTCCTGCTCGACCCTGCTCGACGCGGCCGCGGTACTTTCGCGTGTCAACTACGCGCGCGTCGCCGCCGTCTACCACCAGGCTGCCGAGACGGCCTGTCGACGGTTGACCGCCTGCGGCCGGGCTCCCGATCTGGCCCGGCGGATGCTCGCCTACCTGCCGGCGCCGCGGTCCCACCTGCGCACGCTCTACGGCACGATGCCCCACGATCGGGCCCTTCACTGGCATGCCACCGTCGGCCTCTTCCGATTCCTCGGTGACCTGGTCACCGTCAGTCCCGGCCGTACCCACACCGTCACCCGGCTCCGCGGTGCCCAAGTCGCGTTCGAGCGGCACGGTCTGCCGCTGGCGTTGCCGCCGCACCTGAACCACATGGTCGGGGTGGGGTTGACCACCACCCCGATCACCGAGCAGGTCATCGCCCGGATCCGGGGCCGCGTCGCCAACCCGGCGCACGCCGCCGCGCTGGCCACCTTGCTGTTCACCGGCGCCCCCTACCGGGAGCTGACGTTTCTGCCGCGGTGCGCCGTCACCGGGGACACGGTGATCTTTCCGAGCACTCATGGTGCCGCTCACCCGGCCGACCTGGGCGTATGGGTGATCCCACCACTGGCGAGACCGTTGCTGCACACCGCCGTCGTCTTCCAGGAAACACGCGCCGTACCCGCTGATCGGTTGTTCGCCGACGCGATCGGGAGGGCCGGCAGACTGCACCGCACCGCCCGCACGTGCGAGCTGAGGATCCCGGCCCTGCACCCCTGGCGCGACGGCTGGCTCCGCCGGACCGGCATGCTCAACTTTCCCGGGATGTTCCCCCGACGCCGCGTCCTGATCCCGCCCGTTCAGCCCCGGTCGGACCGGGCCCCTACCGACCTCGAGTGGAAGCCCCCCGCCACGGAGGGAAACCCCAGCTCACCGCACTGACATCCCGGCGGGACACTCTCCGCGGCCACTGACACTCTCGTGACGAGAGCCACTGACATGCACTGACGAATCCCCAGGTCGCACCACTGAAATTCTCGTGCAGAGTCTCAGGACAACCCGCGTGTCACTTGTCCTTTGCCATTCGATCTGAGGTACGAATGGGTCACTGACCAGCGGTGCCTCAACAATGTGGCAAAGCGGTGTCGCGGCGTTTCTGCCACATTGTTGAGGCAAAGGGACGTCGAGCATGCGGGGTTGTCGGCGAGAACGTGCAGGTAGAGCGAGTGCCTGCCTCAACTTGGTGGCAGAAACCCCGCACTTGCCTCAGGTGCTGTGGCAATGCCTCAGGTCCGATGGCACAGGACATCACTTCACAAAAACCAACAAATGGGATAAATGGGGCGTACCGCCGACCTGGGCCTATGTCACTCCTGGTTTGTGTGGTGTCGGGCATGAAAATTGCCATTTACGCAGCGATCTTTCCGAACCCCCAGCTGAGGGTGTTTTCGGTCGCCGGGACGGTGTCGGTGCCGTCCGGTACCGTTCCCGACCGTGGATCTCGAGACGAACGACGCAGGAGACGCCCTGCTCCCGGTGCCCGGGACCCCGGCGGGGCCCGCGGTGCCGGACCTCGCCCCGGCCACCGCAGAGCGGATCGCGGCGTCGGTGGCCGCGGCGCGGGCCGCCGGCACCCGCCGCACCTACGCCTCGGCGTGGCGGGCCTTCACCACCTGGTGCCAGCGGGAAGGCCACAGTGCGCTGCCGGCGCACCCGGTCACCGTCGCCGCCTACCTCATCGCCTGCGCCGACACCGTCACCGAAGCGGGACAGCGGGCCTACGCCCCGGCCACCCTCGCCCACCGCCTCGCCGCGATCGCCCACCACCACCGCCAGAGCGGACACCCGACTCCCACCGGCGACGACCTGGTGAAAGCGACCATGTCCGGCATCCGCCGCGGTTACGCCACCACGGGGGAGCGGCCCCGCAGCCCCCGCGCCCCGCTGCTCACCGCCGACATCCTCGCCATCGTCGACAAGGCCCGCGCCGACTGCCAGGGCTGGGCCGACGAGGTCGTCGAACGCCGCGACACCGCGCTCCTGCTGCTCGGCTTCGCCGGGGCGTTCCGCCGCAGCGAACTCGTCGCCCTCACCTGCGGCGACGTGTCCCTGCACCGGCTCGACGGCCTGCACATCAAGCTCCGGAAATCGAAGACGGATCAGGAGGGCCGCGGCACCGTCCGCGCCCTGCCCTTCACCCACAGTCACACCAGCTGCCCGCCGTGCGCGTGGCTGCGGTGGGCCCAGATCGTCGCCGCCCACGACACCGGCGGCCGGCCCGCCGTCATCCGTCTGTTGCGCAGCGCCGAGCCGTTCGCGGCGCACGTGTGCCGCAGCACCCGCCCCCGCACCACCTCCGGGGCGCCGTTGCTGCGCGCGATCCGCAAGAACGGCAACCTCTCCGAGACGGCACTCTCGGGGGCGGCGGTGCACCACGCGATTCGCCGCCGCGCCGCCCACGCCGGCTACGACCCCGAGATCGTTCAGCAGTTGGGTGGGCATTCGCTGCGGGCCGGGTTCGTCACCCAGGCCTTCCGCAACGGCGCCAGCGCGCACGCCATCATGCGCCAGACCGGACACACCACCCCCGCCATGCTCGAGGTCTACGCCCGCGAACACGCACCCCTCATCAACAACGCCGTGACGAACCTGGGATTGTAGGAATGGGCGCAGTCACGAAGCCACACAACGAATCCGGAGAACCAGGACCTGACCTGCAGGTCCCGGCGCGGTATCGGCACGACTGGGCGCTGTTCACCGACTGGTGCACCGCCACCGACCGGCTCCCGCTGCCCGCGAGCCCGGAGGCGCTCGCGCTGTTCCTGCACGAGCATCCGGGGGCGCCCGCCACGCAGCGGCGGCGGGTGTCGGCGATCAATACCGTGCACACCCGCCACGGCCACCCGGCGCCCGGTCGCAGCGAGACCGTCCGGCGCCGGCTGGATGCCGCCCGCGCCGTCCGGCTCGACCGGCTCGCCCCGCTCCTGCTGCGAAAGGCAGGGGAGCTGCCGACTACGGGCTGGCCGGGCGGGGTGTTCGGCCGCCGCGACGCCCTCCTGCTGGCCCTGGCGGCGACCGGGATGCCGTTCGCGCAACTGGCCCGGCTGCGCCGCGGTGATGTCACCGTCGACGCCGGCATCCTCGTCGCCACCACCGACGGCGGGGAACGGTTCCGTCTGGCACCGGAGTCCGCCGTGGATGAGAGTCCGGCGGTGGCGGTGTATGACAGGTGGGCGGAGATCCTGGCGTTCCTGGACGCGTACCCGAACACCGACCTACTCGCCCAGCACCTGACCGGCCCCGTCGAGATCGACCAGTTCGGCGCGCTCACCGACCGGCAGGCCCGCCAACCCCTGCTGTCCCCGATCGACCGCTGGGGACACCTACCGCTGATGCCGCAGCCGATGACCGCGCAGTCCATCGCCTCGCTCGTGCGAGACCATCTGGCCGGCCGGGTGCGGGCGCGTGCCCCGCTACCGCTGCGTAAGCAGGGAAAGCGGGACGCCGGCCCGCATGCCCGTACCGAGACCGAGGTCGACCTCGATCCGCACTACTACGAACGGGGAGTTTCAGCGCGCCGCGACGCTCGCGACAACCTGGAAGGTCTCTCCGACATCTTCGACGAGATCGAAGCCCGCGCCGATGCCTTGCTTGAGGAGCTGCTCACCGCGCTGGAAGGAGCCGTAACCCGCTCTCAAGTTGATCAAGGGCACTTAACGTCTGAAGACCCCCTGTGACAGACCCTCCGAGTGCCGGAATCTACAACGTCATGACCCGCAACAGTTAGCCGGCGAGGTGAACCAAGCGGATGGGGTCGTTCAGTAGTTGCTGCTCGACAAAGTGCTCGCTGATGGTGGGACCACTGCGGTCCCAGCCCGTGAACCGGATGATCTTCGTGTTCGAGTCTTCGGTACGGGGAGCCAACTTGCGTTCCAGCAAACTGGCAAATCGCCGCTCGTGCGTCGACACGATGAGCTGTCGATGGCGTCGCAGATGCCGGCACAAGTCAGCGAACCCGAGCACGTTCACGTCATCCATCGACTGCACCGGGTCGTCCAGTAGCAGGAACGGCAGCCCTCTTTCCTTAGCCGACAAACTCATCGCGATGAAGTATGACAGCGCGACGATGTTGGCCTGTGAAGTCGAGAAGATCAGGAGCGGATCTGCTGCGACTCCCTCGACTTGATCAATGACGAGCGGACTCGTCGTCCCCCGGCGGTAGTATGTGTCCAGTTCAAACTCGACCGTCTTGAACGCAGGGTGCGGATCAAGCCTCTGGAAGATGTTCGCCACCAATGGCTGGATCGACCGGAGCCGTGCTTCAGTTACCTCGACGCGAGCGTCAAGTGTCTGCGCGGACAGGGCTTGAAGCTTCTGCGATCGCGCTGACTCGGTCGCCAACTGCGCTTCGGCTACCGTGAGAGAGGCTTCCAAGCTTCGGATCTCTGCGGACGCACGGTCTACGGCACCCTGATCCGAATGCTGGTCGAATGTTTCTAGAAGTTCGTGCAGGGAACGTCGAGCTCGCCGGTAGTACTCCAGCACTGGGTCGGCGGAGTTGGCGAATGCATCTATGTCGTATCGGTCAAACTTCACAACTTGGATCGTTTCTGACAACGCTTCAACGGCAGTGCTCGCAGCAATGTCAGCACTACGGACATGCGCCCAACGCCTGACCTCCTGCTCCGCCGCGGCAAGGGCATCGCCAGCGCCTGCTGCGGTGGTTGCGGCGCGTTCGTAGGTTGCCGACAACTCAGTAAGCGCCTGTTGCAGTTCAAGGAGGGTTCCAGTCGCTTCTGCACGCTGACGCAGTTCCTGCTCTACGCGGGCACGGTCGATGCCCTGCCCGCATACTGGGCAGTGGTCGGATAACAGCGGCACCGCAAGTGCGGCTAGCCGGGCAACCTCGGCTGCTGTCCTCTGAGCGGCGTTTAGCTGCTCCTGCATTGCCGCGCGAGAGGAATTAACCGCGTCGCGCGCAGCCTCGGCTTGAATAAACTGTTGGCGAAGCGCGGTGACCTTCTCCTCGGTTGGCTCCTCGCCCAGTCCGGCTCGCAGTTGAGCCGCTTGTCTACTCAACGTTCGAGCGGTTTCGACGATGTCAGCCGCGTGCCCGAACGCAGCCGCGGTGAGGCTCACATCGTCGGGATTTTCGAGATTCACTGCACCACGGTTGAGATACACACCAGAGGGAGTGTTCATAAGGATCCGGAGTGTTTCCTCGCGCACTGCCGACACCTGCGGACGTGTTGCAAGACGCGTCTGGGCGGCTTCGAGTCTCGCGTGTGCTTGCTGCAACGCGTCAGCGAGTCGGCTCCGCTCTCCTCGGGCAGCTTTCTCGCGGTCCGATGCTTGTTTTGCGGCTGACTTTGCGGCGTCCTCGAAGTCTTCGAGCGCCTCAAGACCGAGGACGGTACTCAATTGGCGGTACCGGTCGGCTGGCTTGGCTTCGAGAACGCGCCGCATGACGTCTTGCTGCATAAGTCCCGATGTCGTCAATGCCGAATTGAGAGACAGTTCGGAACGCGGTAACAGGGCATGGCGAAGCTCCGCTTCGGCGTCGTCGCCGAAAAGGGTGGCTTCGCCGGGTCTGCGCAGTTCGAGCGAGCTTCCACCTTGATCACCGATACGTCGAACGGTTACCGGTCCTGAAGGCAGGCTCAGGTCGATTTCGACTGATGCTTTTCTTCCAATTCGGTACTGGTTAACGACATGTTCGACATTGCGGCGAGATCGGAGGTTTTCGAGCCGCTCAAGACTACCGAGCAACCCCCACTGCAGCGCGTCGAAGAAGCTGGTCTTACCCGTGCCGTTGGGGCCTGTCACTACCACGGCTGCTGCGGACAGGTCGAACTCGTGGGCGTCGCGGAATCCTCGGAACGCCTCAACCCGGAGGCGCTGGATAATTGGCTCAAAGGACATCATCGAGCATCGCTCCCTGCTTAAAAGCGCTGATAGCACGCTGCGCGAGCTCGTCATCGACGCCTCGTGAGGTCAGAGCGCGCAGCAATGATTCGAATGGATCAGTTTGTGAGGACGCCATTGATGATGAAGGCTCGAAGAACGGAGCGAGCGCGTGACTAACCGAGTCTGGTGTCGGGTCTACACCTGTATGCGCAATACGCCTCACCCTGGACGTGTCGTAGTTGATGGCATATAAGTCCCGCGTGATGGCGTCATTCTCTGCAGACTTTTCTTGCGTAAGCAGAACAAGGTAAGTGTCCCACTTCTTCGGACCGAGAACGACAGACGCGATGCGTTGCGCGAGTGTCTCGACAGCCATGGATTCGGCTTGTATCAGGTCGACGATGGTGTTCATAGCGGCAACAGCAACCACGAAGTAGTTATTCTCTGCCAAGACTAGGTCGACGGTTCCGGTCACGGTCTCAATGTTGAATCCCTGCTCGGTTAGGACCGCTCCAGCCACGCGGAGAAGCTCGCCGTCTGTTCGAGCGGACGGAGTTGAGTTGTTCATGAAGCTATCACCTCGTCGGCGTGCCGAATATTTGGTACCAGAGCAAGGGGTCCATCGAGGATGCTGGCGTCATCTACCTCGTCGATAATGCTCGGTGGTAGAGACTTGGGCATCGGGATCGGGCCTACACCGCCGGCAATAAGGAATAGCGGGCAGGGCTCCCCACGGCTGGCGTGACCGTGCAGTCTGTTCTCGGCCGCCTCGACGAGACGCCGCGTGGGAACTGTCTGTGTCGCTATCAGAATCTCGACCGGTCCATGGCTTGTGTCGAGGACCTGATTTTGCTTGAGCGCAGCAGAGTTACCGACTAGATGCCCCAACGCGATGAGAGCCTTGCCGAACTCCGAACTCTTCAACACGGACTCGCCCACACGCGGGTTGATATCGACTTTGCGAGACCACTGAAGAACGGACAGTGAGTCTGAATTGGATAGCCCCGCTATAGCGTCTTCCAGCTTGGCGGCCAACTCCGGGCCAGCGTTGAGGCAATGTTCAGCGAGTCGCGTGACAATATATGCTGCGCCTAGTTCCCCCATGAACTCGTCAGCGGTGACCGAGATCTTGTCCTCGTCTCGAAGTTCGGGCGCGACGACCTTCCATTGTGAGGCATCCCAACCGGTCTTGATGTCGGGAGAGACAACACGAATGTTCTCAACAGACCCGACTTCGGTGATGGCTTCGATAATGCGCTGCTTGACATACGGAGCGACGTCTCCGATGCCGATGAAGACAACCACGGCGCTGCCCAGCCGGGCGTGCGTCTGCTCCTGAACCCATTTCGGCGGATTCTTGAGGTGGGCGGTCGTGACGAGTAGAGACCCTGGTCTTGACGCGCAGCCATGCACCTTCAAAACCCACGGGGGAGTGACGTCTGCAAGATCAGACTCGTTCGTCACTGTCGGCAAATGCTCCTCGCCCGAGCCTCGTTCGATGCAGTTATCCCAGTTCGTTGTCAGTACGTCGATGGCACCTTCGAGCATGAGATGCGCTAACACTCTGTGTGCGTATCCAGGCGTCGCAGACTTAAAGTTCGCGGACTTCGCAGACGTCTGACGTAACGCATCTTCTCCACCCGACAGGTTTGCGACAGCATCCGCAACTCCGAGAAGGTCCCACTCCTCCAATGGAGCGAGGACAGGAAACGCCCCCTTGAGTTGGGCGTGGAGTGCCCTGGCCACGCCCGAGCCGTTTGGAAGACAGGTCGGAGGTGACACGCTGATGCCAGCACCGGCGTATAAGACGAGTTTCCCCGAGGACGCTGCGCGAGCTGCTAACGCGATTGCGTATGGCGGAATGTCTGCCTTGATCGGGGACGGGGAATGCGGCGGCACCTGCAAAATGCTACTGCTAGATCGCGAAGAACATTGCAAAGGGACCTACGAGGGGGGTGGGGCTAACCCAAGACCAGTATTGGATCGGTGACCGTGACCTGCTGACGGCCGCTCGTCAGGCGGTGGTCGCAGGAGTGCGGTTCGAGTCGGCATGCTGGGGCCGGCGGGGCGGTCTCCGGGTACCGGAGGTGCGGACCTGGGCCCACCGATTGGGTCTGGGAGCGTTTCGTCGCTGCACTGCGGCGCACGGATTCGGTAACGCGGCGTGGAATGCTCGCGCCCTCTCGGTCGGGGAGCTGCTTGACGAGTTCGTCGGGTAGCTCCCCGAGCCTCGCACTCCCGATCGGTGGATCGGTGATGCCGACCGTAAAGATCGTCGGCGGCGAGGCGGCACTGTTTCCTGGCTGCGGTGGACAACAATCAGTTCTCATGACGACGCGCACGATCACGGTCGAGCTCAAGTTTCCCGACACCGAGACAAACCTCGACGACAGGTACGCGGATGCGGCCAACGCGATTTGGGCGATACTCAAAGCCATGGCTGAGCCCGACCGCTTCGAGTTCCAAGTGCACCACGACGGCTCTCATTCGACGCTCGGTGACGAACTGAACGCCCGCTGGGCCGAGTACGGCCGGAACGCCCGCTGGGAGTAGGTTTTGCGTCCGGAGGCGCCCGTCGGCGAGCTGGAACAGCGTCGTTAGCTTGGTGCCCATGAGACGGTGACCAAGCCAGCCGCTGCCCTACCCGAGACGAAGGCAATTACTCCGTGCCACCGCGACGCAGTCGGATGCGTACTAGTAACCCTGCATATTCGAGGCGTGCATCTTCCCGCCCGACGGACCGCGTGCGCCCAGGTCGATTCGACCCGATAGGCCGCCCGGCGAAGTGTCCCGATCCCGGTTCCAGCTACTCTGCGCGGCTAAGCACCTTCGCGATGCGCTCGATCAGTGCTACCGCAAGCAGTAGCCTTCACGCTCACTCGGCGCGTGCTCCCCGAGGTGTACGCGGTCGTCTAGTCTCATCCTCGATGAGCTGGTGACCCTGCAGAGGAGAGACGCAAGGTGAAGGGGCAGGGGTATTCCCGTGTGGAGGAGGGCAGTGCACAGCTGCCCGAAGAGCGGCAGTTCAAGCGCGTCCTCATCGGAGTGTCCGTTGCCGTCGTCCTGTTCGCGCTCGCGTTCCTCGTGCTGACTTTGGTCAAGTCCTCACGAAGCCCGCAAGACATCACCTCGAACTGGTTCGTGGCTTGGGGCACTTGGGCGGGCGGACTGGGCACGGCAGCGGCCTTCTTGATCGCCGCATTCAGCATCTCGGTCGCCAGCGCGCACGCCCGGCTCGATCGCCGACAGGCGACGGAGATCCGCGAGGACAAGGACATGGCGCAGGCCCGGCTCTTGATCATCTACAAGGTTGAGGACGAGCACTCGATCCCGTCGTTGGCCACCTATCGGATCGAGAACCGAAGCAGAGACTTCTTCTTCGATGTCACCGTTCCGTACGTCGATTCGCCTTACGGCTCGGACGCAAGCATCGAGTGCAGGACCGCTGATCTGGTCGCTCAGGACAACCGGCTTGGCGAGTTCATCCCGACCGCTGAACAGCTCACCCCGTACCGCGACCACACCGACCATGAAGCGTGGTTCACTCTTGTCACCGTTCACACGAGTGACGCGAGGGGCATCAGGTTCGCCGTCGAATACACCGATGCCGGGGGGCGACGGTGGCGCCAGGAGCTCGGCGGTGAGATCACTCGAGTCCACACGCTCAAGGCCGTCCCTATTCGGCCGCCTGACCGATTCCAGCCTCCTCAGCAGATCAGGCGGTTATCAGACGTGGAACTCCGGCGTTTCGGTAGTGGGTTCAGCAAGGGTCTGGAGCCGCTGGAATCTGATGAAGAATTCCTGGAAGTCATCGAGGCGTCCAACGTCGAGTGTTGGAAGCGCATCGGGCGCATTGAGGACATCGTGGTGGAGGCCGACGATGCCGGTGATCGAACCGCGGGTCTGCACGTCTCGGTGACATTCAGCCCGAAGGCTCCGCCCTTGTGGGGTGACCATTTCCGCGGCAAGCTGGCTGAGTCTGGGTTGTGTTATGCCGGCGGAGACTCCCAATACACTCAGACCGATCGCTTCCGTTGCCCCCCGCAGGTCGACACGGCGGGACTAGGCTACCTCATCGATGCCGCGATCAAATACGCCAACGATCGCTTCGAGGAGAACGAACTTGCGGCGGCGCGCAGGGCGTTGGACGCGCGACGAAATCGTACCAGGCCATCTTCCTGAACGACCGCTGTACACCGCTATCAATACTGGTAACCCTACGTATTGGAACCCTCCGTATTGACCTGCACCGGGACTGCTGTGCCTGGGATGGGTTCCTTCAGGTGTGGGGGAACGGTGGCCGGTCGTCTGTCGGGGGCGCTTGGGCGTGCCATGTGCCAGGGGAGCCCGACGTCGACTCCGGGTGTTCGGTCTTCCAGCCGAGGGCGTGAGCACGGTCGAGGATCATGCGCTCGATCTGGGGCCGGTCGGTCGGCGCCGTGCACCATGTTTTGCTGAGCGCTTCGATGGTGCGAAGGACGGTGATGTCGCGGCCGCTGTGGGGTCGGTGGGGTGGGCCGGCGGGGACGTCGCTCCAGATGTGTCCGCCCACTGCGGGGTGGACGAAGCCGTCGCTGATGCGGGCCGCCATTATCTTGCTGTAGACGCGCAATCCGGCGGCTGACAGGCCGTCCCCGAGATCGGCGCCGAGGCTGTAGAAGAGGTGCGCTGCGAGCTGGTACTGATGTTCGGTGATGCGGCCCCGTCCTTCGACGAACGTATCGCCGAGCTGTGTTCGCCGGAACTGGGAAAGAACCTTTGCGACGGTAGCGGTGACGTGGGGTGGAATCAGCGGCGGTGGGCGTTGCAGGTCGCCGCCGACTGTTGACAGGTACATCGAGCAGGCGGTCGGAAATTGGGACCACGACCCCTCGCCGGTCGCGGGGGTGGTCGCGAGGAACAGGAAATTGTCGAAGAGGTCGCGGTGGAACGGCGCCAATCGACGTACACCGTCCGCTTCCAGGGGCGTGAGCCCTTCGCGGAGGAACTGCTCGAGCACTCGGCCTTGGACATCCAGCAGCAGCACGTGCATACCCGCGCACTAGGTGTATGAGGCCATGACGTTGGTGACACCGGTCCGGAGTTTGCTCGCGGGCGGCCGGTTACCGACGGCAGTATGCGGGCGATGATAGTTGTAGTGCACATTCCACACGTGTAGCGCCTGGGCGCGTTG
>NZ_JAUTXY010000035.1:0-15809 GCF_036327795.1 Rhodococcus artemisiae
GTTGCTTGACTTTCCGGGTGTTCGGGCCCTCGCCGGAACCGGTCTTCTTCCCTGCCATTCGTCAATGATCAAGTAGTACGGCGCGAATCCCGTGCAGCGACACACCCTATTATCGAAACATCTTTAACGTCATGGTGTCACCGCCCGGTCGCGTTGCGCACGCGTGGGAAGGTCCGCGCCGGGACGAGCGACGGTGAGCGCCGACATCGAAGAGGCCGTGTGTAATACGGATTCGAGGTTACCCACGCCGATCTCGCGCAGCCTCTCGCGCTGTTCCGCCCCCAGCAGTCCGAGCTCCCACAGCGCATCGAGCAGGCCGACGGTGAATGCGTCGCCCGCACCGACGGTATCGACCACGTCGACCTTCTTCGCAGGCACCTCGACGACACCGGCGCGGCACACCGCGACAGCACCGGACGCTCCACGCGTGACGGCGACGATCGACGGCCCTCGCGACAACCAGTCGCGTGCGATGTCGAGCGGGTCGCGTCCCGGTGCAACCCATGCCAGGTCCTCGTCGCTGACCTTGACGACATCCGAAAGTGCCACCAGCCGCGCTATCCGTTCCCGACCGCGCTGGTCGTCTCCGATCAGCGCCGGCCGGATGTTGGGGTCGAAGCTGATCGTCGATGTGCGCGCCTGCTGCTCGACGAGATCGGCGACCGCGTCGCATCCCGGCTCGAGCACGGTCGCGATCGAACCCGTGTGGACGAGCGCCAGATCAGAGGCCGGCGACGGGAGCTCGGGCTGCCAGCTGATATCGAATTCGTATGTGGCGGCGTTGTCGTCGCCGATCCTCGCCGACGCGGTCGCGGTACTCGTCGGCGACACGCTGCCGTCGGTCAGGGCGACACCGGATGCATCGAGATGACCGACGATGCGCCTGCCGCGTTCGTCCGCGCCCACGCTCGTGGCGAGCCGGACCTCCCGGTCGAGCCGCCCCAACCCGACAGCGACATTGAGCGGGCTCCCGCCGACGTGTTCGACGGGCTCGTCGTCGCCGCGGCGGACGATGTCGATGAGGGCTTCTCCGACGATCAGTGCCCGGCCACTCATTCCGGCTCCACAGGCAGGGCTTCGAGGGTGCGTTTCGCGCCCTCGTTGTGCAGGGAGTTGAGGGCCCAGGTGTACGCGTCGACGAAGCGGGTGCTCCGGGCGAGATCCCCGAACACCGAGGTGTTCTCGATGAACACTGCCGGGTGGGTGTACTGCTTGCGCGCGAGTGGCACCAGTTCCTCGGCAAGACGGTCCACCACCTCGATCGGAGTGCCGTGTTCGTCGACGCCTTCGGCATAGCGGGCCCAGGATGCGACGATCGCAGCGGAGCGGACGATGTGGCCGCCGCTCTCGAGATTCTCCCGGATGACCGGCAGCAGCCACTTGGGGATGCGATCGGACGATTCGGCGCACAGTCGCGCGATGGTGTCTCTGATCTCGGGGTTGGCGAACCTCTCGATGAGTGTCCGAGTGTATTCGTCGAGGTCGATACCCGGGACCGGCTTCAGGGTGGGTATCGCATCGTCGGCCATGTAGTTCAGGAGGAACTGCGCGATCAACGGATCCTGCGCTGCGTCGTGCACGTAGCGGTAGCCCATCAGGTACCCGAAATAACAGAGCCCCTGGTGGCTCGCGTTGAGCAGTCGCAACTTCATCAGCTCGTACGGCGCGACGTCGCCGACCAGATGCACACCTGCCTTTTCGAACGGTGGCCGCCCGTCGGTGAAGTCGTCTTCGAGGACCCACGTTGTGAATGGCTCCGCCACCACGGGCCAGCGGTCCTGGACATCGAATCGCAACGAGAGTTCGTCGATCACACTCTGAGTGGTGACGGGAGTGATGCGATCGACCATCGAGTTCGGGAAACGGGTGTTCTGGGTGATCCAGTCCGCGAGTTCGGGGTCCACCATGCGGGCATAGGAGGTGAACACCCGGCGGGCGACAACGCCGTTGCCCTCGATGTTGTCGCAGGACATGAGTGTCGGGGACGGAATGCCCCGAGCTCGTCGGCGCGCCAGTGCTTCGACGGCCAGGCCGAACACCGTGGCAGGTGGGCCTTCAGAGGTCAGGTCCTGCTTGATGGCCGGGTTGTCGATGTCGAATTCGCCGGTGTCGTGGCGGATGTTGTATCCGCCCTCGGTGACGGTGAACGAGACGATCTTCGTGGTGGGTGCGGCGAGGAGTTCGATGACGGCCTCGGGTTCGTCGGGCGCATACCGATAGTCGACGATCGACCCGATCACGCGGGGTTCCCATGTTCCATCGGGGTGGGTGAGAACCAGCGTGTAGAGGTTGTCCTGGGCGGCGAGCGCCTCCTGCATGCGCCGATCGCCCGGCATCACGCCGACCCCGCAGATCCCCCAGTCCTTCGCGAGGCCCTGCTCGAGCAGACGGTCGACGTACATCGCCTGGTGCGCACGATGGAATCCCCCGACACCGAAATGCACGATGCCGACGGTCACGTCGTCCCGGGAGTAGGTCGGCGTAGGTATACCCAGCTCCGGCAGGGTCTCTTCACTCGGTTCCACGTTGCGCCTCCACGGTGGGTGATAGGTGTACAACTGCCTTGATCGAGCCGGGGACCCGATCGGATTCGAGGGCGTCGACAGATTTCTCGAGCGGGAAGTGCGCGGTGACCATCGAATCGAGGTCGACCCGACCGGACTCGAGAAGGCTCAGCGCCGTCGGCCACGTGTTCGCATATCGGAAGACGCCGGTGAGCACCAATTCCCGGTTCTGTATCACCTGCACGGGTATCGGCATCGTCTCGGCGCCCGACCCCACGAGTACGACGGTGCCCCCGGGGCGGACGGCGCGGATACCCGAATTCACCGCGGCGGGCGATCCGGACGCATCGATGTAGGCGTCGACCCGCAGATGCGACGTGTCGTCCGATCGTGGATCGAGGGTGGCGGTGGCGCCGAACCTCCGCGCGACTTCGCGTCGGTGTTCGTCAATGTCGGTCACGACGATGTCCACGGCCCCGAATGCGCGCGCGACCTGGACGGTGACGATGCCGACCGGGCCCGCGCCGCTGATCAGCACGCTCGACCCGGCCGTCACCCGAGCCTTCCGGACCGCGGCGATCCCCACCGAGAGCGGTTCGCACAGCGCCGCGGCGTCGTCGGACACCGTGTCGGGGACGGGATGAGCGAAGTGTGCGCCGATGGTCACGTAGTCGCACAGCGCGCCGTCGACCGGTGGCGTCGCATAGAACTGCATGTGCGGACACAGGTTGTAGTCGCCGCGCCGGGTCGGGGCACTGCCCGGGTCGGGGCGTTGCGGCTCGATCGACACCCGTTGCCCGACGCGTTCGGCGGACACGCCCTCCCCGACAGCGACTACCGTTCCGGACGCCTCGTGCCCGAGGACGAGCGGCGCCTCGACCACGAATTCGCCGATGCGGCCTTCACGGTAGTAGTGCGCGTCGGATCCACAGACCCCCACCGACGCGACGCGGATCAGCACATCACCGGGGGCGGGCTCGGGAACAGGGCGTTCCTCCATCTCGATCCGCCCCGGCTCGACGAGGACTGCCGCGCGCATCGTCGCAGGAAGAGTCGAATCTGTTGTGTAGATCACACCTCGATGCTAACCTACTGAGCATATGAACGCACCCCTGCGCATTTGCTCATGAGATTCGAATGCCCAGGCCATCGAGGAGAGCCCTTCCGTGACGAAACCCAGTCCAGTACCGAAGGCACCGGATGGCGACACCACGGCCGCACCCGAAGACCTCCGCCTGGCACTGCGCGCGGCAACCCTCTACTACCTCGACGGGCTCACCCAGGCCCAGGTCGCGGACAGACTCGGTGTCTCCCGCGCGACTGCCGGACGACTCGTGGCCCGCGCCCGCACTCATGGCCTCGTCCGTATCGAGGTCACCACACCTCCCCATCTCCGCGACGACCTGCACGCCGATATCGAGCACGCGCTCGAGAAGCGATTCGGACTCACCGAAGCAGTGGTCGTCGGCGTTCGGGTCGACGACCGGGGGCCGGTGGACAACTCGGCGAGCTTCGCCGTGCTGGGCCGCGCGGCCGCCTCACTCCTGACCCGCCGCCTCCGGCCCGCCGACACCCTCGGATTCACCTGGGGGCCCGAAACCATCGCTGTCGCCCAAGCGATTCCGTCCGGCGTGGCGACGTGCAAGACAATCGTGCAACTGGACGGCTCTGTCACCACGAGCACCTACCAGACCGGCACCGAGTACGTGCTCGGACGATGCGCCGAACAGCTTCAGGCGCAGCCGGTTCGGCTCCCCACTCCCCTGTACGCCGACGCCACGACCGTCGCATCCATGCGCACCGACTCGGTGATCTCCCGCACGCTCGAATTGGGCTCCCGAGCCGACGTGATGATGTTCGGCGTCGGCGCAGTGTCTTCCTCCACAACGCTGTTCGAGGGCAGCTTCCTCGACACTGCGATGCTCGACACGCTCGACGAGCTGGGCGCGGTCGGGGAAATCGGCGGCCGCTTCTTCCGAGAGGACGGAACACCCGCCCACGTCGAACTCGAATCCCGCACGATGTCGACACCGTTGTCCGAGATCGCCGCATGTCCCTCGACAATCCTCGTCGCCGGCGGCGCGTCGAAGCACCGCGCGGCCCACGGCGCCCTCTGCGGCGGCTACGCAACCATGCTCGTCTGCGACATCGCCTGCGCAGAATGGCTCCTCGATCGATCCCCCACCCACCCGCACGACTCGGGCTTCGATCCCACCGAAATGAGGTAGATGGCCGTGCAACCACCCGGAAGCAGTACCCGCACAATCAGTTTCACCGGAAAGCTGATTGCCGGAGCCGGAGCGCTGTGCCTGGCGCTCTCCGGCTGCGCCGGAGCCGGATCCCTCGGCGCATCCGACCGGACCGTCACCATCGCAATGGTGTCCAATTCCCAGATGACGGACGCACGCTCGCTCGCGTCGCAATTCGAGGCAGAGAATCCGGACATCGATCTCCGCTTCGTCACCCTGTCGGAGAACGAAGCCCGCGCAAAGATCACCGCATCCACCGCCATGGGAGGCGGAGAATTCGACGTGGTGATGATCAGCAACTACGAAACTCCGCAGTGGGCGGAGTACGGGTGGCTGACCAACCTGGGCACCTTCATCGAAGCCACCGAGGGATACGACCAGGATGACTTCATCCCGTCTCTGCGCGAGGCACTCTCGTACGACGGCGACATGTACTCGGTGCCGTTCTACGGCGAGTCGTCGTTCCTGATGTACCGACAGGACCTGTTCGAGGAAGCCGGGATCACCCTGTCCGATCCGCCGACGTGGACCGAGGTCGCCGACGCCGCAGCACAACTCGACGGACCCGACATCAATGGGATCTGCCTCCGCGGCAAGCCCGGCTGGGGCGAACTGCTGGCGCCGCTCGACACCGTGATCAACACCTTCGGCGGCCGTTGGTTCGACGAGGACTGGAACGCCCAGCTCAACTCTCCCGAGGTCCAGCGCGCCGTCGAGTTCTACGTCGACCTCGTCCGCACCTACGGCCAGCCCGGCGCTGCGACCAGCGGGTTCACCGAATGCGCCACGCAACTCGCGCAGGGCCGTGTCGCGATGTGGTACGACTCGACCTCCGCGGTCTCGACTCTGGAAGACCCGTCCTCGAGCAATGTTGTCGGCAAGATCGGCTATGCCCCCGCACCCGTCATGGAGAAGGACCCGTCCGGCTGGCTCTATACGTGGTCGCTCGGAATCCCGGCGAGCAGTGAGAACGCCGAAGACGCATGGAAGTTCATCTCGTGGATGACCGACCAGAACTACATGCGCCTGGTCGGTGAAGAACTCGGGTGGGAGCGTGTTCCCCCCGGTAGCCGCCTCTCGACGTACGAGATTCCCGAGTACAAGGAGGCAGCGCAGGCGTACGGGCCCATCACCCTCGAATCCATCGAGGGCGCCGACCAAGCGAACCCCACAGTAGACCCGGTCCCGTACACCGGAATCCAATTCTTGGCGATACCCGAATTCCAGGATCTCGGCACCCGGGTGAGCCAACAGATCAGCGCTGCCATCGCCGGCCGTCAAACCGTCGCCGAAGCGCTCGATCAAGCCCAGAAGTACGCCGAAGCCGTCGGCGCAACGTATCGGGAGGAATCGCAGTGACTGCCCTCGAGGTGCCTCAACCGACACCGGACATGGCCGAACGCATCCGCCGCGTCAAAGCAGCGAAGGACGAGAAGGTCTCCCGCGCCGAAGGGTGGCGACTGCGCGGTCCACTGCTGCCCGCACTGATCTTCATGATCGTGGTGACGCAGATACCGTTCCTGTTCACCCTCTTCTACTCCACGCAGTCCTGGAACCTCGTCAGCCCCGGCTCACGGCGGTTCGTCGGACTCCAGAACTACGTGGACGTATTCCAGGACAGTCAGTTCTGGCAGGTGGCACTCAATACGGTGATCCTCATCGTCGGAACCGTGCTGATCTCGGTGATACTCGGTCTGCTGCTCGCACTGCTGCTCGACCGTGCCTTCCTCGGACGCGGAATCGTCCGCACCCTGCTGATCACGCCGTTCCTGGTCACACCGGTAGCAGCAGCATTGGTCTGGAAGACCTCGATGTTCGACCCCATTTTCGGCATCGTGAACTGGGTGTTGTCGCCGTTCGGCGTCGGCGAGGTCGATTGGATCAGTAGATTTCCGCTACCCACCGTGATGGTCGCGCTGATCTGGCAGTGGACTCCGTTCATGATGCTGCTGATACTCGCCGGGCTCCAATCCATGCCCCGCGACATTCTCGAGGCCGGCCGGGTCGACGGTGCGAGCGGATTCGCACTGTTCCGCGAGCTGACCCTCCCTCACCTGCGCAGATTCATCGAATTGGGCACCGTGCTCGGCGCCATCTATCTCATCAACACGTTCGACGCGATCTACATGATGACGCAGGGCGGGCCCGGCACCGCGAGCGCGAATCTGCCGTTCTACATCTACCAGCGCGCGTTCCTCGGCTTCGACATCGGCCAGGCCGCGGCGATGGGTGTGGTCGTCGTGATCGCCACGATCATCATCGCGACCTTTGCACTGCGCCTGATCTTCAAGTCGTTCACCGGTAAGGAGGAAGCGGCGTGAGCACCACAGCTGCGGGTCCGCAGACGTCGGACACCGAAGTGCCCACCGGTAGGGCCGCACGGACGGTACGGAAACGCAAGCACCGCAAGATGAACCCGTGGGGTGTCGTCGCATGGATCGCCGCGATCGGCTTCTTCTTCCCGGTGTTCTGGATGGTACTCACCGCGTTCAAGCAGGAGTCGGACGCATACTCGGATCCACCGAAGTTCTTCTTCACACCGACCCTCGACCAGTTCCGGTCGGTATTCGAGACCGGTGCGAGCACAGCACTGCTCAATTCGGCCTTCGCGACCATCGTCTCGACCGTGTTCGTGCTCCTGCTCGGAGTTCCCGCGGCGTTCGCGTTGTCGTTGCGCCCGGTCCGCAGGACCCAGGATGCACTGTTCTTCTTCATCAGCACCAAGATGCTGCCGATCGTCGCCGCGATCATCCCACTTTATGTGATCGTCGCGAATATCGGTCTGCTCGACAACATCTGGGCTCTGATCATCCTGTACACAGCGATGAACCTGCCCATCGCAGTGTGGATGATGCGGTCGTTCTTCCTCGAGGTTCCGGGCGAACTGCTCGAGGCCGCCAGCATGGACGGCGCGAGTCTGTGGACTTCCGTGCGCGAGGTGATACTCCCACTCGTCTCACCCGGCATCGCCGCGACCGCGCTCATCTGCGTGATCTTCTCGTGGAACGAGTTCTTCTTCGCCGTCAACCTCACTGCTGTTCAGGCGCAGACGATTCCGGTCTTCATGGTCGGATTCATCACCGGCGAGGGACTGTACTGGGCGCAACTCTCGGCCGCGGCGACCATGGCAGCTCTGCCCGTCGTCCTCGCCGGATGGGTCGCACAGAACAAGCTCGTGCGCGGCCTGTCGTTCGGCGCCATCAAATAGCACGATCCAACTCGAACTACTGCTGATACGAAGGGTTTCCATCATGGCCGAGATCACCTACCGGAACGCCTCGTGTATCTACGAGAGCGCCGACTCGCTTGCCGTCGATTCGCTGAACCTCGACATCGAGGATGGAGAGTTCGTCGTTCTCGTCGGACCGTCCGGGTCCGGCAAGAGCACCGCATTGCGCATGCTCGCGGGTCTCGAGGACATCGACGAGGGTTCGATTTCCATCGGCGGCGTCGACATGACCGACGTTCCACCGAAGGACCGTGACATCGCGATGGTGTTCCAGAACTACGCGCTGTACCCGAACAAGACTGTCGCCGAGAACATGGGCTTCGCCCTCAAGATGCGCGGGATCGGCGCCGACGAACGTCGACGGAAGGTCGAGGAGGCCGCCAAGGTCCTCGACCTCACCGAGTACCTGGATCGCAAACCCGCCAAGCTGTCCGGCGGTCAACGCCAGCGTGTCGCGATGGGGCGCGCAATCGTCCGCGAACCGCAGGTGTTCTGTATGGACGAGCCGCTCTCGAATCTCGACGCGAAGTTGCGCGTGCAGACCCGCACGCAGATCGCCGCGCTCCAGCGTCGACTGGGCACCACCACCGTGTACGTCACCCACGACCAGGTCGAAGCGATGACGATGGGTGACCGCGTGGCGGTGCTGAGGAGGGGGCAGCTGCAGCAATTCTCGTCGCCGACCGAACTCTACGACCGGCCCGCGAATGCATTCGTGGCCGGGTTCATCGGCTCCCCCGCCATGAATCTACTGCCGGCGACCGTCACAGACGATGGAGTTCTCGTGGGCAACACCGTGATCCCCGTCGAGCGCGATCGGATCACCAGCCTCCACTCGGCCGGCGTCACGTCGGTGACGGCCGGTATCCGACCCGAACAGTTCGAGATCACCGACGGCGCGGGTGTGGAGGCCGTCGTCGAACTCGTAGAAGAGCTCGGTAGCGAATCGTATGTGCACACGCGGGTACCCGGTAGCGGAAATCAGATCGTCGCGCGCTCGCTGACCCGCACCCCCGCCCGCCTGGCGGACACAATCCATCTGCGTAAGCGTGAGGGCACCGTGCACCTGTTCCATCCCGAGACCGGGGAGCGGGTGGGCGACTGACCGTCCCACGAACGGGTCGCTATGCTCCCGGCATGATCAGCCGGGGCACCACCGCATCGTTCATCGCACTCGCCGCAGCGCTCGTCACCGTCACAGCCTGCGGCGACACGGTTTCCGGAGAGGCCACTGCCGCCGACCCGACCACGACAGCTGCGCAGACGACATCATCCGCTCCCACTACCACCACGACGACCACCACGAAGGCACCGGTTCCGGCCGATTCCGCGGACTACGCGGGCGCACAGCCGGGGGTGTACTACTTCCTGTCCGAGAGCGGTAAGTTCGAGTGCGCGATCCTCACTCACACCGACCCGGTCGCGGGCTGCCAGGGCACGATGCCGCCGAGCGCTCCCCGCGTTCCCGGCAGCGGGGCACCCGATGTCACGGTGCCAGCGAATGTCGTGCTGGTCGAAGCCTCCGGCGAGGGCGAGTTCGTCAACATCGGCGATATCGCGTTCATGGATCCCACCCGGTCCGCACAGACCCTTCCGTATGGGGAAGCCCTGGTGGTCGGCCCGTTCACGTGCGTGATCGACGAGACCACCGGCGTCACCTGCGAGACCGACTCGCACGGGTTCACCGTGACCGACGACGACTACGAATTGTGGTGATGAGAGCTGCGGCGATCACAACCCGGCCAGGTCAGCGCGCGATACGGGATGCATGAAGTCCCCGGCCTCCTCACGCACCCACCACGCCCCGGACGCGCGATGTTCCGCCCTCGTGGCATACCGGTATCGGAACACTCGGGCGCGCACCAGTGCGGGAGGTGCGTCCGGAAACGGGTTGTGGCGCAGTAACCGCAGGGTGTCGGGATCGTTGTCGAGCAGCCTCACCACGAATTGCGGAAACCATCCGACCGCGTAGTCACGCGAGAGTCCGGCGAACCACATCATCCAGTCGAGTCGGCGATGGTAGGGCGCGCACTGGCGGGGACGGCGGAACACGTCGCCGGGTTTGCCTTTGAACTCGTACTCGTGCCACCGGGTTGCCGGTGTGACGACCGAATCGGTCGTACCGTCGACGATCACCTCTATGCGCGTGCGGGTGATGCTGCCGAACGCACCGTAGGTGTTGACGAAATGCCAGCGATTGAAGGACGCATTCATCGCCTGCCGCTTCGACATCAGGTTCCGCACAGGCCGGTAACTGAGAATTGCGACCACGGCCGTCAACGCGATGACCGCCGCGGTGAACAGCCCGGGTGTCGGCGCGAAATCGGGGTTCGGGGTGAGCACGACGGCGAAGAAGCTGTCGGGCAGCACCGACAAGGCGAGCACGATGGTGATCCAGTTCAACCACGCGAAGTTGCCGCTGAGCACCAGCCACAGCTGCGTCACGATCATGATCACGGCGGCGATGCCGGCTCCCGGTTGCGGTATGAACAATGCGAACGGAACAACGAGTTGTGTCACATGGTTGCCGGCCACCTCCATCCGATGCAGCGGACGCGGCAGCCGGTGGAACCATCGGCTCAGCGGGCCGGGCATCGGCTGGGTCTCGTGGTGGTAGTACAGACATGTCAGGTCACGCCAGCAGCGGTCGCCACGCCACTTGATGAGGCCCGCCCCGAATTCGACCCGGAACAGCAACCAGCGCAGCATGATCAGCACCAGGAACTGCGGTGCGATCTCCGCGTTGCCGAGGAAGATCGCGAGCACTCCGGCTTCGAGCAGTAGCGATTCCCACCCGAACGCGTACCAGACCTGCCCCACATTGACGATCGACAGGTACAGCACCCACAACGCGAACCACACGAGCATGCAGGCCATCAGGGGCAGGCGTTCGGTGACGCCCACGAGGGTCAGCGCCGCCAGGAGGACACCGACGATCGCCTCCGCTGCGAACGTGCGATCGGTGAACCGCCAGTGGAACACGCTCGGCGCCGAGCGGAACGACCGTCGGCGGACGAAGTCGGGTACCGGCAGCATTCCCCGTTCGCCGATCAGTGCACGGAACTGCAGCAGAGCGGCCAGGAACGCCACCAAATACAGCGCGGCGAGACCTCGGGTGACCAACAGTCGCCCGATCACGTATCCGTCCGCATCCAACCAGTGCACAGTAGTCGCTCCCCGCCGACGGTCCGCAACGTCGGCCGAGTGCAGTCTCCCTCCAGGATGGCACGCCAGATGGCGACCGGAGAGTCAGACCCGGATCTCGCGCCGCAACCCGCTGGCTCGCAGCACCTGACGCTCCACTCCCGCACGGACCGCCGCTTCCGTCCCCACGATCCGCACCTTGGACCGCGCGCGCGTGATCGCTGTGTACAGCAGTTCGCGGGTGAGCAGCGACGATCGTTCGTCGGGGAGGATCACCGACACGGTGCCGTACTGGCTTCCCTGGCTGCGGTGGATCGTCATCGCGTACACGGTCTGCACCGCCGACAGCTGGCTCGGATGGAGCACGAACGGCTGCTCGCCGCGCGCGAAGGCGGCGACGAGGTCACCGTCGTCGCGGCGCACGACGACACCGGTGTCGCCGTTGTAGATGCGGGCCTCGTGGTCGTTGGCCGTGACCAGCAGCGGCTGCCCTGGATACCACCGCTCGGGATCGAGCCGGCGACCCGTCGATGTACCGATCCATTCCATGGCCTGCCGCGCCCACCGTTGCACTCCGTACGGGCCGTCGCGGTGCGCGCACAGCAGACGGTGGGTCTCGAACCGTTCGAGAACTGCGTGGATGTCGCCGGTCAGAGCGGCTGCGGTGACCTCCTGGGCCGAGCCCACGACGTCACGCCGCAGCGACTCGACGTCGTCGGGCCGGTGGAACGCGATCTCCGGCGCACCACTGTTCAGGATCTCCACGACCTTGTCGCCGTCGCCGTCGCGCACCGCAACCGCCAGCCGCGCGATCTCACCGCCGAATCGGCGACCGCGGCTCAACCGCACGATCCCACCCCGCAACCGGTCGTGTTCGACAGGCCTGAAGGCGGCCTCGTCCGGATCGTCGGCGGCCTCGAGGTCGCGGGCTGCGGCCCTGGTGAACACCGGGTTGACGCCTCCGGAGACCGGCCGCGCGATCAGGTCGGCCAGCACAGCACCGGCGTCGACGGAGGCGAGCTGGTCGGGGTCGCCGACCAGGACGAGGCGCGTATCGGGTCGGACCGCTTCGAGCAGCCGGCACATCATCGTCAGCGACACCATCGAGGTCTCGTCGACGACGATGACGTCGTACGGCAGGTGATTGTCGGCGTGGTAGCGGAAACGGGTGCGGCCGCGTTGCCAGCCCAGCATGCGGTGCAGCGTCATGGCAGTGAGCCCCGGTGGCAACGGCAGCACCGACTCCTGCTCGCGTACAGATTCCTGCAGACGTGCCGCGGCCTTACCGGTGGGTGCCGCCAGTCCGATGCGTAGACCGGGGCCTTCCATCGTCTCGAGCAATGCGAGAATCCGCGCGACGGTGTGTGTTTTTCCGGTTCCCGGGCCGCCGGCGATCACGGTGGTGCGGTGCGTGGCGGCAAGCGCAGCCGCAACACGTTGACGATCGGGCGCCGGGGACGGCTTCGTGCGATCGGACTGGTCGCGGAACAACTCGTCGAGTGCAACGGCGAGCCGGTCGTCGTCGACCGCAGGGAAGCCGTCGCCGCGTGCGGCGAGGACCTCCCGGATCGTCTGTTCCTGCCGGAAATACCGGTCGAGGTACAGCAACGGCCCTTCGTCGGTGTCGACGAGGCGCAGCGGTCGCAGCGACCCGCGGTCGCCGCCGATGACGAGCGGACTGCGCTGCAGGGCGCCGAGGACCTCGCGGTCGTGTGGCCACGGCAACGACTCCGGGTCGACCACCGGGTTTCCGTCCGCGTCCTCGTCGACGGTGACGTCGCGCAGCCGCGTCAGGTCGAGGCACACCGATCCGGAGCGCACGGCACGAACGGCGAGGGCGGTGGCCAGGTGCACGTCGGCGTTCGGTTCGCCTCCGAGGTTCGCAAGTCTCAGCGCAACGTGGACGTCGGCAGCGGCCAACACCCCCGCTTCGTTGAACTCGCGCAGGGCGCCTTTGCCCCGCTGCGCAATTCGGGCTTCGATCACGGTAGTGCCCTTCCGGCGAGCAGATCCGACAGGTCGGTGACGAGCGCGGCGGGCGGCGTCCAGTCGAACACCCCGCTGCCGGGGGGGCTGTCCGGTCCGGCCATACCGCGAACGAACAGGTACTGCGACCCACCGAGATGCGTCTTCGGGGCGTAACCGGGCATGCGCCACCGCAGGTATCGGTGCAGCGCAACAGAATACAGTAGCGCCTGCATCGGATAGTGGGCCCGGATCATCTCCGCTGCCATCGCGTCGCGGGTGTAGTGGCCCGTGGTCAGCTCACCGGGGGCGAGACGGTTCGTCTTGTAGTCGACGACGACGAACCGCGGCCCGTCGACGCGCAGGACCGCATCGATGCTGCCCGTGAGGTATCCGCGCAGCGGCACCGGCTCGAGGGTACGCACGTGATCGGCGTACTCGAACAGCGGGTCATCGGGTGTGAGGTGGCGTCGGAGCAGATCGGAAACCTGCACCAGGGTGACGGTCACGGCAGCGGGATCGTCGCCTCCCGCGAGCGGCAATTCGAAGTCGAGTTCCGCGAGTCTGTCCTTCGGTGAGAAGTCCGCCAGCGTGCGCGCGAGTGGGCCGAGCGGGGTGTAGAGGACGGGCAGTAGCGCTTGCGCGAGCTCGTCGGGATCGATGTCGGACAGTCGCTGAGCCACCACGTCGCGACAGCACTCGGTGAGTTCGCCTTCGAGGTCGGCGGCGGAGGTGTCGACAATCTCGAACACGGCGTGGACGAGGGTGCCGAAGACCGTGCCTCCGGGCAGGTGGTTCATGGTCGACGGGATCCCCTCCGAGGCGGGATCGGGCGTCGCCAACGGCGGTTCTTCCGGCTCGTCGTCCTTCTCCGGTTCTTCGATCTCGCTGCCGACGCCGACGCCCTCGTGCGCCGATGCGGTGAGCGCCGAATACGAGGTGCGCCGCCACGCGCCGTCGAGCACCCGGGTGAACCGCGCAGCGACCAGGGACGTTTCGTCCCGCTGCGGCTTCGACCAGGTGATCTCCTTCTTGCCGACGATTCCGGTGGCTTCCACGGAGATCAGACCGCCGGCGGCCTTCGCCCACGACGCGAACTGTTCGGCCATCACCGAATCGGCGGGAATGCCCGCGGCGGGCGCAACTTCGGAACTGCCTGGGTTGCGCGCGAACAACACTCGGTGCAGCGGCGAGCGAGCGGTCCCGTAGGACGGCGCCCACCACAGAGTGACCTGGCAACAGGCACGGGTCAGCGCCACGTACAGCAGGCGTAGCTCTTCACCGGCTTCCTCCGCCTCGTGGGTGCGGCGCCGCTCGCCGTAGCCCGGGCTGCCCTCACCGCCGACGTCGAGGATCCGGCGGCCGTCCTCGTGCAGCAGCAGGGTGTCGGGGTTCGGGTTCTTGGCGGCATCCCATGCGTACGGCACGTAGACGACCGGAAACTCCAGCCCCTTACTGCCGTGCACCGTGAGGATCTGCACGGCTGCGGCGTCGCTGTCGAGGCGACGACTGCGGTCGGAGCTGCCGCGTCCCGGATCGGTCATCCGGTCTTCGAACCATCGGGTCAGCGCCGCAATACCCAACGAGTCGGAGGTCGCCGCATCGTCGAGCAGCTCCGCGATGTGCCGCAGGTCGGTCAACTGCCGCTCCCCTGACACTGTTCGGAGCAGGCGCGCCTCGAGTTCGCCCACCGTGGCGAGACGTTCGAACAAAGCCGCGAATCCGGACTGCGCGAACGCCAACGCGAGATCACGGAGCACCCCACCGACCTGCGCGACCAGTTCGTCACCGCGCTCCACAAGATCCTCTGCGGTGTATCCGAGCAGCGGTGTCAGAGCTGCGAGACGCACCCGATCCGTGCGGTGCGGTTGTTCGAGAGCCTGCAGGGTCCACAGCCACTGCTGGGCAGCGGGGGTAGCGAACACGCTCGTCCCGCCGGCGAGGACGCACGGCACACCCGTCCGTTGGAGCTCCTCGTACACGAGGGACACCTGGGCGTGTGTCCGCACGAGAATCGCGACGTGGCCGGGTTCCACCGGCTCCGGACTCCCGCCTCGTTCGATGGTGGTGTTGCTGTCGAGCAGCGCCACCACATCGGCAGCGACATCGCGCGCCACATTGGCTCGCAGCGGCCCGACCGTCGGGTACCCCGACTTGCCCAATGGTCCGGCGCCGGTGCGCGGCAGGTGACGCAGCCGCACCGGAGCCGTCCCCGCAAGGCGCGTTCCGTCGCGGGCGGCGTCGACCCGGTGCACGGTGATCCTCGGATCACCCAGTGCTGCACCGCCGTACACATGGTCGAGCGCGGTGATCAGGTCGGCGTCGCTGCGCCAGTTGGTGGTGAGCTCGCGGTGTGCATCGGATGTGTTCACCGCATCGAGGTAGCTCAGCACTTCGGCACCGCGGAAGGCGTAGATCGCCTGCTTCGGATCGCCGACCAGCACCAGAGTGCTGTGGCCGTGGAACGCCCTGTGGAGGATCTCCCACTGCTTGGGGTCCGTGTCCTGGAATTCGTCGACGAGAACGACACCGAACCGGGCGCGGATCCGCCTGCATGCAGCCGCGCCGTGCTCGGGATCGCTCAGCACACGGTGCAGCAACGCGAGCTGGTCGTCGAAGTCACGCAGGCCCGTCGCCCGCTTCCGGCGCTCGACCTCGGCACGCACCTCCTGCGCGAATTCGACGCGTTCCCCGGCCGGGGGTCCGGCGGCGCTCGCG
>NZ_JAUTXY010000036.1:0-12369 GCF_036327795.1 Rhodococcus artemisiae
GTGATGAAGCGGTCGATGAGTTCTGGTTATGCGGGGATCGAGAATCCGTTGTTCACGCTGGATCAGACGTCGATGTTGTTCGGTGATGCGAAGAAGATGGTCGGTGAGGTCACAGAAGAGCTGAAGGTCCTCTAGCGGCACGGCAGCGTCGTCCACACCCCGTCCCGACTCGGCGAGACCGTCCACGGGTCCACGGGTCAGCGGTCGGCGAGGTTCTCGAAGATGGTTGCGTTCGCCATACCACCGCCCTCGCACATCGTCTGTAGCCCGTACCGGATCCCCTCGGCACGCATGTGGTGGACCAGGGTGGTGGCCAGACGGGCGCCCGACCCGCCCAGCGGATGGCCGAGCGCGATCGCGCCGCCGAGCGGATTCACCCGGTCCTCGGATGCTCCGGTGGCGCGGAGCCACGCGCCGACGACGCTGGCGAACGCCTCGTTGACCTCGAAGGCGCCAATGTCGTCAAGAGTGAGGCCTGCTCGGTCGAGAACCCGGGCCGTCGCAGGGATCGGACCGGCCAGCATCGTGACGGGGTCGTCGCCGACCACTGTCGCGGTGTGCACCCGGGCGATCGGGGTGAGCCCCAGCTGACGGGAGCGTTCTCCGGACATCACCAGCAACGCGGCCGCACCGTCGGAGATCTGCGAGGCGTTGCCCGCGGTGATGCGGCCGTCCTCGGGGAAGATCGGGTCCAGCTGACCGAGTTTCTCCAGGGTCGAGGTGCGGCGAATTCCTTCGTCGGACTCGAGTTTCGTCCCATCCGGGACGGCTACGGGGAAGATCTCGCCGGTGAATCGTCCCTCGTCGAGCGCGCGGACGGCCCGTTGGTGCGAGCGCAGGGCGTACTCGTCGAGCCAGGTGCGACTCAGCTCGTATTTGGTGGCGAGGGACTCGGCGCCGCGAATCTGGTTGAACTCGATTCCGTCGTAACGCTTCTTGATCGCGTCGCTGTTGGCGTCGCCGAGGCCGACTCGCCGCGCCGAGCCCATCGGGATCCGGGTCATGGACTCGACACCACCGGCAACCGCGATGTCGTACTGGCCGGAGATCACGCCTGCTGCGGCGAAGTGCAATGCCTGCTGGCTGGATCCGCACTGGCGCTCGATCGTGGTGCCCGGCACCGACTCCGGCCAGTTCGCGGCGAGGACCGCGTTGCGGGCGATGTTGCCGGCCTGCTCGCCGACCTGGCCCACGCAGCCCCACACGACGTCGTCGACCAGGCCGGCCTCGACACCGGCCCGGTCCAGGATCGCGTTCAGGACGGTCGCGGACAGGTCGACGGGGTGAACCTCCGCCAGGCCGCCCTTGCGGCGCCCGACGGGGGTCCGGACGGCTTCGACGATGACTGCATCACGCATGGTGTGTTCCTGTTCTGTCGTTCTCGGTGATTACGTTGCGGTCCAGACCGCGGTGCGGCGTTCGGTGAACGCGGCCGCCCCTTCGCGCGCATCGTTGGAGCCGAACACCGGCATCGCGATCTGCCGGGTTCGTTCGAAGTGCTCCGCGGCCGGCCAGGTGGGGGACTCGTCGACGACTCGCTTGCTGGCTTGGATCGCGAGCGGTCCGTTGGCGGCGATCTCCTCGGCGAGCTCGATCGCGGCCGTCAGCACTGCGGACTCGGGGGCCAGTCGGTTGATCAGGCCGAGAGGGTGTAGCTGTGCGGCGGTCATCGCCTTGCCGGTGAGCACCATCTCCAGTGCGATCGCCCTGGGCAGTCGCGCTGGCAGTCGGGTCAGCCCGCCCGCCGCGGCCACCAGGCCGCGCCGGACCTCGGGCAGGCCGAACGTTGCCGTCGGAGCGGCGACGATGAGGTCGGCGGCCAGCACGATCTCGAAGCCACCGGCAAGGGCGTTGCCCTCGACGGCCGCGATGAGCGGCTTGCTCGGCGGGGCCTCGACCAGTCCGGCGAATCCTCGGCCCTCGACGCGGGGGCTTTCACCCCGCAGGAAGGACTTGAGGTCCATCCCGGCGCAGAAATTTCCGCCGGATCCGGTGAGTACGCCGACTCGCAGACCCGGATCGCTGTCGAGCAGGTCGACCGCCGCGGCGACGGCCTGTGCAACCTCACGGTCGACTGCATTGCGGGCCTGTGGACGGTTGAGCGTGATTACCAGGACCGGTCCCACCCGCTCGGTCAACACGACCGGTGCGGCAGCCTCGTCGCTCACCGCGGTGCCATCCGGATCGCGCCGTCGAGACGGATCGTCTCGCCGTTGAGCATGCCGTTCTCGATGATGTGCTCGGCCAGCGCGGCGAACTCGGACGGTTCACCGAGGCGCTTCGGGTGCGGGACCGAAGCGGCCAACGCGTCCCGGATATCGTCGCGGGCGTTCAACAGCAGGGGTGTGGCGAAGACGCCGGGTGCGATGGTGCACACCCGGATCCCGACGCCGGCGAGGTCGCGGGCCGCGGGCAGGGTCATGCCCACCACACCGGCCTTGGAGGTGGCATAGTTGATCTGCCCGATCTGCCCTTCGTAGGCGGCGACGGAGGCGGTCAGCACACACACGCCGCGATCGCCCTCGAGCACCTCGTTCTTGGCCATCGCCTCGGCCGCGAACCGCAGCACGTTGAAGGTGCCGATGACATTGAGACGGATGACCGACTCGAACGGCTCGATCTCGGTTGCCTTGCCCTCCTTGGTGAGGATGCGCATGGGCCGGCCTCGACCGGCGCAGTGCACGACCGACCGCACCGGGCCGCGCTCGGCGGCGGCGGCGAACGCCGCGGATACGGCATCGGAGTCGGTCACGTCGGTGGGGATGAACTGCGCTGCCACGCCCAGCGCCGCGGCTTGCTCTTCCCCGGCCGAGCCGGGAAGGTCGAGGAGGGTGACGGTGGCGCCGGCCTCGACCAGGCGGGTTGCGGTGGCCAGTCCGAGTCCGGAGGCGCCACCGGTGATTACGGCGTTGGTGTCCTTGATCTGCATGTCGGTGATCCTTCGATGCGGTCCGGGCGCGGGGCGTCCGGGATGGAGGGGGCGTGGCCCCGCCGGGGATAGGGCGGGAGGGCTTACAGACCTATCGACTTCGAGATGACGCTCTTCATGACCTCGCTGGTGCCACCGAAGATCCGGGTGACCCGGGCATCGGCGTACAGGCGCGCGATCGGGTACTCGCTCATATAGCCGTAGCCGCCGTGTACCTGCAGACACTTGTCGATCACCCGGGCCTGCATCTCCGTGCAGAACAGCTTCACCTTGGCGGCGTCGGCGGGGGTGAGGATGCCTGCGTCCAGTGCGATCAGCGCTTGGTCGACCAGCGCCTGTCCGGCCTGTAGTTCCGTCGCGCACTCGGCGAGCACGAACTTGGTGTTCTGGAAGTCGGCCAGCGGCTTGCCGAACACCAGACGTTCCTTGGCATAGCCGATCGCGAGGTTCACTGCGGCGGTGGCGGTGGCCAGGCCGGTGATCGCGATCGAGAGCCGCTCCTGCGGCAGGTTGTGGGCGAGCATGCCGAACGCCTTGCCCTCCTCACCGAGCAAGTTCCGTGCCGGCACGCGGACGTTGTCGAACGTCAGTTCGGCGGTGTCGGACGATTTCATGCCGATCTTGTGTAGGTTGCGACCGCGGATGAAACCTGGCATATCGCCCTCGACGACCAGCAGTGACAGGCCATTCCGGCGGTTCTGTGGATCCTTCGAGGTACGTGCCACCACGATCACCAGGTCGGCGTTGATGCCGCCGGTGATGAAGGTCTTGTTGCCGTTGAGGACGAAGTCGTCACCATCGCGGACGGCGGTGGTGGTGACCCCGGCAAGGTCTGACCCGATGCCGGGCTCCGTCATGGCGATCGCGCTGACCAGGCCGCCGTCGGCGAAACCGGGGAACCAGCGGTCGCTCTGCTCCTCGTTCGCGTACTCGAGGAAGTACGGCAGCACTGTGTTCAGGTGCACCTGGAATCCGCCGAGTGAGGCTGCAGCGTAACCGATTTCCTCGTATACGACGGTGTTGAACAGGAAGCTGTCGATACCGCCGCCTCCGTACTGCTCGGGTACCTGCAGGCCGTTGATGCCGATCTCGGCCGTCTTCTTGTAGAAGTCACGCGGGATGGAACCGGCGGCCTCCCAGTCCGGCAGGTACGGGGTGATCTCCTTGGCGATGAACTGGCGGACAGTCTCGCGGAAGGCATCATGGTCATCATTGAAGATATTGCGCTGCATGATATTTTCCTCTTCGAAATGTATGGCGGTCGGCAGGTGGATGTCGGCGATCAGTGGATGCCGATGACCTTGTCGGCAACGAGCGCGTCGACCTCATCGGCGGGGTAGCCGAGCTCGACGAGCAGTTCGGTGCTGTGTTGCCCGAGGCGGGGGTCGCCTTCGGTGGAGACCTTGGGCATGCTGCCCAGGTGCCAGGGCGAACCGAGGGCGGTGTTCGGCGCCCCGTCCGCTCCGCTGACCTCGATGAACAATCCGGACGCTTCGACATCGGCGCTACGCATGGCCTCGGGGTAGGTGTTGATCTTGCCCGCGACAACGCCGTTGGTGGTCAGGAGTTTCATGGCCTCGTCGCTCGTCATCGTCGAGAAGGCACCTCGCAGTTCGACGAGCATCGCCTTCCGGTTCGCCACACGCAGGGTGTTGTTCGCGAAGCGTGGGTCCTCGGCGAGGTCGGGGCGCCCGATCAGGCGGCACAGCCGGGTGAAGTGCACGTCGGAGTAGGCGGACAGGACCAGACTGCCGTCCTTGGTCGTCATCACGTCTGCAGCGGGGGCGATGCTGGGCTGTCCGTTCCCTTTGCGTACGGGCTCTTCGCCGGTGATCAGGTACTGACCCCAGTTGGTGCCCTGCAAATGGATCGCGACCTCGAGAAGTGAAACTTCGACCGTGTCACCTTCGCCGGTGCGGAGGCGGCGCACATAGGCGGCCAGGATCGCCTGCGCGCAGACGTAACCTGAAGCAGCATCGACGATCTGGGATCCGACCTTCTGAGGCTCGCTGTCGGCCTCGCCGGTGACCCACATCATCCCGCTCTCTGCCTGCGCTGCGATGTCGAGCCCGGGCCGGTACTTCGATGGCCCGTGCAGGCCGAATCCGCTGACGGTGGCGTAGACAATCCACGGGTGGGCCGTCAGGATGTCCTCGGCGCCGAGCCCGAACGACTCCATGACCCCGGGGCGCAGGTTCTGCACTACGATATCGGCGCTCGCAATCAGCTTTCGGGCGATCTCCTGCGCCTGGGGATCCTTCAGGTCCAGCGCCACTGCACGTTTGCCGCGGTTGTAGTTCTGCAGCATGGCCTTCCCTGCCGGTCCGATGCCACGGGCGGATTCACCGTGCAGCGGCTCCACCTTGATCACGTCAGCGCCGAGATCTACCAGGATTTGGGCGGCAGCGGGGGCGGCGATGAACTGTCCGAAGTCGACGACGCGGACGCCGTCCAGGGGCTTGTTGATAATCATGCTGTCTCCTCGACTCGGTGGCGGATAAGGGTGAGGTCGCGCTCGGGATTGACCAGGAACACCGCGATCAGAGCGCCGACGATCATCAGGGCGCCGCTGGACTGGAAGCCGATCGCGTAGCCGGTGATCTTGTCGACGGACGTACCGACGGCAAAACCGAGCACGAGCGGCGCCACCATGCCGGAGATGCTTGCGACCGCAGAGAGCATCCCCAGGACCATCCCGCGCTTCTTCGCCTGAACGACGTCAGCGATTGCGGAGAGCGCGACTCCGAAGGCCGCGGTGTTCAGCGAGAACGCGAGGGTGATCATGACCAGCTGCAAGTTTCCCTGCTGGAGCAGCGTGAACCCGGCCATCGAGACTCCGGCGCCCGCGACGAGGGCCGCGCTGAGATAGCCCCGGGCCGCCCGCCGGGAGACGCCTCGCGAGATCAACCTGCCGGAGAACCAGCCTGCGCTGATGGCGCCGATGGCGGCCAGCCCGTAGGGCAGCATCATGAGCTGACCGGTGGTAGCAGTGTCGTAACCCAGACCTTCCTGCAGGTAGACGGGTAGCCAGGCGATCTTCAGGGTTGTCGACCAGTACGAGCTGAACATCAGTACCGCGATACCGACGACGGTGCCGGTCTGCAGAATCGTCTTGTACGGAGCGTCAATCGTTTCGACCACGACCTTCGAGGCTGGGGCCGGAGCCGCACCGTTGTCGCTGGAGCTGCGGCCGAGGAGTAGCCACGCCACCGCCCACAGGACACCCATCGCAATCAGCACGTAAAACGCGGCGTGCCAATCCCACTGGAAGATGATCCAGGTGAGTACTGGGGCGGCGATCAGTGTGCCGATCGAGGCGCCCGCGGACACGAAGCCGCCCGCCATCGCTCGCTTCTCCGGCGGGAACCAGGAGTGCGCGGCGTGGTTGGCCAGCGCGAACGCGGGCCCCTCGCCGAAGCCCAGGATCACGCGACAGGCAATGAGGACACCGAAGCTGACCGAGCCGAGTAGTGGGATCATCGTCGCGACCCACAGCAGCATCAGCCCGGCGAGCAACCAGCGGATGTTCACCCGGGAGGAGAGCCAGCCGAAGAACAGGGCGCCGGCGGCGAACAACCAGAAGAAACTGCTCTGCAGGAGTCCGAACTGCTGCGAACTCAGCCCGAGATCGCGTTGGATCTGTACGCCGGCGAACGCGATGACGGACTTGTCGGCGTGGTTGATCAGCATGAAAAGGACGAGAAGGCCCACGACGATCCAGGCGCGTCGCATCTGCGTTGATCGTGGTGGCCGCACTGAGGGACTCGTCGACGCTGTTGTGTACATCAGGGGATCCCTTCGGGAACGAACGGCAGCAGCGCACCGGCGAGCGGGGCGAAGTTCGGTCCGAAGGCGACACCATCCAGGTGATGGATCCGACTGCGCTGCATTGGTGTGATGTGGTGCGCACCATTCAACGCGCGGTAATCCATCGGGTCAAAGACCAGAAAAGTAGGAGACTTACTGCAATTGCCTATGAGTCGTCTGATGTGCGGGCGTTGTCCTCGCGCAATCGGCGGTCGCCTTCCTCACGCGTGAGTTTTGCTGCCTCGAGTAGGGACACTCCGTCTGTCATGTGACTCGCGACGGACGTGGCGAACTCCCCGATCGATGTTCGCGCGCAGACCAGGAACGCGGTCGACCCCTCCGTGATTCGCCCCGGCCGGTGGACGACGCCCATCTTGCGGGTTAGTGGCGGCGAGAGTTCGCGTACTACCCCACCACGTAGGCTCGCGTCGAGCCCACTTCGTAGCGCGACGATCGAAACTCCGCCGCCGGCGAGGACAATCGGAAGTACAGCGCCCCGCTGACGCACCTCTACCGCGACATCCGGCTCGACTCCGTGCAGGCGCAACGAGCGCTCGATGAAGTCGCGGGTTGCCGTTCCGCGCCCACTCATGACGAACGGGACGCCGGACAGCTCTGCGATCGGCATCGGTTCCGGCCACCGCGTATCGGTTCCTGGCGGGCACACCAGTACCAGTTGCTGGTCGATCAGTTCCTCGCCCACCAGATCCTCGGTGGGCAGGGGCAGCGCGAGGATGCCCAGCTCGCATGCTCCCGATTTGACCAGCGATACGACATCGGCGGTCTCATCGCGCTCCTCGATGTGAAAGCGGATGTCCGGATACTGATGGCGGAACTTGGCCACCCATACAGACAGTGGGTCTGAGGACAGATCCGACAGAGAGGCTATGTCGATCCGGCCGCCGCGCATCGCACCGACATCTCGGACTGCATTCTCAGCGGACCCCACCTCGCGCAGGATGGTGCGGGCCGGACCGACGAGCGCTTCGCCGGCAGGTGCAAGCACCAGCCCCCGCCCGACCCGGTGGAACAACTCGACATCGAGGTCTCTCTCGAGCTTGCGAACTGCTTGTGACAGAGACGGCTGTGCCACCTGTAGCCGCTCCGCGGCTCGTGTCACTCCGCCGCAGTCGACAACGGCGAGGAAGTACTCGATCTGACGTAGGTCCATGCCCCGAATCTAGAGGCTGGATAGGGCGGGGCGTCCGTATTGCTGATTCGAGACTCGGTCAAGTCCCTGTGAAGTGGTCTACGGCATCCTTGCATGATTAGTCGTCGTCTTCGCAGGTCAAGGCGACACCACTTCCTCGGCAGGTTCGGAGATGGAGTGGGTGGCCGACTTCATGTCTACCCGACCATTCTCACGGCCAGTTCGACGTATCTTTCGGCCAGCGTTTCCGGATCGGAGTAGGCCTTCGACGGGAACCAGCGGCTGACGTCGATCCCCAGTGAGGTGATCGCGAGCGTGGCCGCCCTGGAGTCGATTGTATCGAACTCGCCTGCCGCATTGCCGGATTCGATGATGCGCTCGAACGTCTTCGATGTTGCACGCCTGATCTTGGCGATTGCTTGGAAGTGTTCCTCGGACAGTGCCCGGAGCTCGTATTGGACGACCCTGGCGATCTCATGATGGCGCGCATGCCACTTCACATAGGCAGATACCGTGGCAGCCAGCTGGTCGCGTGGGTGTGTTGTTGTATCGGCTGCCTGGGTGATCGTGTCGAGGACTGCAAGGTGGCCCTCGAGTGCGATGGCGAAGAGGAGTGATTCCTTGGTGCGGTAGTGCGGGTACACGGCGCCGGGGCTGAGATCGAGGCGCGCAGCGATTTCGCGGGTGCTGGCGGCTCCGTATCCCTTGGCGGCGAAGACCTCGGTGGCAGCGGCCCGTATCCGCGCCGCTGCCTTCGACGTGCCCACCCCGGAGGAGGGATCCACAAGTGGTGCGTTCACGTGTGCGACCGCCTGTCGGACAGGGGGAAGGTTGACAGGGCTCCATTCATGAGACCAATATATGCGAATGCATAGAAAATATGCTATCGCATAGTTTTTCCGTTCGACCTCGCACGTAACTTCCGTAGCTGGTCCTCGAACGACTTCCAATCACAGGCAGGAAAAGCAATGGGCAACATAACTTTCGATTTCTCCGGACGCTCGGTCATCGTCACCGGCGCCGCCCGCGGCATCGGCCGTGCCCTCGCCGACCACTTCGCCGAAGCCAAGGCGTCGGTGTTCATGGTGGATTTCGACAAGGACGAGCTCGACCAGGCCGCCCGTGAGGTCGGAGCTGTCGGCATCCCTGCCGATGTCACCAGCACCGAGGACGTCGAACGCGTCGTTTCCCTTGCGATCGAAGAGACCGGCCGCGTCGATATCCTGATCAACAACGCCGGCATCCTACGCGACAGGGTGCTGTGGAAACTGACGGACGACGACTGGAACCAGGTCTTGGATGTCCACGCCGGTGGGACATTCCGGTTCACCCGAGCGTGCGTTCCGCATTTCCGGAAGCAGGAGTTCGGACGGGTCGTCAACATCACTTCCTACACCGGACTCCGGGGCAACCGGGGCCAAGCCAACTATGCCGCCGCCAAGGCAGGCATTATCGGCTTCACCAAGACGGCAGCAAAAGAGCTCGCTGCGTTCGGTGTCACCGTCAATGCTGTTTCCCCCAACGCAGCCACCCGGATGACCGCGTCCATCCCGCCAGAGAAGATCGCCGAGGTCACCGGTCCGATCCCGAGGTTCGCCGATCCATCCGAGATGGCCGACGCGATCGGCTTCCTGGCTTCCGAGGAAGCCGGCTACATCACCGGCGTCGTTCTGCCCGTCGACGGCGGACTCTCTGTCTGAAACGACCACCGAACGGAAACTCATGACTGACGTACTCTCCCGGCGCGACCTCGACTTTCTGCTGTACGAGTGGCTCGACGTGGTGTCGTTGACCACCCGGAAGCGCTTCGCCGAACACTCCAAGGACACTTTCGACGCGGTGCTCGACCTCAGTGCCGACATCGCACACAAGCACTTCGCGACGCACAACAAGAAGGCCGACGCCAACGAACCCACGATGCGTGCGGATGGCACGGTCGAGATGATCCCGGAGGTGAAGCAGGCTCTCGACATCTTCTCGACCGCCGGACTGACAGCGGGACAGTTCGACGAAAGCGTCGGGGGGATGCAGCTTCCCACAACCGTGGTCCGGGCAGCGATGACCTGGTTCCAGGCGGCGAACCCCAGCACTGCGGCGTACCCGTTCCTAACCGCAGCCAACGCGAGCCTCATCTCCACGTACGGCACCGAACAACAGATCGACGACTACGTCCGTCCCATGCTCGAAGGCCGATACTTCGGCACGATGTGTCTTTCCGAACCGCAAGCCGGGTCGTCACTGGCGGACATCACCACCCGAGCACTGCCCCATGGCGACAGCTACCGGTTGACCGGGACGAAGATGTGGATATCCGGCGGAGAGCACGAGCTGTCCGAGAACATCGTGCACCTGGTTTTGGCCAAGACACCCGGTGGAGGTGCCGGCGTCAAAGGTATCTCGCTGTTCATCGTCCCCAAGTTCCTCCCGGGATCCGACGGTGGGTTCACGGAGCGTAATGATGTCACGCTCGTCGGGCTCAACCACAAGATGGGAAATCGGGGGACAACCAACACCTTGCTGTCGTTCGGTGACGGAACACATTCACCCTACGGTCAGGCAGGGGCGATCGGTTTCCTCGTCGGCGAAGAACACCGCGGTCTGGCCTACATGTTCCACATGATGAACGAGGCCCGCATCGGGGTGGGATTCGGCGCGGCGGCGCTCGGTTATGCCGGGTACCTGCGGTCGCTCGACTACGCGAAGGCGCGGCCCCAGGGCCGGCCGGTCGGTGCGAATGATCCGGCGGAGCGGGCCGTCGCGATCATCGATCATGCCGACGTGCGACGGATGCTGCTCGCACAGAAGGCGTACGTCGAAGGTGCACTCGCACTTGGCCTCTACTGCTCTCGGCTGGTGGATGAACAGGACACCGCCCTCGACAAGTCCGCAGCGACCGACGCCGGATTGCTGCTTGACGTGTTGACCCCGATCGCGAAGAGCTGGCCGTCGCAATGGTGTTTGGAGGCCAACAACCTGGCGATTCAGGTCCACGGGGGGTACGGCTACACCCGTGATTACGACGTCGAGCAGTTCTACCGGGACAACCGCCTGAATCCCATCCATGAGGGCACACACGGAATTCAGGGGCTCGACCTGCTCGGGCGCAAGGTTGCCATGCGAGATGGCGCCGGTATGACGCTGCTCGGCTCGAGAATCACCGAAGCGATCGAACGAGCACGACGCCTCAGCCACCACGCCGTGCGCTGTGCCGATGAACTCGAGGATGTGTGGAACCGTCTCGTCGACGTCACGGACGCGCTGCTGTCCGAGCCGGATGCGGCAGCCGCTCTGGCCAATTCGTCAGTGTATCTGGAGGCGTTCGGGCATACGGTCGTCGCGTGGATCTGGCTCGAGCAGCTCACGGTTGTCGGCGACAAGGACGGTGCCTTCTACGACGGCAAGCGGGCCGCCGCTCGCTATTTCTACACCTACGAGCTCAGCAAGGTCGGCCCGCAGATCGACCTTTTGAAAAGCATGGACCGCACCCTGATCGACCTTGACCCTGCCATCCTCTGATCCCCGAAGGACACCATCCATGAGCGTGCTCGACAGTTTTCGTCTCGACGACCGCGTTGTCGTGATCACCGGCGCATCATCCGGTCTCGGCGTGGTATTCGCGAAGGCATGCGCCGAGGCCGGAGCAGACATCGTCCTGGCGGCTCGACGTGTGGACAGGCTCGCCGATACCGCTGCCCTCGTTCGCGCAGCGGGGCGCAGGGCCCTGACCGTGGCGACCGATGTCGCGGACCCTGACCAGTGCCACGCGATGGTGTCGAAGACGATGGACGAATTCGGTCGGGTGGACGTCCTGATCAACAATGCGGGAGTTGGGACGGCCGTCCCAGCCACCCGCGAGACGCCGGAGCAGTTCCGGTCGGTGATCGACATCAACCTCAATGGAGCGTACTGGGCCGCGCAAGCCTGTGGCCGCGTCATGGGACCTGGCAGTTCGATCATCAACATCTCCAGCGTTATCGGGCTCACTACGGCCGGACTACCGCAGGCTGCCTACAGTGCGAGCAAGGCCGGCGTCATCGGACTGACTCGCGATCTCGCCCAGCAGTGGGGCTCGCGCAAGGGAATTCGTGTCAATTCGCTCGCGCCCGGGTTTTTCGCCAGCGAGATGACCGAGCAGTACACGGATGGATACCTCGAGTCGCTGTCGCCGCGCATGGTCCTCGATCGGATCGGCGATCCGGTCGAGCTCGCCGCGACGGTCGTCTGGCTGGCCTCCGATGCGGCTGGTTACGTCACCGGCCAGACGCTCGCGGTGGACGGTGGCGTCACCATCACCTGAGATTCCTCGGTATCGCCCTCGCGGCACATGAGCGCCGGAAGCTCGAATGTGCCCGTAGCAAGGCTGGCGCGACTGTGTGGATGGCGGAGATCGATCGGTGTCGCCGTTATCAGTCTCTGGGTAAACGCCTTTCGATTCCAGGCTCGCCGCCGACAATGTCGGCGGCCAGCCTGGAAAGTTCGGTCA
>NZ_JAUTXY010000037.1:0-9961 GCF_036327795.1 Rhodococcus artemisiae
CGTCCGCGAACATCCGCGTCGCCACGACCCCAGCCTCCACCAGCACCGACCAACATCATCATCGGCAGTCAAGCACCAACCAGTCGACAGCGCATGCCGAACTCGAAACCCCGTGCCCACCAGTCGGCTACGCCAAATCCGCCCGATTTCCGGCGGATGCTACGGCTACCCCGACGCGGAACGCGCGGTCGACGTCGTCGGCGATGAGTAGTTCTCGTTCATGGGCGTGCAGGACCGCGATGGCGTCGGCGAGTTCGTCGTCGCTCATGGCTTCCGCTGCCGCTGCGACGATGTCGTCTTCGAGGTTCACGCGCCGAGAATAACCACAGGATCCGAGTGGACCGAAAAGGGCGACGGCCCCCGACCGAGGGGTGTCGGGAGCCGTCCTTCGACCCGTCAGGGAATCACTCGACCTGCCGAGGAAGTGTGCGTGACCACGCAGGGGAGTCGATGATATCCGAGGGCAAACCGGCGCGAAGCGGCGGCGCGGCAGCACGGTCCCTACACGGATGCGTAGTGCGCGCTGCGGGAGTAGAACAGCCGGTACAGCACGCCGGCCTCCGCGTTGTGCACAGCGGCGGCGGGATCGAGCCACTGGTCGGCGATGCGTGTCCAGCCATCGGCCCCGTACTGCTCGTCGGCGAAACCTGAGACGAGACCGGCGAGGTTCTCGGCGACCTCGGTGTAGCCGGCCGGGTCGGTGACCCACCGTTCGATGATCGCGGCGATCTCGTCGCGCACCCCAGCGTCGACACGGCGGTGCGGGCCGTGTGCGCGTTGCTGTGCGACGTCTCCGGCCGGCGTGTCGACGAGGTTGAGCCCGTTGCCGAACAACACCACCTCGTGGATCAGCTCCGATTCCCACGATCCAGGGCGTCCAGCGGTCAATGTGGTGCGGGCGTAGGCGTCGGACTCGGCATACCGTTCGAGTCCACCGTGGCTCTCACGCAACCGATGATGGACCAGCTCGAGCGCGGCCGCGAGAGTCGTGATGGCTTTACGTCCGGCACGGGCGAGCAGGGCGTGCAGCGCATCGGCGTCAGTTCTGGAGAGAGCCACGACCGGGCGCACCGGTCCGTGGGCGTCGCTGAGGTCGGTGTAGGTGTGCGTGGCGCCGCCCTGCATGTGGACGTAGACGTATCGGCTCTCCGCGTCGGCGGTGAGAAACCAGCCGTGGTTGTCGCGGTCGACGACTCGGCCGGGTAAGGGACTGGGTGTGCCGCTGTGCATGCGCTGGTGTCCTCTCGGGCGATGCTGGAAATTCAGGGTAGGGCCGGGGTGCCGGTGACACCGGGCCAGGTGGCCACCATGCGGGTCGCGGCGATATGCAGGTCGTTGATCTCGTCGACGACCAGGCGCAGGAACTCGGCGCGCTGGTGGGTCGGGTCGGGCAGCGATGGGAGCGGCTCGATCCAGTCGACGTCCTCCTCGTCGAGAGGGACAGTGTCGGGGTCGGGGATGTCTACTTTCGCGGCGCGGGAGAGCCACAACTCGCCGCTGACGTTGTAGCTGACGACGAACTGGTCGCCCTTGATGCCGGCCCCGAACAGGGGGCGGCCCCAGACGGCGCGGTCCCAGGTGATGACGCCCTGGTCGACCGCTTCTTGGAGCAGCAGGTACCCGGCCTGAGCGGGCCCGTCGTTGAGATAGTGGTGGGAGATTCGGTCGAGGCGGCCTGGGTGCAGGGTCAGCAGCGGTGTCGCCTCGCGTGCGGTGGTCATCAGCGTCCTGCCTTGTCGTGGGGTGTCCTCGGTCGACGGGCCGGTGCCGTCCCTGGGTTGGTTCGAGCATGGACGCTACCGGCCGGTGCCGACAGGCAGAGCGCGGCGGTCGGTGCTGGTCAGCGCTGTGGTGGTGGCGCTGCGGATCCGGTCCGGGCCAGTGGTGGGCGGGGATGGTTGCTGTATCCCCCCCCACCACAGGCCGGTGTGGGTTGTGGGTCAGTCCGACAGTTCGCGGATCAGTTGCCACAGGACACGCGCGGTCAGCGCATGGTTGTCGAGGTCGGTGGCCCGATCGGCGGCCGGCGTCCACAGGCCGGTGTCGGCGACGGTGTGGGCGCGCACGAGATCGCCGCACCGGTCGCGGTGGCCGGTGAAGCGGATCGGAAGTAGCCGGGCATCCCAGATCAGGGATCCGGCCGCGGCCGTGGAGTAGTCGTCGAGTCCGTCGACCGGCTCGTCGATCTGGGTGTAGGAGCGCACCGCTTCGTCGGTCAGTGCCTCGCGGTGGTCCTCGGTGAGCGGGACGATCGCGGCATCCGGGTCGGCGGGGTGTTCGTAGCGGGACGCCACCTCGACCTTGACGCCGGATGCGGCGGTGCCGTGTTCCTCTCCGGGGAGGAGGAATGTGGGGCTCACGGCCTGCCACCGGCTGTGGTGCAGGGCCGTGATCATCGCTTCGTGCAGCGGCGCAGGAGTGTCCGTGTTCCGCGGAATGCGGGCGAGTACCTTCATGTCGCCGCGGGCTGAGCGGCGTCGGACCAGGATCTCGCTCGCGTTCGGAAACGTCACGGCCTCAAAGACTTCGGTGGTGCGCATCGGGCGCTCCTTTCGCTCGGGTGGGATCAGTCGACCATCCACACCCCGACGTGTCAAGTGTTGGAATCAAAATTGATTAGCACGCTTGACAGTCCGGTGTGGGTGGCATAGATTCAGGGTCATCACACCGACGACGGAGGGGGAGGGTATGCACACGGGGGCCGAGACGACCGCGCCGGAGTCCGAGCCGATCGGGCCGGATGATTTCGCGGTCGATCCGATGGAAGACCTCGAAGAACAGTGCGTGTGCGCGCTGCTGTGGGCGCATCCGGCCGACGCGACGAAGGTGACCGCGCATCTGCGGGGCGAGGACTTCCACCTGCCGATCTACCGCGAGTTGTTCGACGTCGTCGCCGCACTGGTGGCCGAGGACGGTCCGCATACCGCCGCGATGGTCGCCGCCCGTCTCGAGCAGGACGGGCGTCTCGGCGGGTATGCCGGGGATCGGCTGCGCCGCGCTCTCGTCGCCGCCACCACCGCCGGGGCCGATGGGGCGAGTGTGGGCTACTACGCCCGCGCCGTCGCGTCCGCCGCGTATCGCCGCAGCTTCCGTGATGCGGGACTCGCGATCGCCGAGGCCGCCGAAACCCTGCCCGAGAACGACCTGTTCGAGCACATGGTCGACCTCGGACGTCGCCAACGCGCCGCCACCGTCCGCCTCGCTGCACTGCGCGCTGCGGGACTGTGAACCATCCGATCCGCACAAGAGAGAAGGAATGTCGAATGCCTGTGAACTACCCCGCCGCCGATCCCACCGCCGGGGCGCACGTGCGGCCGGAGCGGATCCTGCGCACGCGGAGCCTGAGCGACGAGGTCCTCATCGCGCTGGCGCACCAGGTCGCCGCGCACCCGCACGCCACGCCGCCGGTGTCGTGGCGACTCGAAGACGGGGTGCTCGTCGCTTCCGACGCCGCCGGGGAGCGGGTGTGGGTCACCGCGATCGACCGGTGGGACGGCGATTTCCTGCGCTACACCCGCCGCGCCGACACCGACGGGGTCGTGGCTGTGCTCGATTGGCCTACCGATTTCGACGAGTCCGAGGTGATCGCCCGCGACGCCAGGGCCGGGCTGGCGTCGCTCTCCGGGGACGTCTCGGCGCGCCCGTAGGGTCGAGCGCGGCAGGTGAACGCAGCAACGGGCGACCCCGGCGCTGCGTCCACTCGCCGGCCCGGCAGCCCCCGAAGACGAGGACAGATCCGATGAGCAGCGACTACACCATCAGCGTCGTGCGCGCCGACACCGACGACAAGGCGTGGACCGTCACCGTGCACGATCGGCCCGACTGGTCGTTCCGCGAGAAGAACTTCGCTGCCATCGACGCCCGTGTCCGCGACCTGGCCTGCACCCACGACGGCGCCGACCCCGCCGCGGTCACCGTCACCCGCACTCGGGTGGCCGTCGGCGACGTCGACGTCACCGACCGGCTCGCCGACCTCGACGAGCAGCGTCGACGCGCCCAGAAGGTCACCGAGTCGGTCGGCGCCACCACGCTCGAGCTGATCGCCACACTGCGTCGACAGGCCGGCCTGTCCACCCGCGATACCGGGTCGGTCCTGGGTTTGACGGGTGGTCGCATCAGCCAACTCGAACAGGCCCAGGTCGAGAGCGCCAAGTCCGAGACCGCCGAATGAAGGACGACTGCCCCGTGACCGATCCCCGCATCATCGATACCGACTTCGGATCCATCACCGTCCGCAACGAACTGCCGGACACGGTGACCCTCGCGGTCGACGACGGCCTCAACGCGCAGCGGGTGCTGCTGTTGCAGCTCGATGAGGCGCACCAGCTGATCGACGGTGTGCGCGCCGCGATCCGGGCCGCGCACACCGCGGACAAGGCCGGCTGACCCGTGTGCTGAAGGGTTCTCCGCATGCTGGTGGCCACCGAGAACAGGGGGCGTGACCGGCGAGCTGTCCAGACGCCCCGAGAAGTTCGGGACGTCCCCCGCATCGCTGACCGGGTTTCTACGCCTCGACCTGACCGACGTCGTCGCCGCGTGGCCACTGCACGCCCTGCCATACCGGGCCGACATGCGGTGGTCGGTAGATGATGACAGAACACTTCCGGCACTCAAATGTCCTGTGCCCCAACCCTCCCGCCGAAGTCACGGCGGTGGCGCACGTGCACGGACACCATCCCACCAAGATCAAGTTTGGGCCGAGTCTGTGGCCGTTCGGACAGGTTTGAGGCGCCAACTCCTGGCTGGGGGCCATCTCTTCATTTTCGCACACATGTTCCCATAGCCTGAACCCTCTTGGGGAACATGTGTTCTATACACTGGAATGCGGTAGCCGCGGCGGAGCCCCGGAAACGGGTGCTCGGGAAGCGTCGCGGCTACCGCAATTCCTGATGGATGGATCGCCGAAACGGGGGCAATCTGCTCATGCGCAGGATGCGACTTCGGTCGGCTGGAACGCATCCCTCTGGGAATGTTCTCGGTTAAGAGCTCGAGGGGTGCCGTGAAGAGATGCGATCGTGTCCGTATCTGCACGGAGTGCCCTGATTCAGGGCCGCTTCGCGAGAATTGAGGAGACTTCACTGTGTGTGGTGAAGTGATCGAGCGCTTCGGGGCGAATCTGACGCATGGCGAAGACGAGTTGACGACGCCGGGCTTCGGGTGCTTCGAAGATGGGTTCGTGGTGGGCGACGCGGTTCCGGAACTCCCGTAGATCTCCCAAGGTGCTGTGGATCTTGGAGCGGTTGGCATTCGGGGGGAACGCTTTGTGCAGGTAGGGAACCCAAAGAGTCTTCTCGTGAATGTCTGAGGTCATGTAGGTCCAGAACCCGAACGTCAGCTCGGCGATCACCTTCCCGGGGGTCGGCTGTTTCCCTGCCGCTCTGCGTGCCTGCTCGATCTTGTCGATAGGGATGCGGTTCGCGTCCTTGCTCTTCCCCCTGTGATCGGTGCGTAGGTGCTCGGGAAACAGCTGCCGGGCCGTGATTTTGTCGGTCCAGTGCTTGTCACCGGCAGCCGTGGCGGCGACAAGCTGCGCGTCGTAGGCATTGCGCAGGGCGACCTCGAAGTGGTTGAGGTCGTGGAGGAAGGCTGCGCTGAGCTTTGCGTTCCACTCGTACAGCGCCAGCGCCCGAATGCGGTTACCGCCGGATTTGCGCACGTAGAGTGCGAATCTGTCGTTGCTGAGCCACTGCTCGACCCAGGCGTCACCGCTGGTTGCCAACCATCCTCCTTCGCCGATACACTGTGGGCATCGTAAGCCGTCGATGACCGCTGGTTCGCCATGTCGCTTCGGCTCAGGTTTGGAAGCCCCAGTATTCAGCCTCGCTGACCTGGGGCTTTCCTGTCCCTTCTCTTTCTTTCCCACCTGCTGACAAAGGCAGTCGAGTAGTCGACACCGCCCGCACGCTCCACTGCCTTGTCGACATCGCCGACCGCGCACTGGCATGACGGGAACGCTCGGCGGTGTCGTCGGCGATGAAGAGTTCACGTTCGTGGGCGTTGTAGGGCTGCCGATCGTGGCGGCGAGTTCGTCGGCGCTCATTGCCTGGGCTGCGCCTTCGAGGATCTCGTCTTCGAGTTGCACGCGCCGAAGGGTAGCTGCGTGACTCGGATGTTGCGGGCCGAGGATACTGGATCAGCGCGGACGATCGAGGGTGAGTTGTTGTTCGTGGAAATCGAAGTGTTTGGTGGGATACCGGTACAGCTCACCGATGGTCATGTAGTCGGTGAAGAACGGGTCCCAGCGCACCGGGAAGAACATGCCCCGTGCCAACGCCTGCTCCGATTCACGGTGCAGCCGGCGGCTCAGCGCACCGATGACCCGATCGGCTTTCGCACCCATCCGGTCCCGGTTGAACACCAGCGCCGCAGCACACGACCCGTAGTAGTTCACCACATCGAAGGGCCGCGTACCGGCATCGAGGACCTGGGCGAATCGACGCCCCACCCCGGCCGGTAGTCGGCTGACCACCCGCACCAACGGCAGCAGCGCCGCCACCACCATGTACCCGAAGACCATGTGGAACAGCAGTTGCTCGTTGGTCCACCGTGTCCCCGCCGACCGGCGCCGCAACGAGGTATCGGAAGCATCGGCGAGAAGCCGGTGCAGTTGCACACGGGTGCGTTCGAGCTCACCAGCGATGGCGGCCCTATCCACCCGTTCAGCGCGGTCCATGGTCCATCACCTGCCCAGGAAGCCACCGGCACTCGGTGGTCGTCGATTCAAGACTTCTCCTCCCATACGGCCTCCACAACTGCCGGCCGGATGCGGTCTCGTGTCGGGAATCGATATTGCGTCCCCGTCGAACCCGTCGCGTGATCGCCACCGACCGACTACCTCTGCTTCGCTCAGCACGGGTGGGTTTCACCGTGCAGCGTCGAGACGCCACGTCGGAAGTATCTGCCCGCAGGGGGTGCGGATCACCGTGTCGCGAGCATCGGACGGCTGGTCTAGCAGCAGAAGACTCGGAATGACGTGCGCCGCTCAGAGATCGAACAGCGAGAACTGGTCCTTCTGTGCCCGAGACTCGGTGTCGGCGAGATACCGGTCGGCCATGGCTCGCGCGACGGTTTCGTCGCAGCCGAGCTCAGCAGCGACCTCACTCCAGTCGTGTCCGTTGTGCTGGAGTTGCCACGCCAGTTGATGCAGGTGTTCGTCCATGTCCATCAGCGCCGCTCCCGCGGTCGTGTCGGGCCGGAACCCGTTCGACGACGCGGGTTCTCATATAGGCAGACGGTAACCGCGGATACAGGCATGGGGCGGCAGACACGCCGCCCACTGCCCGGGACCGGCGAACGGAACGCACGAGAAAAGGTAAACCCGCCCCCAGAGGGGGCGGGCGGTGCGCCTTCCATGATGCCGCCATTGCCGGCCACGCAGGGACGCAGCACCGGTCAGGGACCGATGGGCAATATGCGGCGGGACCGGACGGCAGCGACCACACGATCAGCGACCCGGCCGGCGTCGCGGCCGACACCCCGCAACGACGCCGACGACAGACTGCGCTGCCATTCGAGACCGACAAACCCCAGTCCCGGACACGTGGTGGAGACGCCCTGCCGGTGCCGAGGCCGGCCCGTCTCGTCGAGGGCGCCGAGACCGGTCAGATAGGGCAGGTGCGGGCGATAACCGGTGCCCAGCACGAGAATGTCGGCGGTGGTGGCGGCGCCATCGGGCCAGAACACCCGGCGGTCGTCGAGGCCGGTGAACAGCGGCCGCGGCCGCGGGTTACCGCTGGCCAGGGCGCCGCGGTAGCGGCCGGTGTCGAGGACCTGCTGGGTCGGCGGAGTACGCAACCATCGCCCGACGGGGGCCCGGTCGAGCCCGGTGACCGTGAGCCAGAAATGCACATCACGTCCGAACGGACGCTGCGGCATGAACTTCGGCGGTCGGCGGCTGGCCAGGGTCACGGAGGCGACCTCGGCGAGTTCGGTGGCGATCTGCACCGCGGAATTACCGGCACCGACCACCACCACGTTCTGGCCCGTCAGTGCAGCAGGGTCGCGGTAGTCGCTCGTGTGCAGCACCGTGCCGCCGAACGTGTCCAGACCCGGCAGCGGTGGGATATTCGGGGATCCGAAGCAGCCGGTGGCCGCGATCAGGATCGGCGCGGTGACACTGTTCCGGGCTGCGGTGTGGGCGGTGTAGGCGCCCCGCTCGCAGGTGACGGTCTCGACGCGGGCGCCGGTCACGATGTCGACGTCGAGTCCGGCGGCGTAGCGGCGCAGGTAGTCGATCACCTCGTTGCGCCGCGGATAGCGCTGCGGGTCGCCGGGAAACGCCAGGCCCGGTAGGGCGCTGTATTTCGCCGGGGAGAACAGGGTGAGGCTGTCGTAGTAGTGCGGCCAGGCCCCGACCGGCTCGTCGCCGGCTTCGAGCAGCCCGGTGCGCAGGCCACGAGCAGAGAGGGCGTGGGCGGCAGCGAGGCCGGACTGGCCACCGCCGACAACGAGAGCGTCATAGTCGGTCATGAGGTTCCTTCGAGAGTGCCGGTGGTGGTCAGCCGCGGCACGGACGCGACCGCGAGGAGCGCGGCGATCACGGCGACCACCGCGAGGACGAGGTAAGCGGTGGCGTAGCTGCCGGTCGCCGACGCCAAGGCGGTTCCCGCCCACGGCGCCAACGCCATGACCACCACGATCGGGGCGGACATCAGCCCCCCGAGACGCCCGTAATGGGTCGAGCCCCACCGGTCGGTGATGGCGGTGGCCTGGATCAAGGTGAATAATCCGCGCACCAAGCCGGCGCCGATCGCCGCGCCGATCAACGCTGCGGCCGTGGTCACCACGCCGAGCAGTGCGGTGGTTGCCGCGGTGCCGGCCAGGATTACCACGATGCGGCTGCGGACGCTGGTGCGGGCGATCAGGGTCAAATAGCCGAGGCGGCCGAGCACCTGTCCGGCGCCGCCGAGTCCGAGCGTCAGCGCCGCCACGGATGGGGAGAAGCCCTGTTCGAGCAGCAACGGCACCAGGTTGAACACCCCGGCGAAGGCGGTGAACGCACCGAGAGCCAACGCGGTCACCAGTGCGAGGAATGCGGGGCTGCGGGCGATCTCGCGGTGCCCGAGCTGCGCGGTGCCGTTCGCCGGTGGGGTCGCGGCGGGCCAGGATCCGCGCAGTCCCCACCAGTGCCCGGGGATCGTGATCGCGGCGAGGATCACCGCGAGGATCAGGTAGGTGGTGCGCCAGTCCGACTGCTGATCGATCATCGAGGTCAACGGGGCGAAGATGGTGCTGGCCAGTCCCGCGGCGAGGGTCAGGATCATCAGGGCGTGGACGGAGCGGTCGCCGTACCAGCGGGTCAGTGCGGCGAACGCTGGTGGGTAGAGCACCGCGCCCATCGCGGTGCCGGCCAGCAGCCACCCGGCGTAGAACACCGGCAGGGTGGGGGCGAGCGCGATCAGGACCAGGGCGGGGACCGCGAGGATCGAGCCGGCGGTCATGATCGTGCGCGGTCCGACTCGGTCGAGGATGCGCCCGACCGGGATGCCGGCTGCGGCGGTGGCGAGTTGACCGAGCGAGAACGCCGCGGTGATCGCCGTGGGCGACCAGCCGGTGTCGGTAGAGATCGAGACCGACAGGACCGGGAATGCGTAGTACAGGATGCCCCAGCTGGTGATCTCGGTCAGGCACAGCACTGCCAGCACCCGCCGCAGCCCGGCCCCGGTGAGGGCGCCGGGCTGCGGGCGGAGGGTCGGCGTGTCGGTCACCGGGTGTTATCCGCCGGTGCGGGCGGAGAGGGTGACCAACTGCGGCTCGGGGGTGCCGCAGCACCCACCCGCTGCCTCGGCGGTGTCGGCGGTCGGGTCGTCGAACACCCCGGCGCCGCCGCACACCCCCGTCTCGGGCAGGGTCAGCTCGACGCGGGCGGCGGCATCATGATCACCGGCCAGGGCGGCGGCGATGCTGCGGACCTGCTCGTAGCCGGTCATCGCCAGGAACGTCGGGGCCCGCCCGTAGCTCT
>NZ_JAUTXY010000038.1:0-7953 GCF_036327795.1 Rhodococcus artemisiae
TTGCTTGACTTTCCGGGTGTTCGGGCCCTCGCCGGAACCGGTCTTCTTCCCTGCCATTCGTCAATGATCAAGTAGTACGGCGCGAATCCCGTGCAGCGACACACCCTATTATCGAAACATCTTTAATTAAATGTGCTAATGGCATACGAAATATGTAGCAGTAGTTGAAATGTCGGATAAGAGCGTTCTGAATGGTTCTCGCGTGTCAGGTGCATGCGTTGCGCACGGGCCACTTCGCAGGCGACAGAGGTTGTAGGCTCGGGAGATAGATGAGGTTCTCCGGGGGAATCAGTTCCCTACTGCGACAGGTCCAGCCGATATGTTCTATTGACTGAGCGTATTCAGTCAGTCACGAGCGCGACTACCGAACGCCAGCAGCGTCCCCTCATCGGCAACCGAAGCTCAGGGACTTCGGCTACGCAGACGATGGGCGTATCGGACCCCACGACCATCCACGGCCGCCGTGTCGCACTGTCCGCCGTCAATGGGCCTAGTCTGAGGCCTCACAGATGCCTGGTCGGCGTCGTCGGAGATCAGTACGAACTTGGGAGGCAGTGCTGTGTGGATTGCGGATAGAAGACTGTTCGAGACGGAGTACAGCGGGGGATCGCGCCGGGATCTCGACATCACGATCGTTGGGCGCTGATGGTGACGCTCGGAAGGTCGGACGGCGCCCATGCGCTGAGTCTGGCAGAGCAGGATGCATGGCGGTCGCGTGTCGAGGAGATCTGTTCTGAGCTTGGGTTGTGGTGCCCAGACATCCGTTTCGTCGGTGGCTGAGCGGTGGCGGCTGCGTCTTATCACCCATGGAAGGATCGTCTGAAAATCCGTCGTGCCTGGATCGCGAAGGCGGGGCGAGATCCCCTCGTCCCGGCGGTATCGTTCTTGTTGGCCCACGAACTGGGACACAACAGGGATCGCCGACTATGTCCCGCCAGGCCTTTTGTGGCCGCGGTGGTCTTGCTCGCCGCGATAGTTGTGATGACTCTGTTTCCACACCTGTGGCCTCGGGTTGGAGCATTTTCCGCTGTGCTCGCCGCCCTGATCGCTATGAACCACTGGCTAGAGTTTCGTGCCGATGATGTGGCCGCCGACTATGTCGGTAGTGTCGATCCGATGGCGACCTGGTTGCAGATCGCACCCGGAGGCTCCGGAACTGGGCCGACGCATCCCAGTGATGCTGCGCGCGTTAAACGTCAGGAACGGCGACTCGGGCGACGCCGAATCCTTCTCGACTTCGAAGCGGCGATCGCCGGCAGTGCGGTGGGCCCGCGGGAACGGTTCCTGACCTGCTGGCGCGGCTTGGCAGCTGCGCTTGCCGGGATGCTGAAACGCCCGTTCGAACGCAGGAAGCTGGTGACTACGATACTGCTGCCACTGGTCATTCTCCTGTGGAGCGCGAATTTCGCGGTGTGGCTGTCTTGGTGGGCTGCATTGATTCCACTGGTTTTTGTCATCGGTTTGGTGGTGGTGACGTGGCCGTTCGTGTGTGTTCTTGCCCCTGGGTGGACGCTGATTAGCCCTGATCGGATGTCGTCATTGCGCGTCGTTGCACGGCGTTCGTTCCCCGGGGCATATGAACTCCGGTGCTACTCACGGTGGCCAATGACCGTCGAGACGAAGGCCTCCGCCGACGAAGTGGCGTGGGCTGTGGTCGCCCTCGCTGACCAGCAGGGCGTTACGCTGCTGGCTTTGTCGGCGTCGGATCGTTTGCGCGAGTACTACATCGATAAGTTCGGGTTCGAGAAGGCATCCCCGGAAGTGTGTGCGCTCCTCAGCCCAGCGAAGCCGCGTCCGTACCTGGTGAGGCAGCCGCGTGTTGCGAGTCGTGCTGATTGAGTGCCGGCTGACCGAGGATCGGCCGACGCCGAGCGAATTGGCGATCGCGTCCAAGCTTCGCCCTGTTCACGCAGGGTCCGGGCGAGCTCGATTGTGTGAGGAGCGGATATCGGTATAACACAACGCTCGTCAACGACCCGGTTGTCGGCAACTCCTGCGAAGATTGCGTGATGCGACACCACAAAGGAGCTACGGGCGCGAGCATGGGTGGATCTGTCATCCGCGTGAAGCGGGCCAAGATGCCGCCCCGTGCTGACGTCACCTGCCCGGTCTGCGACGCGCCCAAGCGCGTTCCCTGCAAACAGTTTGATGAGAAGCGGCGAACGATGGTTGCGCTACCTAAGATCCATCCGGAGCGGGAGGTACTGCAACAGCAGTGGAACAAGGATCGGCGCGAACGCCGCGCTGCTGGTACATCGTCCCAGGCATAACACGATCTTCACCGTGCGGCCGACGCACAGCAGACCGCTCGATGATTAACCATGCCGACCTCTACGAATTCTCCAGAAAGGTCGGCTCCTGCGACCTCAGTAGGGGACCGATGACGAGTGAATCCATGCTGGGTGTTGACGTGCGTGTCGACGCGTTGAGGACGCGGCGGCGGTCCTACCTGGCTGACCCGTCGACAGCCTTCGTCGCGATGATGTTCCACCAGTTGCCGGCGACGTTGATCGGGGTGCCTTCGATGCGGCCGGCGGTGGTGAACTGGCCGGTGACGACACGGCCGTCGCTATGGCCGACTCCGGTCAGCGTCGAGTGAGCCTGCTCCGGCGCACCAGCGGCGACGGCAGTGGTGGTGAACAGGCGGGCGTCGGACAGCCCGTACTTCAACGGTTCCTCGTTGGTCACTTCGGTGACGACGTCCACCGTCCTCCCGCCACCGGTCACGGTGTAGTGCGAGCAGTTCTGCGCGAAGTCGGTGATGGCGGTCAGGCTGTCGGCGGAGATGGTAGCGACGCTGGTGGTGAACGACTGCTGAGTGTTGGGGTTCTGGCCGACCTGTCCGGCCCAGCTGTCACCTCCACGCGCGGCCGACCACAGGGCAGCCCCTCGGTTGCCGTCGGGCCCGCAATCCGCGGGGGAGTAGGTCAAGCCCTCACCGGTGCCGGCCGCGTCGAGGATCGCGGGAATCGCCGACGTCGGCCGGTCGGCTGGATCGGTGATCTCCCATCCGTCGAAGACGGTGCGGGGGAAGTCGAGGGCGGTGACTGTGTTGGCACGCAGGTCCTCGACCGCGTCGGTGTCGGTGTCGGTGCTGCTGCACCCGGCGACGCTGAGGGCGAGAAGTGCGGCCATAGTGGCGGTCTGCAGGATGGGGCGAGTGCTCACAGGTGGTCCTCGAAGGTGGGGTAATGGTTCTGGGACACCTTGCCTCTCCGGTTCTCCACTACTCGGGGCCCGAAGGGCGATCACCGTGGCGAAGGGCGATCAGCCTTCGGACCCGGGTGTAGGGAACGGTTCAGGCTGCGGCGAACGGGTTCTCGCGAACGGCGGCGACGCAGAACCGCCTCAACGCCTCCACTCGGCGTGCGAGTTCCGCTTCGCCGTCGATAGTGCTGCGGGTTACAGGTGCCTGAACGCGACTACCGGCTGGCGGCAGTAGGCGGTAGGAGGCAACTCCGATCGCCTCGAGGTCCCGTCGAAGATCCGTTTCGGGGTAGTGCCGAATGACCGTGAGCCGCGAGCCGAGATCTGCCTCCAGCTGATCGACTGCGTCCTCTGCGTCAATGACCAGGTCCATGAGGCGTCGTTGGGTGGTCGTCGGTTCGCTGGGCCATTCGGTGACGGTGATCGCGCTCCGGACAGTATTTTCCACGGACTTGTCGTGGAAGAACACGCGAATCAGGAATCGGGAAAGGCGACTCTCGATCGAACGCGGTGCGCGAGGCGGATAGTTCCCGGCGCGCACTGCGTCGACCAAGTCTTCGGGAACTAAGGACCAATCCACGATGCGGTAGCTGCGAGGTTGGCGTCGTGCGATCCCTTCACGTTGGGAGTCGTCCGGGGACACAGTCAGTTCTTCCATTCGAGTCATCTCCTCTGGTTGTTGACGTTCGCCGCGGGAATGCTCGCACCTGCCTTCTCCACGGTGAGCGTTCGCGCTGCAATCCCGGGGGAATCGGCTGCCAACCACATCGGATAGGGCTGGAGTGCGGCGCAGCGTCGGGCAGGTCGGTCGGGTCGGGGGTCGGTCCGGTCGGTCGGCGGTCGGCGGTCGAATGAGCTGGAGAACCAGCGCGAGATCATCGGCGTCATGCCCAACCCTGTCCTGGTCATCGACATCGGAGCGTGCACGCTCACCGCGGCCATCCGTGACGCCAGCGGCCGCGTGACTCCACTCGCGATCGATGGCACCACCACTCCGCCCGCGCGGCTGGTCGTGCAAGCGGGGCAACCTCGGCCGGCTCGAGACAGCGACCCGTTGACCCTGGCGCAGCTGGGGCCACTGATCGAACGTCTCGATGTTCCATCCCTTGTCATCGACGGAGTGTCCTGGTCGATCGAGTCGCTCACCGCACTGCTGCTGCGCCCGGTTCTTGGCGCGGCCTTCGACCAGATCGGGGCGACCCCAAAGATCCTCATCGTCGTGCCCTCAGAATGGGCCCCCGAACTGCAACGTCGCTTTCAGCGGATCATGCATGCCGCGCTGACCCGCACCGTCACCCTCGTTCCGTCCGACAATGCCCTCGCCTACGCACTTCCCTCGCTGCGTACCGGTGCCGGGGTCATCGCCGTCGACTGCGGAGCCACCGCTCTGTCTGCGATCGCCGTCATCGGCGGCGAGCGCGGCCCCCGGATCGTGGGACGGGCCCAATCCGACAGCGGTGGAGACATCTTCGACCGATTCCTCCTCGCCGACGCGCTCACCGACGCCGGATTCCCGGAGCAGGCTGTGGATGCCCGCTGGGGCTTCGCCGGCGTCCCCCGGGTGCGTGCTGCCCGCGAAGCGCTCGCGGACGCCGACACCGTCACTGTCGACCTGCCACGGCCAGTCGGCCGGATCGCGCTGGCCGAGCGGGATGTCGACGCGACCGGCGAACGGTACTTCACCCACCAGTTCAGCGACCTACTCACCCGGCTCGACGAGAACGCCACCGAGCCGATCAGCCGCCGGCTGATGCTGTGCGGTGGACTCGCCTATGACCCGGCCGTCCCCAATGCCGCGCGTGTCCACGGCCCGGTCAAGGTGATGGCGAACCCCCAGCACGTGCTCTGCCGCGGTGCCCTCGCCTTCGACGCCGCCGCTGTCGACAGTACCGCCGACCCGGGACCCCGCCCGATCGCCGAGCCCGACGACGAAAACGCTGAACCCCTACCCGGGATGATCTCCAAGCGCACCCTGATGCTGTTCGGCGGCGTCGGCGCCACGGTCGTGGCCATCGCCGTCGCCGGCGGGTTGGCACTGTCGGCGGCGATGACCGGCGCACCGGACCTGCGCGAGCCGGAGCTGCGGAACGTGGCGTCTTCCGTGCTCCCGGCCGATCAGTCGATCACCGGGGTGCGCCTGCGGGCATGGGCAAACGGAGCCGACACCACCGACGGGACCACCCGCAGCCTGTCCGGCGCCGACGTTCGGACGTTGGCGTGTGGCGGCACCCGGCCGGCGGAAGGTGCCGAGGCGGACGGGGTGCGGCGGCATTCCTCGAGGATCTTCGTCTCGGACGACACCTCCTCCAGCACGGGATCCGGCGCGAGGGCAACGTCCTGGGACAGCTTCGACCCGTCCGCAACCACGAATGTCATCGTCACCGCAGCGATCGTCGGCCGTGACGATCGAGAACCGGTCTGGAAGGACATCAGCTCAAGCAACCAGCGCTGCCCGTCCACCAAGGAGGACCTGGTGCGGACCATCGTCGTCATTCCCCAGACCGGACTCGACCCCGGACCGCCGAGCTACGCCGAGGAGCTGCCCTCCGCTACGACGCCCCGCACCCCGACGAGCGCTCCCAGGACGACCACGACTCGCGCGCCGCAGGGCGGAGTGACCATGGGTACCCAGCGGCAAGCCTGGCGTGGTCTCACCCCGGCGAGCATCTCCGGGTCCGGGACCGACATGCATGTCACCTGTGTTCTCGACATCGACGGCGTGGTCCTCAAACGCTCGTGCGCGACCGCCGAGGATTCCGGCACGGCAGACCATCTCGCGCAGCTGGGAGCGACGGCGTTCAACCCGGCCCCGGAGATGACGCGATGACCAGACCCGAACACACCAAGGCGATGGCGGCCGCCATCCGGGTCGATGTGCAGGTCGTCCAGCTCGCGGCGCCGGTGCTGATCCGCCGGGCGATCGCGCATTACAACGCCCGCCTCGCGCCGGGGAAGCGGCCAGCAGAGACGACTTCGAGTGAGGCTTTCCTCAAGCGGCTGTGCGTGAACTGGCTGCGGCACACCGGATCGAACTACGACGCCCACCGCAACGGCGTCCGCACCAGCGGTGGTCAACGGCTGTCCGAGACGGCCGGGTCGGTGATCAAGAAGCGGGTGCTCGTCGAAATCGTCCGGGTCTACCCGTGGTTGGCCGATGAAGCCCGCCGCCAGTACCGAGAACTCGACCAACCCAGTCGGCACTGACTGGGCGGCGGGGCGGCACCTCGCCGCCGCCGGTGACGGGACCGAGGTGACCGTCACCGCCGCGGACGTGCCACCCGGCATCGACCAAGCGGTACACGAGGCCGGGATCGCCTCGTCGCTGGCCACCCTGGCGTCGTACGTCGACGGGGGCATGACTCAGGTCGGCGATGTCGCCGGTCTTGGACAAGGTTGTCTTCCTGATCAGGCGTAATGTCCGAAGAGTTTCTCGATCTCGGCGACTCCGAGTCGAACTGCGTCTGAACGGGTGTCAGTGAGGATCGACCGTGCACGTTCGAGGATGGGGAGTTCTTCGAGTCCCTGCAGCTCTTGGAGCTTGGACGCGATGTGGTCCGCGTCAGGGTCGTCGATCCGCTGTCCCAAGGTGTCGAGAACTGCTGAAAGACCCTGTGTCCCGCCTCGGCGTGCGAGAACGTGAGCCGCGGTCACCTGGACGGCAATGTCAGGATCGTCGAGGAGTTCGGTGATGCGGCGCACGACATTGGGGTTCGACAAATGACCGGACATGTCGAGGCAGGCTTGCTCTCTCACACTCCAATCGGGTGAGCGCGATGTGCGGATGAGGTTGTCGTCTTCCCCTCCGCCATGGGAGTTCCGTGTTTCGTTCATCAGGGGGCCTCGTTTCCGTTGTTGCAGTGTGGTCTTCGGGTAGAGCAGCGCTGTCCGTCATGGAGCGGACCGGGTGCCGGCGTCGCCTGCGGCCCGGGTCGCCACGGTCTGCAACACCCGCCTCCGTCCCCGAGACGATCGACTCATCCGATCCACCAGAACCCGAGAGGTTATCAACAGATGAGCTTCAATGAATGGGAGTCCGGGACCATCACCCTGCCGACCGCCGCGGTGCCCGGGCTCCGCCAGGCACTCAACGCCGCCATCAAGGATCACAGGGCATTGGTCGTGGCTGAGGTCGACGCTGTGTGGAATACCGTGAAGGCTCGACCTATCGACAAGCGGGCTGCTGAGATTCCCGATTCGGTGGCATTCCTGGTGTCATACGACGACGACGTGCACGAACATCGTCGCGCCGATGCCATGTCGCTGGCGCAGGACATCGTCAGGAGCAGCGGCGGACGAAAGCCCACCACCGCTGCGATTTCCAGGGTGATTCCGGTCCCGAACACCCGAACCCGCGAATGGAAAGAAAGCGAGCTCGGATTGAAGCTCGATGGACGCACACTGACCTGGAACGTCCCCGAGCGCAACCATGCGTGCGACCTTGCCGCGACCACGCACCTGCAACAGGCTGCTCTGCGGTATCTCAACACCGTCACTTGGACTCGCGGCACCGGTGGTGTGATCGTCGGCAACGACGAAGAGAACCGCGAAGACACCTCCCACGGGGGTGGCGGAAATCACGTGCTCCGCCGATTCGGACCTGCAGGTCGATAGCTCGTCGACTAGGCAGTGTTTCAAAAGTGATCTTGAACCGCGTTCCCGCCGGAAGGGGTGTCGCAGTCGTTGAGTGAGTGAGGTCTCCGGTATCTGGGTTTAGCGACCAAGCAAAACCTGAAGATCTCGGAGACC
>NZ_JAUTXY010000039.1:0-6580 GCF_036327795.1 Rhodococcus artemisiae
GCATGTCGCCCAGGAACTCAACGGCCGACCACGCAAGACGCTCGGCTGGGATACTCCAGCCGAGCGTCTGCGTGATCTAATCACCACCTATTGACAGGCAGTGTTGCGCCGACCCCTTGAAACCGCCTAACCGTGCCGGGGCCCTGACGTGTCCGGCGGGTACCGTGAGACCGCTGCGGCCGTCATTCGATGCGCCGTACCGCCCGAATCTCGACTCCCGGACTTCGACAACGCGGAAAGGCTCGTCCACGTGACCATCGCCGTGACCGGCTCCATCGCCACCGACCACCTCATGCGCTTTCCCGGCCGATTCGCGGAGCAGTTGCTCGCCGATCAGCTCGCGCACATCTCCCTGAGCTTCCTCGTCGACGACCTCGTCGTCCGCCGCGGCGGCGTGGGAGGCAACATTGCCTTCGCCCTGGGTGTCCTCGGTGGTGCACCGGTCCTGGTGGGGGCCGTGGGCGCCGACTTCGCCGAGTACCGCGGCTGGCTCGAGCAGCACGGTGTCAACTGCGAGGCGGTTCATACGTCGACAAGTGCGCACACCGCCCGCTTCGTGTGCACCACCGACGAGGACATGGCGCAGATCGCCTCCTTCTACCCGGGTGCGATGTCCGAAGCCCGCGAGATCTCTCTCGCCGGCGTCGTCGAGAAGCACGGAGTGGACCTCGTGCTGATAGGCGCGAACGATCCCGACGCGATGATCCGCCACACCGAGGAATGCCGTGGGCTCGGCATTCCGTTCGTCGCAGACCCGTCGCAGCAGCTCGCTCGGCTCGACGGCCGTCAGGCGGAGGCGCTCATCGACGGCGCCGAGTACCTGTTCACGAACGAATACGAGTGGGGTCTGCTCAAGCAGAAGACCGGTCTGACGGACGACGAGATCCGCGCCAAGGTGGGGATGCGCATCACCACCCTCGGTGGGGACGGCGCCCGCATCGTCGACGCCGACGGTAACTGGGTCCAGGTCGGCGTGGTGCCCGAGCGTGCCAAGGTCGATCCCACTGGTGTCGGCGACGCGTTCCGTGCCGGCTTCCTCCTCGGCCACCGTGCCGGACTCGACGTCGAGCGGGCGGCACAGCTCGGGTCGCTCGTTGCCGTCCACGTCCTGGAAACCACCGGTACGCAGGAATGGGTCTTCGACCGGGCCGACGCACTCAAGCGTCTCGCCGATGCGTACGGCACCGTTGCCTCGGACGAGATTGCTGCGATTCTCTGACGGACCGACAACGACTGTGGCGCCCCTCCCGACGGTGGGGCGCCACAGTCGATATGTGCGTGTGCTGCCGATTCAGAGCTCGACGGGGTACGCAGGTTCCTGGATCTGCGGCACGATGCGTTTCTCCACGAAAATGCCGTGCCAGATCATGAACACCAGCAACGTCCACAGTCTCCGGCTGTGATCGATCGGGCCTTCACGATGTGCATGCAGCATCTTCGTGATCGCCGCCTTGTTCAGGATGTGATCGGTCTGGGACTCGGTGATCACCTGGTGTGCCCAGTCGAAGAGCTCGGTTCCGGCGAGCCAGTGGCGCATCGGCACCGGGAAGCCGAGCTTCGCGCGATGCAGCACGTGCGGCGGGACGATGCCTTCGAGGGCCTGTCGAAGTGCGTACTTCGTCGTCTGCTTCGTGATCTTCTGGTCCAGCGGCACCTGGGATGCAACTCGGAACACCTCGGAATCGAGGAACGGAACCCGCAGCTCCAGTGAGTTCGCCATCGTCATCTTGTCGGCCTTGACGAGGATGTCGCCGCGCAGCCACGTGAACAGGTCGAGGTGCTGCATCCGTGCAACAGGGTCCCACCCGGCGGACTGAGCGTAGATCGGTGCGGTCACGTCCTGATGCGTCCACTCCGGCCGGAACTCGCGCAGCACCGAGCGCAGCTGTGCGTCGTTGAAGCTGCGCGCGTTGCCGTAGTACCGCTCCTCGAGGGGCATCGATCCGCGGTGGAGCAGGCTCTTTCCCCGGGTGCCCTCGGGGATGCGGTCCGACAGCGTCCCGGCGGCACGACGCAACGGCGACGGCAGGTACTCGAACGGCTTCAGTGACAGCGGCTCGCGGTAGATGGTGTAGCCGCCGAACAGTTCGTCGGCCCCCTCACCCGAGAGCACCACCTTCACGTGCTTGCGGGCTTCCCGCGCGATGAACCACAACGGCACCAGCGCAGGATCGGCGACGGGGTCGTCGAGATACCAGACGATCTCCGGGATCGCCGCGGCGAACTCGGCGGGGGAGACGACCCGCACGATGTGCCGAGCCCCGATGGCCTCCGCGGATTCCGCCGCGACGTCCACCTCCGAATATCCTTCGCGCTCGAAGCCTGCGGTGAAGGTGATCAGGTTCGGGTTGTGTCGCTTGGCCAATGCTGCGATGGCGGTCGAGTCGATGCCGCCGGAGAGGAACGAGCCGACCGTCACATCGGCGCGCATGTGCTTGGCGACCGAATCCTCGAGAGCCTCGGCGATCTCGCGGTAGCGATCCTGCTCGCGTCCCGCTGCGAACGGACGCACCGGGAAGGTGGGGATGAAATAGCGGGTCGTCTCCGGCTCGGAACCGGGCCGTACGCGGGCATAGGAGCCGGACTCGAGACGCGTGATCCGGCGGTGCAGGGTTTCGGGTTCCGGCACGTACTGCAGCACCGTGTAATGCTCGATCGCGCGTTCGTCGAGTTCGGTATCGATACCGATGACGTCGGCGAGTTCGAGCAGGCTCTTCTTCTCGCTGCCGAACGCGGTGCCGGCGGTACCCGTTGCGAGGAACAACGGTTTGATACCGAACGGGTCGCGTGCGAGGAAGAGTTCGCGCGTCTCGGTGTCCCAGATCGCGAACCCGAACATTCCCCGCAACCGGCGTACCGCGTCGGCACCCCAGTAGTGGTACGCCGCGACGATGGTTTCGCTGTCACCCTCGGTTGCGAAGTTCGCGCCGTGCTCGTCGGCCAGTTCCTTGCGCAGTTCGAGGTAGTTGTAGGTCTCCCCGTTGAAGGTCAGCGCGTACCGGTCGGGCTGCTCCGGCGGTCCCCAGCGCAGCGGCTGGTGTGAGTGGGCGATGTCGATGATCGACAGGCGGTTGAAGCCGAAGACGAGATCGGCGTCGTGCCAGGTGCCGTGTTCGTCCGGTCCGCGGTGGCGCAGGCAGTGCAATGCGTCGCCGACGCGGGAGACGGCGTCGTCGCTGGTGCCTTCGTTGGTCAGAAACCCGAGCAGTCCGCACACGGAGTTCGGTACCTCGATTCCAATCGGGATGAGTCGATCCCACGACGTTCACAGCGCATGGATGCGGGAACTCTGAGCCGGGATCCGACGTTGGTCACTGTGGAGTATGCCGCAGATCGCCGATCGAGTTGTTCATCGGGATCGCACAAAACACGTCGTCACCCGCGACTGCACCCGGCCGATCCATTCGATGCGACACGATCTTCGTGCCCCGAGGATGGATAGTGGTCGGCTTTGGTCTACGCTGCGTAGTAATTGGGTCTGCCCTTCGGGTGTGCCCTAATGGAATTGCGGCGATCAGGAAGGCGTGAACGTGGCGCAAGGTCGGATCCTTCGGCGGTTCGGGCTCGCAGCATCACTCGGCATTGCAGCCTTGGTGTTGACGGGGTGCTCGAGCGAAGAAGTTCTTCGTTTCGGCTGGCCGGAGGGTGTTACTCCCCAGGCCGAGCGTATGCGCGAGTTGTGGACGTGGTCGGTTCTCGCCGCCCTCGTGATGGGCATCCTCGTGTGGGCCCTGATATTTTGGACGATCTTCTTCCATCGTAAGAAGAAGAACTCGCCGGAGTTCCCGCGGCAGACGGCATACAACGTCCCGCTCGAACTGCTGTACACCGCAGCGCCCTTCGTGGCGGTCTGTGTCCTCTTCTACTTCACGGTCGTGGTGCAGAACTACGTGCTCGAGAAGGAAGAGAACCCCAACGTCGTCGTCGACGTCACCGGGTTCCAGTGGAACTGGAAGTTCGGCTACCGCACTGTCGACATGGGTGGATCCGTCTACGACGGAGCGGATCAGGAAGCAGAGGAGGCGACGGCGTCCGAGCCGTTCGATCCGGAGTCGGCCGGCCACGATGCGGAGCCGGGCCCCATCCATGGCGCCGGTGTCTCGGATCTGTCGTACCTGAACTACGACAAGATCGAGACCGTCGGCACCACCGAGGAGATTCCCGTCCTGGTGCTCCCGACCGGCAACCGGATCGAGTTCAACCTCGCATCGTCGGACGTCATCCATGCATTCTGGGTCCCCGAGTTCCTGTTCAAGCGTGACGTGAACCCGAACCCGCTGAACAACAACTCCGACCCGGTGTTCCAGATCTCCGAGATCGAGCGAGAAGGTGCGTTCGTCGGCCGCTGCGCCGAGATGTGCGGCACTTACCACGCGATGATGAACTTCGAGGTGCGTGCTGTGTCCCCGGAGAAGTTCACGGAGTACATCGAGTTGCGTAAGCCCGTCGAGGACGGTGGCGAGGGTCTGACCAACGCCCAGGCGCTCGAAGCGATCGGCGAGTCGCCCGTCGCGATCACGACCCACCCGTTCAAGACCGACCGCACGGACCGCTCGGCGAGCGTCGCTGCGGGCGAGTGACACCTCTCATCGACAAGGACAAGTGCTGAAATGAATCTCGAAGCCAAGATCTTCGAACTCGTCACGGTGTTCTTCGTGCTCGTCGCCATCGTGTACGGCACCTTCACGGGGCTGTCGGACAAGGGCATCGAGTGGGCAGGTCTCACCGCGCTCGTGCTGTCTGCAGGGCTGACGCTCATCATCGGAACCTACTTCCGCTTCGTCGCTCGCCGTCTCGATACGCGTCCCGAGGACTTCGAGGACGCGGAGATCAGTGACGGCGCGGGCGACCTGGGCTTCTTCAGCGCCGGTAGCTACTGGCCGATCCTGCTGGCCGGCGCAGCCGCGTTCGCTGCCATCTCACTGGCGTTCTTCCAGGGCTGGCTGATCGTGGTCGCGGTAGTGCTCGTCATCGGTGCGTCGGCAGGCCTGGTGTTCGAGTACCACCTCGGCCCCGAGAAGCACTGATCGCTTCCTGAGCTCTCTACGGCGGGCGCCGCACCCATAACGGGTGCGGCGCCCGCCGTCGTTCATGTCGGAGGACATTCGGGGGTTCGGCTCGGATGAAGGACGAGTTCTCCACTGTTCACCCCTGAGCCCTTGCACCTGGAGATGGGACGGCGGCATGGACCAGGTCGACGTGGCCGATGCTCGACCTGACAGCCCCGTGGTGTACGCGCAGGTGTGTCGGACTGCTCTGTGAGCATGATCATCGTGGAGTGCCGCGACCGCCGGACCAGGCTCGGAGCCGAGCGTCCGATCGCGGCCCTGTTTGCACAGGGCCGCCGGATCGTGGCAGGCGACCATGGCCGGAACCACGATCCGATGCGGAACATGATCGAGGTGCTGACCCCGATGTGTGCCCGCCTCCACGACCACAGCCGTGCGCGCTGTCGTGCGATGCGCACCACCACCACGACCACCACCGCGCGGCCGGAGGTCGTGTGATGGCTCGGTTCGAGGTCCCGGAAGGGTGGACGGCGCAGGCCTACCGATACGGGCTCGACCCCCGCCCCAGTCCGGCGCAGGTGCGGGCGTTCCGGTCTCATGCCGGAGGTGCCCGGAAGGTGCACAACACGATGCTCGCGCCGGTGAAGGCGGTGATGGACCAGCGGCAGGCCGAACGCTCCTACGGCATCGCCGGGGACGAGTTGACGCCGGCGTCGGGATGGTCACTGCCCGCGTTGCGCAAGCAGTGGAACGCCCGCAACCATGAGGTGGCGCCGTGGTGGGCCGAGAACTCGAAGGGGGCCTACAACACCGGCCTCGATGTGCTCACTCGGGTATTGGACGCCTGGTCGAAGTCCCGCAAAGGAAAGCGGGCCGGGAAGGCGATCGGCTTCCCTCGCTTCAAGACCAAACGGTCCCGCCGGTCGTGCGGTTCACCACCGGTGTCCTGCGCGTCGAGCCCGACCGGCACCACGTCACCCTCCCGAGACTGGCACGGATCAACACCTGCGAATCCACCCGCAAACTCGCCTGCCGCATCGAGGCGGGCACCGCCCGGATTCTGTCCGCCACCGTCTCGGAGGATTCGGCCGGTCGGTGGCATGTGGACTTCCAGGTTCTTGTGCACCGCGCGGTCGAGGTGCGGGGGCACGTCGGGGCGGGTGAGCCGGTGGTGGGTGTTGTCGACGTCGGCGTCGGCGTCAAGGCCGACTCGCTGATGATTGTTGCGACGCAGGACGGACGCGAACTCGGCCGGTTTCCGGCACCGAAGTCGCTGACCGCCGCGCAGGCCCGGTTGCGGGCCTTGCAGCGCAGGGCCGTCCGTCAGGTTGGCCCGTACGATCCGTCGACCAAGACCATGATTGCTCACCGGAAGGCAACGGCATGAGCGGGTGGTGCCCCACGCACGCGGCCTCGAAGACGAGCAGAGGGCCCCGGACCGGATCGGCGGGTTCACATGATCGTCGCAACACTCTCAACGAGAGGTTGCGACGATCATGTCGTTTACGGAGGACCGCGACCGGTTCGGTGACCAACTGGCACGGCTGATCGATGCCGGGGTTCCGGTGAAA
>NZ_JAUTXY010000003.1:0-520564 GCF_036327795.1 Rhodococcus artemisiae
CTCGGTGATCCCGACCTCGTGCTGGACGGCATCGTCGGAATCTCCGGCCGCGGTTCGCTGCGCCCGGCAGCAGCTGCTCTCGTCGAGGCGAACACCGCGCCGATCGTCGCGATCGACACGCCGAGCGGTGTCGACCCGGATACCGGCGTGGTCGACGGTCCGGCGGTGACCGCCGCTCTCACGGTGACGTTCGGCGCCCGGAAACCCGTGCATGTCCTCGCGCCGGCCCGATGCGGTCGCGTCGAACTGGTCGACATCGGTCTCGATCTCCCGCCCGCTGACCTGGTGGCGGTGGAGCCCGCCGAGTTGGGCGCGATCTGGCCGGTGCCCGGGCCCGACGACGACAAGTACAGCCAGGGCGTGGTCGGCATCGTGGCAGGCAGCGCGCAATATCCGGGAGCAGGGGTGCTGTGCACGGGAGCCGCGGTGGCCGCGACCTCCGGGATGGTGCGCTACGTCGGTAGTGCGGCAGCGGAGGTGCTCGCGCGCTTTCCGGAGGTCGTCGCGGCTCCGACATTCGACGCTGCGGCCCGGGCGCAGGCGTGGGTGGTCGGGCCGGGCGGCGGCACCGACGCGCAGGCGGAGAAGACCCTGCGCGACGTTCTGGCGACCGATCTGCCGGTACTCGTCGACGCCGACGGCCTGACGATCCTCGCGCGCAATCCGTCACTCGTGCGGGGCCGGTCCGCACCGACACTGCTGACCCCGCACGCCGGGGAGTTCGCGCGGCTCACCGGCAGCGACCCGCATCCGGACCGGGTCGTGGCGGCGCGGCGGCTCGCCGCCCAATGGCAGGTGCATGTGCTGCTCAAGGGCCGCGCGACACTCATAGCCCGACCCGACGGACACACGTTCGTCAACGACGCAGGTGGGTCGTGGGCGTCGACCGCGGGCGCCGGGGACCTCCTGGCGGGGATCGTGGGAGCGTTGATGTCGTCGGGCATGCCTGTCGACCTGGCTGCCGCTGCGGGTGCCCGTGCGCACGCACTTGCCGCAAATCTCGCAGCGCGGGGTGAGAGCGGTGAGAGCGCAGGAACCGCACCGGTATCGGCGAGCAGCATCGCCGAGTATCTCCGCGCCGCTGTGCGGATACTTCGGACCCACGCGTCCGAATCGTAATCGGACACACCCGGGCTCCCTGAAGACGCCGATCACCTCGGTGGCAGGATCAATACATGTGACCGCCCTGCAACGCACACCGTCCACCGGCCGCCGATCGCTTCCCCAAGCGGAGGCGATCATCGATCTGGACGCGGTCGTACACAACGTCAGGCGCCTTCGGGACTACGCCGGGGACGCAGCGGTCATGGCGGTGGTCAAGGCCGACGCCTACAACCACGGTGCCGTCCCCGTCGCCCGCGCCGCGCTCGCGGCCGGCGCGCGTGAACTGGGCGTCACCACGCTCGCAGAGGGGCTCGAGCTGCGCGCTGCCGGCATCGATGCGCCGGTGCTGTCGTGGCTGCACACGGTCGATGCCGACTACGCGCCCGCGATCGCAGCCGGAATCGAACTCGGTGTGTCGTCGCCGCGGCACCTCGCGGCCATCGTCGCGGCCGCAGAGAGCATCGGTGAAACCGCCGTCATCACCGCCAAGGTCGACACCGGACTCAACCGAAACGGTGTGGCACGCGACGAATGGCCCGAATTCGTGCGGGACGTCGCCCGCGGGCAGGCGGCCGGAGCGGTGCGACTGCGTGGATTGTTCTCACACCTCGCCCACGGCGACGAACTCGGTCACCCCGAGATCGATTCACAGCGCGACAGGCTCCACCAGGCAGCCGATGACCTTCGGCGCGCGTCACTGCCTCCGGAAGTCGTTCATCTGGCGAATTCTGCAGCCACCGTCACCCGCCCTGACCTGCGATTCGACATGGTTCGGCCCGGAATTGCGATATATGGGCTGACACCGATCCCCGAGCAAGGCGATTTCGGGTTCCGGCCGGCGATGACACTGCGAACAAGGGTGGCGCTCGTGAAGAAGGTCTCGGCAGGTTCGGGGGTGTCCTACGGGCACCGCTGGATCGCCCCTGCCGACACGACCGTGGCGCTTCTGCCGATGGGGTACGCCGACGGGATCCGGCGCAATCTCAGTGGCCGGATCGACGTTCTGCTGGGCGGACGCCGACGTCCCCAACTGGGTCGGGTGTGCATGGACCAGGTCGTCGTCGACCTCGGTCCGGACGGCGGGGGAGTACAGGAGGGCGACGAAGCGTTGTTCTTCGGTGACGGACGTCTCGGAGAACCGGGTGCCCAGGACTGGGCCGAGCTCCTGGACACGATCAACTACGAGATCGTGACCGGGATCGGTGGCCGAACCGTCCGCACCTATGTAGGTGGCGAAGGAGGCGAGTTGCGATGACGCTGATGGGTCGAATGGGTCTGCTGGGCGCGAGCCTGGTGACGCTTGCATCATCCGCGGGGCTGTACGCCGTGCGGAGCGCCGGGATGCCTGCACACGAGCTGTATCGGGACGAGGACTTCGACGCCGTTCTCCGTCTGCCGAAGAGGATCGTCATGACAGATGACGGCGTCCCACTCGTCGTGCGTGAATCCGGATCGTCACGCGCTCCGCTGACCGTCGTTTTCGTGCACGGTTACTGCCTGCGCATGCAGTCGTGGCATCTGCAGTATCGGCACGTGCTCGAGCGGTGGGGTGAGGACGTCCGGATGGTGTTCTACGACCAGCGCGGCCACGGCGAATCCGGTATGCCCGACCCCAAGTCGTGCACCATCGCTCAACTCGGACGCGACCTCGGCCGGGTCATCGACGAGACGACCCCCGGCGGGCCGGTCGTGGTGATCGGCCATTCGATGGGCGGCATGACGACGATCGCGCTCGCGTCGCAGCGCCCCGATCTGTTCGAGTCCCGGATCGTGGGTGCCGGGCTGCTTGCGACCACCGCGGCGGGTCTCAGCCGGACGGGGCTCGGCCGGAACCTCGAGAACCCCGTCATCGACGCCTTCCGATATGCCGCGCGTACCGCGCCCGGATTCGTGCAGGCGGCACGCGGTATGGCCCGTGCGGTCGTCACGCCGATACTGCGCGCGGCGTCGTACGGGACAGTGGTCAGTCCGCGCCTCGTCGCGTTGTCCGATCGGATGCTCGACGAGACCTCGGTAGTGACGATCGTGAACTTCCTGCGCACCCTCGAACTGCACGACGAATCCGCTGCGCTGTCCGTGCTGGGTTCGGTGCCGTCGCTCGTGCTCTGTGGCGACGCCGACATGGTGATCCCGTTCGCGAGCTCCGAGAAACTCGCCGAGGCGCTCCCCGGGTCCGAACTCAAGCGGGTCCGTGGCGGCGGACATCTCGTGCAGTTCGAGTTCCCGGAGGTCGTCAACCGTGGGATCGACCGGCTGATCCAGCGAGGCTTCGCACATGACATCTCGACGAGGCGAGCCGCAATTGTCTGACTTCGCACGCCACATCGAATTGCCGACCGTCGAGGACACCGAGGCGTTCGGGCGCCGACTCGCCCGAGACCTCCGCGCCGGCGACCTCGTAGTACTCGATGGTCCACTCGGGGCAGGTAAGACCGCGTTGACGAGGGGGCTCGCAGCCGGCCTCGGAGTGCAGGGCCGTGTGACGTCGCCGACGTTCGTCATCGCTCGGGAACACCGGCCGGGGCCGCGTGAAGGTGCGCCACCGGTGGGTCTGGTCCATGTCGATGCGTACCGACTGGGCGACGGCCCGGACGCCCTCGACGAACTCGATGCACTGGACCTCGACACCGATCTCGGTGCGGCCGTCGTCGTGGTCGAGTGGGGCGGAGGGCTCGTCGAGAAGCTCACCGACCGGCACCTGCGGGTGCGATTGCGTCGTGATCCCGAGTCAGATGTGCGTCGGGCGGAATGGGCCTGGGTCGACTGACCGGCGCTGAGGCCCTGGCAGGACTGCGGACCGGGTATCCTGGTGAATCGTGCTTGTGCTCGCCGTCGATACCTCAACACCCGTCGTGACCTCGGGGCTCGTCCGACTCGGCAGTGAGGGAGACGCATCCCACATCTCCACGGTTGCCGTGCGTCTGACCGACAATCCCCGGGCCCACGCAGAGATCCTCACCCCGCAGATCCTCGAGTGCTTCGATGAGTGCGGATGCGTACCGGCAGACCTCGACGCGATCGTCGTGGGTGTCGGACCGGGGCCGTTCACCGGGCTGCGCGTCGGCATGGTCACCGCCGCGGCATTCGGCGACGCCCTCGGGGTTCCGGTCCACGGTGTCTGCAGCCTGGATGCGATCGCGCAGGACGTGCACGGTGGAACACCCGACGGCGGCGATCTGCTCGTGGTCACGGACGCCCGACGTCGTGAGGTGTACTTCGCTCGGTATGACGGATCCCGGCGTCGTGTCGAGGGGCCCGATGTCCGCAAGCCTGCGGACGTGCCGTCGGCGCCCTCGCAACGGGTCGCGGGGTCGGCCCAGCATGCCGCCCTGTTCGAACTTCCCGCGGAGCCCGTGCACTCGCCGTCACCCGCAGGTCTGGTCGCCGCGGTTTCGGAAGATCTGCGCGCGGGAACTACTCCGGAGCCGCTGGTGCCGTTGTACCTGCGACGCCCCGACGCCGTCGCGACAGCGGACCGTCGCGCATGAGCGTGCTCATCGACGCACTCCGCGGCGACGACGTGGACAGATGCGCAGAACTCGAAACCGTGCTGTTTCCCGGAGACGACCCCTGGAGCGCCGAGGCGTTCCGTTCGGAACTCGCCGCTCCCCACAACCACTACGTTGCTGCGCGGGACGAGTCGGGGACTCTTCTCGGCTACGCCGGACTCGCACGGCTCGGCACCGGAATCGAACCGGAGTCCGAAGTACACACGATCGGCGTCGACCCCGGCGCGCGACGCAACGGGATCGGTAAGGCCCTTCTGACCGAACTGCTGCGTGTCGCGGATCGGTGGGGTGGTCCGGTGTTTCTCGAGGTCCGCACCGACAACGACGCGGCGATCGCGTTGTATCGGCGTGAGGGTTTCGAGGTCGTGGGGACGAGGAAGCGTTATTACCAGCCCAGTGGGGCCGATGCATACACCATGCGCCGTCCCGATCGGCGAGAGGAGCCACGACAGTGACCGGACCGATTGTGATGGGGATCGAGAGCTCGTGCGACGAAACGGGCGTCGGCATCGTCCGCTTCGTCGGTGACGGCACCCTCGAGCTTCTCGCCGACGAGGTGGCTTCCAGCGTCGACGAGCACGCCCGGTTCGGTGGCGTGGTGCCGGAGATCGCATCCCGCGCACACCTGGAGGCGATGGTGCCCACGATGCAGCGGGCGCTCGCCTCGGCCGGTATCGCCGAGCCCGACGCGGTATGCGTCACGATCGGTCCGGGATTGGCAGGTGCGCTCCTCGTCGGAGTTGCCGCAGCCAAGGCCTATGCAGCGGCGTGGAACGTCCCCTTCTATGCGATCAACCACCTCGCCGGTCACGTCGCCGTGGACACACTCGAACACGGGCCGATGCCGCCGTGTGTCGCGCTGCTGGTCTCGGGCGGGCACACCCATCTGTTGCACGTCGAGGACCTCAGCAAACCGATCGTCGAACTCGGCACCACCGTCGACGATGCGGCGGGGGAAGCATTCGACAAGGTCGCGCGACTGCTCGGACTCGGTTATCCCGGGGGTCCGGAAGTCGATCGACTCGCAAGAGAAGGAGACCGGACCGCCGTGGTGTTCCCGCGCGGCATGACCGGTCCGCGAGATGCCCGCAACGACTTCTCGTTCTCCGGGCTCAAGACGGCCGTGGCGCGGTTCGTCGAGGCGAAGGAACGGGCCGGTGAGGTCGTGCCGGTCGCTGATGTCGCTGCCGGCTTCCAGGAGGCCGTGGCCGACGTGCTCACGATGAAGGCGGTGCGGGCGGCTCGTGACGTCGGTGTCGACACACTGGTGCTCGGCGGGGGTGCGACAGCGAACACGCGGTTGCGTGAGCTCGCCGAGGAGCGCTGCGCGGAGGCCGGCCTGACCCTGCGCGTGCCCCGGCCGCGGTTGTGCACCGACAACGGCGTGATGATCGCAGCTCTGGGTGCGCATCTCATCGCGGGTGGGGCGACCCCGTCTGCCCTGTCCGTGGGGACGGATCCGGGACTGTCGGTATCGGTGGCGCAGGTGTCGGCCTGATTCTCGGCCGACAGAGCGACGATTCCTAGCGGATCGTCTCGGAGCCCGTCGATTCCGACGTATCCGAGGTTGTCGGATCCTCGCTGGTGCTGCTCTCGGTGGCCGATCGTTCCTCGATCGTCGGCGGGGTCGGCGAGTTCAGTCCGGGCGACGCGGTCAGCGCTGGGGTGGACGGCTCGGCTGTGATCCCCGGTTCCGGCTCGGTCGTGCCTGTGGGGTCGGTCGGAGTCGTGGGTTCCGTGGGTTCAGTGGTGGGGTCGGTCGGAGTCGTGGGCTCGGTCGGAGTTGTGGGTTCCGTGGGGTCGGTCGGAGTCGTGGGGTCTGTGGGGTCGGTCGGTTCCGTGGGATCGGTCGGACTCGTGGGATCCGTCGTGACCGTGGGGTCGGTCGGGTCTGTGGGGGTCGGCTGCGGCGACGTCGTCGTGTGCCATCTGTCGGTGGTTTCGTCGGGTGCCGCTTCGAGCGTCTGCACCTGATCGATCGGGGTCGGTGTGGCCGTGGGGTTGTCGTTCGACACCGGGATATCCGTCCGAGGAACGGTCGACGGTGGTGGAGTCGGAAGTGGTGCTCCGTCGAGGTCGCCGTCGGTGGTCTGCGTCGGTGACAGCGACGGGTCGGGATCGGACGACGGAATGTCGGTCTCCCTCGGGTAGGTCTGCTGAGAGGGTTCTTCCGTCACGACGACACCGTTGGTTCCAGCAGGAGAGACCGGTGTGCTGGCGGACCGGTCCGTGAACTTGTCGGTCGCGAGTCCTGCGACGACCGCGGCGAGCACGAGTGCTGCGGCCACAGCGCCGGACATGCGGGCTCCGGCCGATGTGGAGGATGCGGTCGCGGAGCCGACGACATCGTAACCGCCGAAGTGCGCGGAGCCGGACAGGTGCGCGGCGCCCTGGGCGGCCGCGGACGCCGGTTCCGGCACGGTGATGACGTGGCCGTCGAAGCTGTCGGTGACAGCGGCGGCCAGCGCCGGAACGGCCGCAGTACCGCCGACGAGGGCAAGCGTGTGCGGCCGCGGCAACGACTGGGTCGTGACCTGGCGGGTGAATACGGCGGCGGTGTCGGAGAGTTCGGCGGCGAGCGCGGCAAGATCGGCACGCGTCAGGATGACCGACGCATCGGGCCCGGCTTCGGCGATGTCGATACGGGTGCGCTCGGAGGTGGTGAGCACTTCCTGGGCACCCTGGCAGCGTGCTTTCAGCAGTGCGGGATCGACCTGCATACGCGTTCGCATGCGGTTGGTGGCGCGGTGGACGTGGTCGTAGATCACGGTGCCGACCGCATTGCCACTGACGTCCTCGGTGCGCGCAGATCGCAGTACCGTGCCGGATTCCTGATCGAGGACCGAGACGGTGGTGCCGGACGCGCCCATGTCGGCGATGGCGATCGAGCCGGCCTCGCTGCGCACTCCGACGGTGCGGAGGTACGCGAGAAGGGCTGTGGTCTCGGGAACGAGTCGCACGAGCTTTCCGCGGCGCTCCGCAGCGGTACGGATGGCGTCTGCCTGCTCTTCGGTGCGGTAGGCGACAGTGACGGCGTCGGGGATCGGTTGATCCACGACCTGTGTGGTCATCAAGGAGATTGCATCGAAGACCAGATCGCCGACATCACGGTGGTGGCCGGAATCGACCGCCAGCCTGCGGTACTCGGACGTGAGCCCGGTGGCAGTGTCGACGAGCAGGGTTGCGCCGACGCCGGAGGCGCCGACGGAGATCCCTAGCGACGTTGGCATTGTTCACCTCTCGTGCGTGACTGGCGACCGTCGCGGCCAGGTTCGCTCGCCGTCGGGGTCACCGAATGGTCACGCTCTCGGTTTCCGTTATTGAACCGTAACATGCGGGTGCTCCTGTTCGCTTTCCGCGTGTCAGCACCCGCAGCCCTTGAGCGCTGGCACTCGCGTGTATAGAGTGCTAGTGACACCGAGCGTCGGCCCGGCACCCGCGACGACGGGACTACGCGAGGAGTCACTCTGGTGACTGAACAAAACCGAGTTCGAGGACGACGAGAGCCTCGGACCCAAGTACCCCTGAAAGTGGAGGGCTCATCGTGGCGAGCGTGAACATCAAGCCGCTCGAGGACAAGATCCTCGTCCAGGCCAACGAGGCCGAGACGACGACTGCCTCCGGCCTGGTCATTCCTGATACGGCGAAGGAAAAGCCCCAGGAGGGCACCGTCGTCGCCGTCGGCCCCGGCCGCTGGGACGAGGATGGCGACAAGCGCATCCCGCTGGATGTCAAGGAAGGCGACGTCGTCATCTACAGCAAGTACGGCGGAACCGAGATCAAGTACGCCGGCGAGGAGTACCTGATCCTCTCGGCCCGCGACGTTCTGGCTGTCGTCGCAAAGTAGGCCGCAACAGTTCCGCCCCGGAGTTCCGTAACGGACCCGGGGCGGAATCCGTTGGGGATCATCCGAACCCAGGAGTAGTCGGAGAACATGTCCAAGCAAATCGAGTTCAACGAAACCGCGCGCCGCGCTCTCGAGCGTGGTGTCGACCAGCTCGCCGACGCCGTCAAGGTAACCCTCGGCCCCCGTGGGCGGCATGTGGTGCTCGCCAAGGCGTTCGGCGGCCCCACGGTGACCAACGACGGCGTGAGCATCGCCCGCGAGATCGAGCTGGAGGATCCGTTCGAGAACCTCGGCGCTCAGCTCGTCAAGAGCGTCGCCACCAAGACCAACGACGTCGCAGGCGACGGCACGACCACTGCGACGGTCCTCGCGCAGGCGCTCGTCAAGGCCGGCCTGAAGAACGTTGCCGCAGGTGCCAACCCCATCTCGCTCGGCGTGGGTATCTCGAAGGGGGCCGAAAAGGTCGCCGAGGCGCTTCTCGCTGCCGCGACCCCCGTCGAGGGAAAGAAGGCGATCGCTCAGGTTGCCACGGTGTCCTCGCGTGACGCGGAGATCGGCGAGATGGTGGGCGAAGCGCTCACCGTCGTCGGTGAGAACGGTGTGGTCACGGTCGAGGAATCCTCGACCCTGAGCACCGAACTCGTCGTCACCGAGGGCGTCCAGTTCGACAAGGGCTACCTGTCGCCGTACTTCATCACCGACGTCGACGCCCAGGAAGCAGTCCTCGAGGACGCCCTCGTGCTGCTGTACCGCGAGAAGATCAGCTCGCTGCCCGACTTCCTGCCGTTGCTCGAGAAGATCGCCGAATCGGGTAAGCCGGTCCTGCTCATCGCAGAGGACATCGAGGGAGAGCCGCTCTCGACCCTGGTGATCAACTCGATCCGCAAGACTCTCAAGGCTGTCGCGGTGAAGGCCCCGTTCTTCGGTGACCGTCGCAAGGCTTTCCTCGACGACCTCGCGGTCGTGACCGCCGGTACCGTGATCAACTCCGACATCGGTCTGTCTTTGAAGGAAGCCGGACTCGATCTGCTCGGCTCGGCCCGCCGCATCGTGGTGACGAAGGACAACACCACGATTGTCGACGGTGCAGGCTCGGCCGAGGATATCGAGAATCGCGCAGCTCAGCTGCGTCGCGAGATCGAGAACACCGATTCCGATTGGGACCGGGAGAAACTCGAGGAGCGGCTGGCCAAGCTCGCGGGTGGAATCGCCGTCATCCAGGTCGGCGCTGCCACCGAGACCGATCTGAAGGAACGCAAGTTCCGCGTCGAGGATGCTGTCAGCGCTGCGAAGGCGGCCGTCGAGGAGGGCATCGTGCCCGGCGGTGGTTCTGCACTCGTGCAGGCGTCGCTCGCGCTTGCCGAGCTCGAGGGCTCGTTGTCCGGCGACGAGGCCACCGGTGTCGCGGTGCTGCGCACCGCCCTCACCGCGCCGCTGTACTGGATCGCCTCGAACGCCGGGCTCGACGGCGCTGTCGTGGTGGACAAGGTTTCGGAGGCGCCCGCGGGCCACGGCTTCAACGCGGCCACGCTCACCTACGGCGACCTGATCGCGGAGGGTGTCGTCGACCCGGTGAAGGTGACCCGTTCCGCCGTCGTCAACGCTGCTTCCGTGGCACGGATGATCCTGACCACGGAGAGTGCGGTCGTGGAGAAGCCCGAGCCGGTCGAGGACGACGGTCACGGGCACGGACACGCCCACTAGGTAGCTCGGGCTCCTCGGGTAGGCCCTGAGGGTCGGGTAGATCCCGAGGGCCACGATGCGCGAAGCCCCGCACGGATTTCTCCGTGCGGGGCTTCGCCGTGTCTCGGTGCCGCCCATCCAGGTACCGGCTGTCAGCCCCGGTGCGGGCGCGGGGGAGCGTCGGCCCGGTCGGCGGTCATACCGCAACCTTGCGGCGATGGTGTCGCGTGTACAACTCACGTTCGCTCTCCGACATCCCGCCCCAGATTCCGTACGGCTCCGCGACACGGAGGGCGTGCTCGCGGCACTGGATGAGGACGGGGCAGCTCTGGCACAGCTCCTTGGCACGGTTCTCACGCTGGCTGCGGGCGCGTCCACGCTCGCCGTCCGGGTGGAAGAAAACGGAGGAGTCCGCGCCCCGGCACTTACCATGCATCTGCCAGTCCCAGAGGTCAGCGTTCGGACCGGGCAGGGTGTGAGGTGCGGGCATGTGCACTCCTTCGCAGCGTGCTCACCTGAACAGGCGAGCGGACCATCGTTCGGAAAGATGTCCCTCCGAGCCGGATCCGAATAATGTCCGGCCTCCTTACCGTAAAAGTGTTATCGATTATTCGTCAATGCCTTCGATCAGTGGCGAAGTCCATAACGAAAGCGGCAAGAATTAACGTCGGAAATATTTACATTGGTCGTCGACCATGATGGCCGTGTGGGCTCACCGACGAGTCCGCATGGTTGTGACTGCGCCGAAGTTTTGGACGTGCAGGGCATCTGAACTGGTCTTATGTACGACATGCGGAGCTCGATAGGCTGTGATACCCGGCGATAACGGACGCGTGACTCCTCGAATTACCTCACGCAAACGTACATGCAATATGTATGTAATTCACGTTTTGTTCAACTGGATGTCGATTTCGGGACCGGAAAAGGCACCCGTATCCATTGTTTGGGAATTGTTGCGCTCTCGGTGCGAAATGCTGGAATCCGAGGAATGGGAGACTTTGCAGCGCCGGTGCAATGATTCTCCGTATGTCGATCCTCAGCAACTCGGAATCCGAAATCGGCGCGGCCCCTCCGCGCGGCGCCGCATTGTCGTTGCGTGCAGCCGCCTTCGGCGGGAGCCCCGCGCACATACCTTCAGGGACAACGTCTGTGCTCCAGGAGCACTGGTTGCGTGCGGTCGCACTCGGTGGTCAGGGTCGATACAGTGCCGCCCGCGCAGAACTGGCACTGGTGACTCGGTCGGGCTCACGCGGGGTGTGGGCGTCGCTCGCCGAGAGCACTCGGGCATCATTGCTGCGGCAACTCGGATGGCACCGCGCTGCCGCAGTGCACGACGGTCGCGCGCTGGCCGCAGTTGCAGGAATGGACGCCGGTGCCCGCGGCTCGGACCGGGTCGCCGAGGCGCGCTGCGACGCACTGACCGGCCTGGCGGCCGATGCGCTCGGTCGCGGGCGGCTCGCGCAGGCACGCCGGCTGCTCGAGTGCTGCTCCGAGACCCTCGCCGGGTCTCGGCCGGGCTGTCATGGGCTGCAGGGGAAAGACGGGTTGTTGCGTCAGCGGATCCGGTTGTCGTGGGTCACGGCGGAAACGGCACTGGCGTCCGGCGACTTCGAGACCGCGCGCGTGTTCGCGGCCCGTGGTGCCGCAGACTCCGACACGTTCGGGTCGGTGCGCCACCAAGTGAAGTCCGATCTTCTCCGGGCCGCTGCGCTCACCGACGCTGCCGACCTGACTCCGGCCCTCGAGCTTGCGGTCGACGTGTGTGATCGGGCTGCTGTCCACGGGTTGATTCCGCTGCGGTGGGCGGCATCGATGTTGCTCGTCGGGCTGGGTGCGGGTGCCGATGCCGAGCGTGTGCGCAACGAATGCGCCACGGCCGTGGAGCGTGGTGGTGGCCACTTCACAACGATCCGGCCCTAGTTCGGTGCCCGCACCCGATGGTTGGTCATGCGGTGTCGTTACTCTGGAGGAGTTCCACTGCCAGGTGGAAGCACGCCCGGTTGGGGGACCGTGCCACTTGTAACGCCAGGACTTGCGCATTCGATGACTGTTATGGGTGAGGAGTTGGGCTCCGCCGTTGCTGCGGCTGCGCAGGGCGATCGGGCTGCTCTCGCTCGAGTACTTGCAAGTATTCGGCCTCTCGTCGTCCGGTATTGCCGGGCGCGGGTCGGATCTGCCGAGCGCGGACAGCTTTCGGCAGACGATGTAGCGCAGGAGGTGTGCCTGGCGGTGATGACGGCGTTGCCCCGTTACCAGGACCAGGGGCGTCCTTTCATGGCGTTCGTGTACGGCATTGCCGCACACAAAGTCGCCGATGCGCACCGCAACTCTGCACGTAACCGTGCGGATCCGGTAGCCGATGTACCCGAGGTGATGTCGCTCGACGACAGTCCCGAGGAACACGCGTTGAACTCGGAAGCGAGCCGGCAGATGAAGGATCTGCTCGGCACGCTGCCCGAGAAGCAACGGGAGATTCTCATCATGCGACTGGTCATGGGGATGTCGGCGGAAGAGACGGCGTCTGCTCTCGGAAGTACTGCAGGTGCTATCCGTGTGGCCCAGCACCGGGCCATCGCGAAACTCAAGAAGGAAGTGACGAGAGCAGGTGAGAGGAATGGGTAGGAGGCGCGGCGCGGGGCACGGCAGATCCGACGATTTTCCCGACGACGGCACCCCCGTGGACATCGCGGCAGTGCGGCGCGATGACGCCCTCATCGATGCGATCTCGGGCGACGGTCCAGTGGAGACCCAGTCGACCGAGGAGTACGAACTCGCCACCATGCTCGCGGGATGGCGAGCGGAGATCCTGGCGGATCCGCTACCGGCCGGCCCCGATCTCGACGAGGTCGTCGCGGCGGTCAACCGCGAACTCGGCGCCCGTGAGGCGCTGGCTGCGCAACCGCCTACGCGTTCCAAGGGCCAGCTTCGGCTCATTCGCCCGCTCGCCGGGGCTGCTGCGCTCATCGCAGCTGCTATCGGTGGTGCTGCCACCGTCTCGTACAGCGCCGAACCGGGCGACGCACTCTGGGGCGTCAAGGAGGTTGTGTTCAGCGAACAGGCAGAGTCGACGATGGCGCGGATCGACACCAGCTCGACCCTTCAGAGGGCAGAGGAACTGATCGCCGAAGGCGAGACCGAAGCCGCGACCGAACTGCTCCGCTCGGCGGAAGTCCGCTCGTCGGACATCAAGGATGCGGGCCAACGCAACGAACTCGGCGATTGGCTGCAGCGGCTCACCGAAGAGATGAACCGTGTCATCCCGGCACTGCCGCTTCCGCCTCCTATTCCGGGTACGCCGCTTCCTCCCGGACCGGGAGCTGAGGTAGTCCCGTCGGTCCCGCCGAGCACCCCGGGTGCACCGCAGCCGACGGCGCCCGTCGACACCACGACGAATCCGGAGCCGAGCGTCGATCCGACGATCCTGAACGCACCTACGTCGCCGGTGGAAACAACCTCCCCGTCCGTGCCGCCGAGCACCGGGACACCCAGCCCGGATAGTTCGACCGGCACGACGCAGCCCGCCCCGACAACCACGGTGTCCGCACCGGACCCGAGTACGTCGTCCGGCACACAGGGATCGAGCACCGCGCAGCCCTCGTCGGCCGACCTGGACCTCGACCAGGCGACCTCCGGCGGCGCCTGACGTCAGACCACGGAAAAGCCCGGCAGCGTGAGCTGCCGGGCTTTTCGTCGCTGTGTCGCCCTGCTCCTCAGGAATCGGGGGTCGTCAGGAATCGAGTCCGTAGGGGTCGACCGGCAGAGCTTCGTTCATCGACGCGTCGGCGTACCCGCGACAGTAATCCCAGGTGACGTACGCGTCGGGGGACGGGTCGAAGGCCGGCTCGTGGGGGCGGACCGTGCCGTCGACCAGCAGTTGGAGCAGGTTCGCGCGGAGCATGTCCCAGTCGTGGTAATGCTCCTGGTGGCAATCCTCACAGCACACGACGAGGCCGCGGACTCCGCGTGGAGCCAGCAATGCCTCGTACACTGCGAGGTCGGCAAGATCCTCTTCGACCGCGAGTCGTTCGGCAGGGTCCAGCGGCTGACCCGGCTCGATCGCGTCCAATGCGGCGGACGGATCGTCGGGATCTCCTGCAAACGGATCCGGTGGCAGACCGGGGGGCAACTGATCACGCACGCCACCACGGTACGCAGATCGAGGGGGTCCGCGCCAGCCGTCGAGCATGGACACGCCGGTGGACCGACCATAATGGGGAGATCTCAAGCACGCCGACACGGGTTGCGGCAAGTCGCGCGGTTGCCAACAGATACCATGGTCGTCGACGGCTTCGCCATAAGTGGCGCTGCCGTGTCACACAATCCCACTGCCGGACGGTCCGTCCGTCCGCACCCATCGATCACCACGGAGGGTCCGAACCGCATGAGTAGTACCGGAGGGCACGTGCACACCGGCGGTGACGACCCGAACAAGGTCGCAATGCTCGGTCTGACCTTCGACGATGTGCTGCTGCTGCCCGCGGCGTCGGACATCGTTCCCAGCAAGGTCGACACCTCGAGCCAGCTCACCCGCGAGATCCGGCTCCGGATCCCGCTGGTCAGTTCCGCTATGGACACGGTTACCGAATCGCGCATGGCCATCGCAATGGCGCGCGCCGGCGGCATGGGCGTCCTGCACCGCAATATGCCTGCGGAAGCGCAGGCCGCGCAGGTCGAGACCGTCAAGCGCTCGGAGGCGGGCATGGTCACCGACCCGGTGACCTGCAAGCCCACCGACACTCTCGCCGATGTCGACGCGAAGTGCGCGCGATTCCGGATCTCGGGTCTCCCGGTAACCGACGACGCAGGCCAACTCGTCGGCATCATCACGAACCGCGACATGCGGTTCGAGGTGGATCAGAGCCGCCCGGTCGCCGAGGTGATGACCAGGGCTCCGCTCGTCACCGCGAGTGAAGGCGTGACCGCGGAGGCCGCACTCGGACTCCTGCGCCGCCACAAGATCGAGAAGCTGCCGATCGTCGACGGACAGGGCACGCTCACCGGTCTGATCACCGTGAAGGACTTCGTCAAGACCGAGCAGCACCCCAACGCCACGAAGGACCGCGACGGACGGCTCCTCGTCGGTGCTGCAGTCGGTGTCGGCGACGAGGCATGGTCGCGCGCGATGACCCTTGCCGATGCCGGCGTCGACGTGCTCGTCGTCGACAGCGCGCACGGACACTCCGCCGGAGTGCTGTCCATGATCTCGAAGCTCAAGGGTGAGGTCGGCGACCGCGTCCAGATCATCGGCGGCAACGTCGCCACCCGCGAGGGCGCCACCGCACTCATCGAAGCCGGCGTCGACGCGGTCAAGGTCGGAGTCGGACCCGGGTCGATCTGTACGACCCGTGTGGTCGCCGGTGTCGGTGCTCCGCAGATCACGGCGATCCTCGAAGCCACCGCGGCTGCCAACGCCCTCGGTGTCCCCGTGATCGCCGACGGTGGCCTGCAGTTCTCGGGAGACGTTGCGAAGGCGCTCGCTGCCGGCGCATCCACCGCGATGCTGGGCTCGCTCCTTGCCGGTACCGCCGAATCGCCGGGCGAGCTGATTCTCGTCAACGGCAAACAGTTCAAGAGCTACCGCGGGATGGGTTCGCTCGGCGCCATGCAGAGCCGCGGCGAGGCCAAGTCGTACTCCAAGGACCGCTACTTCCAGGACGACGTCCTGTCGGAGGACAAGCTCGTCCCGGAAGGCATCGAAGGCCGGGTTCCGTTCCGCGGACCCCTGCAGCAGGTCACCCATCAGCTCATCGGTGGTCTGCGCGCCGCGATGGGATACGCCGGGGCCTCGACCATCGAAGAACTGCAGCGCGCCCAGTTCGTACAGATCACCGCTGCGGGTCTCAAGGAGAGCCACCCGCACGACATCACGATCACTGCCGAGGCACCGAACTACGCTGCCCGCTAGGTTCGGTGCGTTCGCAGTAGGTCTCGTCTCGGTAGACGGGACAACCGCACTCTCACGAGAAAGGGGCGCGCGTGCGCGACCTCGTTGAAATCGGCATGGGCCGGACGGCCCGCCGCACGTACGAGCTGGACGATGTGGACATCGTGCCGTCGCGTCGTACTCGCTCGTCGAAGGAGGTGTCGACGGCCTGGCAGCTCGATGCCTATCGGTTCGACATTCCCGTGCTGGCGCATCCGACCGACGCGCTCGTGTCGCCGGCGTTCGCTGTGGAACTCGGCAAGGCCGGTGGCCTCGGTGTGATCAACGGTGAGGGTCTGTGGGGACGGCACGCCGATGTCGACGCCGTGATCGCACGTCTCGTCGACATCGCCGAGAGTGATCCGGATCCGAGCGCTGCCATTGCGTACCTCCAGGAACTACACGCAGCGCCGCTGCAGGCCGATCTGTTGGCCGCGGCCGTCGCGCAGGTGCGCGACTCGGGGGTCACCACTGCCGTGCGCGTGAGCCCGCAGAACGCCCGCACGTTGACACCCGAACTGGTCAAGGCCGGTATCGACCTTCTGGTCGTGCACGGCACGATCATCTCCGCGGAGCATGTGGCGCACGGCGAGAGCGAACCGCTCAACCTGAAGACGTTCATCTCGGAACTCGATGTACCGGTGGTGGCGGGTGGCGTGAGTGATCACCGCACGGCTCTGCACCTGATGCGCACGGGTGCGGCGGGCGTCATCGTCGGTTTCGGGTCGACGCACGGAGCCACCACCACGAGCGCATCGCTCGGGATCGGTGTCCCCATGGCCACCGCGATCGCGGATGCCGCTGCGGCTCGTCGCGATTATCTGGACGAGACCGGAGGCCGGTACGTCCACGTCATCGCCGACGGTGACGTGGAGACCTCCGGCGACCTCGCCAAGGCGATCGCATGCGGTGCCGATGCTGCAGTGCTGGGTGCACCGCTCGCCATCGCCGCGGAGGCGCCGGGTCGTGGATGGTACTGGCCGTCTGCAGCTGCGCATCCGTCCCTTCCTCGTGGCGCCGCACTCCAGGTCGCGTTCGACGAGCGGCCGAGCCTCGAGCGCGTGCTGATCGGGCCGTCCGACGACCCGTACGGTTCGCTGAATTTCGTCGGTGGTCTGCGACGGGCGATGGCGAAGTCGGGATACTCGGATCTCAAGGAGTTCCAGAAGGTCGGGTTGTCGGTGCGCGCCTGACCGAATCCGCCGTGACGTTGTGGCCGGATGTGACAATGTGTGCGTTGTAGTGCACCGATGTCGCATCCGGCCACTTTTGCCTCGGGTGACCTGCAGTTTCTGCAACCATCCGTAACAGTTAGGATGCCCTTGTGTGCGTAGTCACATGCGGGGCATGCATACTGGCCGGTAACAACGCAGGTTCGGCGGAGGTACTCCAATGGGTAGACAGCGGGTCACGGACTACGACGTTCTGATCGTCGGGTCGGGTTTCGGTGGCAGTGTCACCGCATTGCGACTGGTGGAAAAGGGATACAAGGTCGGCGTTCTCGAGGCCGGTCGCCGGTTCGCCGACGCCGACTTCGCGAAGACCAGCTGGGATCTGAAGCGTTTCCTCTGGGCGCCGAGACTCGGATGCTTCGGCATTCAGCGGGTCCATCTGCTTCGCGACTGTCTGATCCTCGCCGGAGCGGGCGTCGGCGGCGGATCGCTCAACTATGCCAACACGCTGTACAAGCCGACCGCCGCGTTCTTCCAGGACCAGCAGTGGGCGGACATCACCGACTGGCACGACGAGCTGAGTCCGTTCTACGACCAGGCGCGACGCATGCTCGGTGTCGTGCAGTACCACCGCATGACCGCGGCGGACAAGGTGATCAAGGAAGTGGCCGACGACATGGGCGTGGGCGACACGTTCATCCAGACACCGGTGGGTGTCTACTTCGGTGAACCGGGGAGGACCGTCCCGGACCCGTACTTCGGCGGCGCCGGTCCGGACCGTGCCGGCTGCATCGAATGCGGCGAATGCATGACGGGGTGCCGCCACGGAGCGAAGAACACCCTGATCAAGAACTACCTCGGGCTCGCCGAGAGTGCGGGCGCGGACATCCTCCCCATGACCACGGTGACCGATCTGCACGAAGGCGCTGACGGCACGTGGACGGTGCGTACCGAACGCACCGGGGCGCTGGTGCGCAAGGGCAAGCGCAACTTCACAGCGTCACACGTCGTGTTGGCCGCCGGAACCTGGGGTACACAGCACCTGCTGCACCACCTCAAGGACACCGGGGCCTTGCCGAAACTGTCCGACCGTCTCGGGGAACTCACCCGCACGAACTCCGAGTCCATCGTCGGCGCGGGCAAGCTGAAGGTCGATCCCGAGATGGACCTGACCGACGGCGTCGCGATCACCTCGTCATTCCACCCCACTTCGGACACCCACATCGAGCCCGTCCGGTACGGCAAGGGTTCCAACGCCATGGGCCTGCTTCAGACACTGATGACCGACGGCGACGGCCCGGTCCCGCGCTGGGTGAAGTTCCTCGGCCAGGTAGCGAAGAATCCCGCCAAGATGCTGCGGATGCTCTCGGTGAAGGACTGGAGCGAGCGGACCATCATCGCACTGGTGATGCAGAACCTCGACAACTCCATCACCACCTACACCAAGAAGGGCGCGTTCGGGCGACGCAAGGTGACCAGCAAACAAGGCCACGGGGAGCCGAACCCGACGTGGATCCCGGCCGGGAACGAGGCGACTCGCCGGATCGCAGAGAAGATCGACGGTATCGCCGGCGGCACCTGGGGTGAGATCGTCAACATCCCTCTCACCGCGCACTTCCTCGGCGGCGCAGTCATCGGAACCGACCGGGAGCACGGTGTCATCGACCCGTACCACCGGGTGTACGGCTACCCGACCCTGAGCGTCGTCGACGGGTCCGCCATCTCCGCGAACCTCGGAGTCAACCCCTCACTGACCATCGCGGCACAGGCGGAACGTGCGGCGTCGCTGTGGCCGAACAAGGGTGAGCAGGATCTGCGTCCCGCGCAGGGCGAGTCGTACGGCCGGCTACAGCCGATCGCGCCGAAGAACCCCGTCGTCCCGGAAGGTGCGCCCGGCGCGCTGTCCCTGCCGATCGCCCCGATCACCGGCGGATCGGGAGCGGCCTGAGCGCCACAACAGATGTGAACTACGTGGGACCTGAGCGGCCGCGTCCGGATCCCCGGGCGCGGCCGCTTAGACTGTTCGGGTGTCGCAAACCCAGCAGTCCCGACCCGTACTCGTCGTCGACTTCGGAGCCCAGTACGCACAGCTGATCGCACGACGCGTGCGCGAGGCCAATGTGTATTCGGAGGTTGTCCCGCACACCACGAGCATCGATGAGATCGCGGCCGAGGAACCCCTTGCGGTGATCCTGTCCGGCGGCCCCTCGAGCGTGTACGAGGACGGCGCCCCGAAACTCGACCCGAAGCTGTTCGACCTGGATATCCCGGTGTTCGGCATCTGCTACGGCTTCCAGGCCATGGCGAATGCTCTCGGAGGCACGGTCGCGCACACCGGAGCCCGTGAGTACGGCCGTACGGACCTGTCGGTGTCCGGTGGTGTGCTACACGACGGTCTGCCCGCGACGCAGCCGGTGTGGATGAGCCACGGTGACGGCGTGACCGTCGCACCCGAAGGATTCGAGGTGACCGCCACCAGCGCAGGCGCACCCGTCGCCGCGTTCGAGAACCGCGCGCGTCGCCTCGCCGGCGTCCAGTACCACCCCGAGGTGCTTCATTCGCCGCACGGCCAGCAGGTCCTGAGCCGATTCCTGCACGAGATCGCGGGCATCCCCGGCGAGTGGACCGCCGCCAACATCGCGGACGCACTCATCGAGCAGGTGCGCGAGCAGGTCGGTGACGGCCGCGCGATCTGCGGGCTCTCCGGTGGTGTCGATTCCGCGGTTGCGGCCGCGCTCGTACAGCGCGCCATCGGCGACCGGTTGACCTGTGTATTCGTTGACCACGGACTGATGCGTGAGGGCGAGCGGCAGCAGGTCGAGCGCGACTTCGTTGCAGCGACCGGTGCCCGACTCGTCACCGTCGACGCATCCGAGACGTTCCTGAGCGAACTGTCCGGTGTCACCGACCCCGAGGCCAAGCGCAAGATCATCGGCCGCGAGTTCATCCGCAGCTTCGAAGGCGCGGTGTCCGAGGTACTCGGCGAGGGCGCATCGAAGGGCGAGAAGGTCGAGTTCCTCGTGCAGGGCACCCTGTACCCCGACGTCGTCGAATCCGGCGGCGGGTCCGGAACCGCGAACATCAAGAGCCACCACAACGTCGGCGGGCTCCCGGAGGATCTGCAGTTCGACCTCGTCGAGCCGCTGCGCCTGCTGTTCAAGGACGAGGTGCGCGCGGTCGGTCGTCAGCTGGGCCTGCCCGAGGAGATCGTGGGCCGTCAGCCGTTCCCCGGGCCCGGCCTCGGTATCCGCATCATCGGTGAGGTCACCCGCGAGCGTCTCGAAATCCTGCGGCACGCCGATTCGATCGCCCGCGAGGAACTGACCTCCGCGGGTCTGGACGGTCAGATCTGGCAGTGCCCGGTGGTGCTGCTCGCCGACGTGCGCAGCGTCGGTGTCCAGGGCGACGGACGCACCTACGGTCACCCGATCGTGCTGCGTCCGGTGTCCAGCGAGGACGCGATGACCGCAGACTGGACGCGCCTGCCCTACGAGACCCTCGAGCGGATCTCCACGCGCATCACCAACGAGGTGGCCGACGTCAACCGCGTGGTGCTCGACGTGACGAGCAAGCCGCCGGGAACCATCGAGTGGGAGTGACGGCACCGTCGGTGTCGTGAGAAATGTCTGTGCCCCGGACCGTCAGGGTCCGGGGCACAGACATTTCTTCTCTAGTGCTGGTTCTTCCGGCGCCCCGGTATCAGCACGAGGATTGCGCCGATGACGATCGCTGCCCCGACGAGAACCCATCCGGTGTCGAATGTGCCGAGGAAATCGAGAGAGAAGGGTCCGATGAGGGCCCACCCACTGACCACGAGCGCTGCGATGGCAGAGAGCAGAAGCAGGATCGAGGGGCCGCGTCGTGGCTTGCCGGTCGTGCCGGCGTCGTCGATCCTGGCGTCGAATGTGGTGTCGAAATCAGCCACGATGCACCTCCGTGTTTCCCATAACTGTGTCGATGTCGATGGACAGGACCGGTCCTCCGGGGCCGTCGGCCCCACCGTCGAATCCCTGCATGGTGCACGGAGACGCGGCCGTCGAGTTGCACGTGATGTCGACGTCGAGGTTCGGCGGCAGGAAGATCTGCGAGTCGCCGAGCCGGGTATCGATCGAGATCTCGTGGTCCTGCGTCAGTTCGAGGTTCTTCAGATCGAGCTGTAGGTCCCCGAGTTGCACGGAGTATTCCGAGCCCAACTCGGCGGCAGTGCGGGGTGCGAATCGTTGTTCGCCCGATGACTGGATGTCGAGCGGTCCGACCAGCGATCCCAGAATGACGAACCCCATCAGCGGGCCGGTCACCACGAGGAGGCCGTATCCGCGGTGCAGGAACGCACCGAGCAGCAGACCCAGACCGATCACAGCGAGGGCGATCGCCCCGATCCGTGCGGGGGTCAGCCACTGGATGTCGGTGGAGACGGCGACCGTCCCGGCAGCTGCGGCGGCCAGCACTGCGAACCCGAGAATCATCGTGGTCAGACGCGACCGCGGTTTCTTCTCGACGGGAACGGGCGAGTGTGTCGGTGCCGGTTCGGGGAGGTCCCACGCAAACGGCGCGACACCGAGGGGATCCCAGGTGGGCGGCGTGGCACTGCCGGTATCGAGCTGCCGGTCCTGGACCTGTGCGGTGTCGTTCGACTCGGGCGCGTCCTTCGACAACGAGACGGTGCTGTCGTTTTCCGAGGTGTCGTTGTCCGGGTCGTTGCTGCCCGGGCCGTCGGTCGCACTACCGGTGGCGTCACGCTGTACGGCCGTGGATTCGGACACGAACGGTGACTGGGACGGCTGGGTGAACGTCGGGTCGGTGAACGGTGTCTGGGTGAACGGTGTCTGGGTGAACGGTGGCTGGAACGGTTGACCGAACGGCTGCGGCGGGAACATGTTGCGGTGGAACGAGAACCCGTTGGCCGGCGGCGGGAGGGTAGGAGGTTCGGGCCGGCGTTGATACAGCAACCACCAGCCGCCGAGCATCAGCACCATGCTGATGAAGCCGGAACCGCCGGAGCCGACACCGACCGGGCCGACCGCGCTTGCGGCGATCGCGAGTGCGACGAGAAGGACGACCACCTTGCTGCTCGAATCGGAGCTGTGTCCGCGGCCGACGAGCGATTCGATCGCCGACACCTGATCGCCGTGTCGGGTGAAGAGCACCCACGCCGCCAGGTACAGCACGATGCCCGCGCCACCGAAGAGCGCTGACACGACGAACGCTATCCGCACCAGCACCGGGTCGATGCCGTACCGCACACCGATACCCGCGCACACACCGGCGACGTGTCCCTGCTCGGGCAACCGCACAGGGCGGGTGCGCCACATGTCTGTGAGTTGTTCTGGGAAGGTTCGCGTGGTCATGGCATCCATCCTGGCGGCCGAGATCGTTCCGCACATCAGGGACGAACCCTGATTTCGTGGCGGTGGTCGGAGGCCCCGACCTCAGGGTCGTTCCCCGATGCCTCGGGACGGCACATCGTGTCAGTATCGATGTGTGGACCTTGTATCCGGATTGCCCGTGCCTGTCGAGCGCCTCCAACGGAGAGTCGGAGGGCGAGTCGTCGGTGGGGTCGCAGGTGGTCTCGCCGACCATCTCGATATCGACGTCACCAAGGTACGCGTCGCGTTCACGGTGCTCGCCGCTCTCGGTGGGCTGGGGATCGTTGCCTACGGGCTGTTGTGGATGTTCGTTCCGCCCGGAGCCGATACCGATCGGCCGTCCGGAACCGAACGCCGCCGCGCCGTAGGACTCGCGGTCATGGGTATCGCACTCGCCATCGGATTGTCCTGGCTGTTCAGCGGGGGTGCGGCCTCGGCGATTGCGCCGGTCGCCGTCGTGTCGGTGGGCGCTGCGCTCATCTGGCGGGAGTTCGACGCCGAAGGTCCCCGTTCGGTGTTCGGCCTGCCTGCGAAACCGACCGTGCTCACGTGGGCGCGAGTCCTCGGCGGCCTCACCCTCGTGGTCACCGGTCTCGGTGTCGTCGTCCTCGCGCAGGTCGACGTCGAGGCACTGCGGTCGTCGTTGCTCGCCGTCATCGTGACGTTGGTCGGAGCTGCGCTTCTGTCCGTACCGTTGTGGATCCGTATGTGGCGGGCGCTGGAGAGCGAGCGCGCGGCACGGGTCCGCACCGAGGAGCGCGACGAGATCGCCTCGCACCTGCACGATTCGGTGTTGCAGACGTTGGCGCTGATCCAGAAGCAGGCGGATAGCCCGCAGGAGGTCGTGCGGCTCGCACGCAGCCAGGAACGCGAGCTGCGGCGCTGGCTCTTCGGCGGCGACGAGACTCCGCGCACGTCCCTGGCGGAGGCACTGCGCACCATCGCGGGGGAAGTGGAGGATCAGCGCGGTGTGTCCGTGGCTCCTGTGATCGTCGGCGACGTGGCACCCGACGACGAGGACATATCGGCGGAAGCGTTCACGGCGGTGCTCGGCGCCACCCGGGAAGCCCTTGTCAATGCTGCGAAGCACGCGCAGGTCGACAACATCGATCTGTTCGCGGAGGTCGAACCTCACGAGATCAGCGTGTTCGTCCGGGATCGCGGTGTCGGTTTCGACCCGGACACCGTGCCGGAAGACCGGCAGGGACTGGCACGCTCGATCACTGCACGGATCGAACGACGCGGTGGACGGACCGTGGTCAAGACCTCTCGCGGGAAAGGTACCGAGATCCGCATCCACATGCCGCGATCCGGTGGAGGACACGCCGAGGAGGCGACCCCAGGGGGCACAGGTACGGAGGAGACGACCCTAGAGTGGGAGGTGACACAGCCCCACCACGAGGAGCAGCCCCAGTGAGTTCGACCCCGGCGACACCGTCCGAGATCTCCGAATCGACCCGGCGTTTCCGGGTTTTTCTCGTCGACGACCACGCGGTGTTCAGGTCCGGCGTCCGGGCGGAATTGGGGCGCGAACAGGACATGGAGATCGTCGGTGAAGCCGGCGGCGTGGCAGAGGCCATCGCGGGGATCGACTCCACGAAACCCGACGTGGTGTTGCTCGACGTGCACATGCCCGACGGGGGCGGTGTTGCGGTCCTGGGTCGTATCGACTCGGGTTCGGTGTGCCTGGCGCTGAGCGTGTCCGATGCCGCAGAGGACGTCATCGCGGTGATCAGGGCGGGTGCTCGTGGTTACGTCACCAAGACGATCTCCGGGCCGGATCTCGCCGACGCCGTACGGAGGGTCGCCGGGGGAGACGCGGTGTTCAGCCCGCGGTTGGCCGGGTTCGTGCTGGATTCGTTCACCGGTAGGTCCACCGCGCCGGAACCGCCGCTGGATCCTGAACTCGATTCGCTGACCCCGCGCGAACTCGAGGTGCTGCGACTGCTTGCCCGCGGATACACGTATCGCGAGATCGCCGAGGAACTCGTGATCTCGGTGAAGACCGTCGAGACGCACGCGTCGAATGTGCTGCGTAAGACCCAGCAGTCCAACCGGAATGCGCTCACCCGGTGGGCGCATCGGCGGCGTATCGACTGATGCGGGTCGGGGCCGGTCGTCTCCGTCAGTGCGTGACGAGTCGTTCGGTGCTCTTCGCCTCGATCGCCTGTGTCACGTTGTCGATGCCGGATCGGACGGTGGCGCCGTATCCGTCGTCGGCGAGGGCGTCGACGTAGATGCGTGCCGCGGTGAGGTGCTCGGTAGCGGCATCGAAATCGCCCAGTCGACGGTGGTCGTCGGCGAGGTTGAGATGCAACGACGGATAGAACCCTCGGATCTGCAGCGAGACATGCTCTTGCTGCACTCGGGTGTCGTCGAGAGAATCGGCGGCCTCGAGTGCCCGGGCGTCCCATACGAGGGAAGTCGCGGCATCGTCGTAGAGGTCGGCGAGGAAGTGCGCGAGAGTGCAGCGGTGCAGGGCGTCGCCGTCGGGTCCGATCTCGTCCCACAGGCTTTCGAGACTCTGACGTGCGGCGTCGGAATCGCCGGAACGGCCTACGGTGACGGCGTCGATGATGGCGGCCATGGTCGGATCGGGTGTGGTCGGATCGGGTGTGGTCACGGGTCTCCTCGGTGCTGTGTCGCTGGGTGTGACCGAAGAGTGGCACACGGCACCGACACGATGCCGGGAATCAGGCCACGAGGAACGCGATGACGAGCGCGACGACGAACGCGACCAGGATGACCGCAGCCATCACCGCCATCGCCATCGGTGCATACGCGAGGACCTTCTCCTGCGTCGATTCCGGGAGGTCACCCTTGGGAGTCAGGCGGTCGAGGGCGCCGGCCACCCACGACGTGGGCGAACCGGTGTTTCCGGTCCGCGGTGTCGCGGGCATGGTCAGGGGCTGGTCCATGAACGAACTGCGGGGGCGTGTCTGGTCGTCCACCGGAGTCGACCGTTGCGCCCAGGACGGAACAGTGCCGTCCTGGGACACGATCGGCCGGCCGCGGAGCATGGCCGGGTTTCCTCCGGGGCCGAGCACCACCTCGGCGAGGCGATTGCGTGCCTCGATCATCGTCGGCCGACGTGCCGGGTCGGGTTCGAGCATGGTGAGCAGGGTGTCGGTGAGGAGCCCGGTTCTGGTGGGCGGGATGATCTCGCCGCGGGCAACACGGTGCAGGAGCGCGATCGAGTCCGCTTCGTAGCCGAACGGTGGCTGTCCCTCGATCGCGGTGTAGAGGGTGGCGCCGAGGGAGAACACGTCGCTGGCTTCGGTGGGATCGCTGCCCCGGGCGACCTCGGGAGCGAAATATGCGGGGGTGCCGATGATCACGCTGGACGGATCGTTGTCGCCCTTGGCACGGGCGATGCCGAAGTCGCTGATCTTCACGACGCCTGCGTCGTTGCCGCGTTCGGCGATGAGGATGTTGCCGGGCTTGACATCGCGATGCACGATGCCGGTCGCGTGAGCGGCGGTGAGCGCGTCGGCGACGTCGGCGCCGATCTGCGCGACCACATACGGCGGCAGGGCGTCGATCGCGTTCATGACCTGAGCGAGGCTGCGGGACGGTAGGTGCTCCATGACCAGCCACGGTTCGCCGTAGTGGAGCGCGACGTCGTACATGGAGATCGCGTGCTCGTGGGTGAGCTGAGCAGCGACCCGGCCTTCGCGGAGAGCGCGTCGGCGGATCTCCTCGGCGGCGGCAGGGTCGAGGTCTGCGGTGGAGATCACCTGCTTGACGGCCACGCTCCGTCCGAGTCGGTTGTCGTGGGCGAGCCATACGGCGCCCATACCTCCGCCACCGAGCTTGGAATCGAGTCGATAACGCCCGGCCACCAGGTGATCCGGACCGACGACCCTTCCCTCTCGTTCCCGTTCTGCCACCTCACGAGGGTAATCGATCCGGGCGGATACCTCGGCAGGTCGACGGATCGAGGTGTGGGTGATCACTTGACGCAGGTGCCGGTATCGGGTCTACTGGAGGGGTTCGAAAATACGTTCGAATTCAATTCGGGCTGGGCCACGTCTTCCCCGTGGTCGGCAGGTCGTGAGCGAATGCGACAGGCGGATGACAGGGGTGCATGTGGGTGAAGTGGCCGAATTTCCGATCGGTGAAGATGCGGTCGACGGCAGTGGAGAGCAGAGTCGAGCGGAGCGGATCGAGGCGTTGAGACGTCGGATCTCCGCGGTTCCGACAAAAGGGGAAGCCTCCGCGCCCACTCCGGCGCACAGTCCGGTCGAGCGGTTGCTTCCGGTGCCGGAACCCCTCACCGAACTACTTCCGAGAGGAGGGCTGGTCCGCGGCACCGTGGTGTCGGTATCGGGGTCGGCATCGTTATTGCTGGGCATGGTAGCGGCGGTGACCGCGGCGGGTGGGCACGCCGCCGTCATCGGCCAGCGAAGGCTCGGGTTGCTCGCGGCGGCGGAGATGGGGGCCCGGCTGAGCCGGGTTGCGGTGATCCCCGACCCGGGATCCGACCCTGTGGAGGTTGCGGCGGTACTGCTGGACGGGCTGGACCTGGTGGTACTCGGTTTGGGAGGAATGTCGGTTCCGCCGGCTCGGGCCCGCGTGGTCGCTGCTCGTGTGCGGAGCAAGGGGGCGGTTCTGGTGGTCACCGACGGGCACTGGAACGGCGCGCAGGTACGTCTCGAGGCGCAGGTGAGCGGTTACGAGGGGTTGACCGGGCCCGGCCGTGCGCGGCTGTGCGGTACCAGACTGTCGGTGCGGGCCCTTGGACGCGCGGCCGTTCCTCGGACCGCGCGCATCGATGTCTGTGCCGAACCCGGCGGTGTGCGGTGGGCATCCGGTGAGCGACGGCGAGCGGACGCCGTATCGAACATTGCTGTTTCGAGCACCGATGCTGCCTCGAACCTCGAGGTGGCTCGGTGACCCGAGATGACCGGTCGACGTCGCGTGTCGTGGCGGTGTGGTGCCCGGACTGGCCCGCGGTGGCCGCGGCTGCGGCAGCGGACCTTCCCGCCACCATACCGATTGCCGTGGTGTCCGCGAATCGGGTGGTCGCATGTTCGGCGTCCGCCCGGGCAGCCGGTGTCGTACGCGGCTCGGTGCGTCGCGAAGCTCAAGGGAGATGCCCCGAACTTCATGTGGCGCAGAATGATCCGGATCGGGATGCGCGACTCTTCGAACCCGTGGTCGCGGCGATCGATGAGGCCGCCCCCGGCGTCGAGGTGTTGCGTCCGGGCCTCGTGGTTCTCGCGGCGCGCGGCGTCGTGCGATGGTTCGGGTCAGAGGAGGCCGCCGCCGAACGTCTCGTCGACGAGGTCGCGTCCGTCGGTGTGGAATGTCAGGTGGGTGTCGCCGACGAACTGTCCACCGCGGTGCTCGCCGCGCGTCGGGCCGCGTTGGTGCCGAGCGGAGCCGGCCCCGAGTTCCTCGCTCCGCTGCCGATATCACAGTTGTCGGTGGAGTCGGCGCTGGCCGCTCCGGAGCGAGCCGACGTTGTGGATCTGCTTCGTAGGCTCGGGGTGCGCACGATCGGTGCCTTTGCGGCGCTGTCCGTTTCCGATGTGGCATCGAGGTTCGGTGCCGATGCGGTGGCGGCGCACCGGAGTGCACGCGGGCTACCCGAACGCCCGCCGTCGGGGCGTGCGGTTCCCCCCGATCTCACCGTGGCACACCCGTGCGACCCTCCGGTCGAGCGAGTGGACACGGCGGCGTTCATCGGCCGGATGCTTGCCGAACTGTTGCATACCCGCCTCGGCGCGGCCGGAGTGGCGTGCACACGGTTGCTCGTCTCTGCCCGCACCGACAACGGGGAGGAACTGGCTCGGACGTGGCGCTGTGCCGAACCGCTGACCCCCGAGGGGACCGCCGACAGAGTGCGTTGGCAACTCGACGGCTGGCTCACCGGGCGCAGCGCCGACCGTCCCACCGCCGGGGTCACCATGCTGCGTCTCGAGCCCGTGGAGGTGGTGAACTCCGGTGCCTTGCAGTTGGGTCTGTGGGGCGGCGTCGGCGACGAGGACGAACGGGCACGACGGGCGCTGGTCCGGGTGCAGGGTCTGCTCGGGGGTGACGCGGTCAGAGTGGGAGTGCTCAGCGGTGGGCGCGGACCCGCCGAACGGATCACGCTCGTACCGGTGGGGGAGGAGGCGGTGCCGCGGTCGGACCCGGATGCGCCCTGGCCGGGACGACTACCGCCACCGGCTCCGGCCATGGTGCTGCACGTGCCACCGCCGATTGCGGTGGACGACGACGTGGGTGAGGAAGTGACAATCACCGAGCGGGGCCTGCTCAGCGGTCGGCCGACGCAGCTGCGATGGGGAAGTCGCAGCTGGCAGGTGACCGGATGGGCGGGACCCTGGCCGGTGGACGAATACTGGTGGGATTCCGAAGTCGCCCGCGACATCGCGCGACTACAGGTGCTGCTCGACGGAGGGCGGGCCCTGCTGATCGTCCACGGAGCCGATGGTTGGCGGGTTGAGGGTGTCTACGACTGATCAGGGGCGGTGACTGATCAGGGGCGGTGACTGATCAGGGGCGGTGACAGATCAGGAGCGGTGTGGTCGGCGGACTCCCCGCCACCTCGGCCGGGCTGCCGGGTGAGGACCTTGCCGAGTGCCGCTCGGCCCGGGCCGACGAAGACCAGTAGAAGCAGTGCCCAGCAGAGCAGGACGGACGAGTCGCCGTCGTTCTGAATGGGCAGGAATCCGTCGGGCTGATGTTTCCAGAAGTACGCCACCGCCATGGTGCCCGATCCGATGAACGCCGCGATCCGCGTGCCGACTCCGGTGATGATCAGAACTCCCACGACCAGTTCGATGATTCCCGACCACCACGACGGCCACGCGCCGAACGATGCCGTCTGGCCGCTGAAGGGCTCGACCGGCCACGCGAACAGGGTGGACGTTCCGTGGCACATGAACAGAAAGCCCACCACGATGCGGAAAGCGGCCACGGCCCAGGGAGTGTAGTGTTCGAGTCTTGTTGTCATCGGATCCCATCCGTTGGTCGACAGCGACCCACCCCCAGGGGACGAAGTCTTCATCGAGTGAGGTCGAAAGTCACAGCAGGCGCTGCGGTAGCGCAGCTTAGGCTAAGTTAACTTTCGGCGCCACACCTTCCTTACGGCGGCCGGTATCACCTGGCGACTAGGCTGGTTCGCCGTGGAAACTTCTGCGTTCACGGCGACGCCGAACGGTGTCGCGATCGCCTACCGGGATTCGGCACCTCACGGAGACGGCGGGGGCGTTCCGGTTGTACTGGTGCACGGTATGGGCGGTGACGGGCGCACATGGGCCAGGTTTGCGCGGCGGCTCACTGCCGCCGGCCGCAGGGTCGTCGCAGTCGATCTGCGCGGGCACGGCCGCAGCGCCCGCGCGTCGTCGTACCGGTTCTCGGAGTTCGCCGCCGATGTCGCGGGGCTGTGTGAACACCTTGGTTTCGACACGGTGGACCTGGTGGGTCACTCCCTCGGTGGACACACCGGGTCGCTGGTGGCGCAGCAGCGGCCCGGATTGGTGAGACGGCTTGTCCTGGAGGAGACGCCGCTACCGTTGCGTGAGGGGGATCCGGTTCCCGAGATTCCTGCGCACCGGCCCACTCCAGCGGAACTGTGGCACGCCGCGACCAGTATGGTGCTCAACCCGCGGGCGGTGTTCTCGTTCGACCGATCGATGACCGAGGCAGTGGTATCCGAGTTCCACACCCCGAATCCGGTGTGGTGGCAGCAACTTCCGTCGCTGGAGTGTCCGACGATGCTGCTGCGCGGGGTGCGCCGCGGAAGCATGGTCGATCCGCGACTGCTCACCGTCGCGCTGTCGCTGCTTCCGGACGGTGCGGTGCGGGAGATTCCGTGCGGACACAGCATTCATCGCGATCGGTCGGAGGAATTCGCGGCAGCGGTGATGCCCTTCCTCGCCGACTGAGCTTGTCGAACCTGGCCTACGATCGGGGCATGGCCTTGTCCTCGCCCGACCGGAAGCTTCTCGCTACATCCGCACTGTTCGTCGTCTCGCAGGCGAACATCGCCCGCGTCCTCGGTTCCACCGCGCTGACCGTCGGGATGGTTCAGACGACGTTCTCGGCGTCGAAGTACCGGAAGATCCTCGACAATCTCGGACCCGGTGAGATTACCCGTTACCGAGAGCACTACTACTGGGACATGTTCCACCCGCTGACCTTCGCGGTGGCGTTGCGGGCCGGTGCGCGCGCACTCGACCACCATCGGTCGCTGTCGCCGGGTGTGCGCAGAATCCTGCTCACCGCACCCGTGATCGCCGCGGCGGGCGACTACGCGGAGAACGTCGCCGGCCTGTACCTGCTCGACCACCGCGACAAGATCACCGACGACACGGTGCGCGCCGCATCCACGATCAGCGTCACCAAGTGGACGCTCGCAGTCGGCTGCCTCGCCTATCTGTCCCAGGGCTTCCTCAGAGTCTGGACACAGGCGGGGGTCAGGCGACTGCGGCGCAACCGCTGACACCGTCGCCGCCCGACTTTCTTCGGATGTGCAGGCGGGACACAATAACGACGTGACCACCGCTGCCCCCACCTGCTCTGCCCTGTCCGCCGTCGACGAACCGCTGCCCGGCACCACCGCGACAGCTCCCGGCTACGTATGTTTGGAGTTCCCGTCGGCGTGGGGCCGCGACGTACTCGACGGCACTGCGCTCGGTGCAGAGTTGTCGAGTGAGCTCTCGGCCCGCGCGGATGCGGCCGGGGTACGGATCATGTTCATCCGACGTCCGGGCCGCGACGTCCCGCGTCCGTCGAAGACCGTGCTCCTCGCTCGCACCGAACCTGGTAACGCGTGGTGCGAACGTCTCGAGGTCACCGATCCGGCGGAGCTGCTCGATATCGTGCCGCGCGTGGTCGCCGGACCTTCTCCGGGGCTGGGGGAGGCGGTGTCGGGCCCGACTGTGCTCGTCTGTGCGCACGGCAAGCGCGACCAGTGCTGTGCCGTCCTCGGGCGCCCGATTGCGGCGGCGCTACAGGCGGAATTCACCCTCGGAAGCACCGAGACCCATGTTTCGGACTCGGTATGGGAGTGCTCTCACACCGGAGGGCACCGATTCGCCCCGTCGATGATCGTGCTACCCACCGGATATTCGTACGGTCGCCTCGACGCCACTCAGAGCGCCGAGGCGGTGCGCGCGGCGGCACGCGGTGAGGTCTATGTGCCCGGCGCGCGTGGCCGCAGCACGTGGGGAGCGGCGGGTCAGGTTGCCGAACTCGCGGTCCGTGACATTGTCGGAGACCACTCGATGGATGCCTTCACCGTCGACGAGACCGGAGCGGAGCCGCTGGTACGACACCGCGACGGTCGGGCCTGGAGGGTCGATGTCGAGACCCGGGAGCTCGCCGCGCGACCCGCGAGTTGCGGGGCCACGCCCAAACCCGTGCGTCCGGTGATCGCCACGAAAGTAACTGCCCTGTAACGCTATCGAGAGCGGGTCACTCTGCGGTCAGTGTCGCGACGCCGTCGAGGATCCGGTCGAGACCGAACGAGAATGCATCGTCGCGCCGCGCCCCATCGACGCGATCCGCGAACGCCGCCGCCGTCTCGGGAAACCGGTCGCTGTGGGTGGCGAGTATGGGTCCGAGAAGTTCGGCGAGTTCGGCCTCGGGTCGATCGCTACCTGATTTCTGCTGTGCGCTTCCACGTACGTGGAAGGTGAGCATGGCGAGGACGTCGAGGCGTTGAGACCCGTCCAGCGGTGTTTCCCGCAGCGCCAGGAGTCCTTCCTCGAACCAGGCGAGTTCGTGTGGACCGGGTATGCGCGTGCCGACGGTGATGTCGAGCGACCACGGATGGGCGCTCATACGTCGGTGCAGCTCGATCGCCCACCCGCGCAGTCTGTCACGCCATGGGCCGGATCGAAGTGCGGGCGGGTTGCCGAGGGCGTGGTCGAGGGCGAGTGCGACGAGTTCGGTCTTGCCCGGTACGTACCGGTACAGGCTCATCTTCGCGACGCCGAGTACGTCGGCGACCCGCTGCATCGTGACGGCATCGATGCCGTCGGTGTCGGCGGTCGCGGCTGCGGCGGAGACGATCTCGTCGCGGGTCAGGCGGGGTTTCGGGCCGCGTTTGGTGCGCGGAGGGTCGGGCCAGAGGGCCTCCGTCAGGGACGGCGCACTCCCTGGCTCGGGCGCTGCCTCGGACATGGTTCCTCCCGTCGAGCCTTGAAACTGCGTCTACCGTACGCTACTTTTAAAAGCGTCTAATGGACGCAATTAAGGGGTGTCATGTCTTCACGCAAGGTACTGATCTCGGGAGCGAGCATCGCCGGACCGGCGCTGGCACTGTTGCTCGGACGCAACGGATACGAGGTCACCGTTGTCGAACGGGCGCCGGCCGTGCGGCCCGGCGGGCAGGCGGTCGACTTCAAGGGGCGCACCCATCGCCGGGTACTCGAGCGGATGGGCGTCATGGACGCAGTGCGGGCCGCGCAGACGCCGAAGACCGACATCCGGTTGGTCGATGCCGACGGGCGCATCAAGGCGGTGATGCCCGGCGAGTTCATCGGCGGCGACGTCGAGATCCTTCGCGGCGACCTCGCCTCACTGCTCCACGAGCACGCCGCACAGCAGGCCGGATTTGTCCTCGACGACGAGATCGTCGCATTGACCGAGCACGCTGGCGGGGTCGCGGTCTCGTTTGCGCACGGCCGCGACGACCGTTTCGACCTGGTCGTCGGCGCCGACGGAATCCACTCCGCCGTTCGAGCCCTGGCTTTCGGACCGGAGACCGACCACCTGCGCCGGCTCGGTTATCACTACGCCGTCGTCAACGGAGACATGTCGACGGACGATCTCGTCACCCTGCTGCCTGACGGACGCGCCGTCGGATACGGCTACAACGAACCCAGCAGGTTCGCGACGCTCGGCGGACCGAAAGCCTCGCAGATGTTCGTCTTCCGCACCGATCCGGACGTGCCGGGCTACGACCGGGGCGACGTGCGCACGCAGAAGGAGTTCCTTGCCCGACACTTCCGGGGTGCCGGCTGGCGGGTACCTGCCATGCTCGACGCCGCCTTCGCCGCAGACGACTTCTATCTCGACGAACTGGCCCGCAGCACGATGACCTCGTTCACTCGTAGCCGTGTCGCGCTCGTCGGCGACTCCGGGTACGCCAACACGCTCGGCGGATTCGGAACCGGACTCGCGATGGTCGGTGCCTACGTCCTGGCCGGTGAACTCGTCGCTGCGCGCGGCGACCACGTGGCGGCATTCGCCGGGTACGACGAGCGGATGCGGTCACTGACCACGGTCGCGCGTCGCGGTGGTGCCGGCCCGTTCCTGGCCCCGCCCTCCCGGCTGCGGATTCGCCTACGCGATCTCACCTTCGCCAACCGGACGCTCTTTCACACCATGATGCGCGTGACCGATCTGTTCGCCACCGACGAGAGCGTGCCCGACTACCCGCTGCAGTGACGGGTCGCCTGCAGTGACGGGTGGTCAGTGACCGAGCCCGACCTTCTCGTGGATCCTCTTCATCCACTGCGGAGCCCACCAGTTTGCTTCGCCCATCAGTTTGATCAGCGACGGCACCAACAGCATGCGCACGACGGTCGCATCGATGACCAGGGCGATGATCATGCCGACACCGAGGAATCGCATGATCGACAAACCTGAGATGGTGAACGCGCCTGTCACCACGATCAGCAGCAAGGCCGCGGACGTGACCACACGTCCGGTGCGCGCGATGCCGTACTCGACCGCTTCTTCCGTCGTCGCTCCCGCCGCGCGCGCTTCGACCATGCGCGACATCAGGAACACCTCGTAATCGGTGGACAGACCGAACACCACGGCGAGTATCAGCACGACGAATGTCGGTTCCAGTTCGTTGGGCACCACACCGATCAGTGAGGCCCCGTGCCCGAGTTGGAACACCCAGGTGAGCACCCCGAAGGTCGCGGCGAGACTCAGGCCTGCCATCAGCACCGCCTTGATCGGCAGCACCACCGACCCGAATGCGAGGAACAGCAGGATCAGGGTCGAGACAACCATGATCAGGACCATCCACGGCAGTGCATCGGAGACTGCCGTATTGGCGTCGTCGACGAGTGCCCGGCCGCCGCCGACGAGCAGTTCCGTGCCGTCCGGGACGGGGATCGTCCGCAGTTCGTCGGTTATCTCACCGGCCCGGTCGGTACCGTCCACACCCTGCGCGTAGACGGCCTGCACCACGGCAACGTCGTCCTGCTGTCCGACAGTGACGACCTGTGAGATCCCGTCGATGCCGGCGACCTCACGCGACACTGCACGGATGGCATCGGAGTCGGTGGTCTGTCCGCCTTCGTCGCGCAGCACGAGCGTCGGGCCGTTGCCCGTGCTCGGGAATTCATCGAGAAGCGTCTGGGTCGCTGCGCGCGCGGCACTGTTCTCGGGCAACGCGGTGTACTCGACTTCGCCGAACTGGGCCTGGAAGACCGGGGTGGCGAGGAACAACAGGCCCGCGGTGATGGCGATCGCGATGACGGCGGGTCGCTTCATGACCTTGCGTACGACACCGCCCCAGAACTTGCGTGCCCGAGCCTCGCTGCGCGTCGAGGCTTCGCGGTCCCAGGTCCACGCGTTGATGCGGTGCCCGAGGAGCGCCAACACGGCCGGCACCGCCGTCAGCGACAGGACGGCCGCACTGAACACCGAGGCCATCGCTCCGAGACCGAGCGACCGGAGCACCGCCTGCGGGAACACGAGCATGCCGGCGAACGCGCAGATGAGCAGAGCCGCCGAGAACATCACGGTGCGGCCCGCGGTCAGCATCGTTCGTTTCGTCGCGGCGGCAGGGTCCGATCCGGATGCGAGTTCCTCGCGGTATCGGCTGACGATGAACAGGCCGTAGTCGATCGCCAGACCCAGACCGATCAGCGACGTGATGTTGAGCGCGTACGACGACACCTCGGTGACCGTCGACAGCAGACGCAGCGTCGCGAGAGAAGAGAAGATGGCGAGCACCCCGACGAAGACGGGGACGGCCGCAGCCACGACACCGCCGAAGATGAAGACGAGCAGGATGAGCGTGATCGGAATCGCGATCGCCTCGGCCTTGACGAGATCCCTCTCGAGAGTGTGGGTGAAGTCGATGGAAACGACGGTGTTGCCCGCGAACTGCGACTCGACCCCCGGTACCTCGAGTTTGTCGAGGGCCGACCGGAAGTCTGCCGACGTCACGCCCGAGTTCGTGCCGAGCGTGATGGTTGCCGCCACGCTTTGCCCGTCTGTCGAGAGCAACAGCTGATCCGTCGGTGGAGGTGCCGTCCAGTAGGTCGTGATGGCCTCGGACGGGTACTGCTCGTCGAACGCGGCGAGTGTCTGCTCGATGTCGGGCCGGATGTCGTCGACGTTGCTGCCCTCGGGCGCGGTGTACATCGCGATGATGTCGGCTGTCTGCGACCCGAATGTGTCGTAGATGATCTGCTGGGCCTGCATGGCTTCGCTGTCGGCGACGTAGTAGCCGGCGCTGGACAGCTTGCCGAAGACGCCGATGCCCCATGCTCCTGCAACGAGAACGACGAGCAGGACGAGGGCGAGGACCCACCGGCTTCTCGTCACGACGATCTCGGCCCAACGATTCATTCGTACTCCCGGTCTGCTCGATGTTGCCGAACGGCAACTGTAATCGCGAGCAGGACCCGGGTGATCCTCGGTGGGGCGGGAAGCGGGGCCGGCGGGACGAAAGGTGGACCGACGCGCCGGATGCCTCACGGCACGGGGCGCAACGTGGTTCCAGCCGGACGGTATTCCACGAAGGCAATTCATATTGGCTCCGGGGCGTACGCGACGCGCCGATCCGAATGGGTCAACGCGGTCGCACGAGGATCTATTCCGTGCGCCGAGTCGTGCGACGAGGCGCACACCCGACTACCCGGTGTGGCCCTCTCCGCTGTGGCCGTCGCCGCTGTGGGCCGAGTGGACGGACAGGACGCCCACCTGATCGACTTCCTCGGCACCGACGACCACGAACTGACCCATCATGCCGTCGTCCTCGTGACGGAGCAGATGACAGTGGTACATGTACGGAACGTTGGGGTCGGTGTGGTCATCGAATCGCATGAGCAGTCGCACCGTGGCGCCGGGCGGTACGTAGACGGTGTCCTTCCGGCCGGTCAGCGTCGGATGGTCGGTAGGCATACCGGTCGCCTCGACGACCTGGAACTGCACGTCGTGGACGTGGAAGTTGTGGACCACCCCGCTGATGTTGGTGACTTCCCACAGTTCGGTGGTGCCGGCGACGACGACCTCGTCGATCCGATTCATGTCCATCGCGCGGTTGTTGATCTCGGTCGAGCTCGTGAGGTCGAAAGTGCGAGTGACGGTCGGTTCGCCGAGATCCTCCAGCGTCGCCAGCCGTGCCGGGACCGGTTCGTTCGATTCGAGAGTGTCGGCGGCCCGGAGTTCGAGAACGTCGACGCTGTCGTCGCCGCCCGAGAATCGGGTCTGCCAGAAATCGGCGCGCAGATCGGGAGGGGTGCTGCGGAGCACATTCCGGGTTCCTGCCGGCGCCTCGACCACGATCTCCGCTCGTTCGCCGGGCGAGAGCTGGAGGCTGCGGAGCGCGACGGGGGATTCCAGCAGCCCGCCGTCGGTACCGATCAGATCGAACGGCAGACCGGTGTCGAACGAGAAGTTGTAGATTCGTGCGTTCGACGCGTTGAGCAGGCGCAGCCGGACGCGTTCGGTGGTCACGTCCAGGAACGCGCCGGGAGTGCCGTTGACGAGAATCTCGTCGCCGAGGATCCCGACGTTGGCGAAAATCGCGCCGTCCTCGTCGAGCTGTGTGCCGTCGAACTTCTTGTCCTGCACAATGACCGGGACGTCGTCGACTCCGTACTCGTCGGGGAGTTCGGGGTCGTCCCGCTCATCGAGTAGGAACAGTCCCGCGAGCCCACGGTATACGTGCGATGCGGTGGAGCCGTGAAGGTGCGGGTGGTACCAGAGCGTGGCGGCGGGCTGGTCGATCGTCCACTGCGGAGACCATGTGGCGCCGGGTTCGACGCTCTGGTGAGGACCACCGTCCATCGCGGCGGGAAGGTGCATCCCGTGCCAGTGCAGCGTGCTCGTCTCGCCGACCTCGTTTCTCACATTCACCCGGACGTTCTCGCCGCGTGTTGCCCGCAGAGTCGGGCCGAGATAGTCGCCGTTCACACCCCAGGTCTGCGTATCGGGCCCGTGTCCGAGGTCGCTGGTGCCCCGTTGCATCGTCAGGTCGAACACCCTGGTTCCGTCTTCGGCGACCGTGCTCTCGGCGAGTGGTGGAATCTGCAACGACCGGTCGAATGTCACCTGGCCCGTCGTGTCGATCGCGGTTGTGTTCCAGAAGTAGAGTCCGGCGCCTGCCACGCCGAGAATCAGCGTCGCGCCGATGGCGAACACGGTCGCCACGATCCGCCCGAGTAATTTCACATGTTCGATCCTGGTCGTCGGCCAGTGTGTACACATCAGGTGTGGAACCTGATTTCCGGATGGGGGAGAACCACTACAGCGTTACCAGGGCACACGGGTGCCCTGGTAACGCTGACTGTGTTCTCTCTACGTGGGTCAGGAGACCAGATCCGGCCTGTTCCCGGGTATCGGCGTACTGAACAAGTCGACGCTCGCGGGCGGAATGAACTGCGGCCGAAGATGTTCGGTCAACTCGACTTCCCAGTCGGTGTGATGCATCAACCGATGATGATGTCCGCACAACATCACGAGGTTGTCGAGGTCGGTGTCACCGCCGTCGACCCAATGCCGCACATGATGCGCGTCTGCCCACGCTGGTGGTGTCGAACAGTAGGGGAACGCGCATCCGCCGTCCCGCACAGTCAACGCTCGACGTTGCGCCGTCGTCGCAGTCCGGTACGTCCGCCCGTGCGCCAGCGGCACGCCGTGTTCGTCGAGCAGGATCCTGGTGACCTGGCAATCACACGCGAGCATCCGCGCGGCATCGAGCGACAGCGGCCCGGCCCACGACTCGGTCGCGTACCCCTCCTCGGGGCTGTTCGCGAAGAGTTCTTTGATCGCGGTGTTCTCGGTCAGATCTGTGATCGACGCGGTGACCGTCACATGCGGTTTCACACCGCCTTCGACGGGGACGAGACCGGCGGCTTCGACGCACTGCAGAAGCTGATCGAAGGCGTCGGCGTTGCGCCGCGAGGCCGGCCGATCGTCTTTGACACCACCCACCTCGGGCCTCGGTGCCGCCAGCGGGGAAAGCAGATGCCGCAGGCGTGCGCCGGTGACGGCGTCGAATTCTCCTTTGATCGCCACTCGCCCGTGCAGAGTGGTGGAGACGAACAGTTCGTTGCGGGTGGTGTCTTCACCGGGTGGTGGTCCGTCGTCGGTGCTGTAGAGGTGTTCGAGTCGGCGGATCAGGGCTCGGACGGTGGTTTTGGTGGCGACCTTCTCGCTGGCGTGGTCGATGAGGATGGTGCGGGCTTTGTCGAAGTCGCAGGGGTTCATGGTGCGGGGGTAGTGCTGGCAGAAGTAGGCGATCCGGCGGGCTTTGTCCGCGTCGAGCAGGCCGGATGAATAGGCTGTGCGGACTTCCGGTTCGAGCCGCAGCAGGCGGGCGAGTGTCTCGATGCGGTGGCATTGACCGATTTCGAGGTTGGTTGCGGCGGCGAGCCAGTGTGCGGGGCTGCGGTAGCCGCGGTCTGTGACGGTGTCGCGTTCGAACATCGCGATCATCAGGTCTACCCGTTGTACCTGGAGGGTGTGGATCTCGGCGGAGACGGCGAGTGTCTCGGCCATGAGTTGTGTGTCGTTGAGTTTCCAGAGTTCCCCACCCATGATCAGATATTATCGAACAGAATTGCGAATAACAAGAGAAGCCGAACATTTATTCGACTTCTTTCGAGGTTGCCGCTCACGTGGGTCAGCAAGCCACTAATCTCGATCCATGCGCATTCATCTCGGACCCGGGCACGACGACCATCTCGCTACTGCGATCGTCGAGGGCGGGGGGACACTCGCCGAACTCGACGACGCGGATGCCCTCGTGTGGGACGGCGGTCCCGACGATTTCCCGAAAGACCTGCCCGACCACATCCGTTGGGTACAGCTCACCTACGCGGGTATCGAGCCGTTCTTCCGGGCGAGGCTCATCGACGACCGGCGCATCTGGGCGAATGCCTCTGGTGTGTATGCCGACAATGTCGCCGAATATGCAGTCGCGGGTCTGCTCGTGGGACTGCGCCAGTTCCACTCGTCACTGGCCGCAACGACCTGGCAGAAGGACGAGATCGACCCGCGGGTGCGGACACTCCACGGATCGACCGTGGCGATCGTCGGATGCGGTGGGATCGGCCGGGCCATGATCCCGCGGCTGCACGCTCTCGGTGTGGAAGTGGTGGCCGTCAACCGCTCAGGCCGTCCGGTCGACGGAGCGAAGAGCACGTTGCCGTCGACTCGCACCGCCGAAGTGTGGTCCATGGCCGATCATTTCGTGATCGCGGCTCCCGCAACCGGAGAAACCGATCGTCTTGTCGACGCCGCAGTGCTCGAAGCGATGCCGGACACCGCATGGCTCGTCAACGTCGCTCGCGGCAATCTTGTCGACACGGACGCGCTCGTCGATGCGATGCGGGCGGGGAAGGTCGCCGGTGCGGTGCTCGATGTGACCGATCCGGAGCCCCTGCCCGATGGCCACCCGCTGTGGGATCTCGACAATGTGGTGATCACCCCGCACATCGCCAACACCCGGAGTCACCTCACCGCGAACTTCGCGCCGACGCTGCGAGAGAACGTGCGCCGATTCATTGCGGGCGAAGAGTTGCTCGCTCGGGTCGAGCCGAACGCCGGGTACTGACCCTGTGCCGAATCCTGCGCCACGATCATGAATTGTGGCGCAGGATTGCGGTCCCCTTCTCGAGGTCTACATCGAGTGGGGGAGCTGCCGTGGAATGGTCGATCCGGGAGATCTGCTGTCGCTGTTGTTCTTCGACGACGTGCCGGTACGACGGCGACATCAGCGATTGCATCTCACCGAACACTCCCGCGCTCGCGCCGGAGGGGCGGTTGCGTTTACGCCAATAGACCCAGCCGCGTCGTTCGGCGAACAGGCCGAGACGGTCGATCGCGAACACGAGCAGCAGCACGGCGACGATTCCCACGGCGGTGTACACGAGGCGCTCCTTCGGTGGCGGTCCGCTGTCGACGATACGTGTGCCCATCGGGGTCGTCGTGAGATCGAGGCGTCGAATCAGTCGAGCAGGCCCGCCGTGCGCTGTTGCCCGTGGCGGCGGGGGAGATGATGCCGATCGGCCACCGGCATGAGGTTTTCTGCCGTTCATCAGAGCACCGCTCCCCGTTTTTCGAACGTATGTACGATGGTGTGTAGCGTGCGACGTCGGAGGTGGACATGGGATGGGACAACGGTCCGCCGACCTGGTCGGAATTGGAACGCGTTCTGTCCGGTCGGCCGGCCCCGGAACATCCCGGTGACGGCAACGATGCTCCCGCCTGGTCGCGCACCCGCCCCGACTACGAGGGGAAGGTGCAGTTGCCGCACGGCCCTGTGGTGCCGTACGCCGAACTGCACTCGCACTCGGCCTACAGCTTCCTCGACGGCGCCTCCACGCCCGAAGAACTCGTCGAGGAGGCCGTCCGGCTCGGACTCGACGCACTCGCACTCACCGACCACGACGGTCTCTACGGTGTGGTGCGGTTCGCAGAGGCCGCACGTGAACTCGACATGCGTACTGTCTTCGGAGCCGAACTGAGCCTCGACGACGCGCACCTGCTCGTCCTCGCCCGCGGTGGGGAAGGCTATCGCCGCCTGTCGCGACAGATCGCCGCCGCGCACCTGGCCGGAGGCGAGAAGAACAAACCCCGCTACGATTACGACGCCCTCACCGCTGCTGCCGGGGGGCACTGGCAGATCCTCACCGGATGCCGCAGGGGACATGTACGTCAGGCCCTCGACGCGGACGGGCCCGACGGCGCCGACCGCGCACTGCGCGATCTCGTCGACCGATTCGGAACCGAGCGCGTCACCGTCGAACTCACCTGGCACGGCCTACCCGACGACCACGAACGCAACACCGTTCTCGCGGAACTCGCCGGGCGATACGGACTCTCGTGCGTGGCGAGCACGGCTGCGCATTTCGCCGCCCCGAACCGGCGACGGCTCGCGATGGCCATGGCTGCAATCTCCGACCGGCAGAGTCTCGACGCCGCCGCAGGCAGACTGCCTCCGGTCGGTGGCGGCCACCTGCGATCGGGTGCGGAGATGGCACGCCTGTCCGAGGCGTTTCCCGGCGTCGTGCAGGCCGCCGCGGACCTCGGCCGCGAATGCGCCTTCGACCTTCGCCTCATCGCACCGAAACTGCCGCCGTTCGACGTACCCGACGGACACACCGAGCAGACGTGGCTCAGTGAACTCACCTACGACGGGGCGCTGCGCCGATACGGACCACCGGAGCACTGTCGGGAGGCCTACCGGCAGATCGAACACGAACTCGCCATCATCGGACAGCTGGGCTTCCCCGGATACTTCCTCGTCGTCCACGACATTGTGCAGTTCTGCAAGAACAACGACATCCTTTGTCAAGGAAGAGGATCCGCGGCCAATTCCGCTGTGTGCTATGCGATCGGCATTACCAACGTCGATCCCGTCGGCAACGGTCTGTTGTTCGAGAGGTTCCTGTCGCCGGAGCGTGACGGGCCACCGGATATCGATCTCGACATCGAATCCGACCGCCGTGAAGAGGCCATCCAGCACGTCTACGGGAAATACGGACGCACCCACGCTGCGCAGGTGGCCAATGTCATCACCTACCGCGGTAAGTCCGCGGTGCGCGACATGGCGCGCGCACTCGGTTATGCGCAGGGGCAGCAGGACGCGTGGAGCAAGCAGGTCAGCCGCTGGGGCGGGGTGGGCCCCGGATCCGATACCGCGACCACTACCGATATCCCGGAACCGGTGCTCCGGCTCGCAGCTCAGATCGAGGGCCTGCCGCGACATCTCGGAATTCACTCGGGAGGGATGGTGATCTGCGACCGTCCCGTCGCCGATGTCGTCCCCATCGAATGGGCACGGATGGCCGGTCGCACCGTCCTGCAATGGGACAAGGACGACTGCGCCGCCGTCGGACTCGTCAAATTCGATCTGCTCGGCCTCGGCATGCTCTCCGCGCTGCACTACATGATCGATCTCGTCGCCGAACACGAAGACATCCACGTCGATCTCGCGCAGCTCGATCTGTCGGAGGAAGCCGTCTACGAGATGCTGCGCCGCGCGGATTCCGTCGGCGTGTTCCAGGTGGAGTCGCGCGCGCAGATGGCGACACTGCCACGGTTGAAACCGAGGCATTTCTACGATCTCGTCATCGAGGTGGCGCTGATCCGCCCGGGACCCATCCAGGGCGGATCCGTGCACCCGTACATCCGTCGGCGCAACGGCCTCGAGCCCGTCGTCTACGACCATCCGTGCCTCGAGCAGTCGCTCGAACGCACTCTCGGGATCCCGCTGTTCCAAGAGCAGTTGATGCAGATGGCCGTCGACGTCGCCGGATTCACCGCGGCGGAAGCCGACCAGCTGCGTCGCGCGATGGGATCGAAGAGATCCCCGGAGAAGATGGAACGTCTGCGCGGCCGGTTCTACCGGGGCATGCGCGAACTGCACGGCCTCACCGGTGGCGTCGCCGACCGCATCTACGAGAAGCTGTACGCCTTTGCGAATTTCGGTTTCCCCGAAAGTCATTCGCAGAGCTTCGCGTCGCTGGTGTTCTACTCTTCCTGGTTCAAACTGCATCATCCCGCGGCGTTCTGCGCGGGCCTGTTGCGTGCGCAACCGATGGGTTTCTACTCGCCGCAGTCGCTGGTGGCCGATGCCCGGCGACACGGTGTCGTGGTGCACGGACCGGACGTCAACGCGAGCCTCGCCCACGCCACCGTCGAGAATCGAGGTCAGGAGGTGCGCCTCGGGCTGGGGGAGGTGCGACACATCGGCGACGACCTCGCCGAACGCATCATCGAGGAACGACAGACACACGGTCCGTATCTCTCACTGCTCGACCTGACCGCCCGCATCGAACTTTCCACGCCTGCGGCCGAAGCCCTCGCGACGGCCGGTGCCCTGGCGGGTTTCGGTACCACCAGGAGAGAAGCGCTGTGGGCAGCCGGCCCGGCGTCGACGCAACGCGCGGGCCGACTACCGGGCATCGGCGCGTCCGCTTCGGCTCCCGCCCTGCCCGGTATGAGCGATGTCGAACTCGCCGCCGCCGACGTGTGGGCCACCGGAGTGTCACCGGACAGTTATCCGACGCAGTTCCTGCGCGGCCGGCTCGATGCACTGGGGGTGATCCCCGCGTCGCGTCTGCTGCAGATCCCGGATGGGACGCGGGTGCTCGTCGGTGGCGCGGTCACCCACCGGCAGCGTCCCGCAACCGCGGCCGGCGTCACCTTCCTCAACCTCGAGGACGAGACCGGCATGGTGAATGTGGTGTGCTCGGTGGGGCTGTGGGCGAGATACCGGACCCTCGCGCACACCGCGCCCGCGCTGCTGGTGCGCGGACGAGTCCAGAACGCGGACGGTGTCGTGACGGTGCTGGCAGACCGGCTGCAGCGGATGGATCTACGAACATCGGTGAAATCCCGCGACTTTCGATAGCATCGCGCCCCATGAGACGCCTGATGATGGTTGCGCTCCTCGCGCTGGTCGCGTTCGTCGCCGCTGCGTGCGGTGAAGGAGGTGGTGGCAGCGGCTCGGGACCCATGACGGATTCGGCACCCGCGATGTCCGAGTCCGCGCCGGCGCTCACCGACGGCGCCCGCTCCTCGTCGCCGGCCGGCGAGGCAGAACCGGACCGGAAGGAGGTTGTGACCGGGCGCATCATGCTCACCGCCGACGATCCTGTCGCGGCCGGTCGTGAGGTGGTCACCATCGTGGAGGGCGCCGACGGTCGCGTCGACTCGATCACCGAACGGCCCGAATCGAGCAGTGTGCTCACCGTCCGTGTCCCCGCCGACGGGCTCGACGCCGTGATCGATGATGTGCGGCAACTCGGCCGTGTCACGAGCCTGACCACGAGCCGTGACGACGTCACCCTGCAGTACACCGACCTCGAGGCCCGGGTCGGTGCGCTCCGCGCCTCGGTCGACCGGTTGCGCACGCTCATCGAGACGGCCGACAACACCGCCGACGTCATCGAAGCGGAGAATGCTCTGGCCGAGCGGCAGGCCGACCTCGACAGCCTCGAAGCCCAGCGTCGGCAACTGGCCGACATGGTCGACCTGTCGACGCTCACCGTCGACATCAGCACGCAGCAACGGCCGTCGGACAGCGACAGTTTCTGGGACGGCGTCGTCGAGGGGTGGAACAGTCTGTGGACGACCCTGGGGGCCGCGGTGGTCGCAGCGGGTGTCGCGCTACCGTGGTTGGCGTTCCTGATCGTGTGCGCCGGCATCCTCTACCTGGTGATCCGGTTGATCGCCCGATCGGGACGGTCTTCCGCCGGAAATCCCGGCGAAGCCACCGACGAGAGGACCGACAACGATGCGTGAGGTCGATCTGGCTGCACTGGAAACCGCACTCGCCGAGGGAGCGCCCGTCATCGATGTGCGCGAACTCGACGAATACGTCCAGGTGCGGGTTCCGGGCGTGACGCACATTCCGCTCAGCGAATTCGTCGCACGAGTCGAGGAGATTCCTGCAGCCGAGACCGTGTACATCATCTGCGCGGTGGGTGGACGCAGCCTGCAGGCCGCCGATTACCTGTCCGGGCGTGGCATCAACGCGGTCTCCGTTGCCGGTGGCACCGACGGATGGCAGCAGTCGGGCCGTCCCGTCGAGAGCGGCGCCTAGCACTCGCCCCTCGTCCGACAAACGGTACAGTCCGAACGAATGGCACACTGCGGCTGTTCAACGAGGCGAAGGATTCATTCGCTCAGAGGCATGGAACTCGGATCAGACCGCGCCGTCGAACCCGTGCTGACGCCACGCCTCGTAGGCCACCACCGCGGCGGCGTTCGACAGGTTCAGCGATCGACGCCCGGGCAGCATCGGAATACGGACCTGCGCCGTGACATGCGGATCGGCGAGCACCTCGTCGGACAGGCCGGTCGGTTCGGGACCGAACAACAGGACGTCACCCGGCCGGTACTCGATGTCGGCGTAGCTGTTCTCGGCATGTGCCGTGAACGCGAAGACACGCTCCGGATTCAGGGTCTCCCATGCCGCCTGGAGATCGGCATGCACCGTCACCGATGCCAGATCGTGGTAGTCGAGCCCGGCCCGACGGAGTTTCGGCTCGGACAGGTCGAATCCGAGGGGTTCCACGAGGTGCAACTCGTCGCCGGTCGCGGCGACCATTCTGATCGCATTCCCCGTATTCGGTGGAATACGGGGCTCATGGAACATCACTCGGAACACTCGATCCAGCTTGCCAGCCGGGCCGTGGCCGGGCGCACGCGGGGGATGCGGCACCGGCGGGGAGCTGTTTGAATCGGGCCGTCGGAAGCACAGCGAGACCGCGGAGGCGAACCATCGCAATGACACGCAGACACGGGGTCCGTCTGGCTCCGCGCGACGCTCTACACGTGTTCGTCGAGGAGGCGAACCCGGACGACCCACCTGCGGTCATGGTGAGTTTCTACGTGTTCGACACGGAACGGGGCGCGAACCCGATCCGCACGCGTGCCGAGGCGGCGACCTGGTTCCTCGATCGATTGCATCGGACGCCGGCGCTTCGCCGACGTCTGCATCGAGTTCCCGCCGACCTCGACTACCCGTACTGGGTCGAGGCGGACATCGACCCGGATCACCACATCCGTTTCACCACGGTCGGCCGCACCACCCGCAGCGCACTGCACAGGCTCATGGCTTCGATGAAGGAAAGCTCCCTCGACCCGGCCCGGCCCCTGTGGGAGGTACACGTGTTGACCGGCATCCGAGGTGTCGCCGACCTCCCGGACGCGTCGACCATCGTCGCGCTTCGTATGCACCATTCGGTCACCGACGGACTGGGTGCCGCCGGGATCGCTCGCGCGCTGTTCGACGACCCGGATGCCGCGCCCACCGGGGGAGGTGCGCCCACCTCGGTTCCGGGAGCACTCCGCGCGGCATCGGCACTACCCTTCCGGTTCGCGCGTATGGCACCTGCGGTTCTCACTGCTTTCCGCGCGCGGAAAGCCCTGACCACACTGACCGCGGCGGGGACGATCACCACACCGACGCAGCACCGTCCACGAACGCGTTTCGACACCCGCGGCAGCGGGCCTCGGCAATTGGGCCGGGTCCGCATGGATCTGCGTGACGTCCGGACCCTCGCTCGCGCAACCGGAACATCCGTCAACGATGTGATCCTGACAGTGGTCGGGGGCGGCCTGCACTCGTATCTCGAGCATCACGGTGAGACCCCGCCCGCGTCGCTCGCGGCGATCGTTCCCCGGTCGACCCGACGCAGATCCGGCGTCGAAACAGGGGACGTCGAAACAGGGAAGGCCCGTGCGGCGAACGAGGTCACGCTCATGTATGTCGACCTGCACACCGACCACGCGGACCCGCTCGGACGACTCCGCCTCGTCGGGGAGTCGGCGAACCTGGAGAAGCAGCGTGTCGCGCGTCCGGAAACGGCGGCGACCACTGCCCCCGTCGATGTCTCGCCCGCACTGGATCTGAAAGTGTCGATTCGTCGCGCCCGCGACCGGCAGATCTCCTCGAGGAGTGACATCGTCGCCCTGGCGAACACCACGGTGACCAATGTGCCCCGCGGTACGGTCGAGGGCCTACGATTCGGCGACAGCCCGGTGGTGGAAGCGCTCGGCACGCCGATGCTCAGCCGGAACTTCGACCTCGTCCATGCGGTGGCATCGCTCGGTGACGTTCTGGATCTGACGTTCCTGGTGAGCGATTCGTCGATGCCGGACCCCGAGGACTACGAACGGCGGCTCGCCTCGGCATTCGGAGATCTGTGCCGGACCTGTGCCCCCGGCGACAACCCGATGGACGCTCGCGGCTGATCCCCGCCGGGGAGGATACGACACCGCCCGCCGCCGGCGAGCGGATACCTGGAAGAATGAGTGGCGTGACTGCGACCATCCTGGACGGCAAAGCAACCCGCGACGAAATCTTCGAGGACCTGGTGGTCCGTGTGGCAGCGCTGAAGGACAAGGGCATCACGCCCGGCCTCGGCACGATCCTGGTGGGCGACGACCCCGGATCTGCAGCGTATGTGCGCGGTAAGCACAACGACTGCGCCAAGGTCGGCATCACCTCGATCCGCAAGGATCTGCCCGCCGATATCACTCAGGAGCAGCTCGAAGCGGCGATCGACGAACTCAACGCCGACCCCGCATGCACGGGCTACATCGTGCAGTTGCCGTTGCCGAAGCACCTCGACGAGAACGCCGCCCTCGAGCGCATCGACCCGGCCAAGGACGCCGACGGACTGCATCCCGTCAACCTCGGACGCCTGGTGCTCGGCAAGGAAGCGGCGTTGCCGTGCACCCCGCGCGGCATCGTCCACCTGCTGCGTCGCTACGAGGTGCCGATCAACGGCGCCCACGTGGTGGTCATCGGCCGCGGCGTGACCGTCGGCCGTCCGATCGGGCTGCTGCTGACCCGCCGCAGCGAGAACGCGACCGTGACGCTGTGCCACACCGGTACCAAGGACCTCGCCGCCGAGGTGAAGCGCGCCGACATCATCGTCGCCGCCGCAGGCGTGCCCGCACTCATCACCGCCGACATGGTCAAGCCCGGTGCAGCGGTACTCGACGTGGGCGTCTCGCGCACTGCGGACGGCCTGCGCGGCGACGTCGCCGACGACGTCCGCGACGTCGCAGGGTTCATCTCCCCGAATCCCGGCGGTGTCGGACCGCTCACCCGCGCGTTCCTGCTGACGAACGTCGTCGAGCGCGCCGAGCACGACGCCGGTCTCTGAGCGACCCGCAGGATGGACAGTTCGGCGCGACTCACACGACTGAACCTGCCGCTGCTGGCGGTCACCCTGGTGATCGCCGCAGCGGTGGTCCTCGTGCTGGCCGATCGCTGGCGCCGGGGCGCGTTCGTGTTCGGCGGTGCGATGATCCTTGCGGGAATCCTCAGGTGGGCTCTCGACTCGGATCAAGTGGGAGTGCTCGCGGTGCGAAGCAAACGTTTCGACGTGGCCGCGATGCTCGCGATGGGCGGAGCGATCGTGACACTGGCAGTCTCGATCGATCCGCTCGGCACCGGATAGAGCACACGGCTCTCAGGAGTCCGCCAGCTCCATCAGTTCGACGAGCAGCTTCGCGACCGCATCGGCCTCGGTGAGGAAGCCGTCGTGTCCGTCGCGTGACTCGAGGACGCGCAGCCGGTCGCAGTGGGGCAGACCGTCTGCGATCTCCTGCTGCAATCGGATCGGGTAGAGCCGATCGGAATCGACACCCGCGACGATCGTCGGCACACGCGTGCTCCCCAACGCGGCTTCGAGGCCACCGCGACCGCGGCCCACATCGTGCCGGTTCATCGCGTCGCTGAGCACCACATAGGTCCCGGGATCGAATCGGTTGACGAGCTTCGACGCCTGGTGGTCGAGATAGCTCTGTACCGCGTAGCGCCCATCGCGCCACGGATCCTCGTCGCCTTGAGGAAGATTCGCGAACCGCGAGTCGAGTTCTTCCTCGCTGCGATACGACAGGTGGGCCATGCGGCGGGCGATTCCCAGCCCCGCCTCCGGTCGGCGGCCACTCTCGTAGTAGTCGCCGCCCTGCCAGTCCGGGTCCGCCGTGATGGCAGCGATCTGGGTGCTCTGGACACCGATCTGGTCGGCGGTTGCACGGGCACCCACTGCGAGGACCAGTGCCGCCCGCACCCGGTTCGGGTGGGTGACGATCCATTCGAGTGAACGCATGCCGCCCATCGATCCGCCCGTCACCGCGGCCAACGTGTCGATGCCGAGAGTATCGAGAAGGGCGGCTTCCGCGGTGATCTGATCGCGGATGGTGATCCGGGGGAATCGCGAGCCCCACGGCTTTCCGTCGGGCGCGGTGCTGCCCGGTCCGGTGGTGCCTTGGCATCCGCCGAGGACGTTCGTGGCCACCACGCACCACCGGTCGGTGTCGATCGGGGCGCCGGGGCCGACCATGCCGGACCACCAGCCGGGGGACGGGTGATCCGGTCCGGCGGGTCCGGTGATGTGTGAGTCGCCGGTCAGGGCGTGCTCGACGAGTACGACGTTGTCGCGGGTGGGCGACAGCGCGCCCCACCGCTGCAGAGCAACGGTGACGTCGGGAAGGATGTCGCCGCTCTCGAGGGTGATGTTGCCGATGTCGACGGTGTCGAGCTGTCCGTCTTCCGCGGGGAGTTCGATCCGCCGACGGTTGGTACCTGCTGTCAAGATGCGACCGCCTCGAGGCCGGTGGTGATGGTCATCCGTGTCCTACTTGCCATGTCGGAGGGCTGGAAGGGGAGCCGGTATCGACAGTTCATCAGCATTTCGAACCTCCCAGGAGCCGGCTTGTCGTCTGCGGTGCGCCGACGACCGTGTCCTCACCCGGAGCACCCCACCCTGGCCGGAGGGTTGCCGACCAGCAAGCCGGGGCTTCGCGCTGGCACTCATGACCTCGTCGGAAGTCTAACGGCTGGGTTCCACGGTCCGATAGGCGGCTCTCGACCTCACTCCGGCAGGTGTCGGACAGGGTGAAAGTTACCGGTCAGTAGTGTTCGTGACGGTCTGACCAGGGTTGTGTGCGGATCGAATAGCAGTACGCTTGTTCTGTTTGGCTCCGTACCGGACGCGTGCAGAGCCACGCTCGGATACCTGAGCTGAAGCCGGCCGTATTCCTGAAGTGCGGCCGATCGGGGACTCGACTGCCGTCCAAGGAGGACACGAACCGCGTATGTCCAAGATCAAGGTTGAGGGTAAGGTCGTCGAACTCGACGGCGACGAGATGACACGCATCATCTGGCAGTTCATCAAAGACAAGCTCATCCATCCCTACCTGGATGTGGATCTCGAGTACTACGACCTCGGCATCGAGAATCGCGACGCGACCGACGACCAGGTCACCATCGACTCCGCACACGCGATCAAGAAGTACGGCGTCGGCGTCAAGTGCGCGACCATCACTCCAGACGAGGCGCGCGTCGAGGAATTCGGCTTGAAGAAGATGTGGCGTTCGCCCAACGGAACCATCCGTAACATTCTCGGCGGCACCATCTTCCGCGCGCCCATCATCATCTCCAACGTGCCGAGGCTGGTTCCGGGCTGGACCAAGCCGGTCATCGTCGGTCGTCACGCATTCGGCGACCAGTACCGCGCGACCGACTTCAAGGTGCCCGGAGCCGGCACCGTCACCATCACCTACACACCGGACGACGGCTCCGAGCCGATCGAACACGAGGTATGCAGGATTCCCGAGGACGGCGGCGTCGTCATGGGGATGTACAACTACAAGAAGTCCATCCAGGACTTCGCGCGCGCCTCACTGTCCTACGGTCTGCAGCGCAATTACCCGGTCTACCTGTCGACCAAGAACACGATCCTCAAGGCCTACGACGGCATGTTCAAGGACGAGTTCCAGCGGATCTACGAGGAAGAGTTCAAGGCGGAGTTCGACGCTGCAGGACTCACCTACGAGCACCGCCTCATCGACGACATGGTGGCATCGTCCCTCAAGTGGGAAGGCGGCTATGTCTGGGCCTGCAAGAACTACGACGGTGACGTCCAGTCCGACACCGTCGCGCAGGGTTACGGCTCGCTCGGCCTCATGACCTCCGTGCTGATGACCCCGGACGGCAAGACCGTCGAGGCAGAGGCCGCACACGGCACCGTCACCCGGCACTACCGGCAGCATCAGCAGGGTAAGCCGACGTCGACCAACCCGATCGCGTCGATCTTCGCCTGGACCCGCGGTCTCGAACACCGCGGAAAACTCGACAGCACCCCCGACGTCATCGAGTTCGCGCAGGCGCTCGAAGACGTTGTCATCAAGACAGTCGAGGCGGGCAGCATGACCAAGGACCTCGCGCTGCTCGTCGGCCCCGAACAGTCGTGGCTGACCACCGAGGAGTTCCTCGGTGCACTCGACGAGAACCTGCAGAAGGCGCGCGCCTCGCAGTAGGACCCGGTTGCTTGGATGGTCGGTGTGCAAGCACGACACGGGCCGCCCTATCAGGGGCGTCCCGTGTGTCCCGTCCGTCGGAGGCGTCGGATACGGTGTCCGACGTGTCCCTCACCATCACCACCGTGAACGTCAACGGCGTGCGCGCAGCGGCCGGCAAGGGCCTGCTCGCGTGGCTCGAATCATCCTCCGCGGACATCGTCTGTCTCCAGGAAGTACGCGCGAGCGAGAAACAGTTCCACACCGCGATCGCGCCGGCGCTCGACGCCGGTTGGCATGTCGGGGGAGCCGAGGCGTCCGCAAAGGGACGCGCGGGCGTTGCGATCCTGTCGCGCATACCGGCGGACGCCGTGCGTGTGGGTTTCGACGTCGACGAGTTCGCCGACTCGGGCCGCTACATCGAGGCGGATTTCGGGGACGTGACGATCGGCAGCCTGTACCTGCCCACCGGTGAAGCAGATACTCCGAAGCAGGACGACAAGGAGCGCTTCATGAAGGGCTTCGCCGCGTACCTGGGGGAGCGCGCCGCCGACGTGATCGCGGCAGGCCGCGACATGGTGGTGTGCGGCGACTGGAACATCGCCCACACCGAGCGCGACATCAAGAACTGGAAGGGCAACGTCAAGAAATCCGGCTTCCTGCCCGGCGAGCGGGCCTGGGTGGATGATCTGCTCGCGACCGGTCAGTGGCTCGACGTCGTACGCGACCTGCACGGCGACGTCGCCGGACCTTATTCCTGGTGGTCCTACCGCGGCAAGGCATTCGATACCGACGCCGGCTGGCGGATCGACTACCACCTCGTGACCCCGGTCCTGGCCGCCCGGGCGACCGACGCGCGGGTCGAGCGCGCTGCGACCTATGCCGAGCGCTGGTCGGACCACGCCCCGGTCACGGTCACGTTCGAGTAGGCGTCATCGATCACGACAGCGTTCACTGCGGTGCTTGTCGACCTCGTTCCGCCCCGGAAACCGGTGCGTGAAATTATCGAGGTCATGTCGACTGCAGATCAGAACGCCACAGCGCAGGACACCCGCCCCGCCGCGCGGCCACGGGTGCTCTCGGGTATCCAGCCCACGTCGGATTCGTTCCACCTCGGGAACTTCCTCGGTGCGTTGCAGCAGTGGGTTCCCGCGCAGGACGAGAACGACGCCTTCTACTTCATCCCCGACCTGCACGCCATCACCGTGCCGCAGAAGCCGAAGGAACTACGCAAGCGGGTCCTCGTCGCCGCCGCGCAGTTGCTGGCGATCGGGATCGACCCGGAGCGCTCCGTACTGTTCGTGCAGAGCCAGGTTCCCGAGCACGCCGAGCTGTCCTGGGTGCTGAACTGCCTCACCGGTTTCGGTGAGGCGAGCCGCATGACGCAGTTCAAGGACAAGTCCGCCAAGCAGGGCTCCGAGCACGCAAGCGTCGGCCTGTTCACCTACCCGGTGCTCATGGCTGCGGACATCCTGCTCTACCGCGCCCACCAGGTCCCGGTCGGCGAGGATCAGCGGCAGCATCTCGAGCTCACCCGCGACCTCGCACAGCGCTTCAACAAGCGTTTCGGGAAGACCTTCGTCGTCCCTGAAGCGTTCATCGTCAAGGGCACCGCCAAGATCTACGATCTGCAGGATCCGACGTCGAAGATGAGCAAGTCGGCCGCTACCGACGCCGGCCTGATCAATCTGCTCGACGATCCGAAGGTCTCGGCGAAGAAGATCAAGTCGGCGGTGACCGACAACGACCGCGAGATCCGGTTCGATCCGGAGAACAAGCCGGGCGTGAGCAACCTGCTCACCATCCAGTCGGCGCTGTCGGGCCGCTCGATCGACGAACTCGTCGCCGGGTACGAGGGCAAGGGCTACGGCGACCTCAAGGGCGACACCGCAGAGGTGCTCACCGAGTTCGTCACACCGTTGCGAGCGAAAGTGGACGAGTACCTCGCTGACGAGGCAGAACTGCTCCGGATTCTGTCGAACGGTGCGGATCGGGCACGTGAGGTGGCTTCCCGGACTCTGGCCCAGGTCTATGACAAGGTGGGATTCCTACCGCGAAAGTGATTGCGTAAGGAGACCCAGATGGTCGGTGGCCCCGACGTCGACGACAAGCCCGGCTTCCTTGAACGCCAACGTGCGGCCCGTCCGTGGCTCGACCATCTCGTTCGCTCCGGGACGCGTTATCAGGAGAACAAAGGGGACTACTACGCCGCGGGCCTGACCTACTTCACGGTCCTCGCCATCGTCCCGGTCATCATGGTGGCGTTCTCGATCGCCGGGTTCATCCTCGCCGGTCGCCCGGAGATGCTCGAGCAGATCAGCGATGCGATCACCGAGAACATCCCCGGTGAGCTCGGCGGCACGGTCCAGGGAATCATCGATTCCGCGATCGATTCCCGCGGCGCGGTGGGTGTCATCGGTCTGATCACCGCGTCGTACGCCGGTCTCGGCTGGATGGCGAACCTGCGTGACGCGCTCACGGCGATGTGGGACAACCCGCGCGAGAAGGGCAACTTCCTCGTCGTCAAGCTCAAGGACGGCGGTGCGCTGATCAGTCTGGGTCTCGCGATGATCGTGTCCTTGGGGTTGTCGGCGATCAGTAGCGGGCCGGTGATGCGGTGGATCGTGGAACTGCTGAACATCGAGAACATCGTCGGGGTGGGCGTGCTGCTGCGTATCGTGGCGCTCCTCATCGCGACTGCCGCTACAAGCGCCGTGTTCACCTGGGTCATTGCGCGTTTGCCACGCGAACCGGTCACCTTCCGCAGTGCGATCCTCGCCGGCGTGATCGCAGGCATCGGCTTCGAGATCCTCAAGCAGGCCGGATCGATCTACCTGGAGAGCGTCCTCCAGGGGCCCGCGGGTGTCGCGTTCGGCCCGATTCTCGGCATCCTCGTCTTCGGCAACATCACCGCGCGACTCGTGCTGTTCTGCACCGCATTCGCGGCGTCGACGAAGGCGAATCTCGCGCTCGCGCACGTTCCCGCACCGGATCCCGCGGTGATCACACCTCGTGTCCAGGTGAATGAAGGGCCCGGGGTGCGGGGCGGACTTGCTCTGCTCGGCGCCGGCGTGCTCGGCGGCGCGCTCGTCGGGGCCCGGGCACGCCGTGGCGGTACCGGGCGTGCACGCCACTGATCGGATTCCCGGATCGGATGTGAACAGCGGGTGTAGTTCGACGCAGAACACCGGCGACCGTGCGCGTTCTGTCGTAGGGTCCGGATATGAGAGCGCTCCAATACACCGCTGTCGGTTCTGAGCCTGTCGTCGTCGAGATTCCCACTCCGGCACCCGGCCCGGGCGAGATTCTGCTGAAGGTCATCGCTGCCGGACTATGCCACTCCGACATTTTCGTGATGGATCAACCCGAGGATTCGTACGGATACGGCCTGCCGCTGACCCTCGGCCACGAAGGCGTGGGCACGGTCGCCGAGCTCGGCGCCGGTGTCAGCGGGATCTCGATCGGCGACGCCGTGGCCGTGTACGGGCCGTGGGGTTGTGGCACTTGTCACGCGTGCACCCTCGGCCGTGAGAACTACTGCACGCGCGCGGCAGAACTGGCGATCGCCCCACCAGGGCTCGGCGCGCCGGGGTCGATGGCGGAGTACATGATCGTCGATTCGGTGCGGCATCTCGTTCCGATCGGAGATCTCGACCCTGTACGTGCGGCACCGCTGACCGACGCCGGGCTCACGCCGTACCACGCTGTCCAGCGTGTACTGCCGCTGCTCGGGCCGGGGTCTACCGCCGTCGTCGTGGGTGTCGGCGGACTCGGCCACGTCGCCATCCAGATCCTTCGGGCGATCACCGCAACGAGGATCGTGGCCGTCGACCTCGACGACGAGCGGTTGGCGCTCGCCCGCAGCGTCGGCGCCGACGATGCGGTGCGTTCCGACGCGGGCGCCGCGGACGCCGTGCGGGCGTTGACGAACGGACTGGGTGCCACTGTGGTGTTCGACTTCGTGGGAGCCCAGTCCACGATCGACATGGCACAGCAGGTTGTCGCAATCGACGGGCACATCTCGATCGTGGGGATCCACGCGGGTGCGCACGCGAAGGTCGGATTCTTCCTCGTTCCCTTCGGCGCATCGGTCGTGACCCCGTACTGGGGCACGCGCAGCGAATTGATGGAAGTGGTCGCACTCGCTCACGACGGAAAACTCGACATCCACACCGAGACGTTCGGCCTCGACGAAGGCCCCACGGCGTACCGGCGGCTCCGCGAGGGCACGATCCTCGGTCGCGGGGTAGTTGTTCCCGGCTGACAGCACACGGTTCTTGTTCCCTGTACAGCGAAGGCCCGCAGTACAGCGAAGGCCCGCAGTACAGCGAAGGCCCGCAGTACAGCGAAGGCCCGCAGTACAGCGAAGGCCCGCAGTACAGCGAAGGCCCGCACACGAGTGTGCGGGCCTTCGCCGGGGCTGCAGAGGTGGTCTGCTGTCAGCGCGCAAACATCAGCGCGCGCTTGACTTCCTGGATCGCCTTCGTCACCTGGATGCCGCGAGGGCACGCGTCGGTGCAGTTGAAGGTGGTGCGGCAGCGCCACACACCTTCCTTGTCGTTGAGGATGTCCAGGCGCTCGGCGGCACCTTCGTCACGCGAATCGAAGATGAAGCGGTGAGCGTTGACGATGGCAGCAGGACCGAAGTAACTGCCGTCGCTCCAGTACACCGGGCACGAGGTGGTGCAGCACGCACACAGGATGCACTTGGTGGTGTCGTCGAAACGTGCGCGGTCGTGCTGCGACTGGATGCGTTCGCGGGTCGGCTCGTTACCGGTGGCGATGAGGAACGGCTTGACGGCACGGAACGCGTCGAAGAACGGCTCCATGTCGACGATGAGGTCCTTCTCGACCGGAAGACCACGGATGGGCTCGATCGTGATGGTGACGGGCTTGCCGTCCTTGGGGAGCATGTCCTTCATCAGGATCTTGCAGGCCAGCCGGTTGACGCCGTTGATACGCATCGCGTCGGAGCCGCAGACACCGTGTGCGCAGCTGCGGCGGAACGTGAGGGTGCCATCGAGGTAGCCCTTCACGTACAGCAGCAGGTTGAGCATGCGGTCGGTGGGAAGCGCGGGAACCTGGAACGAATCCCAGTGCTGGCCCTTGTCGTCCTCCGGGTTGAACCGGGCGATCTTGAGCGTGACCATGGTCGCGCCTTCAGGCACGGGAGGCAGCTCGGACGCGGGGGCGTTGTCGTTCTTCTCGAGAGTTGTCATCAGTACTTACGCTCCATGGGCTCGTACCGGGTCTGGACCACCGGCTTGTAGTCCAGGCGGATGTCGGAGATCAGGTCCTCGCCCACCTTGTAAGCCATGGTGTGCTTCATGTAGGTCGCGTCGTCCCGGTTCGGGTAGTCCTCGCGTGCGTGTCCGCCGCGCGATTCCTTGCGATTGAGGGCACCGACGACGGTCACCTCGGCCATCTCGAGCAGGAAGCCGAGCTCGACCGCCTCGAGCAGGTCGCTGTTGTAGCGCTTGCCCTTGTCATGGACCGTGATTTCCTTGTAGCGCTTCTTCAGCTCGTGGATGTCGCCCAGCGCCTGGGTCAGCGTCTCCTCGGTACGGAACACCGACGCGTTGTTGTCCATCGACTGCTGGAGGTCGCGACGGATATCGGCGACACGCTCGCTGCCCCCCTGGTGGAGGATCAGGTCGAGCCAGTCGTCGACGTACCTCGTCGGGTTCTCCGGCATGTCCACGTGGTCGTGGCTGTTCGCGTACTCCGCGGCAGCGATGCCGGCGCGGCGGCCGAACACGTTGATGTCGAGGAGCGAGTTGGTGCCGAGGCGGTTGGCACCGTGCACGGACACGCATGCGCACTCGCCGGCCGCGTACAGACCCGGGATGACGTTGTCGTTGTCGCGGAGCACCTCACCCTCGACATTGGTGGGAATTCCACCCATGACGTAGTGGCAGGTGGGGTACACGGGAACGAGCTCGGTGACCGGGTCGACGCCGAGATAGGTGCGCGCGAACTCGGTGATGTCGGGGAGCTTCTCCTCGAGGACGTCTTCGCCCAGGTGGGTCACGTCGATGTAGACGTAGTCCTTGTTCGGTCCGGCACCGCGGCCTTCGAGCACCTCGAGAACCATCGAGCGCGCGACGATGTCGCGGGGCGCGAGGTCTTTGATGGTAGGTGCGTACCGCTCCATGAAGCGCTCGCCGTCGACGTTGCGCAGGATACCGCCCTCACCGCGGACCGCCTCCGAGATGAGAATGCCGAGTCCGGCCAGCCCCGTCGGATGGAACTGATGGAATTCCATGTCCTCGAGCGGCAGGCCCTTACGGAAGATGATGCCGAGGCCGTCACCGGTGAGGGTGTGGGCGTTGGACGTCGTCTTGTACATGCGGCCCGAGCCGCCCGTGGCGAACACGATCGACTTCGCGTGGAAGACGTGGATCTCACCCGTGGCGAGCTCGTAGGCGATGACCCCTGTCGCGACCGGGCCGTTCTCGGTCTCGGTCAGCGCGATGTCGAGCGCGTAGAACTCGTTGAAGAACTCCACGTCGTGCTTGACGCAGTTCTGGTACAGCGTCTGCAGGATCATGTGTCCCGTGCGGTCGGCTGCGTAGCACGCGCGACGGACCGGGGCCTTGCCGTGGTCGCGGGTGTGGCCACCGAATCGACGCTGATCGATCTTGCCCTCGGGCGTGCGGTTGAACGGAAGACCCATCTTCTCGAGGTCGAGGACCGCGTCGATGGCTTCCTTCGCCATGATCTCGACAGCGTCCTGGTCGGCGAGGTAGTCGCCGCCCTTGACGGTGTCGAATGTGTGCCACTCCCAGTTGTCTTCCTCGACGTTCGCCAGGGCGGCGCACATGCCACCCTGTGCGGCGCCGGTGTGGCTGCGAGTGGGGTAGAGCTTGGTCAGAACCGCGGTGCGGGCCCGGGGGCCGGCTTCGATCGCGGCGCGCATTCCGGCGCCACCTGCACCGACGATGACCACGTCATAACGATGTTCCTGCATGAAGTCTTGGCTCCCCTAGCTCGCAACGATGTTGGGATCGAAGGTGAAGATCACGTAGGTGCCCAGGCCCATGATCAGGATCATCGACACGACCAGGATCGTGTTGAGCCAGAACCGGGTGGAGTCCTTGCGTGCGTAGTCCGCGATGACGGTGCGCAGGCCGTTGCCGCCGTGCAGCTGTGCGAGCCACAGCATCGACAGGTCCCAGACCTGCCAGAACGGGCTGGACCAGCGACCTGCGACGAAGGCGAAGTTGATGCGGTGAACGCCGTCGTCGAGCATCAGCATGATGAAGAGGTGGCCGAGCACCAGGATGATCAGTGCGACGCCGGACAGGCGCATGAACATCCACGCGTACAACTCGAAGTTGTTCCTCGCTGCGCGCCGCGGGGACCGCGGATTGTCGAGGCTGGCGGGGCGATCGTGTGCCGTGCCGAGGGTCTTCGCTTCAGTCATGATCAGTGCCCCGCAAACGTGTTGTAGAGGATCCGGATGGACGCGGGAATCATCACCACGAACCAGATCGCCAGGATCGTCCAGAGCATCACGCGCTGGTACTTCGGGCCCTTGGACCAGAAGTCGACGAGCATGACGCGCAAGCCGTTGAGGGCGTGGTAGAGCACCATGGCCACCAGGCCGAGCTCCATCAGGCCGACGATCGGGTTCTTGTAGGTTTCGATGACCGCGTCGTAGGTCTCGGGGTTGACCCGGACGAGTGCGGTATCGAGGACGTGGACGAATAGGAAGAAGAACGTCGCCACGCCGGTGATCCGGTGTAGAACCCAGGACCACATTCCGGGGTCCCCCCGGTATAGCGACCGTGTGCGCCCCGCCGGTGCGGGGGCGGCTTCAGTCGTGCTGCTCATCGAGTGCTGTGCCTCCAACGTCAATGGTGGACGCGTCGAGCCGCTCTCGCCTGTGGAAATCCGCAGTACCGGGCCCGACGTGAAACCTGAACCGACTTGGCATGACTCTAAACCCATCGCAAAGCCGGGAACTAATCTCCCGGCTGATTCGTACCGGCGTGAAAACGTAAGTTAGGTTTGCCTTTCCAACTGTGATCGCGGGCGGTGGGGGCGTCGAATCGTTGCGTGGACCACCGTGGAAGGATGTGGAATTGTGCCGGAAATTGACTGGAAGTCCTTGCGCGCCAATGCACATGAAGCTATGGGGCATGCCTATGCGCCTTACTCGGAGTTTCCGGTTGGGGCTGCTGCTCTCACCGTGGACGGCAGGACGGTGAGCGGCTGCAATGTGGAAAATGTCTCACACGGCTTGGGTCTTTGTGCCGAATGCGTACTCGTCGGTAACTTGATCTCCGGTGGTGGGGGTCGTCTTCGAGCGGTCACCGTGTGCGACGCGCGCGGGGCATTGCTGATGCCGTGCGGCCGATGCCGGCAGGTCCTTCTCGAACACGGCGGCCCCGGTCTGCTCATCGACACCACTGCCGGTGCCCGCCCGATGTCGGATCTCCTACCCGACGCCTTCGGCCCGCAGGATCTTGCAGCGATCGTCCCCGACGGTGGTGACCATGCCTGAGATCACCTCGATCATCCGGAGCAAGCGCGACGGCTTCGAACTGACCGGATCCGAAATCGACTGGGTGATAGAAGCGTTCACCCACGGGATCGTCGCCGACGAGCAGATGTCCGCGCTCGCCATGGCCATCTACTTCCGCGGAATGAGCCGCACCGAGACCGCACGCTGGACGACGGCGATGATCGACTCGGGTCGGCGACTCGATTTCACCGGCCTGGGTCTGCGCACCGTCGACAAGCATTCCACGGGGGGAGTGGGTGACAAGATCACCCTTCCTCTCGCCCCGTTGGTGGCAGCGTGCGGCGTGGCGGTGCCTCAGCTGTCGGGTCGCGGACTCGGGCACACCGGGGGCACGCTCGACAAACTCGAATCGATTCCGGGCTGGCGTGCGGAGCTGAGCACTGCCGAGATGGCAGAGATCCTCACCGACCCGGCCGTCGGTGCAGTCGTCTGCGCCGCTGGTACCGACCTGGCTCCCGCCGACCGGAAGCTCTACGCGCTGCGCGATGTGACCGGCACGGTCGAATCGATCCCTCTTATCGCAAGTTCGATCATGAGCAAGAAGATCGCCGAAGGCACGGGCGCCCTCGTTCTCGATGTGAAGGTCGGCAGCGGGGCGTTCATGAAGGAAATCGGAGAAGCCCGAGAGCTCGCCAGGACAATGGTGGAACTCGGTTCCGATGCCGGCCTGAGCACCACCGCTCTGCTCACCCGGATGGACACACCGCTCGGGCGCACCGCAGGCAATGCCCTCGAAGTAGGTGAGGCGGTCGAGGTGCTCGCGGGCGGCGGCCCCGACGACGTCGTCGAGCTGACTCTGGCACTCGCCCGGGAGATGCTTGCGGCGGCGGGTGTCCACGACGTCGATCCCGCCGACCGGCTACGCGACGGAGCCGCGATGGATCGCTGGCGTTCGATGATTGTCGCTCAGGGTGGTGACCCCGACGCGCCGCTGCCGACCGCGCACCACACCGAGACCGTGCGCGCAGAGTCGGACGGCGTCCTCGTCGGCCTCGATGCCATGGCCGTCGGGCTCACCGCATGGCGGCTCGGAGCGGGGCGCGCACAACAGGGCAGCGCTGTGCAGGCAGGTGCGGGTGTCGAACTTCACGTGACACCCGGCGATTCGGTTCGTGCGGGGCAGCCGATCGCGACACTCCACACCGACACGCCGCAGATGTTCCCGGCCGCGCTGGCGGACCTGCGCGGCGGAGTACGCATCGGAGTGGAGCCGCCGGAACGGCGCCCACTCGTCATCGAGCGGATCACCGAGTAGGCGACTACCGTCCGGGACATGAACGAGCTGCCGGGAGGGACGCGGCTTCGGGTCGCGCCGAAAGTGGTCCTGCACGACCACCTGGACGGCGGGCTGCGGCCCGAGTCGATCCTCCAACTCGCCGATGACTGCGGTCATCGATTGCCGGCCGATACAGCAGACGAGCTCGCCTCGTGGTTTCGTGACTCCGCCGACAGCGGGTCGCTCGAGCGCTACCTGGAGACCTTCGAGCACACAGTCGCCGTGATGCAGACTCCCGAAGGTCTCGAGCGGGTCGCGCGGGAATGCGTCATCGACCTCGCAGAAGACGGCGTCGCCTACGCCGAGGTCCGGTTCGCGCCCGAGCAACATCTCGAGCGGGGTCTGAGTCTCGACCGTGTGGTCGAACATGTCCTCGAAGGGTTCCGTGCGGGGGAGTCGGCTGTGGCAGCGGCCAGTGGGCGGCGCATTCGGGTCGGGTGTTTGCTCACCGCGATGCGGCATGCCGCGCGTTCTCGGGAGATCGCCGAACTGGCCGTGCGGTTCCGCGACCGCGGAGTCGTCGGATTCGACATCGCGGGCGCCGAGGCCGGAAATCCTCCGAGCAGGCACCTCGATGCATTCGAGTACACGCGCGCCGCGAACGCACACTTCACCATTCACGCCGGCGAGGCGTTCGGCTTGCCGTCGATCCACGAGGCAGTCGCGTTCTGCGGCACCGACCGTCTCGGGCACGGAGTACGCATCGTCGACGACATCACGGTGCATTCGGACGGCACGGCAACCCTCGGCCTACTCGCGAACTACGTGCGGGACAAGAGGATTCCGCTGGAACTGTGCCCCAGCTCCAATGTGCAGACCGGTGCCGTGCGGACCATCGAGGAGCATCCGTTCGACCTGCTTGCCCGTCTGCGCTTCCGGGTGACCGTCAACACCGACAACCGGCTGATGAGCGACACCACGATGACGCGGGAGATGACTCGGCTGGTCGGGGCGTTCGGCTACGGGTGGTCGGATCTGGAGCGCTTCACCATCAATGCGATGAAGTCGGCGTTCCTCCCGTTCGACCAACGCCTCGAACTGATCGACGACGTCATCAAGCCCGGGTACGCAGTGCTCCTCGGCTGAGGGGAGGTATCAAGCCTGACCATCCGGCTCGGTACTCGACCGCGGGGAATACCCTGCCCGCCCCTCACAGCTTGCGTAGGTGGGCTTCGAACTCACGCTCGAGGTCGCGCCACGCGAGGGCCTCTGCATCGAACGGCGCACTCGGGGCGAGTCTGCTCGAATCAGGTTCGATCACGTAGTTGACGAACCAGCCCAGCTCGGACGAACCGGCGAGTGCCGCGTCGGTTGCGTCCTCGCCGACGTAGTTCGCCGCATCGGTGAACAGCTCGACGGCGAGTTCCATCTGTTCGGGATCGACCGCGGTGACACCCTCGACGATGTCGTCGGCGATTCCGGTGAGCACGTAGACGTTGTCCTCGGTGACCGCGACCTCGAGCGAGCCGTCCGTGGCGGCGTGCCGGATGGCCTCGTACGTCTCCAGCGGTGCCAGGTCGTGGTCGTGGTTGTCGGCCAGGTACCGGCCGAGCGCACGTTCGGACCCGAATACGAGGATCGAGCCCTCGGAGCCGAGGAACACGGCGTCATCGTCCAGGTAGCACCGCAGTGTGAACCACGTGCCCTCTGAAGTGATGATCTTGATGGGGTCGATGCCCACGGACGTCCAGAAGTCGTCGCCCGCCTCGTCGTCGACGTACTCGTACTCGTCCTCCTCGGCATCATCGACCGCGTCGTCCGCCTCGACGTCGTTCTCGTCGACCGCGACCAGTTCCGACTCGATCTCCGAAACCGCAGCGTCGTCGGTGTTCGGGGTCGTGACGACCGCGTCGAGCGCGTCGATTACGGCGTCCCAGTCCTCGGCGACCGCGGCACCGAGCTTGTTCCACAGCTCTGCGCCGGTGCGGTCGTCGAACGCCGCGACGCCGTACCGAAGCACGGTGTCGACCTCCGGGCGTTCGAAGAATTTGGTGACCACATCGAGCTCGCACACGTCGCCGAGAATGCTGACGATGTCGAAAGTGTCCTGGAGCTCCGAGACGAAGACCGGGTCGAGGTCGCCGGCCACCAGCTCCGGGACCCCGATCAGATCGAACGCGTGCGCCTCGTCGGGCTCGAACTCGACGGCAGCGAGCTTCGACACGACCGGCCACGCCGGATGCTCGACGAGATCGTTGTCGTTGTTCGAGCGCACGAACGCGACGAGGTGCGCGACCGACGGGAACCCGTACAGGTCGTCACCGTGGCCGAGGAAGGCCTCCCACTCGTCGTCACCTTCGCGCCACTTGGGCGCCCACAAGGTGACGAGGTCGCCGTCGGTGAGACCGAGCTCGATCGGGACGATGTCTCCAGCCATGGCGCGAAGCCTAGCCATTGCAGCGCTGAAGATATAGCGGGGGAGGGGAGAAAAGCGTCACCCGAGGGCGCTCCGGAGGTCTTGAAGTAGCCGGGCGCGGTCCGCGCCGGCCCGGCGCGCGGCCTCGTGAACGGTCGCGAGGATCTCCGATCCGAGCTCGGCGGCGTCGCGGCGAGTCACCGATTCGGCAAGTTCCAGGCCTGCCAGAGCGCCCCGACCGTCGACGTGCGCGACGATGCTGCCGTCCTCGTTCCTCGCGGAACCGCGTAGCGCACCGAGTCCGTCGAGTGTGTGCTCGAGTACGCCGAGCTGTGTGCGTACGCGGTCGACGATCTCCTCGACCTGGTGCTCGCTCATGGCCTGTCGTCCTTCCGTTGATGTGGTATCGGGTTCGCGATTGCAGGAACTACTGCGATTGCAGGAACTACTGCGATTGCAGGAACTACAGGGGCCGGTGCATCCAGGTCGGGTGCGTGCCGTAACCGCCTTCGTCGTGTTCGAGATCGGGGAGGTCGTCGCGGGTGGGCATGCCCATCCGGTCGAGGACATCACTGGGGACGCCCTGAGCGGAGAGTTGCTCACGCCGCAGAATCGCCGCGTCGAGCGCGGCCCGCCGATTCAACGCGACGATGGCCTCGGCGAGTTGTGCAGCCCCGAACCGCAGTTCTCGCGGGTCGATGCGCAGATCGATCGGCAGGCCTTCGTCGGTGGCGCGGACCCGGATGGTGCCGGCAGCGTTCTGTGCGGTGGCTGTCACCGGGATCGACTGGTTGGTGTCCATACACGATTGGACGCACCGGACGGCGCATCGGTTCCCGCGGGCGCGGGTGAGATTCGGGCCGCACGGTCGGTCGGGCTTCGCGGTCACTCTGTGGGTCGGTAGAAGCCCTGAAAGCTCATCCCGCTGTTCGTGGTACGGATGGGGGTCACGGCGACGGGGTCGCCTGCTTCGACCATCATCCCGCCACCCACGACCATAGCGACGTGCCCGTCCCAGACCGCGAGGTCGCCCGGCAGCACGGACCCGGAGTCGACAGGCGTCCCGACATCCTGTTCCTGCGCGAGACGCGGAATCTCGAGACCCGCCTGCCCGTATGCCCACTGGGTCAGGCCGCTGCAGTCGAGTCCGCGACCCGGAGTGGTGCCACCCCACACGTACGGTGTTCCCTGCTGGTCGAGTGCGCGGCGAACGGCTTCGGCGGCGGTCGGATTCGGGGCATGTGCAACGGTGCCGTCGGGCAGTGTCACCGCGACCCCGCCACCGGTCGCGGGTGCCGAGCCGCCCATCGTCGAGATCTCACCGGATCCCGTCGGAAGATTCCCTGGCGCGGCCGGTACTGTGCCGTCCTCGTTCGGTATCGGAGCCCCCGCCGGGGGCGCGGGGATCGAGGCGGTCACCGTCGCGGTGAGCTCGGAGAGTGCGGCAACCACTCGTGTGAGCACGTCCAGGCCCTCGGAGATGTGTTCGATCGCGGCGGTGATCAGCATCAGCTGCCCCTGTGGGAGGGCCAGTGCGGGTGCAGCGTTCTGGGCGAGCACGACGAACGAATCGATGATGCGTTTCAACTCGGCCGCTCCGGTGACCACCGTGACCGTGGCGTCGAGCACGCTGGTAGCGAGCTCGATCCCTCGATCGACGGCACCGAGGGTGTCCGCGAGAATCCGCTCGCCGCTGTCGAGCGCGGCCTCGGCGGCGGCCCCGGTCCACCCCCACGAGAGCTCCGCGAGCGCACTCCGGCAGGTGGCGTGCGCTTCCTCTGCCATCGCGCACCCGGCACGCAGTCCGTTGCCCGGGTCCGAACTCGGCGGTACGTCGGTACCGAAGGCTCCGAGCAGATCGTGCAGGGGCGAGACGAGTGCGTCTGCCCCCACGCCGGCCATCACAGGCCGGCCTCACGGATCTCGAGCCCCACGACGATGCCACGCAGGGCAGCGGTCGTCTCCCTCTCGGTGCGTTCGTATGCGGCTGCAGTGAGGGTCGCCGTGGTGCCCATCCCCGAGAGGACCTCGCGGATCCGGTCGAGTTCGCGGGAGTGGCCGTTGTATGCGGCAGTGAACGCCGCGAGGAAGTCGGCGCCGACCGGGCCGAGGAGCGGTGTGAGTCCGATCGGGTCGGTCGTCCTGGTCTCGAGTGCGGCCTGGTCGATCTGTTCGGCGAGGGCTGCAGCAACGCGGCCGAATCCCGCGATCACCTCCGTGTCGGCCTCGAGTGTGTCGGCGTCGGTCTGTGGATGGGGCACCGTATGTCTCCTCGGTCACCGTCGGATGTGTGTCACATCGTTCACCGTCGGATGTGTGGCACATCGTTCACCGTCGGATGTGTGGCACATCGTTCACTGTCGGATGTGTGTCACATTGTTTCGACGCGCCGGAGGGCACTTCGGTTCCGTCGTTCTATCCTTCGATCCATGGATTCGCTCGTGGTCGACCACCCGCTCGCTGCTTCCCTGCTCACGATCCTGCGGGATGAACGCAGCGACAATGCCGCTTTCCGGCACGCGTTGCGCCGACTCACCCAGATGTTGATCTACGAGGCGGTCCGGGAGGCGCCGGTCGAGCAGTTCGACGTCCGGACTCCTGTGGCTGTCACGACCGGAGTGCGTCTGAAGCAGCCGCCCCTGCTCGTTCCGGTGCTGCGTGCGGGGCTCGGCATGGTGGAGCAGGCGCACGCCCTGATTCCGCAGGCGCAGGTCGGGTTCGTGGGGCTTGCCCGGGACGAGGAGACCTTCGAGCCGGTGCCGTACCTGGAATCGCTGCCCGGGGATCTGTCGGGCCTTCCGGTGTTCGTGCTGGATCCGATGCTTGCGACGGGTGGGTCGATGGTGCAGACGCTCGACATGCTGGTGTCTCGCGGCGCGACCGACATCACCGCGGTGTGTGTCGTGTGTGCGCCGCAGGGTGTCGAGACGCTCGCCGCGTCGGGGCATCCGGTTCGCCTCGTGACCGCGGCGATCGACGCCGGTCTCAACGACGCGAAGTACATCGTGCCGGGGCTCGGAGACGCCGGAGACCGTCAGTTCGGCCCGCGCTAGAAACCCCCTGGGGGTATGTTACCAATGGGACCTTTGGTGCTGGAGTGACGCTATAACGTCTCTGATCCGTAACCGTACGGAGACCGGCTCCGTCACGAACAGTGACCCCGCCTCTATACGCTGCTCCCTGTTCGCAACGTCCGTTGTGACCGAACGACCTCTGCGGAACAGGGAAATACGATGCGCGATACCCTTTTTCACACACGTTTGAAAGCGCCACTCCGGATTGCCGCGCTGGGTGCGGCGTCGACGCTCGCCGTCCTCGCCAACCCCGCGGTGGCTTCCGCCGACATCGACAATTCCCGGATCCTACCGCTCGAAGGTGGCCGCGCGATCGAAGTGGCACAGGCGGATACGTCGATCCAGATGTACCCACCACTCGACAGCTCGCCCCTCAGCGTCGAGTTCTTTGCAGACGGAACGACATCCGTCCGGATCACCGGGTATGAAGCGGCGCAGGCCGCGGGTACGAAACTTACCGTCGGTTACCAGATCGGCTATCCGGCTGCGTTGCCCGGCGCGGTCGCCCACGTCATCACTCCGGGTCTGACGGTCGGAGGTGACAACAGCGCGAACCTCGGGGTGGAGCTCATCCCGGATCTGGCGGTGGGAGTCGACCTCGGCACCGGAAACGCCTGGGAGGCGTCGCTGGTTCCGGAGCAGGAACTCGAGGTCGAGCTTGCGCCCGGCGGCATCACCGATGTGCCGATCATCGAAGAGCACACGTTCGACGGCGACTCCACTACGGTGCGATTCGCGGGTATCCGCGGATCGGTGTCCGGCGCGATCGGGCCGGTCACGATCCGGCCCTACGCCAAGGCGGTCACGTCGTCCAACGACGTCGCCATCACCTACGGAAAGCCGGTCCGGCTCTGACCTGTGCTCAGTCGGCCAGTCCGATTGCCCAGCGGCGCAACGAGTCCAGCGACTTCGTCGCAGCATCGCGATTGCCCGTGCGGGCCACCGATTCGAGATAGCACTTGAGTTTCGGTTCGGTGCCGGACGGCCTGATCACCACTCGGACCGTGGCGCCCTCGAAGATGAGTGCGTCGGTGTTCAGTGGTCCCGGGTCGGTCGCCAGATCGGTCAGGGTCACAGGCTCGTCGGCCAGTGTGAGAGGAGGCTCCGACCGCAACCTCGTCATGATCGTGTCGATCTGCGTGAGTGCGGTGACGCGGATCGCTACCTGGTCGCCCACGTGCACCCCGAAGCGGCGGTGCAGGTCGTCGAGTGCATCGACGAGGGTACGGCCCGACCCCTTCAGCTCGGCTGCGTAGTCGGCGACCACGACGGCCGTGCCGATCCCGTCCTTGTCACGCACGGCATCGGGGTCGACGCAGTGCCCGATGGCCTCCTCGTACGCGTAGACCAGGCCCTCGCCGGCTCGGGTGAGCCACTTGAAGCCGGTGAGGGTCCGTGCGAATCGGGCTCCGCGCGCGGCGGCCAGTGTGCCGAGCAGCGTCGACGAGACGATGGTCGTTGCCACCAGCGACCCGGCCGGTGCGTGATCGAGGATGCGGTCGCCGAGCAGCACGCCGGTGTCGTCACCGCGAAGCATTCGCCACCCGGCCGGAGTGGGAACCGCGACCGCGCAGCGATCGGCGTCCGGATCCAACGCGATTGCGATGTCGGCGTGGATGTCGGCAGCGAGTTCGAGTAAGGCGTCGACGGCGCCCGGTTCCTCCGGGTTCGGGAACGCGACCGTCGGGAACGCGGGATCGGGCTCGAACTGCGTCGCGACGACGTGAACATCGGTGAACCCGGCCGCATGCAGCGCGGCGACCGCCGTCTCGCCTCCGACGCCGTGTAGCGGTGTCAACGCGATTCTCAGGTCTCTGTGCGCCGAGCGTGGCAGCGACGCCACCCGTGCGAGATAGCGGTCGACGAGGTCGCTGCCCGAGGTCGCCACTGCCTCGCGAGGAACCGAGTCGGCCTCCGGCGCGTCGTCGATCGCCGCCTCGATCTGCCTGTCGGCCGGCGACACGATCTGGGCTCCACCCGAGAGGTACACCTTGTAGCCGTTGTCGGATGCCGGGTTGTGTGACGCGGTGATCTGCACTCCCGCTGCTGCATCCAGTTCCCGTACCGCGTAGGCGGTGACCGGGGTCGGAAGTGGTCGGGGGAGGGCGACGACGTCGAATCCGGCCGCGGCGAGTACCTCGGCGGTCGCGGTGAAGAACTCTGCAGACCCGTGGCGCGCGTCGCGTCCCACCACGACTGTTCCGCCGCGCTGTCCCTGTGCGACGAGCCAAGCCGCGAGGCCCGCGGTGGTGCGCACGACGTTGGGGACGTTCATGCAGTCCGGTCCGTCGCCGACAGACCCGCGCAGCCCCGCGGTCCCGAACCGGAGGGTCACAGCCCGGCCGCCAGATCGCGCAGGAGATCACCCATGCGGGTTGCGGCCCCGCGCCCCGCGGCGAGGACTTCCGCGTGGTCGAGGTGCTCGCCCGTGATGCCTGCCGCCGCATTGGTGACCAGCGAGAGGCCGAGGACGCGCGCACCCGCCGCGCGTGCGGCGATGGTCTCGTGCACCGTCGACATGCCGACGAGATCTGCGCCGAGGACGCGCAGCATCCGGATCTCGGCGGGTGTCTCGTAGTGCGGCCCGGGCAGTCCGGCGTAGACGCCCTCGGGCAACGTGGGGTCGATCTCGCGGGCGAGCGCGCGCAACTCGGGGGAATAGGCGTCGACGAGGTCGACGAACTGGGCGCCGACGAGCGGCGAGCGGCCCGTGAGATTGAGGTGGTCGGAGATGAGAACGGGCTGTCCCACTCCGAGGTCGGGATCGACACCTCCCGCGGCGTTGGTGAGGATCACGGTGTGGGCTCCCGCGGCGACTGCGGTGCGTACCGGATGGACGACCCGGCTCAGCTCGTGGCCCTCGTAGGCGTGGGTGCGTCCCGCGAGCACGAGCACCGTGTTGTCGCCGACGGTGAACGAGTGCACGGTGCCGGAGTGTCCGGCGGCGGTGGGTGGCGCGAAGCCGGGGAGGTCACTCATCGGAATGCTCGCGGTGGGTTCGCCGAAGCGGTCGACTGCGGCGCGCCAGCCCGAACCGAGGACGACGGCAATGGTGTGTGCGGTGATGCCCGTGCGTTCGGCGACGACGCCGGCCGCGGCCTTCGCCGCGAGGGCGGGATCGAAGATCTCGGGTGTTCCCATGAGGTCAGACCCTAGCGGCAACGCGGAAGTTACTCGTGAGTAGGAATCGGGGTATTCTTGCGATCATGGCTTACCTCGAACGTGACGGCGACGTCTTCGTCCTGTATCTCGGCAACCAGGGCGAAGAGGTCAACGAGAACCGCTTCCATCCCGACATGCTCATCGAGCTGCACCACCGGCTCGACGAGGTCGAGGCGTATGAGGGCCCCGCTGCCCTTGTCACTGCCGCAACCGGGAAGTTCTGGAGCAACGGCCTCGACACCGACTGGATCTTCGGCAACTTGGCAGACCTGCCCGGATACCTGGACTCTGTGCACGAACTCTTCGTGCGGATCCTGACCTTCCAGATGCCGACGATCGCCGCCGTACAGGGACACGCCTTCGGAGCAGGCGCGATGCTCGCCCTCACCCACGACTTCCGGATGATGCGCGCTGATCGCGGTTTCTGGTGCCTGCCCGAGGTGAACCTGAACATGCCGTTCACCGTCGGAATGTCCACGCTGATGCGGGAGCGTCTTCCCATCCAGACCGCGGTCGACGCGATGACCACCGGTCGCCGGTTCGGAGGCATCGACGCAGTTGCCGTAGGCATAGCCGAGCAGCACGTGGACGGCGACGGAGTCCTCGCAGCGGCCGTCGAGAAGGCTGCGGCGCTGACCTCGACCCGCGGCAAGAACCTGGGAGGAATCAAGCGCGGCCTGCATGCGCCCTTGATCGAGGCGCTGCAGACGAAGACGGACGAGTCCAACTTCCGCCTCGGCTGACCGTCGGCCGGGGTCGCGTGGCATCGTCGGATGCGCCCGTCCGGCATGACAGACTGGGCATCGTGACGACCGAATCCGACAGTGCGATCGAGGCTGCCTCAGACACCTTGATCGCACTGTCGCATTCGATCCACGCGGAACCGGAACTGGCATTCGGCGAACACCGCAGCGCCGCCAAGATCGTCGAGGTCCTCCGCGACACCGGGTTCGAGGTCCGCACCGGTGTCGCCGACCTCCCGACCGCATTCGACGCCCGATACGGCAGCGGCGAGCTGGTTCTCGCGTTCTGCGCGGAATACGACGCGCTTCCCGGAATCGGGCACGCTTGCGGGCACAACATCATCGCCGCCGCGGCTGTCGGGGCCGGGATCGGGTTGGCCGCGCTCGCGGACGAACTCGGCGTCACCGTGCGCGTGATCGGCACTCCGGCCGAGGAAACCGGTGGCGGCAAGGTCCTCATGCTCGAGCGCGGCGAGTTCGACGGCGTCGGTGCCGCTCTGATGGTCCATCCGGGCCCCTTCGACATCACCGGGGCGACCTCGCTTGCGCTCGCCGACATCGCCGTCTCCTATGTCGGACGGGAAGCGCACGCGTCCGCGGCACCCGAATACGGGCGCAATGCGGCCGACGCGGCAACCGTCGCGCAGGTCGCGATCGGTCTCATGCGACAACACCTGATCCCGGGGCAGCAGATCCACGGCATCGTCAGCGACGGCGGGGCCGCACCCAACATCGTGCCCGGCCACTCCGAGATGCTCTACTACCTGCGCGCGACCACCGCCGGCCTGCTCGACGATCTCCGCGAACGCGCCGGACACTGCTTCGAGGCCGGCGCTCTCGCCGCCGGATGCACCCACAGCATCCGGACCGTGTCGCCTACCTACACCGAACTCACCCCGGACCCGTGGCTGGTGCAGGCATATCGTGAAGAGATCATCGGTCTAGGGCGCGCACCGCTGCCCGTCGAAGAGGAAGGGTTCCGCCCGCTGGGCAGCACCGACATGGGAAACGTGACGAACGTCCTGCCAGGAATACACCCCGTCATCGGTCTCGACTCGGGTGGTGCCGTCACACATCAGGAAGCATTCGCCGCCGCGTGTATCACAGAGTCCGCCGACCGCGCCCTTCTCGACGGCGCCCGCGCGCTCACCGCGACCGCGGCCCGCGTTGCCGTCGACCCAGGTCAGCGTGCCCGCCTGCTCGAAGGGGCGGGCCGCCGATGAACCCGTACGTGGAGAAATGGATCGACGAGCACGCGGGAGACCTGATCGCGTGGCGCCGTCACATCCATGCCAACCCCGAGTTGGCGCGGCAGGAGTATGCCACCACCGAATTCGTCGCGACCAGGCTGACAGCGGCCGGGCTCACACCCAAGGTGCTGCCCCGCGGCACCGGTCTGATCTGCGATCTCGGGCCCACGAACGGACCGCGAATCGCGTTGCGTGCCGACATGGATGCGTTACCGCTGCAGGAGATGACGGGACTCGACTTCTCGTCGACCGTTCCCGGCGTCTCCCACGCGTGTGGTCATGATGCACACACCACCGTGCTGCTCGGAGCGGGCCTGGCTCTCGCGACGGTGCCCGAGTTACCCGTCGGTGTGCGGCTGGTGTTCCAGCCCGCGGAGGAGGTCATGCCCGGCGGTGCCCTCGATGTCGTCGCGGCCGGAGGTCTCGACGGCGTGTCCCGCATCTTCGCGTTGCACTGCGACCCGCGGCTCGAGGTCGGCAAGGTGGGAATGAGGGTGGGCGCGATCACCTCGGCCGCCGACACCATCGAGCTCGTCCTCGATTCCCCCGGCGGGCACACGTCGCGTCCGCACCTGACGGGTGACCTCGTCTACGGACTGGGCACCGTGATCACCGGACTCCCGGGCATGCTCAGCCGAAGGATCGATCCGCGCACCGGCACCGTCATGGTCTGGGGTGCCGTCAGTGCGGGCAAGGCCCCGAATGCCATCCCGCGCACGGGAATGCTGGCCGGCACGGTGCGCACCGGCGACCACGAGACCTGGGAGCTTCTCGAACCGATGGTCCGTGAGATCGTGCACGGGCTCCTCGCTCCCACCGGGGTGAGCTACGAACTGCACTACCGTCGCGGCGTGCCGCCCGTCGTCAACGACGAGGTCTCGGCGCGGATGTTCGAGGACGCGATCCGGGCGGCCGGTCCCGACGCGCTGTCGGACACCCCGCAATCCGGTGGTGGCGAAGACTTCTCGTGGTATCTCGAGCAGATCCACGGTGCGATGGGTCGCTTGGGTGTATGGTCCGGCTCCGGGCCCGAACTCGACATCCACCAGCCGACGTTCGATCTCGACGAACGGGCACTCCCGGTGGGTGTGCGGGTACTGACCAACCTTGCGCTCGGCGCGGTCGGATAGCTCCTTCGCGGGCGGTGCGGATTCCCCCGCAAGATAAATAGCTCTCCGGGGGGATGCCCGACGACGAACCTTCGACCTAGTGTCGGGTGTGCTCCATACGAGATCGAGGGCGACCGCCCCATCATCACGTGTCCGGGATGTCGCCTCCGGTCAGGTCCGGGCCGTTGTCGAAGCGTGGACACCGGAGACGTCGTACGCCCCGCTGCGCCCGCGCGGGCGCAGCGGAACACCAGGTCTCGCCGGTGCAGTGCTGTTGCTGACCCTGCTGTTCGGCACGTCGGTCGGACAGCTGACCGACATGGTGCCGTGGGTCGTGGCCGCCTACCTGCTCGGGGCGGTACAAGTGCTTCCGCTGGTGTTCGTGTTCGCGAGCCCGCTGGTGACCTGGCAACTGATGACCTTCGGGTTTGCTGCGGGCACGGTCTCGGGGCTGGTCCAGGACGAGGTCGTGCCATGGCCGGTCGCAAGTTGCATCTCGGCCGGTATGGCACTGATCGCACTCGCCTCGGGCCGGCCGCTTCGGGTGGTGTCGGCTGCGGCGTCGACGTCGCTGATCCTGGTCGTCCTTCCTGCAATGTGGACGGTCGGTCTGCCGCTGCATGCGGTTGCGATGATCGCTGTTGCCGCCACGGGGATCGTGGCTGCCGGCGCGGTCTTTCGGCGACTTCGCGCGGCCGAGACACATCTGGTCGTGGAACGAGGGCTGCGCCGTGAACAGGAACACCGCGAAGTCATCGCCCGCGAGCGCACCCGTATCGCACGGGAGCTGCACGACGTGGTTGCCCACCATATGTCGATGATCGCAGTTCAGACACAGGCCGCGACATTCACACATCCGGAACTACCGGTCGGTGTCCACTCCACATTCGACGACATCCACGCGGCGGCAGCGACCGCGTTGACCGAGATGCGCAGGGTCGTCGACGTCCTCCGAGGCCCCGAAACGGAGGGCGGATCGGAAGCCTCCACACTCGACGGGCTCGACGACCTGGTCGCGAGATGGTGCGGTTCGTCGGGGCAGGAGGTGGACCTGCGAGTACTCGGGGATCCGGACACGGTACCGACGGAGATCTCGTGCGCGATGTACCGCATCCTCCAGGAAGCGCTGACCAACGCGCATCGGCACGGCGCAGGCAACGGTGTGACCGTCGAGATCCGGATCGGAGCGGGACATTCGCGCCTCACGGTCGGTAACGCCATCGTGCCCGGCCACCCGGCGTCCGACGGTGGAGGGCACGGGCTCATCGGAATACGCGAACGGGTCGCCGCGTACGGCGGGACCGTGGAGACGGGCCCCGACGAGTATGGACGGTTCGTCGTCGATGTCGAGTTCGACCATCGTGCTGTGGCACACGCCGGTCTCAGGGAGGAGCGATGATTCGCGTGGTGGTAGCCGACGACCAGGCGCTCGTCCGCGACGGAATTGCCGCGGTGCTGAACACTCAGAGCGACATCGACGTGGTGGGATCTGCGGAGGACGGCGCGGAGGCGGTCGAGCTCGTCGCAGCGTTGGACCCCGACGTCGTGGTCCTCGACATCCGGATGCCCAGGCTCGACGGAATCCGCGCTGCGGAGGTGGTACTCACCAGGCCGGACAATCGCACCAGAGTGATGATGCTGACCACCTTCGACCTCGACGACTACGTCTACGACGCGCTGAGTCTCGGAGCCAGCGGATTTCTGCTGAAGCAGTCGACCGCGTCGGATTTCATCACAGGTGTGCGCACCGTCGCAGCGGGGGAGTCGATGCTCGCACCGTCGGTCACCACCCGTCTGATCGCCGAATTCGCCAGGCGCAAGGGCACTGCGGTCGTGGAATCCGGTCGGGCGTCGGTGTTGACGCCGAGGGAACGGGAAGTCCTGCAGGTGATGGCGCGCGGAATGTCGAATCCGGAAATCGCGGCGGAGCTGTCGGTGGCGGAGGAAACGGTGAAAACCCACATCGGGCGAATCCTCGGGAAGCTGGGCCTGCGCGACCGCACTCAGGCGGTCGTCTTCTACTTCGAGCACATCCAGGGCCGGGCCTGAGCACGCGGGGTAGCTCGCCCGAGCTACCCCGAGAATCGCTGCTGCAGGGGATGTTCGGATGATCATGCGTCCGTAGCGTTTTCCGCATGCTACTCGAGCGCACTCACCTTCACGACCGGGCACGTTTCGCCTCGGCCGGTCTGTTCGCCTATCGATGGACGTTGACCTACGCGGCCTTTTCCGTGGTCGTTCTCGTCTACGGGGTAGTGACGCAGCTGCATCCGCATCGCGTCTGGGCTCTGTGGGCAGTCGCCGGATATGCGCTGGCCGCTGCGCTTGCAGCGAGGCGGCGCCTCACGCCGGCCGCGGTGGCTGCGGTGATCGGCGCCGTAGTGGCGCCGGGAACCGTGCTGATCGCGACACGCACCGCGCAGCTCGAGGTGTCGGTGGTCGCGGAGTCGGCCGCTTCTCTGATCACCACGGGCAGCCCCTACGGTCCGGGCCCGTCGGTGCTCGCCGAGTACAACCCGTACGGCCCAGCAATGACGCTCTTCGGTGCACCCTCGCAACTGTTCCCGGAGAACCCGCTCGGTGATCCGCGAATCTTGTTCGCACTGTTCTTCGTTGTGTGTGTCCTGTTGGCCTCGACGATGGTCCTGGCCCGGCCGCTCCCGCGACGCTCCCGGATGCAGCTGACGGTTCTGATCGCGTCGCCGGTGATTGCCCTGGCCATGGCGGTCGGAGGAGTCGATCTTCCGGTTGTGGGCGCTGCACTTCTCGGTCTTGCGGCGGCGACCCGAGGTCGGGTGGTGACGACGGCGGTGTCGTTCGCCTTCGCCTGCGCTCTCAAACCGCTCGCGGTCCCGGTTCTCGTGGTCGCGCTCGTCCTGATGTGTGCGCGATACGACGGCCGCACGGCCCTGCGGGCAGGGGCAACGTGCGCGGCGTTGACGGTCGTGTTCCACATTCCGGCCTTCACTGACCCGGAGGCCTTCGTCGAGCACACACTTCTCTTTCCTCTGGGACGCACGGATATCGTGACCCCGGCCGGAGAGTCGCTCGTCGGTGGGGCACTGACGCGTCTGGTGCCGTACGGCGCGACGCTCACCTCGGCCGTTCTGGCCGTTGCAGGAGTCTGTGGTGCTGTGGTGCTGGTGCGGAATCCGCCGGACTCCTTCGTTCGAGCAGCCTCGTTCGCCGCGGCCGGCCTCATGGTTCTCTTCCTGCTCGCACCCACTTCGCGGTTCGGGTACTTCGTCTATCCCCTGGTGCTCGGTGGAACCGCAGCCGTGTCCGCCTTGGAAACGACCCGTCGCTCCGCGGGGACAAGGGCGCGCACGGGCAGGATGGAGGCGTCCCAGTGAACACACAGAACCGCATCCTGGTCGTGACCAACGATTTTCCTCCCAGGCAGGGGGGTATCGAAACGTTCGCGTTCGAGATGGTCCGCCGCTTCGATCCGGCTGACGTGATCGTCTACACCTCCGCGGAACCGGGTGCCTTCCACCACGATGCGCAGATGCCGTTTCGGGTGATCAGGGATCGTTCGCGCATGCTTCTTCCCACCCGGCGTATGGCACGGACGGTGCAGTCGATCGCGGTCGAGCACGGGTGTGGCCGTGTCTGGTTCGCCGCTGCCGCGCCGCTCTCGTCGCTTGCGCGCCCCCTCCGCACGGTCGGTGTACAGCGCATCGTCGCATCCAGCCACGGGCACGAAACCTGGTGGGCGAAACTGCCGCCTACCCGGGCATGGTTGCGGCACATGGCGCACGGTGTGGATGTCTTCACCTACATCAGCGACCACACCGAGGCAGCGCTACGGTCTGTCGTACCCGCCCGCACGTGCTTCACGCAGCTGTCCCCGGGTGTCGACCCCGGCCTGTTCGCGGCACCGAAACGACACGGTCCCGATCGGGCACACAGGGGACCGGTGATCGTGTGCGTTGCGAGACTGGTGCGCAGAAAAGGACAGGACGCCTTGATCCGGGCCATGCCGATGATTCGCGACCGCCACCCGGGCACCCGTCTCGTGTTGGTCGGCGACGGGCCTCGCCGTCGTGACCTGCAGGCGCTCGCGCGGCGACTCGACGTAACCGATGTTGTGACCTTCGCCGGCGGTCTTCCTCACTCTCGGATTCCCGCCGTGCTCGCAGCGTCCGACATCTTCGCAATGCCCTGCCGAACTCGCAGGGCGGGGTTCGAGGAGGAAGGTCTGGGCATCGTGTTCCTGGAGGCGTCCGCGGCAGGACTTCCGGTCATTGCAGGCAACTCGGGTGGTGCGCCGGAAACCGTCCGCGCGGGTGCAACAGGCTTGGTGACGGCGAACGATGCGGAGTTGTCGAAGGCTTTGCTCCTGCTGCTCGACGACGCCGATGTTGCGACCCGAATGGGCAGCACCGGGCGGGAGTGGGCGCAGGGTTGGTCATGGGACGCGACCTGGAAGACACTCGCCGGTCTCCTGGAGTGAGCCCGTTGCGGAGAGCATGAAAGTTGACCATCGGTTAAGAAAGGCTTACCTTATAAATCGTTACGTCACCTTACGAGCGTCCTGCTCGAACCAACGGAAGAATTCTGTGTCAGCACCTGAACGCATCGCTCCCGGCCCAGGCGAATCTGCCTCCGCCGCACTCGCTCCGGTCCTAAGAATCACCATGGGTAGCGACAATCTCGCGGGAGGTGTCCACGACGACCCCAGGCTCGGCGAGGTCGACCTCTACCGCCTTCCTCACACAGACCTCTCGTCAGTACGCGGCCTGATCATCGGTGGAGGCTCGGACCAGATCTTTCTGGAGCGAAACAAGGACCTGCTCACCGAGTTCGCGACCTCCGGTGGCCGCATTGCGGTCATGGGACACGTGCTCACCGATTTCCTTCCGGGCCTGGGTGTGTGGCGCAAACTGGCCTACACGGGCCCGAAGGACCTGGCGATCACCCTCGGCGATCAGCACCCCGTCTGGGACGGAGTCGATCCGGTCGACCTGAGTACCCGCAAAGGCGTCACCGGGTTCTACGCGCGCGGATACGTCGACAAGATTCCGGAGGACGCCCTCGTGACCACCCGGATCGGTCGGCACGCCCTGCCTCTCGACTACGTCTACCCACTCGGACAGGGGCAGGTACTTGCGCACGGCGGCAACGACCTCACAGGCTGGGCGAACGACCCCAACAGCTCCTCGAAACTGACGACGCAACTCGTCGATTGGCTGGTGCAGCGGTGACGACGATCGAACCCTTCTCCCGTACCGACCGTGCGCCCCAGCAGGGCACGCGACTCGCGCTCGTCCAGGGCGGTTCCTACCCGCACCTGCAAACGATGAAGGACCCGGCGGTGCTCGCCCACCAGCCGGACTTCCATTATCTGGCCGACCTCGTCGACGGAGACCTCGACGGCTACTCGACGGTCATCCTCGCCGACCGCCTGCACCCCGACCTCGTCGCCCGCCATGCCGCGCAATTCCGCGCTGTCGCCGAGCGCGGCGGCACCCTCGTCGTGCTCGGCGAGAACCAGGTCCATACCTGGCTTCCCGGCGTCGAATGGGAACCACGGCCGACGAACTTCTGGTGGTGGCTCCACGGGGAGGACCCGTTGATCCGCACCCGCAGTCACCACCACGAAGCATGGCAGTACTTGACCACCAAGTCGGCGATCTGGCATCACCATGGGCTGCTGCGCACCGATGCGGAGGTGGTGCCGCTGATCATCTCCGAGGAGCCCGACGCCGATGGCAACGTGCATGACGCGGGCATGATGCTGTACGAGGACACCGTCTCGACCCCGGGGCGCCTGATCGTGACCACCCTCGATCCGACCTACCACCACGGCAGCAACTTCATGCCGGGCGCGACCCGGTTCCTCTACGCGCTCCTGCGCTGGGTCGACAACACCTGAGCGCGTGTGCGCCGGCGCCTATGTTCCGGACTCCTTCAGCGTGTGCGCGACAAGTGCATTCGCGTGCCCATGACCCATGCCGTGATCGGCTTTCAGCCAGTTCACGAGTTCCATGTGTTTGTTGAGATCCGAAGTGCGGATCAGTGCCTTCCACTCCTCGATCGGACGGCCGTACTTCTTCTCGATGGACGGGAAGTACGATTCGGGGCCCTTCGGTGTGTCGGTCATGCTCGGCAAGGTAACCGCGGTGTCCGACATGTTCGGCGAACGTCGCCCTTGCCCACCTCGATCAACGCCGGCGTTGTCCTGCGCGGCGAGACACGAGCCAGGTGAGCACTGCGACCGCGGATCCTCCGACAGCAGTGCCTGCTACGAGCAACAGGAGACCGACGACCCATAGGCCGCTCTCGTCGCTCGCCGCTGCGTTGCGCCCCCACGCGAGCGCGAACCCGACGGTCGTGCACGCGACCACTGCGATGCTGCCCTTGACCGAGCAGCGCAGCGCCAGGCACCCAGCGACGACGACGCAGGTGATCGTCGCTCCGGCCGCGACCACCTGCATCGTCGAATACGGTCCTGTCACAATGCCGTCCGGCAGCGTTCGGTAGCCGGTCTCCCACCCGAGCCACGCGAACCAGGTCGCCACCGACGCGGCGGCGACAGCGAGCAGGACCAGTGCTGCGCGTGGGAAGGTCATCGAACGTACAGTACGGACCCGCGGTTATCCGACGATGTCGTAGACCTCGTCCGCGGGTGCGGCGAGCAGACGATCGGCCATCTCCTGCTTGAGGACGGTCAGCCGAGCGTTCTCGGCGTCGGTGCGCTCCGCCTTGCGTCCGAGGGTGATGAACTCGTCGGTGACGAAACCTTCGCGGATCTCGAGGCGCACGCTGGTGCCGCGGTAGGTGAGCACGAACACGTAGCGCTCGAGGGTCGAACCTCGGTCGGTGCGTTCGAGCGTCGAGTCCACTGTGAACCGATCCTCCGTGACGGCGCGAGTGACCGCCTCGAACGTGTCGCGCACTCCTGGACCACGGTGTGCCGTGGAGACGGAGATCTCGCGGCGCTCGGCCGGACCCTCGGGGCACAGGGCCGGCAAGACGCGTTCGAGCACCTTGACGGCGTGGGCGACGCCTCCGGGGAATCCGGGGCCGTGGTACTTCATCACGTCGTCGACGGTGAAGTCGATGAGCGTTCCATTATCGAGGACTGTGAGCGTTGCAGACATGGATTTCTCTCCTGTTTCGGTCAGCGGGTGCCGGTCGCGGCGGCCACCAGGGAGGCCGTGTATCCGTGTGAGGGGGTGGTGAGGACGTCGGTGGATGCGCCGGCTTCGACGACCTGCCCGTCCTGCATCACCATGACGGTGTCGCAGCTGCGGGCTGCGAGAGCGAGGTCGTGGGTGATGTGCAGGACCGCGAGGTCCTGGGAGCGGGCCAGTTCCGACATCATGTCGACGATCTCGATCCGCAGCGACGCATCGAGTCCACTGGTCGGTTCGTCGGCGAGTAGGAGCCGGGGCCGGGTCACGAGTGCCCGCGCGAACGCGACGCGCTGCCGCTGACCGCCGGACAACTCGTGTGGGTAGCGGTCGGCGTAATCGCCGGCCGGCGCGAGACGCACCGACTCCAGCGCGTTCGACACCGCGTCACGTCGGGAAGCTCGGTCTCCGATCCGGTGGATCACCATCGGCTCGGCGACGATGTCGCCGACACGCATCCCCGGTGGGAGCGAGGCGTATGGATCCTGGAAGACCAGATGCATGCCGCGCCGCAGCGTTCGACCCGCGCGTGTCGAGGCGGTGGTCAGGTCGACACCGTCGAACACGATGCGGCCCGACGTCGCGGAGACGAGCCCGGCGATCGCCCGCGCAACGGTTGACTTCCCGGCCCCCGAACCGCCTACCAGGGCGACGGATTCGCCGGTGTCGAGCAGGAAGGACACATTGTCCGCAGCTCGGGACTCGCCGAACACCACCGACAACGAGTCGACTTCGAGCAATGCGCTCATCGAGCCACCTTCTCCCGGAGGGATTCGAGCCGCGGCGCAGCGTCGACCAGCTTGCGGGTGTAGGGGTGTCGCGGGTCGGTGCCGATCTGCGAGGCGGTGCCGATCTCGACGAGTTCGCCATCTTTCATCACTGCGATGCGATCGGCGATCCGCTCGATGACCGGCAGGTTGTGCGTGACGATGAGCAGTGCGAGCGAGTGCCGTGCACGCAGGTCGTCGAGCAGCGCCAGTATCTCCGCCTCACGGAGAACATCGAGGCCACTGGTCGGTTCGTCGGCGATCACCACATCCGGTTCGTTGGCCAGCGCCATCGCAATCACGACCCGCTGGCGCATACCGCCCGAGAGCTGGTGTGGATACGCGTCGGCGCGGTCGGCGCCGAGTCCGACCTGTGTGAGCAACTCGAGCGTTCGCTCACGCGCCTCGTGCCGGCGCCGCGAGCGGTGCACGAGAATCGCCTCGTCCATCTGGGACCCGATGCTGCGCACAGGGTTCAGCGCGCTCAGCGCTTCCTGCGGGATCAGAGAGATTCGATTCCCACGCAGAGCTCGCAGTTCCTCGTCAGGCAGCGCGGCGACATCGCGGCCGGACACGAGCACGCGTCCCGAGGTGATCCTGGCTGCAGAGGGGAGTAGCCCGAGCGTCGCGGCGGCAACGGTGGATTTCCCACTGCCCGATTCGCCGACGAGGCCGACGAGTTCACCCGCCTCGACAGCGAACGACACCTTCGTCGCGCCGCTGCTCTCCTCGCCGTACACGACCGTCAGGCCGTCGACGACGAGGGGTGCGACCGGAGTCCCGTCCACAGGAGGGGCCTCCGCCGGGCGCGTCTTTCGGCGCAACCGGTTCTGCGCCCGGACCGTGAGGATCGGGCGTGACCGTTCCTCGATCGCATTGCCGAGCAGCGCGAAGCCGAGCACGGTGACCGCGATGGCGATGCCCGGCGGCAGAACCCACCAGACCCATGCGTCGGTGAGGAAGGCGTTGCGTGCGTGGGCCATCGACAGCATCGATCCCCAGCTCGCCGCCGAGATGTCGCCGAGCCCGAGGAACGCCAGCGATGCCTCGAGCAGGATCGCTGTCTTGACGGTGAGTACGAACTGCGGGATCACCAGTGGCAGAATCGCGGGAAGGACATGCCGGCGCAGCACATACACCGGACCGGCGCCCATGGCCCGCTCGGCCTGGATGTAGTCCCGTTCGCGCAGAGTCAGTACCTGCGCGCGCAATTCGCGGGCGAGACCTGCCCACAGCACTGCAGAGATCACCATCACCTGGGTGCCCAGGCCGGGGCCTGCGAAGACTCCGATGACGATCGTCAGCGGCAGTACCGGCAACGACAGCACCACATCGACCATGCGCATCAGCACGGTGTCGACGGCTCCGCGCACGTACCCGGCGGCGATGCCCACCGCGGTGCCGATCGTGGTTGCGACGAGAGCCGCGACCACACCGACGAACAACGAGATCTGGGCGCCCTGGATGAGCATCGACAGCAGGTCGTGGCCCACGTCGTCGGCGCCGAGCCAATGGTCTGCGGAGGGTTTGGCGAACGGCCTGGTGACGCGTTCGGTGGGGTCGTACGGCGCGAGCCAGGGCGCTGCGGCCGCGCACAGCAGAAGAATCCCCAGAATCACGGCGCCCACGAGTGCGAGGCGATGCGAGCGGGTCTTCGTGCCGAGAAGGCTCATGCCGGTGTCCCTTCCGGTGCGCGCTTCGTCGCGACGGTGCGGTTCTTGCGCACACGCGGATCGAGCAGCGGGTAGGTCAGATCGGCAAGCAGATTCGCGGCGACGATGCCGACCGTGGCGAGCAGAAACGCACCCTGCAGCAGCGGATAGTCACGCGCGGTGACAGCATCGAAGGTGAGTTTGCCCAGGCCCGGATAGGCGAAGACGGATTCGACGACGACAGCGCCCGACAGCAGCACCCCGACGGTGAGGGTGAGCGTGGTGTACACGGGCAACAGGGCATTGCGCAGCGCGTGCCCGAGAGCGACACGGAACTCACCGAGCCCCTTGGCTCGGGCGAGCCGGATGAACGGCTCGTCGAGCACGCTCACCATCGACGCACGCGTCATGAGGAAGAACCCGCCGATACCGGCGATGGTGAGCGTCGCGACGGGGAGCGCCATGCGGGACGCGACCTCGGTGAGCCATTCGACACCGGCCGCGTCGAACGAGGCCGCGCCGTACGACGGGAACCAGCCGAGTGTCACCGAGAACACCGCGATGAGATTCATGCCGATCCAGAAGCCGGGCATCGAATCGAGCGCGAGAACCGTGACGACGGTCCCGGTTTCCTTCGCGGAGCCACGGCACCATGCCGCCCATGCGCCGAGTAGGGAGCCGATGACGAACGCGAACAGCGTCCCGATCCCGACCAGTGCGAGCGTCCACGGAAGTTTCTCCCACAACACATCGAGAACGGGGCGATTGTGCTGCACGGACATTCCGAGATCTCCGCGCAGCAGACCGGACCAGAAGGAGACGTACTGCTCGAGGATCGGCCGGTCGAGCCCGTAGTCTGCTCGCATCTGTGCGATGTATTTCGGGTCGAGCGACTGCTGGTCGCCGCCGTACAGATAGTTGACGGGATCACCCGGTGCCAGGTGTGGCAGGGCGAAGTTCAACGTCACTGCTGCCCACAGAACCAGCGCGTACTGTCCCGCTCGGCGCAGGGCTGTCATCAGTCCTGCGGGGCTTCCGCGTTCGCGGCGTCGACGACGTCGGAGGGCAGGAACGACCATTTGTGGACGATGCCGTAGCCGGGGGTCTCGACCCAACCGGCGAATCGGTCGGCGCGGAAGGCCCAGGTCTCGTCAGGGTAGTACAGGGCGATGGCGGTGGGCTGGCGGTTGAACAGTTCCTGCATCTCCTGCATCGCCGCGATGCGCGCCTCGTTGGTCTCGGTGGCGCGCCATCTCTCGTACAGCGCATCGAATTCCGGGTACGCAAGATCGGGGTGACTCCACAGGTTGCCCGAACGGTGCGACATGATGAACTGCGTGGAGTCGGCCACCGCGTGCGGACTGTTCGTGGTGACGTAGAGGTCGAAGTTCTTCTTCGCAGATGCATCCGAGAGCGAGCCGGCGTCGAGGGGGCTGACGACGACGTCGATACCGACCTCGGCGAAGTCCTCGGCAATCAGTTCGGCGGCGCGGACCTGCGGCGCGTCACCACCGTTGACGATCAACGTGAACGGTGCATCGTCTCCCGCCGGGTTCTCGCGGGTGCCGTCGCCGTCGATGTCCTTCCATCCGAGTGAGTCGAGCAGCGCTGTGGCCTGAGCAGGGTCGTACGGGGTGGAGGCGTCGGGGTCGGCAAACGGTGCATCCGGGTGCACGTAGCCCTGAGTGCCGGGCCGGCCCTGGCCGAGGCCGACGATGTCGAGCATCTGATCCCGATCGACCGCGAAGTTCAGCGCGGCACGGAAGTCGGCCTGCGCGAAGGGCTCACGGGTGAAGTTGAGTTTCAGCTCGGGGTAGGTCAGCGGCGCCACGGTGATCGTACCGATATCGTTCGACGCGGTGAACTGATCGACCAGTTCCGGGGTGAGCGCGCGGTCGACAGCGTCGACCTGACCGGAGCTGAGCGCGGTGAAAGCTGCCGAGGAGTCGGCGATCACCGGCATGACCAGCTCGTCGACCGTCGGAGCGCCCGCGAAGTAGTCGGCGTTGGCCTCGAACCTGTACCCGGTGGTGGGACTGTAGTCGACGAGCTCGAACGGTCCGGTGCCGATGGGGAGCTCGGTCACTTCCTTCGCTGTCGCGGGGTCGACCTTCGACCAGACGTGCTCGGGAAGCACGGGGAGATCGGCGAGTGTGACCGTGCCGAGTTCGGGGCATGCGTAGTCGCACACGAACCGCACCGAGGTCGGGCTCGTCGCTTCCACCGTCGAGATCGACGGAGTGTCATTGACATGATGCGTGAAGCGCCCGGTCGGGGCGGCATGCATGTAGTGGTAGCTGAAGGCGACGTCGTCGGCGGTGAACGCTTCGCCGTCGTGCCAGGTGACGTCGTCGCGAAGGTCGACCTCCCAGGTCGTGGGATCGACCTGCCGGACGTCGGTGGCCAGCCACGGTTGCGGGTCGGCGACGTACGGCGAAGGGGAAAGCAGTTTGTCGTAGACGAGCTCGGTCATCTGGTCGGACGCACCGGCGAAGATGTTGAGAGGACCGGTGTCCTTGGCGACGGCGACCGTCAGCGACTCGGCTCGGGCCGGTCCTTCTGTGGTGGACGTCGACGACTCGGACGAGCCGCATGCGGCGGCGAGCAACACGGGGATGAGGAGCAGGGCCGGGGCGGCAGAGCGAGCCGCACGAGACGGGGCCGTGCCGGACCGGGCTACGACGCGTGTGCGCCGAGTACTACGAATCACTGGGAGTCCAATTCTTCCGGGAATCAAGATTGGCTTACCTAACTTTGGTAAGCGTGACCTTATAACATGCCTGAAGGTGGCGTGCAGGGTGTCTCTTCGGCCGGGCCGGATTGGGATCGTGCCGCGCCGAACGGTTGTCTGCGGGGTCTACGCCGACAAGAGTTCCGATGAGGAACACGCTGTCGCGCCGGTGAGGCGAAGCGGGTGGTCACTGAGAGTCGTGAGGTGATGGTGAGCAGTCCGTCGAGTGAGGCCCGGTCCGGATCCCGTGCGGTCGAGCGTGCTGTGGCGATGCTCGCGTGTTTCGACGACGGCGCGACCGACCTGTCGCTCTCCTCGCTGGCGGCGCGCACCGGTCTTCCGGTGAGCAGTGCATATCGAATCGCCCAAGCGCTCCTTCGTGGTGGCCTGCTCGAGAGGGTCCCCGGCGGCGACGGCTATCGCATCGGCCCGGGCCTGATCACCCTTGCTGTACCACCACTGGTGAGGGCGGGTGTCGACTTCTGTGCCCCGCAGCTCTATGCGCTTGCGGCCGGCATCGAGATCACGACGAGTTTGGGCGTCGTGAGATCGGGTGAAGTACTCACTCTTTTTTCTGCCCGGCCACCCGAGAAGTTCTGCGAAGTTCAGCTTCCACGCGGCCGGCAACCGGTCGCGAGTAGCGTCATGGGGCAGGTGATGCTCGCGTTCTCACCGAGTTTTCGAGCGGCGGCGCCTCGCGGTGCAGAACTCGAACAGATTCGGCGGCGCGGGTTTGCGGTTGCTCCGGATGCGTCCGACTCTTCTCTGCGCGCTGTAGCGGTGCCGGTGTTCGACCACATGCGGCGGCCGTGGGGTGCGATCGGTGTGCAGGCGCGAAGGTGGAGGCTGACGGACGCTGTGGTGCGGCAGATCGTCCCTCCGATGCGCCGTGCGGCCGACCGTATCGGTGGTGGGTCCGACCGCGTCGCGATCGCGCTCGAAATAAGTTCAGGCTGAGTGTTTTTCGCATCGTGGAAACGGACTACCCACGGGAACCTCCGGCGAGGAAGGGTGATCGCAACGGCCCGATCGGTGGTCGAGTAGCACACAGCCCGAGGGGAATTCATGACGCTTGTACAGGAAACGCCTGTAGAGACCGAACTGTCCGTACGCCCGGTCGCCGGCCATATCGGCGCGGAGATCACCGGAATCGACCTGCGAGAGCCACTCGCAGACAACGATGCCGAGAAGCTGCGCCGGAAGCTGCACAAGTACAAGGTGCTGTTCTTCCGCGATCAGCACATCGACCACACGCAGCAGATCGCGGTCTCGCGGCACTTCGGCACAGTCACGCCGTCGCACCCGTACGACGACGAGGCGCCGGAGGGATTCCCGGAGATTCTGGCGGTCGACAGCCGCAAGTACGAACGACGCTTCGGTCGCAAGAAGTACAGCTACGACAACAAATGGCACACCGATGTCACGGCGGTGGTCAATCCGCCGGCTGTAACCCTGCTGCGCGCACATGAGGTTCCCGAGCGCGGCGGCGACACCACCTGGACAAATCTGGTCGCTGCGTACGAAGGTCTGCCCGAATCCCTCCGCGACCTCGTCGACGGCTTGCGTGCCGAGCATCGATTCGGTGGGCGTCAACCGCAATGGTCCGCAGACAGCGACTACGGCCGTCGCGTCCAGGCCAACCCCTTCGTCACCGAACATCCTGTGGTGCGGGTACATCCGGTGACGGGGGAGAAGGCATTGTTCGTGCAACCGGGATTCACCTCCCGCATCGTCGGGTTGTCGCCGGCACAGAGCAATCATCTTCTCGATCTGTTGTTCGAGGAGGTCACGGCTCCCGCCTACACCGTCCGGTTCCGTTGGTTCCCCGGTAGCGTCGCGGTGTGGGACAATCGCGCGACCGCGCACCTGGCACCCACCGACCTCGACCATCTCGACGTCACCCGCGTGCTGTACCGCACCACCATCGAGGGGGATGTCCCGGTGGGTCCGGACGGCCGAGAGTCCGTGTCGATCTCCGGCGCAGCATTCCGCGGCGAGGAATAAGATGACTACTTTCGCCGAACCCACGACGACCTTCGAGATCGCCCCCGTCGCCGGCTATCTCGGAGCCGAAGTCGAGGGCATCGACCTCCGGAAGCGTCTCGATGCAGTCACCGTCGCGCGACTGCGAGCGGCGCTCCTCGAGCACAAGGTCCTCTTCTTCCGAGGTCAGCCGCTCGATCATGCTGAACAGATCGCGTTCACCCGGTACTTCGGCCGGATCACCAATTCGCATCCGTACAACTATGACCCGGATTCTCCCCACCAGGAGATCCTCGAGGTCGACAGCCGAAAGTACGCCGCGCGGGCCGGTACCAAGCAGTATTCGTATGCCAACTTCTGGCATTCGGATGTCTCGGCGCTGATCAATCCTCCCGCGATCACATTCCTGCGGTCCGAACTCGTCCCCGAGGTCGGGGGCGATACCACGTGGACCGATCTGGGTGCCGCCTACGCGAATCTGCCCGTGTCGCTGAGGAAGTTCATCGAGGGTCTGCGTGCCGAACATCGTTTCGGTGGGCGTACACCGAGGTGGGCATCCGGGAGTCGGTCAGAGCAGCATGTCGCCGCTGAGCCGTACATCACCGAGCATCCGGTGGTGCGTGTACACCCGGAGACGGGTGAGCGCGGCCTGTTCGTGACACCCGGCTTCACGAGTCGGATCATCGGGCTGTCTCCGGGGCAGAGTGACCGGATCCTCGACCTGTTGTTCGACGAGATCACGAATCCTGCGTACACGGTGAGAATCCGATGGGAGAACGACAGCATCGGCGTGTGGGACAACCGGATCACTGCCCATCAAGCGCCCACTGATCTCGATCACCTCGACGTGGTGCGAGTTCTGCACCGCACCACGATCGAGGGCGACGTGCCGGTCGGTGTCGACGGGCAAACATCGGTCTCCGTGGTGGGCGAGCCCTTCTACGGTAACGACTGAGGAGCAGTGAATGTCGTCGATACTGGGAAGGTCTTCGGTGGGTGCGGTCATGCTTGCGGTGATCGCGCTGGTGTCGACGGCGTGTGGTGCCGCACCCGGAAGTGTCGAAGCGGCGCCTCCGGACGGGAAAAAGGTGCTCCGCTACGAGGGTAGCCCGAGCAACGTCACCTTCCCGGAACTTGCCGCCGACCTCGGATACTTCGACCGTGTGACGTTGGAGTGGTTGGGGGACAACACCAGTGGTCCATCGAGTATCCAGAACGCCGCGACAGGGGAGACCGACTTCGGTTCCGCGTTCCACGGCGCGATCGCGAAGCTTGCCGGAGCCGGTGCTCCGCTGACCGCTGTCGTATCGGTCATGGGTGCGGACGGAGACACAGCGGAGCACACCTTCAACGGGTACTACGTCCTCGAGGGAAGTCCGCTGACGTCCGCCCGGGATCTGATCGGGAAGAAGATCGGGATCAACACGCTCGGCGCCTACCACGAGTATGTGATCAAGGAATGGTTGTTCCGGTCGGGTTTGTCCGACGACGAGATCGCACAGGTCGAACTCGTCGTGGTGCCTCCGCTCAACACGGAACAGGCACTGCGGCAGGGGGCGATCGATGTGGGCAACCTCGGGGGCATCATCAAGGACGCAGCGCTCGCCCGCGGCGGTGTGCGGCCGTTGTTCACCGATATCGATCTCTCAGGACCGCTCTCCTACAGTGCTCTCGTGTTTCGCGACGACTTCATCGCGGAGCATCCGGACGAGGTCGCCGACTTCGTGCAGGGAACCGCAAGGGCCGTCCGATGGACGCAGACCCAGCCGCGTGACGAGGTGGTCGATCGCTTCGTCACGATCATCGAGGCGCGCGGTCGTAGCGAGAGCACCGAATTCGTCCAGCAGTGGAAGAGTCCGGGCGTACCCGACCCCGGCGGGCCGATTGCTGCCGACGACTTCGGGATCTGGATCGATCAGAGCGTGCGTCTCGGCATTCTGGAACACGGCGCGGTCGACTCCGAGGACCTGTTCACCAACGAGTACAACCCGTACGTGAACGGGACGTTCCCGCCCGATGCGGGACCCGACGGGAATGCGCCGACCGCCGGATAGTGGGATTCCGGCTGTATGTCCCGGGAGGCTTCGGCGTCCCGGGACATACGCGCGTCGGTGCCTCGGTAGATCAGCAGGCGTTGATCGGCGGGCGGCCGATCAGAAGGCGTCAGGACGCCCCGGACCGACATTGCGGCTGTTGCGGGTGCGTAGGTTCATCACGTAGTCGGACGGAGCACCGGCGATCTCTGCAGCGTCGGCCATAACACCCAGGTAGCGGGCCGACGGAAGTCCACCTTCATACCCGTCGACGACGTACAACCAGGCCAGGATGGGGCCGTCGGCCGTGTCGATGCGGACGCGGATCTTGCGGTGGAAGCCGAGTTCGGCGCCTTCCCAGCGGTCGAGGCTGCGCTCGTCGTCCTCCGGCACGTCGTAGAGCACGACGAAGACCTTGGACTCGGGATCCTCGACGACCGTCGCCAATGCACCTTCCCAGCCGATGTCGGCGCCGGCGAATGTCAGCCGCCACCCGTGCAACCAGCCGGTACCGGACATCGGCGAATGCGGGCAGCGCGTCAGCATCTGCTCCGGATGCATGTTGGACCCGTAGGCGGCGTAGATCGGCACGTCCTCAAGGCTAACGGTTCGGTCTCGATCGCACCGTGCCGGGCACCGCCTGCTGTGACGGAGCCAGCGGCGCGCTCGGGCGGTCTGTCTGCCGCGCTCGGGTGGTCTGTCTGCCGCGCTCGGGTGGTCTGTCTGCCGCGCTCGGGTGGTCTGTCTGCACTGTGCCCCCGCGGTGGCATAGCGTTGTCGCGGGAGTTCGCACACCCCCGCGGACGCACGTGTTCGGCCCGATACCCTTATTCGGAATCGATACAGAGGAGAACAATGACTCGGATTGTCATCATCGGCGGCGGACCCGCCGGTTACGAGGCGGCGCTCGTGGCAGCGCAGTACGGCGCGTCGGTGTCTCTGATCGATTCGGATGGCATCGGCGGCGCATGCGTTCTCTTCGACTGTGTCCCGTCCAAGACCTTCATCGCGTCCACCGGCGTCCGCACCGACATGCGGCGCGCCACCGATCTCGGAATCGAACTCGAACGCACTTCCGTTGCGCTGCCGCAGGTGCATGCGCGCGTCAAGAGTCTTGCGCGTGCCCAGTCGGCCGACATCCGCACGAAACTCGAGGCCGCGGGCATCGCGCTGCTGTCCGGACACGGTGAGCTGATCGACCCCGAGGTCGGGATGGCCGCGCACAAGGTCCGTGCCAGGTTGTTCACCGGTGAGGACAAGGTCCTCGACGCCGATGTCGTGCTCATCGCGACCGGTGCAAGTCCGCGTGTGCTTCCGAACGCCGAACCCGACGGTGAACGCATCCTGACGTGGCGTCAGCTCTACGACCTCGACAGGCTTCCTGAGCACCTCGTCGTGGTCGGTTCCGGTGTCACCGGCGCAGAGTTCGTGTCGGCATACACCGAGGTCGGGGTTCAGGTCACCGTGGTCTCCAGTCGCGACCGCATCCTGCCCCACGAGGACGAGGACGCTGCACTCGTGCTCGAGGATGTACTCACCGAACGCGGAGTCACGCTCGTCAAGCACGCGCGCGCGGATTCGGTCGAGCGCACCGAGAGCGGCGTCCGTGTGCTCTTGTCGGACGGCCGCGTCGTCGAGGGTAGCCACGCCCTCATGACGGTCGGATCGGTCCCGAATACCCAGGGTCTCGGACTCGACAAGGTGGGACTCGAACTCGACCGTGGTGGTTACCTGCACGTCGACCGTGTGTCGCGCACGTCGGTGCCCGGAATCTATGCCGCCGGTGACTGCACCGGCCTCCTGCCGCTCGCCTCCGTAGCCGCGATGCAGGGACGCATTGCGATGTACCACGCGCTCGGCGAGGGTGTGAGCCCCATCAAGCTCAAGACTGTGGCGGCGGCCGTGTTCACCCGGCCCGAGATCGCTGCCGTCGGTGTCACCCAGGCCGCCATCGACAAGGGCGAGATCCCCGCCCGCACGGTGATGTTGCCGCTCAACACGAACCCGCGGGCGAAGATGTCCGGGTTGCGGCGCGGCTTCATCAAGATCTTCTGTCGCCCCGCGACCGGTGTGGTGATCGGCGGTGTGATCGTCGCGCCCAACGCATCCGAGCTCATATTGCCGATCGCACTGGCGGTACAGAACAACCTCAACGTGACCGATCTCGCGCAGACCTTCTCGGTGTACCCGTCGCTGAGCGGGTCGGTGACCGAGGCTGCGCGTCAGCTGATGCGGCACGACGACCTGGACTGATCGGCCGGGTCACGCACAATGACGGCGTCGGGAGTTGACTCTCCCCTCAGGGGAGGGCGGACGGTGACATGCATGAGCACCTTCACAGCACGGAGTACCTCCGTCACTCAGAGCATCTTTCCCGTCGTCCCGGTCGCCGACATTCGCCGCAGTCGCGACTTCTACGCCGGCCTCCTGGGGCTGATTGTCGTGTACGACAGCGATTGGTACGTACAGCTGCAATCGCCGATCACCGAATCGGTCCAGCTCGGGCTCGTCATACAAGACCACGAGACGATCCCCGAGGGCTTCCGCGGATCGCCTGCAGGCGTGCTCGTCTCGGTGGAGGTCGACGACGTCGATGCTGTCCACGCGTGTGCGGTATCAGCAGAACTGCCCATCGTCCTGAGTCTGCGCAGCGAGGACTTCGGGCAGCGACACTTCATGACCGTCGACCCCGACGGTCTGCTGGTCGATGTGATCACGGTGATTCCCTTCACGGTCGGCACTGCCACGACATGACCGATCCGACGCCGTGGATGAGTATCGGTGAGTTCGCGCGAGCGTGCCGACTCACCGTGAAGGCCCTGCGTTACTACGACCGCGAGGAACTGCTGACCCCTGGGCGCGTCGATCCGCACACCGGATACCGGTACTACGCGCCTGCTCAACTCGCGACGGCGCTGCGGATCGGTCTGCTTCGCCGGGCCGGAGTCTCGATCTCCTCGATCCGGCGGATCGTCGACGATCCGGCGCGCAGTGCGGATGTGCTGGCCGTCGAGCGTGCCCGGATCGAGTACGAGGCCGAGCGGGCGCTGCGCTCGCTCGCCCTCGTCGGGTCGCTCGAAGCGATTGCCGCGACGGCACTTCCCGTTCGGCTGCGCCACATCGACGATCAGGTCGTGCTGTGGCGCGAAGGCAGCGCCGACGCGGACGACCTCGACCGCACCGTTGCCGCCTCGATCGAGAATCTCCTGGTGGACGCTGCCGTGCTCGGCGTCGACACGGATGCTCCGGTAGTCGGACGGTACCCGGTGGTCCTCGAAGGAACTGTCGACTTCGGGGTGGGGATCGAGGTCGCAGCCGATGTCGGCTCCGAGGCTGTTCTCATGCCGGGCGGACTCTTCGCTGCTGTGGACTTCACCGGGCCCGCGTCACTCCTGCCGGTCGCCTATCACGCCCTGTTCGCAGAACTCGCGGCCCGCGGAGTCGAAGCCGTGGGTCCGGTGCGCGAGTACTACCTCACCGATCCGGCGGAGGTCGGCGCCGAAAACATGCTCACGAGGGTTGTGCACCACGTGTCCGACCCTGACTCGAAGCCGTCGACATCTCCGCAGTAAATATTATGGTGTGTCTTACAGTAATAACGTAATCTCGGTCTCGTCCAAGCGAGGATGCCGGGAAGGTGCCAATGTTTCGAGGAAGACTGTCATGGAGGCGGCGCAGCATCGATGCGGCAGCCGTCGCGGTATGTTCCGTCCTGCTGCTGAGTGCGTGCGGCGGGTCGGATTCCGGTAGCGCAGACAATGATCCGGCGCAGGTCGGCGAACCGGTTGCGGGCGGTGTCGCGACCGTCATCCAGATGGGTGAGCCGCGCACACTCGACCCCGCGGCGATGAGCAATACATACGCGGGTTCGTCCCTGCTGGGTAACGCGCTGTACGGCACGCTGATGACCACCGACGTCGACACCCTCGAGATCGAATACGGATTGGCCACCGACTTCTCGAGCGACGACGGCGGTGCCACGATGGTGCTGTCACTGCGACCCGACGTGACGTTCTCCGACGGCACACCGCTCGACGCGGAGGCAGTCAAGTTCAATTGGGATCGTTTGCGCGACCCCGCCACCGCGTCGGGATCGATCGGTGAGGCATCGCAGATCGCGTCGACCGAGGTGCTCGGCCCGACGACGCTCGAAGTCACGTTGGCGGCACCGAACCCGAACTACGCGCACAGCGTGATCGTCAGCTCGATGAACTGGATCGCGTCCCCGGGCGCGCTGCAGCAGGGCGCGGCGGCGTTCGACGAGAACCCGATCGGTGCAGGTCCTTTCGCGCTGGCGAACTGGTCCAGACAGGACGTCATCGAGCTCGAGAAGAACCCGAACTACTGGGATGCGCCCCGGCCGTACCTGGACGGACTCACGATCCGCACGTCTGCCGACACCACACAACGGCTCAACTCGATCACCACCGGCGGCGCGGACCTGGCCTCGGACAGCAACTGGAGCACTCTCGCTACAGCGGAAGACGCAGGAACGGCGGTCGAGGTCGTGCCGATGGGCGGTGGGCAGTACCTCGGCATGAATCACCGTCGTGCCCCCTTCGATGATCCACGCGCCCGGAGGGCGGTGTCGCTTGCGGTGGATCTGGATGCGATGAATACGACCGTCTACAACGGCGAAGGCGTCGTCCCCGACACCCTCTTCCTGGAGGATTCGCCGTGGTACTCGGACATCCCGCTCGGTGGCCACGACACGGAAGCTGCACAGCAACTGTTCGATGAGCTGGCGGCCGAGGGGAAGCCGGTGTCGTTCACTTTCACGACGTTCCCGACCGTGGAGAACAAGGCGGTCGCGGAGACCACACAGGCACAGCTGAGAGCGTTCGAGAACGTCGAGGTCGAGGTCGAGGTCCTCGATTTCCCCGCCAGATTCGCGCGGTTCGGCACGCGCGACTTCGACATGATGGTCCACGGCGTGACAATTCAGGACCCCGATCATTCCCTCTGGTCGAGCTTCCACTCGACGTCCATGGGGAACATCGTGGGAATCGATGACCCCGACCTCGACGCGGCGCTCGACGCCGGTCGTGTCGGCACCACTGTGGACGAGCGCGAGGCGGCCTACGGCATTGTGCAGGAACGCCTGGCCGAGCTGATCCCGGGTGCGTGGTACGTCCGGCCCGCGCCGGCGGTGCTCATCGGCGACGACGTGCACGGGGTCCGGCTGTCGGGTCTCGGTGCGCCGATTCCCGACGGCATGTGGCTCACGGGATAGTCGATGGTGCACGAACGGGCCGAGCCGGATCAGGCCCAGTCGTACGTGCGCTCGACCGCCTTGTTCCAGGCGGCGTAGAGACTCCCACGCTCGTCCGCAGCCATGGTGGGTTCCCAGGTCTTGTCGGCCGTCCAGTTCCGCCGGATATCGTCTTCGCTGCTCCAGTATCCGACGGCGAGTCCGGCGGCATAGGCCGCGCCGAGCGCGGTGGTCTCCGGCACGATCGGACGCACCACCGGAACCGCGAGCATGTCGGATTGGAACTGCATGAGCAACTCGTTCGCGACCATCCCGCCATCGACCTTGAGGATGCTCAGGTCCACCTGGGAGTCGGCCCGCATCGCTTCGAGTACCTCGCGGGTCTGGAAGGCTGTGGACTCGAGAGCGGCCCGCGCCAGGTGCCTCTTGTCGACGAACCGAGTGAGACCGGCGATCACACCGCGCGCGTCCGGCCGCCATCGTGGCGCGAAGAGACCCGAGAACGCCGGCACGATGTAGGCACCGCCGTTGTCGGGAACAGACGCCGCGAGCGTCTCGATCTCCGCAGCAGAGTCGATGATGCCGAGATTGTCACGTAGCCACTGCACCAGCGATCCTGTCACCGCGATCGACCCTTCCAGGGCGTAGACGGCGTCCGCATCGCCGATGCGGTAACACACGGTGGTGAGCAGTCCGTGCTTGCTGTGCACCGGCGTCGTCCCGGTGTTCAGGAGGAGGAAATTTCCGGTGCCGTAGGTGTTCTTCGCTTCCCCCGGCGACAGACATGCCTGGCCGAAGGTAGCGGCCTGCTGGTCGCCGAGGATGCCGGCCACGGGCACCCCCGCGAGCGGGCCACGCTCGCGTGCGTGTCCGTACACCTCGGACGAACTGCGAATCTCCGGCAGCACGGACATCGGAATGCCGAAGTCCTCACAGATCTGCGGATCCCACTGCAGGGTCTCGAGATCCATCAGCATCGTGCGCGAAGCGTTGGTCACGTCCGTGACGTGGACGCCCGGCGGATTGCCGTCCTGTCCACAGCCGCCGGTGAGGTGCCACAGGATCCAGGTGTCGACCGTGCCGAATGCGAGGCGGCCCGCCTCGGCCTTCTCCCGCGCCCCGTCGACATTGTCGAGGATCCACCGGACCTTCGGCCCGGAGAAGTAGGTGGACAGTGGCAGCCCCGTGGCGGCCCGATACCGGTCTGGCCCGTCGTCTCCCGCCAGTCGCTCCACCAGCCGATCGGTCCGGGTGTCCTGCCACACGATCGCGTTGTACACCGGCTTTCCGGTGGTGCGATCCCACACGATAGTGGTCTCACGTTGGTTGGTGATCCCGATCGCCGCGATGTCCTTCCTGCGCAGATCCGCCTTCGCGAGTGCCGCAGCACCCACTTCGCGAGTGTTGAGCCACAGTTCCTCGGGATCATGCTCGACCCAGCCCGCCTGCGGGAAGATCTGCCGGTGTTCCTTCTGCGCAACCGACACGACACGCCCGTCGTGGTCGAAGATGATGCATCGGCTGGACGTGGTGCCCTGGTCGATCGCGGCGATGTACTGATTCACGGGGATCCTCGAGGTGTCGAAACGGTGTTCACTGGCACAGCACTGTGCGGTCGAACCTACTAGCGTTGTGCAGGACATGTCGGCGACTGAGGGAGCGGTGCGGTGACCAACCAATCAGGTGTACAGATTCTCGGTCCGCAGCAGCGCGAGGAAGCATGGCGACGACTCGGCGACGAGCAGTTCGACGTCGTGGTGATCGGTGGTGGTGTTGTCGGGGCGGGGGCCGCACTCGACGCCGCGACCCGCGGCCTGCGCGTGGCACTCGTCGAGGCCCGGGACTTCGCGTCGGGCACGTCGAGCCGGTCGTCGAAGATGTTCCACGGGGGTCTGCGCTACCTCGAGCAACTGGAGTTCGGCCTGGTCCGGGAGGCACTGCGCGAACGCGAACTGTCGCTGTCGACACTCGCACCGCATCTGGTCAAGCCGCTGAAGTTCCTGTTCCCGCTCACCCATCGCGTATGGGAGCGGCCGTACATGGCAGCCGGCATCTTCCTCTACGACCGGATGGGCGGAGCGAAATCCGTTCCCGCGCAGAAACACCTGACGCGCTCGGGCGCGCTGAGAATGGCGCCGGGACTCAAGCGCAATTCCCTCGTCGGCGGGATCCGTTATTACGACACGGTCGTCGATGACGCCCGCCACACCATGACGGTCGCGCGGACGGCGGCCCAGTACGGCGCGGTCGTGCGAACTTCGACCCAGGTCGTCGGGTTCCTGCGCGAAGCCGACCGGGTGTCGGGTGTCCGGGTGCGTGACAGCGAGGACGGTTCCGTCACCGAAGTACGCGCCCACGTGGTCATCAACGCGACCGGCGTGTGGACCGACGAAATCCAGGCGCTGTCGCGCCAACGCGGCCGGTTCCGGGTGCGTGCGTCGAAGGGCGTGCACATCGTGGTCCCGCGCGACCGGATCGTGAGCGACTCGGCGATCATCCTGCGGACCGAGAAGTCGGTGTTGTTCGTCATCCCGTGGGGAAACCACTGGATCATCGGCACCACGGACACCGACTGGAACCTCGATCTTGCACATCCCGCCGCGACGAAGGCCGACATCGACTACATCCTCGACCACGTCAACAGCGTTCTCGTCGTCCCGATCACCCACGACGACATCGACGGGGTCTACGCAGGCCTGCGCCCGTTGCTGGCGGGCGAGAGCGACGAGACGTCGAAACTCTCGCGCGAACATGCGGTCGCGCGGGTCTCGCCCGGACTGGTGGCGATCGCCGGCGGCAAGTACACGACCTACCGTGTGATGGCCGAGGACGCGGTGGATCTGGCGGCGGAGGACATTCCGTCGCGCATCGCGCCGTCGATCACCGAGAAGGTGCCGCTCCTGGGCGCGGACGGGTACTTCGCCCTGGTCAATCAGACTATGCATCTCGCCGAGCAGCACGGACTCCACCCGTACCGGGTCAAGCACCTCCTCGACCGGTACGGCTCATTGATCGACGACGTCCTCGCGTGCGCGGACGGCCGTCCCGAACTGCTCGAGCCGATCACCGACGCTCCGCTGTACCTCCAGGTCGAGGCCGTCTACGCGGCTGCCGCCGAGGGTGCGCTGCATCTCGAGGACATCCTCGCCCGCCGTACCCGGATCTCGATCGAGTATCCGCATCGGGGCATGCACTGTGCGGAACAGGTGACGCATCTGGTGGCGCCGGTTCTCGGCTGGGACGAGGCGACGGTGGACCGGGAGGTGGAGACGTATCGGGCCAGGGTCGAGGCCGAGATCGATTCGCAGAGCCGGCTGGACGACGAATCCGCTGATGCGTTGCGCGTCGCGGCTCCGGAGGCGCGCGCGGAGATCCTCGAACCAGTGCCTGTGAAGTAAGTGCCGGCCTGTGAAGTAAGTGCCGGCCTGTGAGTGATCAGTGTCCGCGAACCCTCAGTGGGTGAGCAGCACCTTGACCACCACGACCGTCGCACCCACCAGGGTCAGCGCGGCTGCGGACATCAGCAGTCGAGTGCTGGGACGCTCACCGTTGAGCCGTCCGATCACGAACGCGATGCCGCCGATCCGCACGAGCACCGCCAGCTCCGCAAGCAACTGAGCGGTACGCGGCTCGATCCAGCCGAGCCATCCGATCGCGAGGACGACGCACGGGACGACCGCCGAGGTGAGGATGGGCACTGAGTCGCGTAACTCCGCCCGCCGCTCGGCAGTGGTGAGACGGCTTCCCTGCCGGACGCTGTGGCCCACCGATTCCGCGAAGGCGTGTGCCACGAACGTCGACAATGCGGTGCCGAGGACGATCGCGATTCCCACGTAGTTCGGTCCCGGGACGATCGGGATGAGCACCGCCAGCACCAGCACGTTGCCGTAGACATACGCGCTGATACGGCTTGCAGCATTGGTGCGGTCGAGTGGCGTGCTTCGGGAGAACAACGGCCCGTGGAGTAGTGCGTTGGCGTCGAGTCCCATACCGACCAGCGTGGCAGGTGCCGGCGAAAATCTCAGCGTTGTGAGAATCTCAGCGTTGTTCGGAAAGGTCCGGGCTGTAGTGCACAGGGGAGTCGCGTCGGTCGATCGGCGGCAGGTTCCGGGCGGGGGTGTGCACGAGCGGAGTATTCGCCGTGATGCGGCCGGATACGCGATCCCAACCGGCGCGGGCCCGCGGGTGGTAGCGGTACCGCCAAGGGACCAAACGGTTCCCGAGCCCGATGGCACGGCCGATCAGTCGGTGGAGCTTCTCCTCGCGGGGGCTCCAGCTGTATTCGAGGAGGTCGCGCACGGCCTGGTCGTACAGACCCACAGTGAGCCAGATGAACCCGCGTGTGGCCGGTGGGCGCACGATCTTCCATATCGGTTCGGGGAACCAGCGCATGAACGGCGGCCGGTCGAGGTTCGACAGGTCGAGAACGTCGCGGGTGGCCTTGTTGTCTTCGAGGACGTTGCGGCACATGTCGTCCCAGTACTCGGTGAACGCCTCCCACGATCCGGGGACGGACTTCATCGACATACCGTAGAGGCGGTACCACTGGACGTGTTCGTCGAACAGCCGGTGCTTCTGCTCGAGGGTGAGCGGTCCCTCGAACCATTCGACGGAGATCACGAGACTGTAGAAGAACGTGGCGTGCGCCCAGTAGTAGGTGCCGGGGTCGAGCGCGTGGTACTTGCGGCCCAACTTGTCGACGCCCTTGATCGTGTTGTGGTAGCCGCGGACCTGCCTGGCCGTCTCAGGGGCGCGTTCGCCGTCGAAGACGACCCCGTAGATCGGGTACAGCGACCGGTAGAGCCGTTCGAATCTCTCGTCGAAGAACTGCGAGTGATCCTCGACGCCGGCGCCGAGACCGGGGTGCATGTTCTGCATCGACCCGGCCCACGGGCCGAACAGCATCCCGCGCCATCCACCGAAGTACTTCCAGGTCAGTGAATCGGGCCCGAGAGGAAGGGGATCGCTCTCGGGTGTGGTGGACTCGGCGTCCTGCGAAGAGCTCTGACTACGCATGTTGTCAGAGTAGGATCCGGTTCACACGTAGTCAACGACAGGAATTGCACACGGTGGACACCACGCGCCGAAGCTGGGCGGGAATCGGCCTCGACGAACGTCGGCGTGTCCGCAGGGAACGTCTCCTCGACGCGGGGATCGCCCTCATCGGCGCCCCCGACGGATCCGTCGCGAATGTGCGCGCGGTGTGCCGGGCCGCCGAACTCACCGAACGCTACTTCTACGAGAGTTTCACCGACCGCGACGCATTCGTCCGGGAGGTGTACGGACTCGTGGGCGAACGCGCCCGCGACGCACTCGTTGCAGCAGTAACCTCTGCGGAGCACACCCGCCGGGCGGAAGCAGCGGTCCGGGCCTTCGTGGCCCTGATGGTCGACGAACCTGCGATGGGTCGCGTGCTTCTGCTCGCGCCGTTGCGTGAACCCGCGATCAGCGGGAGGGGCGTCGAACTTGCACCGGTGTTCGTCGCGCTCGTCAGCGCCCAACTCACGGAGATCGGCGACGACGCCGTCCGCACCATGGTGGCCGTGGGGCTCGTCGGTGCCTTGACCAGCCTGTTCATGGGATATCTCGACGGGGCGATCACCGTCCCACGCGAGACGTTCGTGCACCACTGTGTTGCGCTCCTCGAGCGGGCCGCGCACGACGCTCAGCGCGGCGGCTGACACCCGGGACAGCGGTAGACCACGCGTTCGGCACCTGCCGCGGCGCGGCTGTTCATGAGGCCGGATGGATCGGCCAGGGTTCCCGATTCGATGGGCAGTCCGCAGCGCAGACACGGTTGGCCGCGGCGTCCGTACACCCACAGCTGACGACCTCGGCGCAGATCCCCGGTCGTCACCCTGGGGGTCCTGTTCCGGTTGGTGTGCAACACTCGGTGCGCGAGTTCGGCCCACGCGGTCGGGTCACCGGCCAATCGTACCGGTGTCGCGGGATCGACTCCGCGCAGGAAACACAGTTCACTACGGTAGACATTGCCCACGCCGGCCATGATGCGCTGGTCGAGCAGCGCAAGCCCGATCGGACGGTCAGGCTCACGCGTGAGATTGCCGGCGGCAAGCAGCGGATCCCAGTCGGGCCCGAGCAGGTCCGGTCCGAGGTGCCCGACCGCGTCGGCTTCCTTCTCACGAGGGAGAACTTCGATGATGCCGAGGTCGAATCCCACCGCCTGCATCCGTTCGGTACCGAGTACCGCACGGGCCCGGAAACCCGGCTTGCGCCAGCGGCTTCCGCGCTCGTACACGTGCCACTGCCCGTCCATCATCAGATGCGAGTGAAAGGTGCATTGCGGCAGGCGAACCAGAATGTGCTTTCCGCGCGCGGCGACTTCCTCCACCGTCTCACCGGTGAGATCGGCCGTCGCGAGCCGCGGGACTCGGAAATCGCTCTCGGTCAGGATGTTTCCCGCCAGTACTGCGTGCAGCCGTGCGGCCGCCTGGAACACCGTGTCGCCCTCGGGCATGTCAGGACCTCAACCGATACCCGCGTGGTGTCGCGGAGAACCCGGCCTCGCCGAGCAGTTCCGCGAGGGTATGGCCGTGGATCGAAGCGCCGTCGATCTTCTCGACGACGATCTTGTCGACGCCGCCGTTCTTGACGGTGTGGGCGAGCGACGCGAACGCGGTGCGTAGTCGGCCGGGATCGTCGGTGAAGGTGAGCAGCGTCCGCCCACCGCGCTCGACGAACACTACGAGACTGCCGTCGACAAGCACCACGAGGCCGCCGGCTTTCCGTCCCGGCCGATGTTTCGACGTGTTCGCGGTCTCCGCCGCTGCTTTCGGCCAGGGGAGTGCGGCACCGTACGGGTTGGCGGGATCGCACGCGGCGAGCGTCACCGCCTCGGTGCGGGTGTGGCGGCCTTCGAGGGAATCGGAGAACGAGCGCAGCCCATCCACCACGTCGGGAGTCGAGAACTGCGCTCCTCCGAGCGAATCGACGAAATACCCCCGCCGGCAACGACCTGTTTCCTCGAATCGGCTGAGCACCCTGTACATGAGCGCGAAACCACCCGGAACGGATTCGCTCGTCACGGCACCTCGGGTCACCACGCCGTACCGCTCGAGGAACAGCTCGGCGGTGATGTGTGCACGCACCGTCGGATCGGTCTCACGCTCGGGCAGCACCGACCAGCGGCCGGCCACCGTCGGCGGCCCCGACCGTGACGGAACGACCGGACGTGCCCGGTACATGCGGGCGCGGGGAGCCCGCCGCGGCGTGCGGTGCGCCGGCGTCGCGCGCGACGTGTCGCCGATGAGGGCACGCAACGGTGCGAGGGTGTCGCCGACGATGTGCCCACTCCACACCAGATCCCACATCGCTGCAGCCAGAGCCGTGTCGGTGGCGTCCGGTACGAGTGCGTTCACCGCATCCCCGAGTTGCCGGAAGAAGTATGCGCCTCCACCTGAGAGGGCTTCGAGGATCGTCCGGTGGAGACCGGTCATCTCGATGTCCTCGGCGGGTGCGAGCGTGGCGGGAGCCAGGTCGGCGGGATGCAGCGCGATCCAGCCGTCCTTCCCCGAGATCGAGCCGGCACCGGACCAGACGATCTCGCCGTTCGACGTCAACTCGTCGAGCATGGCGGGTGAGTAGTCGCGCACTCGTGGCGCGAGGATCAGCGGTTCGAGTGCGCTCGCGGGGACGGGCACACCCGCGATCTGCTCGGCGACGGCCGCGACACCGTCGAGACCGTAGAGCGCGCTCGCACCCGGCCCCCGTCCGAGGTGATGCCAGTCGGGCAGGAACCGGCCGAGGGTTGCGGTGCTCACCGGCTCCACCTCGTGGCGAGCCGCGGCCAGGGAACGTCGACGCAGACGGCGCAGAACCTCGCTGTCGCACCACTCGGGTCCGGTGGCGCCGGGACGGAACTCACCCGAGGTGACGCGCTTCTCGTCGGCCAATTGCTGCAGAACGGATTCGACGACGGCCGTACCGAGACCGAGACGGGCCCCTACCGCCTCCGAAGTGAACGGTCCGTGTGTCCGGGCATGACGGGCGACGAGATCGCCGAGTGGATCTGCGACCGGTTCGACGAACGCCGTGGGCACCCCGATCGGCAAGGGCACACCGAGCGCATCACGCAGACGCGATGCGTCTTCGATTGCTGCCCACCATTTCTCGCCTGCGTACGATACCGGCAGCACGCGTCGCTGCACCGACAGGTCGGCGAGCCACGAACCCGGATCGTCGGTACTGCGCTCCCACAGTTCGGCGTCGGTCAGCGGCCCCAGCAGACGCAGCAGGTCCGCAACGCCCTCCGCGTCCCGAGCACGCCGCTCTGGCACCAAGCGCTGCAATTCGAGCTCGGCCTGATCGATCACGTCGGCGTCGAGCAGTTCGCGCAGCTCGACCCGGCCTAGCAACTCGGCGAGCAACGTCGAATCCAGCGAGAGCGCCGCCGCGCGCCGCTCGGCGAGCGGACTGTCGCCCTCGTAGAGGAATGCGCCGACGTAGTCGAACAGCAGCGAGGTCGCGAACGGCGACGCCGTGGGGGTCTCGACCTCGACGAGCCGGATCTGTCGCCGCGCCAGACGGCCGAGAAGCTCACGCAGCGCAGGGAGGTCGTAGACGTCCTGCAGGCATTCCCGCACTGTCTCGAGCAGGATCGGGAAACTCGGATACCGGCGGGCCACATCGAGCAGTTGCGCGGAACGCTGACGTTGCTGCCACAGCGGTGCCCGCTTGCCGGGGTTGCGCCGCGGCAGCAGCAAGGCGCGCGCCGAACATTCACGGAACCGGGACGCGAACAGGGACGAGCCACCCACCTGCTCGGTGACCAGATCCTCGATCTCGTCGTGGTCGAAGACGAAGATGTCGGCGCCCGGCGGGTCGTCCTCGGTGTCCGGCAGCCGGACGATGATGCCGTCGTCGGACGGCGACGGGTGCGCCTCGACACCGAACCGGTCGAGCAGGCGCGCCCCGACGGCGAGAGCCCACGGTGCGTGGACGCGCAGACCGAACGGGGAATGCAGGACGAGACGCCAGTCGCCGAGTTCGTCGCGGAAACGCTCGACGACGAGGGTGCGATCGGTGGGGAGGTGGCCGGTGGCTGTGCGTTGCTCGTCGAGGAGGCCGATCAGATTCGCGGTCGCGTATTCGTCGAGCCCCCCGGCGCGGCATCGCGAGTCGGCGTCGTCGGGTGCCGCGTGGCCGAGCTCGCGGATGAACGCACCGAGGGCCGCGCCGAGCTCGGCAGGGCGGCCTTGGTTGTCTCCGTGCCAGAACGGCAGCCGCCCGGCGCGGCCGAACGCGGGCGACACGAGCACCCGGTCGAACGTGATCTCCTCGATCCGCCAGCTGGTCGCGCCGAGCGCGAACACATCGCCGACCCGCGACTCGTAGACCATCTCCTCGTCGAGTTCCCCGACCCGGGTGTTCTTCTCACCCACCATGTACACGGTGAACAGACCACGGTCGGGGATGGTTCCGCCGGAGGTGACGGCGAGGCGTTGCGCTCCGGGCCGGCCCGCCAGCGTGCCCTCGGTGCGGTCCCACACCACGCGAGGACGCAGCTCGGCGAACTCGTCCGACGGATAGCGGCCCGAGAGCAGATCGAGCACCGATTCGAAGACGCCGCGTGACAGGGACGCGAACGACCCGCTCCGCCGGACGGTGTCGAACCAGTCGTCGACACCGATCGGTTCGAGCGCGGCTGCGGCCACCGTCTGCTGCGCGAGGACATCGAGAGGGTTCGCAGGGACCTGCAGGGCCTCGATGTGCCCGGCGACCATCCGCTCCACGGTGACGGCGCAGTGGATCAGGTCGGTGCGGTGCTTGGGGAACAGCACGCCGCGTGAGGTCTCACCGACCTGGTGCCCGGCCCGGCCCACCCGTTGCAACCCGCTCGCCACAGACGGTGGAGCCTCGACCTGGATGACGAGATCCACCGCCCCCATGTCGATACCGAGCTCGAGACTCGACGTCGCCACGACGCAGCGCAGGCGGCCCGATTTCAGGTCGTCTTCGATGAGAGCGCGCTGGTCTTTGCTCACCGAGCCATGATGGGCGCGGGCGAGAACGGGTTCGGCGCCGTAGGTCACCTCGGTCGACGCGCCCAGGAGCGCGGGCGGTGCGGGCTCGCGGTCGACGGTGCTGCCGGTGCGTTCGGTGTAGATCTCGTTGAGCCGGCCGGTCAACCGTTCGGACAGTCGCCGCGAATTCGCGAACACGATCGTCGAACGGTGGGCGGTGACGAGATCGACGATCTGTTCCTCGACGTGCGGCCAGATCGACCCTGCCTGGGGAGTGGGCGATTCAGAGTCCTCATTCGGATGGGACCCTCCGAGCTCGGTCATGTCCTCGACCGGAACCTGGACGGTGAGATCCCAGGTCTTCGCCGCGGGCGGGGCCACGATCCGGATGGGTGCTCCGCCGACGAGGAAGCGGCCCACCTCCTCGTGCGGGCGCACGGTTGCGGACAGCCCGATCCGCTGCGCGGGTTTCGGCAGCAGCAGATCGAGACGTTCGAGGGACAGCGCCAGATGCGCGCCGCGTTTGGTTCCGGCGACGGCGTGCACTTCGTCGACGATCACCGATTCGACGCCGGCGAGGCTCTCGCGCGTGGCCGAGGTGAGCATGAGGAACAGCGACTCGGGGGTAGTGATGAGGATGTCGGGGGGAGTGCGGGCGAGCTTGCGGCGGTCGGCCTGCGAGGTGTCGCCCGAGCGGACACCCACGGTGATCTCGGGTGGCGTCAGGCCGAGCCGCTTCGCGGTCTGAGTGATGCCGACGAGCGGCGACCTGAGGTTGCGTTCGACGTCGACCCCGAGCGCCTTCAGGGGCGAGATGTAGAGGACCCGGGTGCGGTGTTCGCGCGGGGCGTCGGATTCTTCGGGGTGTGCGGCGAGCCTGTCCAGTGACCACAGGAACGCAGACAGCGTCTTACCCGAACCGGTGGGCGCGACGACGAGAGTATGCGCACCCGACGAGATCGCATCCCACGCGCCCAGCTGGGCGGGTGTGGGTGCGTCGAAAGCGCCGTCGAACCACTCCCGGGTGGGAGCGGAGAAACGAGCGAGGACGTCGGTCACCATTCCATGGTGCACCCGACGTCCGACAGGTTCGCGAACTACGCGCGGCTTCTACTCCAGAGCGAACATGGCGAGCTGCGGGCAGTGCGCATCCGCCCAGTAATTCCTGCCGTTCTGCATCAACCGGCGGACGAGTTCGTGCGCCGCGGGCCGCCACGGGAGCGCATCGAACTGTTCGCGACTGGCCGGCGTCTCACTCCAGCCGATCGACACCTGGTCGCCGCTACGGTGGACACTCAGCGCCGGGGAGCTCTCGGTGATCCGGTCGATATCGGCGCCGCACGACTGCTCGAGGACGCGTGTGTCGACAGTCACGAAGCCGCCCACCTGCCTGTCCTCGCGGACGCTGGTGTCGACGTACAAGCACGCAATTTCCTGGTCACCGGCATGGACACTGATCATGCGATGGCCCTCGTCCGATGCACCGACGGAGGGAAGACATACGACAGACCAGTACTCGCGCTCGCTGATGCGTGCATTGTCGATCGTCGAGCGGACGTAGTCGCGCAACCAGGCGGTGACGAAGTCGAACTCGGGGTAGAGCTCGAGCTCCCGATACCGGGTATCGCGTAGCGGAAGATCGGTACCGGACTCTGGCGTACGCATGTTCACGCCCCGATTATGGCGTGTTCTCTGCCACGGCGGCACCGAGGTGCGGATAGGGCTGGTCGCGGGGTCGGTCGGTTGGCTTTTCGTCACAGGACAGCCCCTGGGTTGAGGATCGAACGGGGATCGAGAGCGTTCTTGATCAGGCGGGTCAACGCCATGACGTCGGGTCCCACCTGAGCGGGAAGCCAGGGTTTCTTGAGCCTGCCCACACCATGCTCCCCGGTGATGGTGCCACCGAGGTCGATCGCGAGGTCCATGATCTGACCGAAGGCAACGTGTGCTCGCTCCGTCATCTTCTCGTCCGCGGGGTCGTAGACGATCAGCGGGTGGGTGTTTCCGTCTCCCGCATGCGCGATCACCGCGACCGTCACCGCGTTGAGGTCGGCGATCTCCGCTACGCCCGCGACGAGTGCGGGGAGCATCGGCAACGGCACTCCGACATCCTCGAGGAGGAGGCTTCCGAGGCGTTCGACCGCAGGAATGGCCATCCGCCGCGCCGCTGTGAACGCCTCGCCTTCGTCGGGGTCGGCCGTGTCGAACACGTCGTGGGCCCCGGCATCCCGGCATGCGCGGACCATCACCTCGATCTCGTGTGCCGCGGCCGGGCCCGGGGCGTCGGACCGTGCGATCAGCATGGCCTCCGCACCGCGGTCCAGGTCCATCCGCAGCGCATCCTCGACCGCGTTGATCGTGGTGCGGTCCATGAACTCGAGCATTGCGGGACGGAGGGTCGCGGTGATCGCGATGACGGCCGCTGCAGCGGCCTCCACCGACCCGAACGTCGCGACCATGGTCGACGCCGGCGGTTGCGGCGGGATCAGGCGAAGCGTTACCTCGGTGATGACTCCGAGGGTCCCCTCGCTACCCACGAACAGTTTCGTGAGCGACAGGCCCGCGACGTCCTTGAGCCGGGGGCCGCCGAGTCGTACCGCGGTGCCGTCGGCGAGGACCACCTCGAGACCGAGCACATAGTCGGACGTCACCCCGTACTTGACGCAGCAGAGCCCGCCCGCATTGGTCGCGGCGTTGCCGCCGATGGAGCAGATCTCGAACGACGACGGGTCGGGCGGGTACCACAGGCCGTGGTCGGCGGCGGCAGCCTTGACCTCGGCATTGAGCAGACCCGGCCCCGCGACGGCGGTGCGTGTGGCCGGGTCGATCGTGATATCGCGCATCTTCTCGGTGCTGAGCACGATTCCGCCGGCCAGACCGCCCGAGCCGCCGGACAGGCTCGTTCCGGCACCGCGGGGCACCACGGGGACACGGTTCTCGTGCGCCCATCGCAGTGCGGTCTGTACGTCCGCGGTGGAGGTCGCACGGACGACCGCGAGTGGCACGGCCGCATCCGGGTCGAACGCGCGATCGTGTCGGTAGCCGGCGAGGATGTCGGGATCGGTGACGAGAACCCCGGCCGGGAGTTGCCTGGCCAGGGTGCTCGGATCCGCGCTGGACGACGTCACGATACCGCCGGAGCGTACCGGGCTCGCAGTTTGTGCTTGACGAGCTTGCCGGTGGGGGTGCGGGGCAGGTCATCGGAGAAGTCGATGCTGCGCGGAGCCTTGAACTTCGACACCTTGGACCGCACGTACTCGAGCAGTTCCTGCTCGACCTCGGGCCCGGGCTCGACACCCTCGGCGAGTTGCACGACGGCCTTGACCTCCTCGCCCAACTCGAAGTTCGGCACACCGATGACCGCGACGTCGAACACCTTCGGGTGCAGAGTGAGGACGTTCTCGGACTCCTGCGGGTAGATGTTCACGCCACCCGAGATGATCATGAACGCCGCGCGATCGGTGAGATACAGGAACCGGTCCTCGTCCAGATACCCGATGTCGCCGCTCGTCGTCCACGTGGGGTGGTCGGGATGTGTTGCCTTCTCGGTCTTCTCCGGATCGTTGTGGTACTCGAACGGACGCTCGTCGCGCTCCCACCACACTGTGCCGATCGACCCGGTGGGCAGCTCCATACCGTCCTCCCCGCAGATTCGGACGTGTCCCATCACGCCGTCGTGTCCGACCGAACCCGGACGAGCAAGGGCCTGCTCGGAGTTGATGAAGGTTGCGCCGGAGCCTTCGGTGGAGGCGTAGTACTCGTTGATCACGGGACCCCACCACTCGATCATCGCCCGCTTGATCTCGGGCGGGCACGGAGCCGCCGCGTGGATCGCGACCTTCATAGTCGACACGTCGTACTTCGTGCGGCTTTCCTCCGGAAGCTCGAGCATGCGGACGAACATCGTCGGAACCCACTGGCTGGCGGTGACCTCGTACCGATCGATCAGCGCGAGTGCCTCTTCGGCATCGAACCGGTCCATGAGGATCACGGTCCCGCCCACCGACTGGATGGTGCCGCAGAACCGCAGTGGCGCAGCGTGGTACAGCGGGGCAGGGCACAGGTACACCGTGTCGGAGTCGAAACCGTACATCGGGGCGAACACCGCCGTGTAGGGGTCGGGGATGTCCTGGACCTGCCCGTCGGGCAGCTTCGGCTTGATGCCCTTGGGGCGGCCGGTGGTGCCGGACGAGTACAGCATGTCCTGGCCGCGCGGCTGATCCTCGAGAGGTGTGGTGTCGAAGCGCTCGACGGCCTGTGCGTAGTCTTCGAACCCGCTCAGCTCGCCCCCGTACACGAGGCGGTGTTCCACGTTGGGGTACGCGTCGGCGGACATGTCCACCGCGCCGGCGGCATGTGCGGAGACGATCAGGGCCTTCGCGCCGCAGTCGTCGACCACGTAGGCGGCCTCGTGCGCGGTGAGGTGCCAGTTGACGACGGTGATGTACAGGCCCGAGCGCAGTGCTGCCCAGTACACCTCCATCACGCGCAGATCGTTGTCGGAGATGAGCGCGATGTGGTCACCAGGTTTCAGTCCGAGTTCCCGGAGGTACTTCGCGAGCCGGATCGAATTCTCGTCGAGTTGCCGGTAGGTGAGTGACTCGCCGGTGGCAGGGCGCACGATGGCGGGCTTGTCCGGTGTGGTGGCGACGAAGTTACCTGGGTACATGCACCATGGTCTACCACAGGTTGTGGCGTGTGCCACAGTGTCTGTTCCGGTGTCGCGATCGGGTGCCGCTGGTCAGGGTGTTCTCACCCGAATTCGACCCCCTGTGCGAGTGGGAGTTCGTCCGAGTAGTTGACCGTGTTGGTGGCGCGGCGCATGTAGGCCTTCCACGAGTCGGAGCCCGACTCACGGCCGCCGCCGGTCTCCTTCTCACCGCCGAACGCGCCGCCGATCTCGGCGCCCGACGTGCCGATGTTGACGTTGGTGATCCCGCAGTCCGAGCGCGCCAGGAACCGCTCGGCCTCGCGCTGATCGGTGGTGAAGATCGACGACGACAGCCCCTGGGGAACACCGTTGTGCAACGCGATCGCTTCGTCGAAATCGTCGTAGGGGAGCACATAGAGGATCGGTGCGAACGTCTCCTCGCGCACGACCTCGGTCTGGGCGGGCATGCGTACGAGGGCGGGGGAGACATACACGCCTGCGCCCGGCACCTCCACCTGCTGCCCGCCCGCCACGAGGATGCCGCCGTCGAGTTCGGCGCGGTCGAGAGCCGAGCGCATCGCGTCGTGGGCGCGCGGCGAGATCAGCGGTCCTACGAGGACGCCGTCGTCGAACGGGTTTCCTACCCGGAGCCCTGCATACACGGACGCGAGGCGCGCGACCAGATCGTCCGCGACGGAGCGATGCACGATCAATCTGCGCAACGTCGTGCAGCGTTGCCCGGCAGTACCGGCCGCGGCGAACACGACTCCCCGAGCGGTCAGCTCCAGATTCGCAGATGGGGTGACGATTGCCGCGTTGTTGCCACCGAGTTCGAGCAGGCAGCGGCCGAACCGTGCGGCGACGCGCGGCGCCACGATCCGCCCCATCGGGACCGAACCGGTTGCGCTGACCAACGCCACCCGGGGATCGTCGACGAGTGCTTCGCCTGCCGAGGCGTTGCCGATCAGGACATGATGCAGGTCGGCGGGGGCATCGACGTCCGCGGCGGCGCGGCGAAGAAGCGCGTCACACGCGAGCGCGGTCAGTGGAGTGGTTTCGGAGGGCTTCCACACCACCGGGTCGCCGCACACCAGCGCGATCGTGGTGTTCCACGACCACACTGCCACCGGGAAGTTGAATGCGGATATCACGCCCACCACACCGAGGGGATGCCACGTCTCCATCAGGCGGTGCCCGGGCCGCTCGGACGGCATCGTTCGCCCGTAGAGCTGCCGGGACAGGCCCACGGCGAAGTCGCACACGTCGATCATCTCCTGGACTTCGCCGAGCGCCTCCGACGGAATTTTTCCGACCTCGAGCGTGACGAGCTCGGCGAGATCGTGTTTGTGTTCGACGAGCAGGTCCCCGAACCGGCGGACAAGCCATCCCCGCGCGGGTGCGGGGACGTCGCGCCACCGCTCGAATGCGTGTGCGGCCGAACCTATCGAGTCGTCGATCTGCGCGGCGGTGTGTGGTTCCAGACGTGCGAGTTCGGTGCCGTCGATGGGCGTGGTGACCACCAGCGCGGCAGTGCCATCGGGCGCCGTTCCACCGCCGTCGGGCAGAGTGGCGCCGCACCTCTGCGCTGCGGTGCGCGCACGATTGCTGAAACTGTCCGTTGCATTCATCGGTGTGGTCCTTTGTCGCTCGGTTAACCTGCGCTGGTGCCGGAATCTTCAAAAGAATCGCTGGACGAGATCGATCGGTTGCTGTTGCGGGAACTGGTTGCGGACGGACGCGCAACGTTGTCGGTGCTTGCGGAGAAGGCCGGGTTGTCGATCTCCGCGGTGCAGTCGCGGGTGCGCAGACTGGAGTCCCGGAACGTGATTCGCGGATACACCGCGAAAGTCGACCCGGAGGCCCTCGGCCTCATGCTGTCGGCGTTCGTTGCGATCACCCCTCTCGACCCGTCCCAACCCGACGATGCACCCGCACGTCTGCGTCACATCGAGGCAATCGAATCGTGTCACTCGGTGGCGGGCGACGAAAGCTATATCCTGCTTGTGCGTGTTGCGACGCCGCGGGAACTCGAGTATCTCCTCCAGGAGATACGTGCCACTGCGAATGTTGCCACTCGCAGCACCGTCGTGCTGCAGACATTTTACGAAAAGTGACCGTATCGGCTCCTGGTTCTTCAGCCGAAAATGCGGATGAGCTGTAAAAATTCGCGTACCCTCGCGAATATGAGCACTGCATTCCGTGATCGGGACGGTGCCGAAGTCGTGGCACCCGGCCGGGTACACGCCGTCCTCGGGTCCCACATGCTGACCGACGGGTTTCCCCTTGTCCTCGACCTCGAACGTTCGAGGGGTGTGCGTCTCGTCGACCGACGCGACCGCACCTGCTATCTCGACATGTTCGGATTCTTCGCGTCGTCTGCGCTCGGGATGAACCACCCCGACCTGGCAGATGATCCTGCGCTCCGCGACGAACTCGCTGCGGTGGCCGCCAACAAGCCCAGCAACTCCGACATCTACACCGTGGCGATGGCCCGGTTCGTCGACGCGTTTGCACGGATACTCGGTGACCCTGCCTTGCCGCACCTGTTCTTCATCGACGGCGGTGCCCTCGCCGTCGAGAACGCGCTCAAGGCCGCATTCGACTGGAAGAGCCGACTCAACGAGTCGCGGGGCCGCGATCCCGCGCTCGGGACCAAGGTGCTGCACCTGACCGAAGCGTTCCACGGGCGCACCGGATACACGATGTCCCTCACCAACACCGATCCGGTCAAGACCGATCGGTTCCCGAAATTCGATTGGCCGCGCATCGACGCTCCGTACATACGTGACGGGCGTGCTGTCGACGAGGCCGAAACGCTCGCACTCGCGCAGGCACGTGCTGCCTTCGCTGACAATCCCCACGACATCGCATGCTTCATCGCCGAACCCATTCAGGGTGAAGGCGGCGATCACCACTTCCGACCGGAGTTCTTCCGGGCGATCGCGGCGCTCTGCCGCGAGCACGATGCGCTTCTGGTCGTCGACGAGGTACAAACCGGCGTCGGCATGACGGGCACCATGTGGGCGTATCAGCAGCTCGGGATCGAGCCCGACATCGTTGCGTTCGGCAAGAAGACGCAGGTGTGCGGGATCATGGCAGGGGGGCGACTCGACGAGGTCCCCGACAATGTCTTTGCGGTGTCGTCACGGCTGAACTCCACCTGGGGTGGCAATCTCACCGACATGGTGCGTGCCCGTCGGATCTTCGAAGTGATCGAGCGCGATGGACTGGTCGATCACGCGCGAACGACCGGCGCGCATCTGTTGGCGGCGCTGCAGCAGCTCGCGATTCGGCACCCGGTCGTCACCGAACCGCGGGGTCGCGGACTGATGTGCGCGATTACGTTGCCGTCCCAAGGGTTTCGCGATGAGATACTCGCTCACCTCTACCGCAACGAACAGGTCCTCATGATCGGTTCCGGACAGCGCGGAATCCGTTTCCGGCCGCCGCTCACCGTCACCCCCGACGAACTCGACGAGTCGATCGCCGCACTCGACAGGGTTCTTGCCGCTGCGGTCTGAGAATCAAGGTCCGCACGCGCTCGTGGATCCTGGCGACTTCCTGACGTTGACCTGAGAACGTAGTGCGCAAGCCTGGTCCTTCAAGGCCGGGTCAGCGCATCAATCATGTCGGTGGTCGTGGCTATGGCACACGAGAGCCCTGGAATCCGCCCCTGGACGGCTCCAGTTGGTGAAGCAACGCAGGAGGTACTCGGCTGGGCCATATCGGTGGCGCCGTAACCATCCGGCACTCACCATTACCTGAACAGCGAAGACGACAAGGGCAAGAAGAACAAGCAGAGGCGGCGATACCCGGCCGGCGAGCCCCAGGCCGATTCCTGAGAACAGGATGATCCCGACCAGTGATTGCCCAAGGTAGTTCGTCAGGGCGATGCGGCCGACCGGTGCCAGGACTGTGCGCACGCAGGCACCCCAGGGCGCATGCATCATGCGGATCAGTGTCGCAACGTAGGCGGCCGTGAGGAATGGGGCCGTCACGACACTCACTGTCGTTGCCCAGGTGTTCGTGTCGCCTCCCATCAGCGCAAAGAGCGCTCCTCCTGGAAGGCCGACTGCGAAGCCGACCCACTGAACCCGCTGAAGCAGTGCGGTCCGGTTGCCAAGCGTCGTGAACAGCTTGCGCCGAGCGGCAACCATCCCCAAGAGGAACATCGCCAGTGCTGTCGGCCCCTGCAAGGACGCGGCCTGGATGACGAGAAGCTCCAGCCCTGACACGTGGTGCCCCACGATCTCGACTGGTGATCCGAGCATGGTCTGAGTCTGGGCGGCCGCCGTGACGAGCGCATCGTCGTGGCTCGGCATGAACATCGAGCGATCGAGGAGCGCGGCGCTGACGACGAGAGAAAGCACCACGAAGGCATAGATAACTCCCGATGTGAGCAACGCCGTCCGGTCTCGCACCCGGTGCATCGCCAACAGTGCCAGACAGACCACAGCGTAGGTGGTCAGGACATCCCCGCCGTACAGCAGGACGATATGGCCGGCTCCGAGCAAGAAAAGCCCCAGTGACCTACGCAGCATCCGCGGCGCGAACGACGCACCGGCACGCTCGGCAGCGTCCATCTGCAGCACGAAGCTGTATCCGAAGAGAAGCGAGAAGAGCAGATAGAACTTCATCGAGAACAACGCCGCCACCAAGAACCTGGCCGCGTCGTCTATCGGTGTTGAAAAACTGGGATCGTCGACCAGATTTCCCGGATAGGCCGAAGCCATGAAGGTGATGTTGACAACGAAAATACCCAACAGAGCGAACCCGCGGACGGCGTCCACGTCATGAACTCGTCCGCTCTCCACAGCGCCTTCGGCAGTTGCGTGTCGACTCATGCAGAAAAGCATAACAAAGAAACTATATGACGTAAACTATATGGGGGAGGTAGGCTTGATCTTGACTTGTCAGAAGGGGAGTGCCCGATGGCCGACACTGCGGTACCCGACTTCGTCCGACGTCTCTGGCGTCTCCCGACGGAACCCTCATCCCGGGGCCGCAAGTCCGTCCTCGATGTCGACACCGTCGTGAACACGGCTGTTCGACTCGCTGACAGCCACGGCTTGGAGGCTGCAACGTTGCCGAAGGTAGCCAGGGAATTGAGCGTTACGGCGATGTCGCTGTACCGACACATCGGCTCCAAGCATGAACTGCTCCTGCTCATGGTGGATGCAGCGAGCGAACCGGCTCCCGCAGGGAAGGTCGCATCAGGATGGCGAGAAGGCCTGCGATCATGGGCCCGCGACCTCTGGAAGCTCTACCAGAAGCGACCTTGGCTGCCTCGGGTTCCCGTGTACCGTGCGCCTTCTGGGCCACGCCAAATAGCGTGGCTCGAAAGAGGTTTCGCGCAGTTGGCATCAACGGACCTCACTGGGAAAGAGATGCTCGCAGCACTTACCCTGCTGAGCGGTTTCGTCCGCCACTCAGCCTTGCTCCAACGAGAACTGGAAGAGGGACGAGAACCAGGCCAGGCTCAAACCGAGAGCCAACGTGAATATGCCGCAGCGCTCAATTGCGTCATCTCATCGGAGCAGTTCCCCCACACCTCGGCGATTCTCACCTCCGGCGCCCTCGGAACCGGCTCCGACCGCGACGACGAACCCGACCAGGACTTCACGGAAGGCCTCGAGCTCATCCTCGACGGCCTCGCAGCACGGATCACAGCCGCCTCTCGAGCGTCTCCGGGGAGTGTCCGATGAACGGTGGATCCGAATGATCCACCACGACCGTGCCGCGAAGGTCCTGGTTACGGAATACCTCGACGGCACGCTTGCCATGGGAACAGAATGAAAGTGAATTCTGGGATCGTAAGCTGCTCAAACGGATCATGTTGCGTAACTTGTGTGGCATGACTGATGCCGTGGACAACGCAACCGATCTGGCGCCGACCTTTGCCGTTCCGTCGCTCGTCAACCTTCGAGACATCGGGGGCCGAACCAGCTCGTTCGGCGGCATCATCCGCACCGGTGTGGTCTTTCGCTCGACAGCGCTGGCCGACATCACGGACACCGATATCGATGTGCTCACCTCGCTTCAGATTTCGGCCGTGTACGACCTTCGAACGGCAGCGGAACGCGAGCGGCGTCCGGATCGGCTCCCGGAGGGGGCGAAGCTCGTCGGTCTCGATGTGCTCGCGGATCGCCCGACGGGCTCGGTCGCGGGATCTCTCGGTGACGTGGTTGCCGACCCGGTTGCCGCTGCGGCTCACCTGGGAGACGGGCGTGCTGAGCAGCATCTGCTCGCCACCTATCGAGAGCTCATCACGTTGCCGAGTGCAGTGGCCTCGTACCGAGAGCTGTACACGGGTATCGCACACGGAGATGTTCCCGCGCTCATTCACTGCACCGCAGGCAAGGACCGGACGGGTTGGGCCGCCGCGGCGCTGCTCATGTTTGCCGGCGCGACCGAGCAGGATGTCTTCGACGACTACATGTTGACGAACGAGATGCTGCTACCGAAGTTCGAGGAGATGTTCGCCCGGTTCGAAGCTGCAGGCGGAGATCGTGCCCTGTTCCTCCCGTTGCTCGGGGTTCAGCGCACCTACCTCGAGAGTGCATTCGACGAGGCGCTGCGTCGTTACGGCACGATCGACGAGTACTTCGCAGCCGGACTCGGGCTCGACGACGACAGTCTGCAGGCACTGCGCACCCGGATGATCGACACCGAGGGCCCGTCTGTCCCAGCGTGATGTTCGTGTCGCAAGCGGGCACCGAATGCCCTCGCCGCCGGTAGCTTGGTGCGTATGAGCGATGGGGCGGGCAATGAACCCGATAAGGCGGCTTTCGCAGTTCCTTCGCTCGCCAACCTCCGCGACATCGGGGGCCGAGCCAGCTCGTTCGGTGGCGTCATTCGCACCGGAGTGGTGTTCAGGTCCACCGACCTGAGTAGTGTCACCGACACCGATCTGGACTTACTCGCCGAGCTGAAGATCACCACAGTGTTCGATCTGAGGACAGTGGACGAACGCGATCAGGCCCCGGACAGGTTGCCACCTCGAGCAAAGGGTGTCGACCTCGATGTACTGGCCGACAAGGATGCCGGGTCGATTGCTGCTGCCATGGGCGACCTGGTGGCCGATCCCGTCCAGGCAGCACTCGGATTCGCCGGCGGGAAGGGGGAGCAGTACCTCCTCGAGACGTATCGCGATCTCGTCACGCTGCCGAGCGCGCAACGTTCGTATCGGAGGATGTACCTGGATATCGCGCTGGGTGACGTACCCGCGCTCATCCACTGCACCACCGGCAAAGACCGGACCGGTTGGGCCGCCGCGGCGCTGCTCATGTTCGCGGGTGCGACAGAGGAGGTCGTCTTCGACGACTACATGTTGACGAACGACTTGCTGCTCCCGGAGTTCGAGGAGATGTTCGTTCATTTCGAGAAGCTCGGCGGCGATCGCTCGCTGCTCGTCCCGCTACTCGGGGTCGAGCGCAAATACCTCGAAGCGGCCATCGACGAGGCGCTGCGTCGTTACGGCACGATCGACGAGTACTTCGCGTCGGGTCTCGGCCTGGACGACGACAGCCTGCAGGCATTGCGTACCCGGATGGTCGACACCGAGAACGCCCGACCTGCCGAATAGGGCTGGTGGTCTACTTCGTCCGACCGGAATGAACTCGCCGCCCGACAGCGGCGGCGATCGCCAGGCCGATCGCAACACCCACGAGATCGGCGCACCAATCCCATATCGAACCGGACCGTCGCACCGCGATCGTGGCCTGCAGGACCTCAGTGAGGATGCCGTAGACCGCGAGCCACGCCACGGTGACGATCGGCGAGAAGCGTGCGTATCGAGAGCAGTACGCGAGCACGGCGAACATCAATGCGTGCGTGACCTTGTCGGTATGGGGAGGTCCGCTGGGAACCGTACCGCCGGGCGTCAGCAGCATGAAGGTGATCGTGATTGTTGCGAGCACCAACGGCACAACGCGGTACCAGGCGCCGAGGCACGAGGAAGAACGGCGATACCGGAACGAACCTGTCACAGGTCAGTTCTTCTTCTCGGGCTCGTCGTCCTCGTCGTCTTCGTCGTCATTTCTGCCCGCATACAGGACGATCGACACGGCCGGAACGAGGAGGAACCAGAGCCACGTGTCGAACGCGAAGAACAGCACGAGGGCCAGAAGCGGCGTCAGGCCCATCACGATTTCTCGCCAATGCCCGAGCGTGCCCGATGCGGTGTCCTTCTCCTGCACCGTGTCCGGCGTGTTCGCCGCCACATGGGGAAGGTCGGTGAACAGGATTTCGAGTTCTCCCCGCGTGGTCGCAGCCGTGGCCTGCGCGCTGCGTTCCTCGAACTCGGACAGGTTGAGACGTCCGTGACTGAAATGCTCGCCCAGCAGATTCAGCGCTTCGGCCCGCTCGGTGTCGCCGATTCGGATTTCGGGGGAGTCCATGATCAGAGCCTAGATCACAACTTCCGTACCTCATGCTCGCTGTCGCGATGAATTCTTCCCGCTGGACGGGAAGCCGTGCGCGCATCGGATTCGCACCGAAGATGATCCGTGTCACACCCATTCGCGGTGGAGTTTCGAACCAATGGCGAAAAGAGGGCACAGGTGAGTGGCAAAGCGTTCGACGAAGTATTCGACGTTGTTGTGGTGGGGTCCGGGGCCGCAGGTTCGGCCGCAGCGCTCGAGGCGCACCGGAGCGGAGCCGATGTTCTCGTGGTCGAGAAATGCGACGAGGGCAGCGCAGGAGGGAACACGCGCGTGTCCGGCGGAGGGTGGTGGGTCAATCGAGACCCGGAGCGGGCGCGGATCTTCCTTCGCGAGCTCAGCGGGTCCTTCCCCGTCGCAGATGATGTCGTCGACGCCTGGGCGACCGAGACGGCCGAAATCTCGACGTGGTTGAAGGAACTCGGCGCCGACGTCGCGATGAGTGGCGACTACCACACCGACCCCGAGTATCTGTCCGTTGAGGGCAGCGACTCGTATGCAGGCATGGACACCATCGAAGGACGCATGGGCAACGGTCTGCTGCACGCCTTCCTGATCTCGGCGTTGGTCGAACGCGGCATCGAGATCCGATTCGACACACCGGCCACGCGGTTGATCGTCGAGAGTGGCAGTGTCGTGGGCGTCGAGGTGGACGGCGTGAGCGGTTCGCAACGTATCGGTGCGCGTGGCGGCGTCGTCCTCGCGACCGGTGGTTTCCAGGCCGACACGTCGATGGTGCGTGACTATCTACGAATCGAGGATCATGTGCTGTGGGGGTCGCCCGCTTCGACCGGCGACGGCCACCGTATGGCGCAAGCGGTGGGCGCCGATCTATGGCACATGGGAAACATGATGACCATCACCGGAGTTCGAGACACCGCCGGCACCGGTCATTACCTCGCACTGTGGAACGCTCACAACTATCTGTGGGTGGGGGACGACGGTCGGCGTTTCGTGGACGAGACCGCACCTCCGTGCCACGGGCACACACTCCGTGGAGGATCGTACGAACTCTTCCCTCTTCGGCCGTTCCACTTGATCTTCGACGAGCAGATGCGCACTGCCGGTCCGTTGAGTCCGGCAGCCGAGGTCCTGCCGGTGGGATGGAATCTCCTCATGAACGGCTCGCGCTGGAGCGCCGACAACAGCGAGGAGGTCGAGAAGGGCTGGATCACGAGTGCGGAGTCGATCAAGGCACTGGCCGAGAAGATCGCGATGGACGCGTCCACACTCGGGCGTACCGTGGAGTACTACAACACCTCGTGCGCGGAAGGGCGCGACGACCACTTCGCCCGCGATCCGGGCACGCTCGGGCCGGTCGTGCAGGGCCCGTTCTACGCGCTGAAGATCACCCCGCTGCTGGGGTGGACCAATGGCGGACCGCGACGGGACGGACGCGCGCGCGTTCTCGACACTCGGGGTGACGTCATCGAGGGGCTCTACGCTGCGGGCGAGATCAGTTCCACCTACAGCTGGCGCAAAGACGGCGGATTCCACATCGGCGATGCCCTCGCGTTCGGCCGCGTGGCGGGACGCGACGCCGGGACGAGGGCATGATGGTCACCCGGTTCCGGTACCTCGCATCAGTCGCAGTCCGCGCCTGGCGACGATGAACAGGACCACGAATCCGAGCAGTATTGCGATCGGGTGCCGGACCGCCACCATGATGACCAGTGCCGCGAGCGCGAACGGAACCAGCGTCAGCAGGTCGGTGGCGACGTTTCCTGCTGCGGGTTCGTACAGGAACGACGGTGCAGACGGCAGGTCCGAGAACAACGGGACCAGATCGGCCCGCGTGACGGCCTGTGTCGCGAGCGCGACTCGATCGTCGAATTCGACGAGGGACAGGCGACCGGCCGAGAAGTGCTCACCGAGCAGCGCGACCGCTTCTTCGCGCTCTGCGGTGCCGATTCGGATTTCGGGCAGTTCGGCCATATGCCCAGAGTAGTAGGACTCGGGCGAGGTGGTGCGTATCACGCATCGCGCACAGTCAGCCCCAGCCCTCCCGTGGCAAATCTCGTGACTGCGGCGCGGGCAGCGTCGAGCGCGTCGGTGTGTCCGTCGATCGCGGTCCCGCTCAACGCACCGTCGGGCAGCAACGTGATGGTGGCCTGCACGTCGGCGGTCGTCGACTCACACACCGACCAGCCGTATGCGGTGTCGTCGGCCCACGCGTCGAGCTCACGCGCGAGGAGGTACCAGTTGCCGGCGTTGATCTCGACAGGTTCCATCAGATGCCTTCCGAACTTCTGTGAGGTGGAGAAAGCGACGGCGCCCGATCCCCTGGGCGGATTCCAGGGGACGGGCGCCGTCGATGGTGTTCAGCGCGCGTGATAGTTCAGTGCGTCATCACTTGAGTTCGGCGAGGACCGTTCCCTGGGTGATGGCTGCGCCCGGCTCCACCGACAGACCGGTGACGACACCGGCCTTGTGCGCGGTGACCGGGTTCTCCATCTTCATGGCCTCGAGCACTGCGATGAGGTCGCCCTCGGCGACTTCCTGGCCCTCGGCCACCGCGACCTTGACGACGGTGCCCTGCATCGGAGCGGTCACGGCATCACCCGACGCCTTGCCGCCACCGGCGCCGCCGCGCTTGCGCGCCTTCGGCTTCTTGCGGATCGCGCCTGCGGCGCCGCCGTTGCCGCTGAGCGAGAACTGACCGGGCAGCGACACCTCGACGCGGCGACCGCCGACCTCGACGACCACATTCTGACGCGGCAGGGCCTCGTCCTCGTCATCGGCTGCACCTCCGCCGGTGAACGGCTCGATGGTGTTGTCCCACTCGTTCTCGATCCACTTGGTGTAGACGTCGAATTTCTCGCCGTCACCGATGAACGCCGGGTTCTCGACGATGTGGCGGTGGAACGGGATGACCGTGGCGAGGCCGTCGACCTCGAACTCGGCGAGGGCGCGGGCGGCGCGCTGCAGCGCCTGCTCACGGTTTTCGCCGGTGACGATCAGCTTGGCGAGCATCGAGTCGAACTGGCCGCCGATGACGTCGCCCTGGACGACACCCGAGTCGACGCGCACGCCGGGGCCCGTGGGCTCCTTGTAGACGGCGATGGGGCCGGGGGCGGGCATGAAGCCACGGCCGGCGTCCTCGCCGTTGATGCGGAACTCGAAGGAGTGGCCACGCGGTGCCGGATCCTCGGTGAGCTCGAGCTTCTCGCCGTTGGCGATGCGGAACTGCTGGCGAACGAGGTCGATGCCGGCGGTCTCCTCGGTGACCGGGTGCTCGACCTGCAGGCGGGTGTTGACCTCGAGGAACGAGACCGTGTCGCCCTGGACCAGGTACTCGACCGTGCCGGCGCCGTAGTAGCCGGCTTCCTTGCAGATGGCCTTGGCGGACGCATGGATACGTCCGCGCTGATCGTCCGTCAGGAAGGGCGCGGGAGCCTCTTCGACGAGCTTCTGGAACCGACGCTGCAGCGAGCAGTCGCGCGTGCCGGCGACGATGACGTTGCCGTGCTGGTCGGCGATGACCTGGGCCTCGACGTGGCGCGCCTTGTCGAGGTACTGCTCGACGAAGCACTCTCCGCGACCGAAGGCTGCGATGGCCTCACGGGTGGCGGACTCGAACAGCTCGGGGATCTCCTCGATCGTCTGCGCGACCTTCATGCCGCGACCGCCACCGCCGAAAGCCGCTTTGATGGCCACGGGCACGCCGTATTGCTTGGCGAATTCGACGACCTCGTCGGCGTTCTTGACCGGGTCCTTGGTGCCGGCGGCCATCGGAGCATTGGCGCGCTCGGCGATGTGGCGCGCGGTGACCTTGTCTCCGAGGTCGCGGATGGACTGCGGCGAGGGGCCGATCCAGATCAGGCCCGCGTCGATGACTGCCTGCGCGAAGTCGGCGTTCTCGGAGAGGAAGCCGTAGCCGGGGTGGATCGCGTCGGCGCCGGACTTGGCCGCGGCGTCGAGGATCTTGTCGAACACCAGGTAGGACTCGGCCGAGGTCTGGCCACCGAGGGCGAACGCCTCGTCTGCGAGCTTCACGAACTGTGCGTCCGCGTCGGGTTCGGCGTAGACCGCGACACTTCCGTAGCCTGCGTCCTTGGCGGCTCGGATGACCCGCACAGCGATCTCGCCGCGGTTCGCGACGAGCACCTTCGAGATCTGCGCGCTGGCATGACTGGGCACGGAGCCTCCTGTTGATCGATCGTTAGGTTATTTCCGTCGTCGGCAGTGTAAGCGCCAATCGGATAGACGATGTAACCGGATGGCCTCTACACACTACGGTGCGCGATCGAACCCTCAATGCTACCGACCGGTAGCCGGGAGCTCGTGGTTCTCCAGGTCGGGCGCCCACGGCCCGGATGTGTTCAGCCGTCGCATCAGGTCGCGTACCCGATCCAGGAATTCCGGAACGTTCGCCGCGGCCTCGGGATTGTCGGGGAATCGGGCCGAGACATTGATGCCTTCCGGTGTCCGGTTGATCCAGACGTAGACGTCGTGGGTGTAACTGCGACTCCGCAGCGCACGCGCATTCGCTTCCGGCCATTGCGCGGCCATGGGCACGAACCGGACGTCCATGTACGACACGAGGAATCGAGGGCGGATCGGCACGCCGAGCAACTCACCGACCCTGTCGAAAGGAATGCGCGCGCTCGCCCGGGTACGACGCAGCTCCTGTGCCGCGCGGCCCGCGAGGGAGACGAAACCGGCGGAGCCGTCGAGGTCGAGATCGATCGGACGCAACCCGACGAACCAGCCCAGGGACCCGGCCCACATCGGCCCGGTACGGGTGTGCGACGGAACGACGGTGCGGAAGCGATCGGCGCCGGTGAGGTCTGTCGTGGCCTGGCCGAAGCACGCGAGCACACCCGCGAAGAATCCGACGTCGGCATCTCGGCAACGTTCGGAGAACCGGGTTGCGTCCTCGCTGTCGAACCAGCGCTCGGACAGGCGTTTCTGGGGCGTCGTCCGGGTGGTGCGGCGCCCGATCGGCAGCGGGAACCCGGGCATCGCTCCGTCGCTCTCACGCAGCGTCTCGCGCCAGATCCGCACCGCCTCGTGGTCGGCGTCGATGTCGTGGACGTCGGCGCGCTCGGACGCCCCGAAATCGATGTAACTGCCGACGGGGAACAGATCGGCCGGTCGGCCGGTCCGCTCCTCCTCGTACAGCGCCGTGATCTCATGCGCGACCAGCACGATGGAGTAGCCGTCGATGATCGAGTGATCGGCTCCGAAGAACACGGTGAAGGCGCCCGACCCACCTGATTCCTCGTCCGGATCGGCGGAGTCGTGGGCCAGCGTCGCGAAGACATACGCGGGCCACAGCTGCGGCGTCGTGTAGTCGTCGAACAACAAGTGGAGCTGCGTCCGGATGGTGGCGGAATCGGCCGGATCATGTTGGACACGCCGCACCGCCACTTTGCCGGGTGGGGCCGTCCGGCGGATCAGGGCGCTCGCCGGATTGCCCTTCGACGTGAACACCGCCTGACTGCGCAGGGGCTCGTGACGGTCGATCCACCGTTGGAGAGCACGACCGAATACTTCGGTGTCGATCGGACCGGCGATCTCGAATGCGGTACCCAGCCACGATTCCCGGCCTTCGCCGGACCGCGGGTCTGCGGACCGGCGAAGGTGCGCCTCGTGGATGTACGACGCAGGGCGCGGGTCCTGGCGCCACGCGTCTTCCTCGGCGCAGGGCAACCACTCGGTCAAGGTCCCCGCCGGGATCGAGTAGTCGGTGAGTTCCGTGAACTCCATGGATCCGTCAGGCTCGCAGATGCCGTTTGATGCGCGCCAGCATCGCGCTCATGCCGCGCAGTCGCAGCGGGCTGACGGCGTCGGCGAGACCGAGATCCGAGTAGAAGTCGTCGGGAACGTCGAGGATCTCCTGTGCGCTGAGCCCGTCGAGACCCTGATGCAGGATCGACGCGAAACCACGCGTGGTGGGTGCCTCTGCGGGCGCACTGAAATACAGTTTCACGTGCGCGCGGTCGGCGGCGTCGACGGAAAGGAACAGGGGCGACTGACATTCCGGGACAGGCTCCATCGCCGCTTCCTCGAGTTCTGATGGCAGCGGTGGCAGTTCGCGGCTGAACTCGAGGAGCAACTGGAGTTTGTCCTGGCCCTCGACGGCGGCGAAGTCGTCGACGATCTCGGCGAGCGGTGCGGGAATGCTCATGACGCGGGAACGTTTCCCGGCTCCTCGCCCTTGGCGATCGGGACGCGCACGGCGTTGCCCCACTCGGTCCACGAGCCGTCGTAGTTCCGCACGTTCGGGTATCCGAGGAGATGAGTCAGCACGAACCAGGTGTGGCTCGACCGCTCACCGATGCGGCAGTACGCGACGACATCGTCGTCCTTGCCGATACCCGCATAGATCTCGTCGAGCTCGGCGCGTGAACGGAATCGGCCATCCGGTGCCGCGGCCTTCGCCCACGGGATCGACACCGCGGTGGGGATGTGGCCGCCGCGCAGCGCGCCTTCCTCCGGGTAGTCGGGCATGTGGGTACGTTCGCCGGTGTACTCCTGCGGAGACCGGACATCCACCAGCGGGCCCTTGCCCAGGTGTTCGAGCACCTCACCCTTGAAGGCCCGGATGGGCGCGTCGTTGCGCTCGACGACGGGGTAGCCGCTCGTCGTGGTGACGGGAATGTCGAGGGTGGTGTCGCGATTCTCGGAGATCCACGCGTCGCGGCCGCCGTCGAGCAAGCGGACGTCCTCGTGACCGAAGAGCGTGAACACCCACAGTGCGTACGCGGCCCACCAGTTGGACTTGTCGCCGTAGATCACGACGGTGTCGGTGCGCCGGATTCCTTTGCGATCCATGAGCGCGGCGAACGCAGTGCCGTCGATGTAATCGCGGGTGACCGGGTCGTTGAGATCGAGATGCCAGTCGATCTTCACTGCACCGGGGATGTGTCCGACGTCGTAGAGGAGCACGTCCTCGTCGGATTCGACGACCTTGACCTCGGGGTGGCCCAGATGAGCGGACAGCCACTCGGAGGACACGAGGCGGCCGGGGTCTGCATAGGCAGCGAAGGAGGTGGTGGGGTCGGGCGCGACGGGCACAGGGGCTCCTGAGGCAGTGGTGGCAGGTGCGTCGTCGATTCTAGGCGGTACCTTCGGTGGGTGTGACCTCCAGTCGACCCCGCCGCACCGAACTCTCGTCGCGTGCCGACATCGACGGGTTGGTCGAGCTCTTCTACGACCAGGCCATGGCGGACCCTCTGCTGGCCCCGGTCTTCGAGGTGCTCGCGATCGTGGGACTCGACGAACACCTCGTGGTCGTGGGCGATTTCTGGGAACAGGTTCTCTTCCGCACGACACGCTACGAGGGCTCGTTCACACCCGTTCACCGCGCGTTACACGGGAAATACGGGCTGACCCCCGAGCGATTCGAGCGCTGGCGCGAGCTGTGGCACGAGTCGGTCGACGAACTGTTCACCGGCGTCGACGCCGACCGCGCGAAGTCGAAGGCGGACGCGATGGTCACGGCGTTGCGTCGCTCGACGACAGGGGTGTGAACCGCGGTCAGCGGCCGACTTCACCTCCACGAGGAAGAGCACTCGATCGCAGGGATCTCAGTCATCGTCTTCCAGCGCGTCGAGCACATACTGCGCGAACCACCGATTGTGGGGACGGGAGCTCGGGCCGCCGGCATTATCGGCCAGTAGTGCTGCCAGAGGCCCGATGGTGGACTCGTCGAGTGGCAACATGAAGAACTGGTCGTCGGCGCCCTCGTCGGAGAGGAACCAGTCGATCGCCACGGCGTCGCCTCCCGCGGATGCATCCTCGACCGGGCGGAAACGCAGCAGCGGGTAGCGCAGGAGAAGTTCGTCGAGCGGACATCCGAGCTGCCGCACCAGAGCGGAGATCGAGGTGACCATCACCGTGCGGTAGTCGACCGTCTCGCCGTTCTCGGTGTATCGGTCGACATAGAGGACCTCGAGCGGCCCGACGTCGAGTGAGAAAAGGCGGGTCATCCCGGCCTTCTCGTTGGTCGTCGGGAGACAACTCAACGTCCACTTCTCGCCCGCGACCGATTCCGGATCGTCGAATGCGGTGGCGAGGTAGCCCGCGACCAGGTCGACGACCACCTCGAAGAACGGTTCCTGTCGGAGGCGCTCGAAGCTTGCTTCGGACGCGCCGAGGTCACTCATGTGCTGAGGGGTTCGAGGACCAGAGGTCGGCGACGGAGATTCCCACGTCGGCGAGGAGTCTACGGACGAGCGGCAGACCGATCCCGATCACGGACGACGGATCGCCCTCGATACCGTCGATGAACCAGCCGCCGAGGCCGTCGAGTGTGAACGCTCCGGCGACCTGCAGTGCCTCACCGGTCGCGAGGTAGGACTCGAGGTCGGCATCGGACGGGGTGCCGAAACGCACCGTCGTGCCGGAATGGTCGTCGGCCTGCGCGACGATCTGCCCGCCGCGTGCACGCAGAACGCTGTGGCCGGTCAGCAACTCCGCGCTGTGGCCGGACATTCGCTTCCACCGGGCTCGGGCCACCTCGACGGTGCCGGGTTTGCCCTGAAGTTTCCCGTCGAACAGCAGCATCGAATCGCAGCCGATCACGACGAGATCGTCGTGGCCTTCGAGGACGTGGCCTTCTGCGGTCAGTGTGTGCACAACGTCCGCGGCCTTGGCTCGGGCCAACGTGGTGACCACGACTTCCGGTGCCGCGTCCGGGCCGAGTTCTGCGATGATCGCGTCCTCGTCGACTTCCGACACCTGTACGAGCGGCTCGACCCCGGCGCCGCGCAGCACGGACAACCGTGCCGGCGACGCCGAGGCGAGGACCAGACGGGGCATCGATCAGCCGCGGTTGGGATACGAGTACGGCGAGAACGGAGCCCACTGGCGGTGCATCCGAGTGGGGTCGCCCCACGTTTCCGGCGGCTTGCCGTCGCTCTCGGGCGCGCCGCCCGCGGCGGCAGCCGCGAGCACCGTGACCAACGCTGCGACATCGGCGTCGGTCGGGTTGCCCTTCACGATCCGGATGGCGGGTTCGTCGGAATCCGCTGCAGGCGCTGCGTTCGCGGTCGCCGGGGTGTCGGTGCCCGCGAGGGCACCGTCGGTCACGGCGGTCAGCTCTGCGTCAGTGATGATTTCTTCCTCGGTCAGCGCGGTCACAGCGGAATGTTCCCATGCTTCTTCGGCGGGAGCGAGACCATCTTGCGTTCGAGCAGTCGCAGTGCGGACACGATCTGGCCGCGGGTGTGCGACGGCGGGATGACCGCGTCGACGTAGCCGCGCTCTGCCGCGACGTACGGGTTCACGAGGGTGTCCTCGTACTCGTTCTGCAGCTCGAGGCGCAGTGCGTCGACGTCCTCACCGTTCGCGGCGGCGTCCTTGAGCTTGCCGCGGTAGACGAACCCGACGGCACCCGAGGCGCCCATGACGGCGATCTGCGCGGTCGGCCACGCGAGGTTGACGTCGGCACCCATGTGCTTCGAGCCCATCACGTCGTACGCGCCGCCGTAGGCCTTGCGGGTGATGACAGTGATCTTGCCGACAGTCGCCTCGCCGTACGCGTAGAGAAGCTTCGCGCCGCGGCGGATGATGCCGTTGTACTCCTGCTCGGTGCCGGGCAGGAAGCCGGGGACGTCGACCAGCGTGATGATCGGGACGTTGAATGCGTCGCAGGTGCGTACGAAGCGGGCGGCCTTCTCGGAGGCGTCGATGTCGAGGCAGCCGGCGAACTGCGTCGGCTGGTTGGCGACGATGCCGACGCTGCGGCCGTCGACGCGACCGAAGCCCACGATGACGTTCTGGGCGCGTTCGGCCTGAACCTCGAGGAACTCGTCGTCGTCGAGGAGGCGGCGGATGACCTCGTGCATGTCGTACGGCTGGTTCGCGGAATCCGGGATGATCGTGTCGAGTTCGAGATCCTCGTCGGTGAGCGAGTCCTCGATGGAGCCGGCGATCGGATCTGTCGGGGCCATGCGCGGCGCCGCGGCCTGGTTGTTCGACGGCAGGTAGGAGAGCAGATCCTTGACGTAGTCGAGGGCGTCCTGCTCGTCGCTGCCGACATAATGGGCGACACCCGACTTGACCATGTGGGTGTGGGCGCCACCGAGGTCTTCCATGGTGACGTCTTCGCCGGTGACGGTCTTGATGACGTCGGGGCCGGTGACGAACATCTGGCTGGTCTGGTCGACCATCACCACGAAGTCGGTCAAGGCGGGGGAGTAGACGTGCCCACCGGCAGCGGGGCCCATGATCAGCGAGATCTGGGGGATCACGCCGGAGGCCTGCACGTTGCGGTGGAAGATCTCGCCGTAGAGGCCGAGAGAGACGACGCCTTCCTGGATGCGAGCGCCGGCGCCTTCGTTGATGCCGATCAGCGGTCGGCCGGTGCGAAGCGCCAGGTCCATGACCTTGACGATCTTCTCGCCGTAGACCTCACCGAGACTGCCGCCGAAGACGGTCGCGTCCTGGGAGAACACACAGACGTCGCGGCCGTCGACCGTGCCGTAGCCGGTGACGACGCCGTCGCCGATGGGACGGTTGTCGGCGAGGCCGAAGTTGGTGCTGCGGTGGCGGGCGAGCGCATCGATCTCGACGAACGAGCCTTCGTCGAGGAGCGCGGTGATGCGCTCGCGGGCGGTCATCTTGCCCTTGGCGTGGACCTTCTCGATGGCTGCTTCACCGACCGGAGCCTGAGACTTGGCCTGGCGTTCGCGCAGGTCTGCCAGCTTGCCGGCGGTGGTGTGGATATCGGGCGTACTCGCCGCCTCGGGCGCGGACGGCTCCTGGACAGTGGTCATGGGCAGTCAGCTTAGCGATCGTCAATCTGCACCGCCGCACGGAGGTCCGTGTGCGTTGAATGATTGAACTGAAGCTACCGGCCAGTACCCATTTTCGCCCACTTTAGGGTGGACCCATGCCGAGTAACCCCGAATTGCCGAACGACCCCGATACGCGATCGCCGCTCGACGTGTCGCGTTTGCGGAAAGTGCTGGTCGACGGTGCCGGGGGCAGTGCAGGGTTCTACGAACGCCTCGACGTCGTCGAGGAGACGGGGTCGACGAACGCCGACCTGCTCGCCGAGGCCGCGTCCGGCGACCGCCGTGTCCTGCTCGCCGAGTTCCAGAGCGGCGGACGCGGACGGCACTCACGCGCCTGGAACGGAATTCCCGGGGCGCAGGTGATCGTCTCGGTGCTGCTGAAGCTGCCCGGCGTCGCCCTTCCCGATCTCGGTTGGCTTCCGCTGCTCACGGGCATCGCGACGGTCGACGCCATCCACGAGGTCACAGGCGTTCCGGCCGAGCTCAAATGGCCCAACGACGTCCTCGTCGACGGCCGTAAACTCGCCGGCATCCTGGTCGAGGTCGCGTCGACAGCCCCGGTTCCCACAGTTGTCGTCGGTGTCGGGCTCAATGTCACCCTCACCGAGGACGAACTGCCGGTGCCCACAGCGACGTCACTGATGCTCGCCGGTGCCCGCGAACTCGATCGCACGAGGCTGGCAGAGGTGTTGCTGACCTCGTTCGGTGAGCGCATCCGGCAGTGGGAACGGCACGGCTGGGATCCGACCGCCGCTGCCGACGCGTACCGGGACCGGTGCAGCACCATAGGCAGGCGGGTGCGCGCGATCCTGCCCGGCGACACGGAACTGCACGGGGTCGCCGTGAACATCGACGAGCAGGGCCGCATCGTCATCGCGCCGGACGGCGACGGCGAACCCGTCGCGGTCGCTGCCGGCGACATCACGCACCTGCGGCCGGTGTAGACCGATGTGCAATCGTGGTGCCCATGGGATACCCGGAGGATGCCCTCGCACCGGATGAGAACCTGCTGCTCCACCGGCATCCACACGCGAAGATGCTGATCGTTCCGGTCATCGTCTTCCTGCTGGCCACGGCTGTCGCCGGGTTCCTCGTGGGGCTCGCGCAGACCCGCCTCGACGGTGGGGCGTCCACCTTCCTGGTGATCGCGGTCCTGCTGTTGTGGGCCGTCCTCATGGGGTGGCGGTGTCTCGCCCCGTTGATCAGGTGGCTGACGACGCATTTCATCGTCACAGATCGGCGGGTACTCGTGCGCCAGGGCGTCATCACCCATTCCGGTATCGATATTCCTATGGGTCGGATCAGCAACGTGCAGTTCCGGCACGGGTTGGTCGACCGACTCCTGCGCACAGGCACGCTCGTCGTGGTTTCCGCGGCCGACGACCCACTCGAGTTCGACGACATTCCCGATGTCCAGAAGGTCCACACGTTGCTGTACCGGACTGCATTCGATGTGCAGGACGACTCGTACACCGACCGGTCCGCGGCGCCACGATCGGGTGAAGGCGAGAGACACCGGAAGGCGTGGTGACTGGCGTGGTGATCCGGTTTCCCACCGCACTGTCCGTAGGCTGAGCGGGTGACTGCCGTTCTGCTAGCGGAAGACGACGAAGCCATCGCGGCGCCCCTGTCCCGCGCACTCGGGCGTGAGGGCTACGAGGTGACCATCGAGGCCGCCGGTCCGAGAGCGCTCGAACAAGCGCTCTCCGGAAACTACGAGTTGTTGATCCTCGACCTCGGGCTGCCGGGTATGGACGGCCTCGAAGTATGCCGTCAGATCAGAGCGAACCGTTCCGACCTGGCAGTACTGATGCTCACCGCCCGCACCGACGAGGTCGATTTCGTGGTGGGTCTCGACGCCGGCGCCGACGACTACGTCGGAAAGCCCTTCCGGCTCGCCGAACTGATGGCGCGGGTACGGGCGCTGCTGCGCCGCCGCGGCGGCGGAGACGCGGACGAGGTCGTCGAGGTCTCCGGCATCCGCCTCGAACACGCGGCCCGGCGGGTTCTCGTCGACGGCGCCGAGGTCACCCTCGCCAACAAGGAGTACGAACTCCTGCGCGTTCTGCTCGACCACGCCGGTCAGGTCGTCTCACGCGACGCGATCCTCGACGAAGTGTGGGGCGACGCCGACCTCCGAGGTTCGAAAACCCTCGACATGCACATGTCCTGGCTGCGCCGGAAGATCGGCGACGAGGGGCCCGCGGGGGAACGACGCATCGCAACCGTGCGCGGGGTCGGTTTCCGGCTGAACACCGACTAGAGGGGGCGCGACGGTGCGCAGGCGCATCCTCAACGCCGTCCTGGCCGCGGTGCTGCTCGTAGCTCTTCTGCTCGGGCTTCCCCTCGCCTTCACCGCCTACTTGTTCGTGGAGGACACCACACGCCGAGACCTTCGGGATCGGCTCGAACGGATGTCCGACGAGATCATCGCGCAGGAAGGCACCGACGGCCTCGTGGTCGGCGGACTCGATACCAGTTCGCTGCGCCTGCTCGTACCCGACGGTGGGCGGGTGGTCGTCGTGTATCCCACTCCCGAGAACGAGGCGGCGCGCCTCGACATCGGCGACGTCACCCCGGCGAACCCACTCGTCGAATCCTTGTCTATGGGTACCTCGGGGTCGCTGCGGGTCGAGGCGCCCTCCGAGGGCATGCGCACGCTGCAACGGCAGGTGCTCGCCGCGGTCGGGTTCCTCGTACTGCTGTCCGTCGCGGTGGGTGCACTGGTTGCGGTAGCCACCGCCCGGCGGTTGGCCTTCCCGCTGCGCGACGTCGCTGCGCGTGCCGCCAGGCTCGCCGAGGGCGACTTCAAACCGGTGCCACAGCGTCATTCCATCGTCGAACTGGACCGGGTGTCGGACGTCCTCGACTCCGCGGCGGTGGAGATCTCGGGTCGGCTGCAACGTGAGCACGCGCTCGTCGGCGACGTGTCCCATCAACTCCGCTCCCGGATGACGGCGATCAGATTACGGCTCGACGAACTCTCCACACACGACGACCCGACGGTGGTCGAGGAGGCAGAAGCCGCGATGGCCCAGGTCGATCGCCTCACCGTCGCCATCGACGGGCTGGTTCGTCAGTCGCGGAACAGCGGCGCCGAACTTCGCACCGAGGTGTCCGTGGTGGGGGAACTGGCAGGGGTGATCGCGGACTGGCGAGGTCCCTATCAGGATGCGGGTCGCGAACTGCTGCTTCGAGGTGACCCGGCCCTGCGATCGTCCGTGACCGCCTCGCGCCTCCGTGAAGCAGTAGCGGTTCTCGTCGACAACGCGTTCGCTCACGGAGGAGGAACCTGCACCGTCGCCGTTCGGGAGGTCGCGATGCGGGGAGACTCGACAGTGTGTGTCGAAGTCAGTGACGAAGGGGAAGGCGTCAGCGACGACCTCGTGCCGCACATCTTCGAACGAGGCTTCTCCGGTGGCGGATCCACCGGTGTCGGTCTCGCCCTCGCTCGCGCACTCGCGGAAGCGGACGGTGGGCGCCTCGAACTGCAGCGGCGCAGACCCGCGTTGTTCGCGATGTTCCTCGGTGGGGCCCGCGACTGGACATCGGTACCCCCCGGCGGAGTCCGGGAACCGAGATGAGGCCGTGTCGTCAGGTCCGGTCGAGGTCGGGCCTGTCCAGTTCCTCCACTGTGTGCACGTCCGGCATGGTTTCGTCGGGGAACACGAACCGCTTGAAACAGTAGAAGCGGAAGAACATCTGCAGCAGGTTTCCGATGACGTACGCGCTGACGAAGTCGGCGATGTTCTCGACGGAAAGGCTGACCTCGGGCACACGCAGGTTGAACACGTAGCTCGAGATCCACAACGGAATGAAGCTGAGCACGACTCCGATGCCGCTGACGAAGAAGAACAGGAACGCTTCGTGCGCGCGTTCCCGCCCGCCACGGTTCCGGAACGACCATTCGCGGTTGAGGATGTACGAGCAGATCACCGCAACGACACCGGCGATGATCTTCGCGGTGACAGGCTTCTCCGAGAGGACCGTCAGCTTCAAGGTGTAGAAGATCCCGGAGTCGATCAGGAACGTGGTGCCTCCGACGATCGCGAACTTGATGAGTTCGCGGTGACGCAGCATCAGCTCTCGTAGTGGTGCGGGAAAGCGGCTCAGAGCATCATCGACGACGGACACTCGGCCGAGTCTACGAAACGCGGAGCGGTTTCTACGAACCACAGCGAAAATTTTCAGGCTTACCACAGGAAAGTGACGAATCGGAATGCCAGTCCCGAAATGTTCACCGGATCGCCACGCGAAGGCGATGGGCGCCGGGTCACGTGGCAGCTCGCCGCGCTGTGACACCATTGTCAGCTGTGACCGGAAGACCTGACTCTCTCCCCAGACCCGATTCCCCCCGCGCCCTGACGGCCGGGATGCCCGTCGTGACGATGATCGGCGGTGGCCAGCTCGCGCGGATGACACATCAGGCTGCGATCGCGCTCGGCCAGACGCTGCGTGTACTCGCGGGCAGTGAGGACGAACCGGCCGCTCAGGTGAGCCCCGACGTCGTATTCGGCAGCCACGACGATCTCGACGCGCTGCGGCGCGCCGCCACCGGTGCCCACGCGCTGACCTTCGACCACGAGGGCGTTCCGACCGAACACCTCGAAGTTCTGCAGAGCGAGGGCGTTGCCGTACTGCCTCCGCCGCAGGCGCTGATCTTCGCGCAGGACAAGATCGCGATGCGCAAGCGGCTCGGCGCGTTCGGTGCGCCCATGCCGAAGTTCGCCGAGATCACCTCGACCGGCGACCTCGCCTCGGCTCGGGAACACCTCGGATGGCCGTTCGTGCTCAAGGCTGCCCGCGGCGGGTACGACGGCCGCGGGGTGTGGATCGTCGACGACGAGGCCGAACTCGAGCGGATCGTCGCGGAGCAACTCGACCGCGGTGTGCCGCTGCTCGCGGAGGAGAAGGTTGCATGGCGTCGGGAACTGTCGGCAATGGTCGCCCGCTCGCCGTTCGGGCAGGGTGCAAGCTGGCCCGTCGTGGAGACGGTGCAACGAGACGGCCAGTGCTCCGTCGTGATCGCACCGGCACCGAACCTGCCTGCGGACGTCGCGGCCGCGGCCGAACAGCTTGCGTTGCGGATCGCGGGCGAACTCGGCGTGGTGGGTGTGATGGCCGTCGAACTGTTCGAGACGCAGGCCGGCGAGCTCATCGTCAACGAACTCGCGATGCGCCCCCACAACTCCGGCCACTGGGGGATGGACGGTGCGCGTACGGGCCAGTTCGAGCAGCACCTGCGCGCGGTACTCGACTACCCGCTCGGCGACACGACGCCCCTCGCGCCTGTCGTCGTGATGGCGAACGTTCTCGGTGCCCCGGAAGCGCCGGCAATGAGCATGGACGAGCGTCTTCATCATCTGTTCGCGCGGATGCCCGATGTGCGCGTACACCTCTACGGCAAGGGTGAACGCAAGGCCCGCAAGATCGGGCACGTCAACCTGCTCGGCGCACCGTCCGGCTCGCTCGAGGACGGGGAGTACGTCGCTGCCGTCCGGGAACGCGCAGAGCGCGCCGCGCACTGGCTTTCGCACGCAGAGTGGACCGACGGCTGGAACGAACACACGGGAGAGTCAGAGTGACAGACACGACACGGGGAACCGCCATGACGCAGGGCGCACAGGTCGGCCTGATCATGGGCAGCGATTCGGATTGGCCCACGATGGAAGCCGCGGCCGAGGCGCTCGCCGAGTTCGGTATCCGATTCGAGGTCGGTGTCGTCTCCGCCCACCGCACCCCCCAGCGCATGCTCGATTATGCGAAGGACGCCGCCGGTCGCGGGATCGAGGTCATCATCGCCGGCGCCGGCGGTGCAGCCCACCTGCCCGGGATGGTGGCGTCCGCGACCCCCCTGCCGGTGATCGGAGTTCCGGTTCCGTTGAAGTACCTCGACGGGATGGACTCGCTGCTGTCGATCGTGCAGATGCCTGCTGGTGTCCCCGTGGCCACCGTGTCGATCGGCGGGGCACGTAACGCCGGACTGCTCGCGGCCCGCATTCTCGGGACTGCCGACGCGGCGCTGCGTGAACGCATGGAGCAGTTCCAGGCCGGACTCGAGAGCATGGTGCTCGACAAGGACGAGGCGTTGCGGCAGAAGCTGCTCGGCTGACGGTGTGACCCGTGCAGACCACCTCGATGATCGAACGTTGGCAACGGTGGAGTCGTGGCCGCGTGCTCGTCGTCGACTCGGTCATCGCGGGCATGGTCACGGCGTTCGGATTGCTCGTCGTGGCGACCTCGGATCTGGAGTGGAGTGATGCGGCACTCGTCCTCGCGCTGAGTGTGCCTCTCGCCTGGCGCCGTACCCGCCCGGTGCTCGCGGGCGCGGTCGTCGCCGCTGCGGCGTTCGGTCACCTCGCGGTGTCCTCGGACATGTCGCCGGTGGCACCGGTCGCGGTACCCATGGCGGTGTATGCGCTCGCTGCGTATGCCCCGCGCTTGTGGGCCAACATCGCCCTGGTGGCAGCGGTGACCGGGGGCGCGCTGGCAGGGATCCGGTTCTTCGGGCAGTACGAAGGGCGCACCCTCTTCGACACGGTGGCGTCGGCGACGATGGTGGCGCTGTTCGTAGGCGGGATATGGGCGTTCGGTCGTCTCCGGGGTCTGCGGGTGCGGGAGATGGAAGCCCTCACCGAACGCAACCGATTGCTCGAGGTCGAACGTCTCAAAGAGGCCGAACTCGCCGCGACCCAGGAACGGACGCGTATCGCGCGGGAGATGCACGACATCGTCGCGCATTCGCTCACCGCGATCATCGCCCAGGCCGACGGTGGCCGGTACGCGGCGTCCGCCGACCCGGAAGCGGCAGCCACCGCACTCACCACGATCTCCGAAACGGGTCGACGGGCGCTGACCGACATGCGATCGCTGCTGTCGGTACTGCGAGAGGAGACTCCGCGTGAATTCACCACGACACCGGGTATCGGCGACATCCCCACGCTCGTCGAGCAGATACGTACGAGCGGCCTGGAAGTGACGCTCGCTGTGACAGGGGAGATCCGTGATGTCTCGGACGGCCTGGGCCTGTCCGTCTACCGGATCGTGCAGGAATCTCTCACCAACGTCCTCAAACACGCTGGACCTCGCGCGCACACCGAAGTGACCCTCGACTGGCGCACCGACACGCTCGTCGTCGAGATCGTCGACGACGGTCGCGGCGCCGCTGCGCTCGTGGAAGCACGGCCGGGGGGACAGGGTCTGACCGGTATCGAAGAGCGTGCTCGGCTGCACGGTGGTCGCTCGATCACCGGGCCACGGGACGGCGGTGGCTATCGGGTCCGTGCCGAGGTCCCGGCATAGGCTGGCCGTCGTGATCGAATTCGCCGAACCCATCCGCGTCGCACTCGTCGACGATCAGCAGCTCGTGCGCGCGGGCTTCCGTATGGTGCTCGAGTCGCAACCCGACATCGAGGTTGTCGCCGAGGCCTCCGACGGCGAGGCTGCGGTCGTCGAACTCGGTCGGGTGCGCACCGACGTGGTCCTGATGGACGTCCAGATGCCGCGGCTCGACGGGATCTCCGCGACCCGCACCCTCCTGCGCGCTCCGGATGCCCCGAAAGTTGTGGTGCTCACCACGTTCGACAACGACGACTACGTCGTTCAGGCCATCGCTGCCGGCGCGAGCGGTTTCCTCCTCAAGGACGCCCTTCCGGAGGACCTGCTCGATGCAGTGCGGACCGTGCACCGGGGCGATGCTGTCATGGCGCCGCGCGCGACACGTCGTCTGCTTCAGCACGTCACACCGCTGTTGGGGGAGGGGAAATCGAGTTCTGCTGCAGCAGCGTCGGTTCCGGATGACCTCACGCCTCGTGAACTCGAGGTTCTCGTCGCGATGGCTCACGGGCTGACCAACACCGAGATCGCTGATCGGTTCGTGCTGTCGGCGGGAACCGTGAAGACCCACGTGGGTAGGGTTCTGGCGAAGACCGGTTCACGCGATCGGGTCCAGGCGGTGCTGTTCGCATTCCGGGCCGGTCTCGTGCGGCCCGACGAGTTGCTCGGAGCAGGTGAGTAGGACCGTGGTCGGACCCGCGTCGTAGGTCGGTACTACCAGGGTGCGAGGGCGGCGTGGGGCAAGATGGAGCTGCGCTCCGATGTTCTCGCGACACATCGTTCCTACCGTCGATGTATGACTTCGAGAAGCACATTCGTTCCGGCTTGTTCCGCTCACGACGTGGTCCGTGTCTATGGACGCGGTGATGCCGAGGTGCGGGCCCTCGACGGGGTTTCCGTAGCATTCGAGCGAGGCCGCTTCACCGCGATCATGGGTCCGTCCGGCTCCGGTAAATCGACCCTCATGCATGCCCTCGCCGGTCTCGACGGTGTCGATTCCGGACGTGTGGTTCTTCACGGTGACGGTCGCCGAGAGGATGTCGAGATCAGTGCTGCCTCGGATGCGGTGCTGACCGGATTACGCCGCGACCGTATAGGTTTCGTGTTCCAGGCGTTCAACCTGCTGCCTGTGCTCACCGCCCGCGACAACGTGCTGCTGCCGATGCGCCTCGCCGGTACGCGACCGTCGCAGGAGTGGTTCGACGAGGTGACCGGCCGCCTCGGTCTGAGCGCTCGTCTCGACCATCTGCCACACGAGATGTCCGGCGGTCAGCAGCAGCGGGTCGCTGTCGCGCGGGCGCTGTTGCCGCAACCCGACGTCATCTTCGCTGACGAACCGACCGGCAATCTCGATTCGCAGTCCGGCGCGGAGGTGCTGTCGATGCTGCGGTCGAGTGCGCGGGAAACCGGTCAGACGGTGGTGATGGTGACGCACGATCCGGTTGCGGCGTCGTATTCGGACCGGGTGGTTCTGCTCGCCGATGGGCGCCCTGCCGGTGAGATCGCGCACCCGACCACGGATACCGTCATCGACACGATGCGCGCGCTGAACGTGACCGGTGCGGCGGTGGCGGCGCGATGAGGCACCTTGTTCTGGCGCAGGCCCGCGCCCACCGAGGGCGGTACGTCGCGACGGCGCTCGCGGTGATCGTTGCGGTGGCGTTCGTCGTGCTGACTCTCGTGCTCAGTGACACCGTGAATGCGTCGATCACGAAATCGACTGCGGCGCAGTACGAAGGGATTGCCACGGTGGTGACACCCGAGGGGCCCGAGACGGACCCGGATCGGACGTTGTCCGCGGTCGGGGCAGCGCCGGGTGTGCGCGCGGCCACCCTCGACGTGACCGGTCCCGTCCGGCTCGCGTACGCGGACGGAGCATCCGCGTACGGTACTGCGGCCACGATCGCTTCCGACGAGTCGATGCGCTGGCAACGGCTCGCGGATGGCCGATGGCCCGCCGGCGACGGAGAGATAGCGGTGGGTTCGTCGTCGGGGCGCGCGGTCGGTGACACCGTCACGGTGGCCGATCTGTCGGGTGGGACGGCACCCGCGTCCGTGACTGTGGTCGGTGTGGTGGACGTGGCCGGTTCGCCCCTCGCGATGGATTCGGGCCAGATCTTCGGTGACGCTGCGCAGGTACGGGCGTGGTCCGGAGAGTCTGCGGACTGGGAGATACGTGTCGCGGGCGACGGTGATGCGGTGCGCGACGCGGTCGCGCTCGCCGCGCCGGGGACCGAGGTGGTCTCGGGTGAGGCGCGTGCCACTGCGGTGTCCGACGCGCACGTCGGGGACATCGCCCTGCTGCGCAACGTTCTGCTGTGCTTCGCGGCGATCGCGGTGGTCGTGGCAGGACTCGTCATCGCGAACACGTTCGCGGTGCTGCTTGCCGCACGGACCCGTGAGCTGGCGCTCATGCGATGCGTCGGTGTCACCGCTTCCCAGGTGCGGCGCAGCGTGCGAGGTGAGGCGCTGATCGTCGGCTCCGTCTCCGCCGTTCTCGGCGTGCTCGCCGGGTGCGTGCTCGCTGCGGGTGTTGTTGCGGGTGCCCGCGCGGCGGATGCTCCGCTTCCTCTGACCTCCGTCTCGGTGACGATCACGACGATCGTCGCCGGACTCGTACTCGGAACCGTCGTCACGGTGGTCGCAGCGAACGGCGCGGCTCGAGCGGCGACACGGGTATCGGCGCTCGCAGCGATGCATCCGCTCGAAGCTCAGCCCGAGCCGGTGGGCGAGTCGTGGGTGCGCCGCGCGTGTGCGCTGCTGGCGATGGCCGGCGGTTCGGCATTACTGGTCATCGGCGCCTGGGTGAGCAACGTACTGATCGCATGTCCAGGTGGTCTGCTGCTGTTCGTGGGTGTCGTCCTGGCCTCGCGCCGGATCGTGCCGGCGGCAGTGGGGGCTGTCGGGGACGCCTTCGCCAGGGTGGGCGGGCCGATCGCATCCCTCGCGGCCGGAAATGCGCGACGCAATCCGCGGCGGACTGCATCGACTGCGACGGCCCTGTTCATCGGGGTGACGCTGACGGCGACGATCGTTGTGGGCATCGGCACGCTCAAGGCCGGGGCACCCGAAGTCGTCGATCAGAACTTCCCGGTGGATATCGCTGTCAGCGCGACTACAGAACCGGTTCCCGTGGGCGGCTCGGCCCGCTTCACCGCGATCGACGGGGTTCACGCGGGCACCGAGATCGCGTCTGCGACGGTCACGGTGGCAGGTACGGAATTTTCTGTCCTGGGTGTCGATCCGGCGTCCGCCGCGGCGACGATCCGCGCCGAAGTGCGCCTGCCCGAAGCCGGGACGATCGTGCTCGAGCGGTCGCTGGCGGAGACATTGGGCGTGCACGACGGCGAGATCGTCGAGGTCGGCGGTGGCACCGGCATGCACGACCTGACCGTCGCCATTGCAGACGCCGGGTCGCCGGACATGATCTCCATGGGCGACCTGAGTGCAGTCGATGATTCGGCAGCGCCTGAAACGATGTGGCTGAAACTGGACGACGATCTGTCCGAGGAGGACCTGGTCGCTGTCAGCGACGAGGTGTCGCGGGTGGCGGAGGCAGCGTTTCCGGGTAGCGAGGTCGTCGGAGCTGTGAAGATGAGGCAGACACTCGAGAACGTCCTCGACACGATGCTGCTGATCGTGGCCGGCCTCCTGTCGGTCGCCGTGGTGATCGCGCTCATCGGGGTGGGCAACACCACGGCCTTGTCGGTTCTCGAACGGCGACGAGAGACGGCGATGCTCCGCTCGGTGGGTCTGTCCCGGTCAGGAGTGCGGAGCCTTCTCGTGCGTGAGGCAGTGATCATCGCGGGAGTCGCGTCGGTCCTGGGTGTCGCACTCGGTCTGGTGCTCGGGACGTTCGGCACCGCATCGGTCATCGGTGCGAGCCATGTCGGTCTCGGCGCTGTGCCCTGGCTGCAGTTGGCAGGAATCGTTGTCGCGGGCGGCGTGGCAGGCATCGTCGCCTCCCTGGTGCCGGCGCAGCGGGCGAGTCGGGTGTCGCCCGTGGCTGCGCTGGCCGGGTAGTCACGAGCTCTTCGGGTGCCCGATGTCGGCGCGCCGGGTCCACGGCGAGCCGGACAAGCGTTCGATGTCGGTGTTGAACCGTTCGAGATAGCGCGCGAATTCGGCCACGTCGTCGGCGTCCCAATCGACCAGAACGCGCTCGAGCGACTCGATCGCTCGGGCGCGTTCGTGGTCCAGGCGTCGGGCGCCGTCCTCGGTGATCTGGAACTTGCGTGCGATGCCCCCGTCAGGGTCGGGGATGCGCTCGGCCAACCCTGTCTTCAACAGTGTCGAGGTCTGGCGATTGACCGTGGATGAATCGAGTCCGAATGCGTCGCTCAGCTGGCCGATGCTCATCGGTCCCTGGGCTGAGAGGCGACTGAGCATGGTGTACGCACTGCGGTCCAGACGTCCGGCATCTCGCCGGCGGGGGCCGAAGAAGTTGAGATGCCGCCCGATGAGCATCATTTCGAACTCGATCAGGTGCGTCGGCTTGTCCATCTGTGTGTCTCATCACTCCTAGGTCGCGTTTTCCCAGTATGGGCGAACTCGGTGTTGACCCGCGAATATGCATCATGCATACCATGTGCTCAATACATATTACCCGCTGGCTTGGGTTTTTCTTTACTCGAAGACGGAGTTCGTTTCATGCAAGGTTCTGTCGCGGCGCCGGAAGTGCGTCCCTCGCTGTTGGTGGGGGTGCTCGCGTTCACCGGAATTGTCGGCGCTCTCACTCAGACGCTCGTGGTTCCCCTCATCGGTCAACTGCCCATGATGTTGGACACGACCGCGTCCAATGCATCATGGGTGATCACCGTCACTCTGCTCACGGGCGCGGTCGCGACGCCGGTCATCGGGCGCCTCGGCGACACATACGGCAAGCGTCGGATGCTGTTGATCTGCACGATTCCGTTGATCCTCGGTGCGGTGCTGTGTGCGCTGTCGTCGTCGCTGCTGCCGATGCTTCTCGGTCGCGGATTGCAGGGGCTGGGCGTCGGCCTGATTCCGCTGGGTATCAGTCTGCTGCGTGACGTTCTCCCGCCCGAGCGTCTGCACTCGTCGATCGCTCTGATGAGCGCGTCTATGGGTATCGGCGGCGCTCTTGGCCTCCCCATTGCTGCTGCTGTCGCCGAGAACACGAGCTGGCGTGTGCTGTTCTGGGCAACGGCAGTCCTCAGTGCGGTGGTATTCGTGCTGCTGTGGAACGTGGTGCCCGATGGTCAGGCCAAGGCGAATCCCGGACGCTTCGACATCGTGGGCGCCATCGGTCTCGGTATCGCGCTGACATCCTTGCTGGTCGCGGTGTCGAAGGGAGCCGACTGGGGATGGGGGAGTTCGACGACTCTCGAGCTGTTCGCTCTTGCGGCGATCGTGCTGGTGGCCTGGGGTTGGTGGGAACTACGCCGCACCGACCCGCTCGTCGACCTGAGGATCGCGGCCCGGCCCGCAGTTTTGCTGACCAACGCGGCATCACTTGTGGTCGGATTCGGGATGTACGCGCAGTCGTTGATCATCCCGCAGCTGCTCCAGCTTCCCACCGAAACCGGATACGGACTCGGCCAATCGATGCTGGCAATGGGTCTGTGGATGGCGCCCGGCGGTTTGATGATGATGGCCGTCTCGCCGATCGCCGGCAAGCTGTCGTCGGCGCGCGGGCCCAAGGTCTCCCTGTTCGTAGGGTGCGTGATCATCGCGATCGCGTACGGCTCGTCGCAGTTGCTCATGGGCTCGACGTGGGGCCTGATGATCGTTGCCGCGATCTGCAGTACCGGCGTCGGATTCGCGTACGGTGCAATGCCCGCGCTGATCATGAGTTCCGTCCCTCAGAGCGAAACGGCATCCGCCAACAGCGTCAACTCGCTGATGCGCGCGATGGGCACGTCGATCTCGGCCGCCGTCGTCGGTGTCGTGCTGGCTCAGATGAGCGTGCAGTCGGGCGGCTACAGCATCCCGACCGAAGCAGGCTTCCGGACAGGGCTGCTCATCGGGTGTGGGGTCGCGTTGGTCGCGGCCGCAATCACGCTCAGCATCCCCGTCGCCAAGCGGAAGAAGCTCGACAAGGTGGAAGACGCCGTCCCGATACGGGCCTGAACAGCGTGTCGCGGGTGGGCGGTCCTCGGGTGAGGGCCGCCCACCGTCGCTAGGCTCCACTCGTGTCGAGAACAGGCCGGTCTTCACACCGCATGACGCGGGCATCGCGGGGAGTGCCGTCCGCCCGTATCCCTACCGCTCTGGCGTTGGGTTGGGCCCGGCTCTGGGGCGGTGCGGTGATGTTCGACGATGAGTTCGGTCTCTATGTGTGTACCGGCATGCGCGGCGGATTCGCGCGCGGTGGCACCACCGTCGGCGGAGTGTTCCTCACCCGAAAACCACCACCGCGCCGGCTGCTTCGACACGAAGCCGTCCACGCCGACCAATGGGCGCGACACGGACTCGGTTTCGCTGTGCGCTACCTGTGTGAGGAACTACGCAATCCCGGTTCGCGCAACAGATTCGAGATCGAAGCAGGGCTCGAGGACGGCGGCTACCGGACCGGCGGCGCCGGGCAGTAGTTGTCGACCTCGCTGCCGGTGGCTCAGCGCCACGGTGTGCGTCATGCGTCCAATCGTGCGGTGATCTTCTCGCTGGCGATGCGCCGTTCGATCGCGGCAGGGTCGGGATTGCTCACCTGGACGAGGGAAGCGCCGACCGAGAGTGCAGCGAGCAATCCGTCGACGAGCTCGTCGACGGTGCCCCAGTCGCGGCTCGACAACACGCGGTCGGTTCCGGTGATCCCCGATCGCGCCGCGGACTCCTTCGCCGCCGCAAGCACGTCGGCGGCCGTGCGGCCGCCGAGTGCGGCGTCGCCGGCGCCGGACGTCACCGTCGTCGTCGATGCTGTCGGGCGGAACTGGTCGCCGTGCAGCCGCACATTCGTGGCGTAGTCGGTGACACCCGGTGGCAGGTCGGCCACGGGGCGTCCGAATGCGTCCAGGGACAGCGCTGCCACCTCTGTGACGTCGTCGACCTCGTCGAGCCGGTCCGGGGTGACGAGCGCGAGATCCGCGTCGGGGTCGGCGTCGAGAACCACTTCGGTGCCTGCCCACCATGCACCGAGCAGGACCGCCGCGCTCTGCCAATGTGCGGGCAGTAGCACCGCAACCCGGCCGCCGGGTAGCAACCCGAACTCGTCGCGGATCATGTTGGCGGTCTTGGCTGCCCAGTTTGCGAGCGTGAGTGCGGACAGTTCGATCCGCGCGCCGGTCGCATCGTCGTACCACGTGATGCGCGGGCCGGCGGGATCGGACGCGAGGATCGGGTCGAGCAGGGCTGCGGTCAGGGTTGTCACGGAAAACCTCGTTCTCGGGAGTCGGTGCGGGATCGATCAGTTGACGCAGCGCGGTCCGTCGGACCCGGCGTCGATGGGCGGTGCGGCCGGGGCCGGCGTCGCCGACTCACCCGCCGGCATCACATCGGATTGCGTTGTCGTGTCCGACGTGGATCCTGAGCTCGATCCGGAGTAGGACGACGAACCCGGGCCGGTGTAGTCGTCGGCGAGCACCACCTCGACGGTTCCGGACGGGAGGTTCGGGTCGGAGTCGATGTCGACGTTCCCGAGCGCGGCGGCAACGGCGAGTGCCTCGTCGGAGTCGGGATCGGCGGCGTACAGGGTGGTCGAGGACATCGTGCCGCCCTCGTAGTTGCCGACCACGCCCTCGACGTAGCCTTCGGAACTCATCGCCAGCGACACCTCGGATGCCAACCCGGACACGCTGCCGGCGTTGGAGACGTTCACGGTCACGGTCGACGGGTCGATATCGGGGGCCGGTGTGTCACTGGCGGTGGGTGTCTCGGATCCGTCGTAGTCCGCACCGACCAGGCCGGCCACATACTCACGGACCTCGTCCGGATCGACCTGGACGACGGACTCGCCGTAGTCGGTCATCGCATTGATGTCCTGCACCGGAATCGTCGAGAACTGCACCGCACCACCCGCGAGATCTTGCATCTGGGTAGCGAGTTGCACGATGTCCCAATCCGAATCGAGCACCACCGAGCGCTGCACCGCAGCGGTCAGTTGCCCCACCTTCGACGGATTGCTCAACGTCTTCGCGCTGAGGACCTTCTGCACGAGCGAGGCCATGAACACCTGCTGCCGCACGATCCGATCCAGATCGCCTCGCGGCAGGTCGTGACGCTGACGGACGAAGCTCAGTGCATCGGACCCCTGCAGGGTCTGTTCCCCGGCCGTGAAACGGGCGCCCGACATCGGTTCGTCCACCGGGGCGTTCAGGCACACATCGACGCCGCCGACCGCGTCGGTGAGTAGGACGAAGCCGAGCAGACCGACCTCGGCGTAGTGATCGACCGTCACGCCGGTCAGGTCCGCGACCGATTCGATCAACGCTTCCCGGCCGGCTTTCGTGGAGGTCTCCTCGACCGCGGCCTCTTCACCGGACTCGACGGCCTCGAGTCGCGCGAGTTCCTTCGTCGCGCCGTACGCGGCGTTGATCTTCGACATTCCGATCTCCGGCACGTCGACGTAGGTGTCGCGGGGAATGGATATGGCTGTCGCGGAGCTTCCGTCGTTGGGCACCCGGATCAAGATGATGGTGTCGGTGTTGTTGGCGACCTCTTCGCCGGCGCGCAATGCGTCGAGCTCGCGCTGCGACAGGGGGTTGCCGTGCGCGTCGGTGCGGCTGTCGGTACCCACCAGGAGGATGTCGAGGGCGCCGTCCGCGCCGTTTCCGAGGTTGAGACCGTCCACCGATGCGAGCGACGATGCGAACGAATCGTAGGTGCGCCATCCGACCCCCGTAGCGATCAGGACGAGTGCGGCGGCGATCGCGGCAGCGAATTGGCGCGGCCGGCCTGTGAACACCCGTGATACCCCCTGAGTGGCCTGGGGCCTCGCGCGTTCCGCGGTCGGGCGCCGGGACGTGTGTCCCTCGCGTACGGGCCGGGACGACGAGCCCGTCGGACGCGTCCTACGCCGCTCGTCCGTGCTGGGGCGCGCCCTGGTCCTGCGGCGGGGCGGCTCTGACGGCACGTGCGATCCTCCTTCGACTGGCGTCCGGGTACCCGATGAAGGTTACTGGTGGAATTCCTCGGCGGGCGTGTCCGACACCGGCGTGCCAGACTCGAACAGGTGCGTAACGTTCTTGTGACCGGGGCCCACGGCCAGCTCGGCCGCCATGTGATCGACCTTGCGACCTCCTCCGGAATTCCGATTCGTGGCGCAGGCTCCGCCGAGATCGACATCACCGATGACGCATCGGTGGCCGGCGCCGTCGCTCCGGGGTCGGTGGTGATCAACTGCGCCGCATACACGGCGGTCGACGCGGCGGAGACCGACGAGGAAGCCGCCACGGCGGTCAACGGGCACGGACCGGCAGTGCTCGCCCGGGTCTGCGCCGACGTGGGTGCAACCCTGATCCACGTGTCCACCGACTACGTGTTCGCCGGAGACGCCACACAGCCGTACCCGGTCGATGCGCCCACCGACCCCCGTAGCGCCTACGGACGGACCAAGCTGCTCGGTGAGCAGTCTGTCCTCGCGGCCCTGCCGTCCGCGCACATCGTGCGGACCGCATGGGTCTACACCGGCGACGGAAACGATTTCGTCGCGACGATGCGACGTCTCGAACGTGACCGCGACACCGTGCGCGTAGTCGACGACCAGGTCGGATGCCCTACCTATGCCCGCGACCTCGCCGCGGGCCTGCTGGAACTCGCCACCCGCGCCGACGCCGATCCGGTACCGGGTGGGATTCTGCACGCGACCAACGCGGGTGAGGCCACGTGGTACGACCTGGCTCGCGCAGTCTTCGCCGGTGTCGGCGCCGATCCGGAACGGGTTCACCCCTGCACGAGTGACGAGTTCGTCCGCCCGGCTCCGCGTCCCGCCTACTCGGTACTGGACGGGCAGGCCTGGTCGGCTGCCGGTCTCACTCCGCTCAGGCCGTGGCGGGAAGCGTTGAGTGCAGCGCTCGGCGCATTGGATGCGCCGGAATGAGCCCGGCGAAGTCCGCCTGTGACTCGTCGCACATCGCTTCGGCCGCTATGGTTGCGCGCGTGGATTCGACGCTGGCCGTGGTGACGGTGACCTACTCGCCCGGCGAGCACCTCGAGAACTTTCTGACGTCGCTCGCGACGGCGACGTCGCTGCGCACCCGGGTGATCATGGCCGACAACGGTTCGACCGACGGCGCGCCGGAAGCGGCAGCGCTGGCGCATTCGAACGTCACCCTGCTGCACACCGGGGGCAACATCGGCTACGGCGGCGCAGTCAACCGTGCGGTTGCCGAGATCGACGGGTCGGCAGAGTTCGTGGTGGTCGCCAATCCCGACGTCCGCTGGAGTCCGGGCTCACTGGACACGCTGCTGGAGGCGGCCGGGCGGTGGCCGCGCGCCGGTTCGCTGGGGCCGCTGATCCGTGAACCGGACGGGAGCATCTATCCGTCCGCGCGCACGGTGCCGACGTTGTCGTCCGGTGCCGGCCACGCACTGCTCGGAACGGTATGGCCCACGAACCCGTGGACACAGCGCTACCGCCAGGAGAACGAGGCGATCAGTGAGCGGCCCGTCGGATGGCTTTCCGGGTCCTGCCTGCTTCTTCGTCGCGCCGCGTTCGATACCGTCGATGGATTCGATTCCCGCTATTTCATGTACATGGAGGACGTGGACCTCGGTGATCGTCTCGGGCGCGCCGGATGGCACAACGTCTACGTTCCGTCCGCCGAGGTGACGCACGCGAAGGGGCACGCGGCGGGACGTCACCCGGAACTGATGCTTCCGGCGCATCATGAGAGTGCGTACCGATTCCAGGCCGATCGGCATCCGCATCCGTGGCAGGCGCCGTTGCGCTGGGCGCTGCGCGGTGGTCTCGCGGTGCGATCCAAGCTGGCGGTTGCTTCGGCCGTGCGCGAGCGCGATGCAGGCAAGGTCGGTCATGAGGGGACCGATTTCGACGAGAAACAGGGGAAATCATGACGAGTGCTGCCGCACCGCATACCGACGCGGTGATCCTGGTCGGCGGGCAGGGGACGAGGCTTCGCCCGCTGACACTGTCGGCGCCGAAGCCCATGCTGCCCACCGCGGGACTGCCGTTCCTGACACACCTGCTCGCACGGATTCGCGAGGCGGGCATCAAGCACGTGGTGCTCGGCACGTCGTTCAAGGCGGAGGTCTTCGAGGAGCACTTCGCGGACGGATCCGATCTCGGTCTCGAGATCGAGTACGTCACCGAGACCGAGCCGCTCGGGACGGGCGGCGGCATCCGCAACGTGCTGCCGAAGCTTCGCGCAGAGAACGTCATGGTGTTCAACGGGGACGTGCTCGGTGGAACCGATCTCGGTGCGGTGCTCGACACCCACGTCCGCACCGAGGCCGACGTCACCTTGCACCTCGTCCGTGTGGGTGATCCCCGCGCGTTCGGTTGTGTGCCGACCGACGCCGACGGTCGCGTCACGGCCTTCCTGGAGAAGACGCAGGATCCGCCGACCGACCAGATCAACGCGGGTTGCTATGTGTTCCGCCGCGAGGTCATCGAGGCGATCCCTGAGGGTCGTCCGGTGTCGGTCGAGCGTGAGGTGTTTCCCGCGCTGCTGACAGAGGGCAAGAAGCTGTTCGGCCACGTGGATGCCGCGTATTGGCGTGACATGGGCACGCCGGAGGACTTCGTGCGTGGTTCGGCGGATCTGGTGCGCGGGATCGCTCCGTCGCCGGCGTTGCCCGGCCAGCGTGGGGAGTCGCTGGTGCATCCCGGTGCGTCCGTTGCTCCGGGTGCGTTGCTGATCGGGGGGACGGTGGTCGGCCGCGGCGCCGAGATCGGTGCGGGTGCCCGCCTCGACGGTGCCGTGATCTTCGACGGTGCGCGGGTCGAGGCCGGTGCGGTGATCGAGCGGACGATCGTCGGATTCGGTGTGCGGGTGGGTCCGCGCGCGTTGATCCGCGACGGTGTGATCGGCGACGGCGCCGACATCGGTGCGCGCTGCGAACTGCTGCGTGGTGCGCGGGTGTGGCCCGGCGTCCAGATCCCGGATGGAGGGATCCGGTTCAGCACCGATGTCTGAGATCGACAACGCCGTGACCTACAGGAAGTATGTGGCGCTGGGGGATTCGTTCACCGAGGGAGTGGGAGACGACGACCCCACTCGCCCGAACGGTGTGCGCGGGTGGGCCGATCGTGTTGCCGAGCAGCTCGCTCGCGGCAATGACGGATTCGGCTATGCCAACCTCGCGATCCGTGGACGGTTGCTCCGGCAGATCCTCGATGAACAGCTCGATGCTGCACTTGCACTCGAACCCGACCTCGTGACGATCTATGCGGGCGGCAACGACATCATGAGGCCCGGCCTGGATCTCGATGTGCTCGTCGCGCAGTACGAGGAGGCGATCGCCGCGCTCACCGGAACCGGCGCCCGGGTGCTGATGTGGACGGCGTACGACGTCGGCTGGGCCCCGGTGTTCCGGCACCTGCGGGGACGGATCGCCATCTACAACGAACTCGTCCGGGGGGTCGCCGACCGCCACGGTGCGACACTCGTCGACTACTGGCGGTTCGGTGAATACCGGGACTACCGCATGTGGGACTTCGATCGCTTGCACATGTCGCCGGAAGGGCACCGCAACATGGCGATCCGGGTGTTGGATGCGTTGGGAGCGCAGCATCGGATCGAGCCCGTCGATCTCGGGCCGACACCGGTCGTTGCTCGCCCCGAGCAGCGTCGGGCCGACGCCAAGTGGGCGCGCGAGTTCCTCGTGCCGTGGGTGGGGCGACGGGTCCGAGGCGAATCGTCGGGCGACGGGATTGCCCCGAAGCGCCCGGTGCCGGCACCTATCGACCTGTAGCGCGCCGGCCGACCACAGCGGATCAGCGTCGAGCAGCAGCGAGCCGTACGAGGAGGTCGATCGTCTCGTGTTCTGCGTCGGTCGGCAACGCGTCGATCGGCCACCACTGCAGGTCTGTCGACTCGTCGCTGCGCACCGGTACCGCACCCACCGGTGCGATCACGAGGAACCTCAGGTCGAGGTGCCGTGTGGGTACGCCGAGCGAGCACGTGATCGGGTGCGTATGCGCCGAGAGCACGTTCGGATCGATCGTGAGTTCGTCGATGCCCGACTCTTCGCGGGCCTCGCGCAGCGCGGCATCGACGACGGTCTCGTCGCTCTCCTCGCAGTGCCCACCCAGCTGGATCCACCTGCCGACCCGCGGATGCAGCGTGAGCAGGACATTGCGGTGATCTGCGTCGAGTACGAGCGATGACGCGGTGATATGCCCGGGAACGTGGGAGCGCAGGCAGCCGCCTGGCGCGGAGTCGAGGAACGCGAGCATCGTGTGCCGTAAGGACTCGGCGTCCACCGAATCGGTGTACCACGCGTCGAGCCTCTCGAGTGCGGACGCGTGCAGGGAATCGGCCGACACGATTACAGCTCCCGCAGGGCGTCGCCGGGATCAGCGGCTTCGCGCGGCTGCGGCGCGTCATTCGGATATCCCACCGCGATCGCGCCCAGAGGCGACCAGTTGCCGGGGAGATCGAGTTCCTCACGCACGACGTCGGGGGCGAAGATCGTCGAGCCGATCCAGCAGCTTCCCAGGCCGCGTGTCGCGAGTGCGACGAGCAATCCCTGCACGGCCGCGCCCGCGGCGACGGTGAACATCGTGGCTTCGGCGGCGGTGCGGCGCGCATCCGGATACTCGTGGGCCCCATCGGGGACCCAGAACGGCACCAGAACTTCGGGTGCGTCGTAGAGGATCGATCCGCGTGCGAGACGGCGTTCGATGGCGACGGGATCGAGTCCGTCGCCCGCGAGATCGTCGGCCCAGCGGTCGCGCATCCGATCGAGGAGCCGGCGGCGGACCTGCTCGGTCCGCACCCACACGAACCGGACCGGGCGGGTGTGGTGGGGCGCCGGCGCGGTGAGAGCTTCGGCGACCGCGTCGCGCAGGTCTTCGGGATCGACAGGGTCGGCGGAGAACTCGCGAATCGATCGGCGCAGCAGCAGTGCTTCACGTCGGCCCCGTTCGAGTGCTTCGGCGGTGCCGAGCCAGAACAGGTCGTCCTCGCCGCCGCGCACGAGTGCGCGCGCGGTGGAACCGTCGTCGGGTAGATCGAGCCCGCGCACCACCGCGACGGGGACTCCGCCGAGCTTGCCCTTGACGAGATCTCCAGCGGCCGCGATCTCGTCGGCGAGTGCGACGGACGTGACCATGAGTTCGTTGCCTTGCGAGTCGTGGGAGCCCTCGTAGCCGTGGAGGACCGGCAGTCCGGCCGATCCGATCGCTGCGTCGGTCTGGCCGATACGCCACGCACGACCCATGGTGTCGGTGACCACGACGCCGACGGTGACTCCGAGTAGTTCGGAGATCCGGGTGCGCAATGCGGCGGCGCTGGCATCGGGATTCTCGGGTAGGAGCGCGAGTTCCGCGCCGTCGACGTTGGAGCCGTCGATTCCCGACGCGGCCTGCACGATCCCGAGCTTGTTCTCGGTGATCAGGGTGCGGCCCTTCTGAGCGAGCACCCTCACCGCTTCCTGTGTGACGAGGCGTCGTCGGAGTGCGTCGCGCGCGTCGGGGTCGGTGGGCGAGGGGACGATGCGGCCCTCGGTCTTCGACAGGACTTTGCTGGTGACCACCAGGATGTCGCCGTCGGTGAGCCACGGCGCAGCAGCGACGAGGGCGGCTGCGAGGTCGTCGCCGGGTCGGAACTCGGGTAGTCCGGTGACCGGCCGGATCTCGAGAGGGCCGCCGGGTGCGTGGTCGCGCACCGGGGCGTCGGTCGTGCTGTCTGCGGGCATCACAATTGCACTCCGGCGAGTTCCAGTGCGGCACGTGCCATGTCGGCGGTCGTGTCGGGATCGGACATGAGGAGCGGCACGCTCCGCACATCGACGCCCGGGACATCGGCGTCATCGGTCGAGTGCACGAGCCAGCCGTCGAGGATTCCGGTGCCGCTACGCGCTCCGTAATGTCGACCCACGGCCTCTGCGGTGGTGTCGACGCCGATCACGTCGAGGCACGCGTCGGCCATGCCGCGCAGTGGCTTACCGCCGACGACGGGGGACAGGCCGATGACCTTCGCCTTCGTCGTCCGTAGTGCGCCGCGGATGCCCGGAACGGCGAGGATCGCGCCGACGCTGACGACAGGGTTCGACGGCGCCAGAACGACCACGTCGGCGGACTGGATCGCGTCGAGGACACCCGGTGCAGGTTTTGCCTCGTCTGCGCCGATGTGGGCGAAGCTGTGGGTGGGGACCTGTGCGCGATGACGCACCCACCATTCTTCGAAGTGGATTGCGCGCTGATTGCCGTCGGCGGGGTCGGTGATCACGACGTGGGTCTCGCTGCGGTCGTCGGACGCCGGGAGCAACGTGACTCCGGGCTTCCATCGCGTACACAGCGCTTCGGTGACGGCGGAGAGCGGATATCCTGCACGCAGCATTCTCGTGCGGATCAGGTGGGTGGCGATGTCGCGATCGCCGAGACCGAACCAGTCGGGGTCTGCTCCGTATGCCGCGAGTTCTTCCTTGGCATTCCAGGTTTCGGCCTTGCGGCCCCAACCGCGCTCGGTGTCGATTCCGTCGCCGAGTGTGTACATGCATGTATCGAGATCGGGACAGATCCTCAGGCCGTGCATCCACACGTCGTCGCCGACGTTGACGACGGCGGTGATCCGATGCGGCGCGTCGGGGTCGATGTCCGAGCCCGGTGCGATGTCGAGGAGTTTCCGCAACCCTGTGAGGAAACGGGCACCGCCGACACCTCCGACCAATACAGTCACATTCACGGGGCCAGCCTATGTGGTGCGCGTGGTACCCCGTCGAGCGCCGTCCTAAACCAAGAAATTGCAAAGTCGTCGATCGTAAGCGAGAAAATCCGTTCCGCTTGACCGCGACACGCCCGGCGTGTCTAATCACATATGTGTCATTCCGAGTTTCCGGATCGGGATCGATTGCGACGACGTCGCATTCGAACAAGATTCGGGGGGTGGCAGAAAGATCCCGATCCGCGAAAGTTGCGGCGCTGCAGGTGAGGAGGCGGAGGATGGCCGACGAGCGCGAAGTTTTCGAGATCTCTCGGATCGATACGCCAGTCGAGAGTGACTGCGACGATTCCGACAGCGGAACACCGATTCTGCAACTGATTACAGGATTCGGTGATTCGGCGGACGTAGAAGAGCAGTGGCAGGAACGTGCACTGTGCGCACAGACCGACCCGGAGGCGTTCTTCCCTGAAAAGGGTGGTTCGACGCGGGAAGCGAAGCGCATCTGCCTGGGGTGTGAAGTTCGTGACGAGTGTCTCGAGTATGCCCTTGCTCACGACGAACGTTTCGGAATCTGGGGTGGGCTGTCCGAAAGGGAACGGCGGCGCCTCAAGCGCGGCATCGTCTGACGGTCGGGTCAGGTCCGGTACGGGGAGTACGGGCTCGATCCATTTGTGTCCGGAGGTGATGCGTGACGAAGGCCGGGTACTCGGGCGACCGAGTGCTCGGCCTTCGTCGCGTCCGGCCTTGCTTGTCCGTTCGGCCCTGCTCGTTCAGCTCTCGTCGCCGAGATCGCCGAGTTCCGGATCGACGACCTCCGGTTCGAGACCGAGGTAGGTCGCGACCTGGTGGACGAGCACGTCGTGAACGAGGTCGGTGAGATCGTCGGGATCTTCCGCGCGGAGCTCGAGCGGCCGACGGAACAACACGATCCTGGCGCGAGTCGCAGCGCCGCGACGGTCGATACCCGCGGGGACGAGGCGCGACAGTGGGACCGGCCCGTCGGCGACGACCTCGTCGGGCCAGTTGACCGAGTCGGGGTCGCGTGCGCGAATCTTCGGAACATCGTCGACCGCGAGATCGAGTTTCGTCAGCCGGTCGTGCCACTGAGCGTCGATCGGCGCGAACGCGCTGAGCACCAGGAGGTCGAATTTCTCGGCCCGCGACTTCCATGCCGGCAGGTCGTGAGGAAAGAGCGGTCCGCGGATTCCGCGACCGCGTCGCGTCACCGCGCGGGATGACACGGGGGTGGTACGACGTGCTCGGGCCATGCAGTGGAGATTACGACAGAGGAAAACAGACGGATGCTCCCCGGTGTGTCCGAATAGTCCCGGGGCCGGCGACACGCTACGCTCCGATGCGTGAGATCACTGCGTCGATGCTGCCGGCCTGGGTGCAAGAACCCTGCTGTTGCGACGCTGACCTACGTGTATTCGGACTCGACCGCCGTTGTGGGGCCCCTGGCAACGGTCGCAGAGCCGCACTCGTGGGATCTGTGCGAAACGCACGGCTCGAGAATCACCGCGCCGAAGGGCTGGGAACTCGTCCGATACGAGGGGGCGTTCGACACCGCCACCCCCGACGAGGACGATCTCACCGCTCTCGCCGAGGCGGTGCGCGAGGCAGGCATGGGCGAACGCGACCGCGCCGAAGCGGATCCGGCGGAGGCCGAGGTCGCGCCGCGGGTAGCGGTTCCGTCGACCGCCCGCACCGGCCGCCGAGGTCACCTTCGGGTGTTGCCCGATCCCACGAGCTGAGTCCGTCGCACTAGGCTGATCGCGGACCTGCGCCACGAGGATGGCGCGGTGCAATTCGACGATCAGGAGCGGAAACAGTGGCGAGATCTGCCGAATCGGTTGCAGCCGTGATCAAGGCGTACGACGTTCGCGGCGTGGTGGGGACGCAGATCGACGAGGAGTTCGTCCGCGAGGTCGGTGCGTCGTTCGCACGTCTCGTCCGGGACGACAGCGCCGCAACCCGAGTGGTGATCGGTCACGACATGCGCGAATCGTCCCCGACGCTGGCCGGCGCCTTTGCCGAGGGTGTCGTCGCGCAAGGACTCGACGTGGTGCTCATCGGCCTCGCCTCCACGGATCAGCTGTACTTCGCCTCCGGCATTCTCGACGCGCCCGGTGCGATGTTCACCGCGAGCCACAACCCGGCCGAGTACAACGGCATCAAACTGTGCTGGGCCGGTGCGAAGCCGGTCGGCCAGCAGACCGGGCTCGGAACTATCTCCACCGACGTGATCGAGGGGGTTCCGGCCTACGACGGCGCTCACGGCACGATTACCGAACAGGACGTCCTCGAGCAGTACGCGTCGTTTGTTCGGGGATTGGTCGATCTGTCGCAGATGCGCCCGCTGAAGGTGGCGGTCGACGCCGGGAACGGAATGGGCGGACACACCGTCCCGGCCACGTTCGGGCCGCTCCCGATCGACCTGGTGCCGCTGTACTTCGAACTCGACGGGACTTTTCCGAACCACGAGGCCAACCCGCTCGATCCCGCGAACCTGGTGGATCTGCAGCGCCTCGTCGTCGAATCCGGTGCCGATGTCGGCCTGGCCTTCGACGGCGACGCGGACCGTTGCTTCGTCGTCGACGAGCGCGGTGGACTCGTGACTCCGTCTGCTGTGACCGCCTTGGTCGCGGCTCGCGAACTCGGTAAGGAGCCGGGGGCCACGATCATCCACAACCTGATCACGTCGCGCGTCGTGCCCGAACTGGTCGCGGAGCTCGGTGGGAAACCGGTGCGCACCCGTGTCGGCCACTCGTTCATCAAGCAGCAGATGGCCGAGACCGGTGCGGTGTTCGGCGGCGAGCATTCTGCCCATTACTACTTCCGCGACTTCTGGGGCGCCGACTCCGGCATGCTCGCCGCGCTGCATGTCCTCGCCGCGCTCGCGGGTCACGACGGTTCGTTGTCCGATCTGATGGCGTCCTACAACCGGTACGAGGCGTCGGGTGAGATCAACTCCACCGTCAGCGACGCGGCGGAGCGGACCGAGGCAGTCGTCGATGCGTTCGCGGACCGCACCCGGTCCGTCGACCGGCTCGACGGAGTGACCGTCGAACTCCCCGGCCACACCTGGTTCAACCTGCGGGCGTCGAACACTGAGCCGCTGCTGCGGCTGAATGTGGAGGCGCCCACCCGCGCGGAGGTCGACGCACTGGTCGAAGAAATTCTGGCTGTCGTGCGTGCGTGACGGAAGCATTCGTGGCAGCGATAATCGAAGTGTCCGGTGTGTATGCAGCGTCGGGCCGACCAGAGTCTGCGAGGAGAGAAAGGGGGCACGGTCGTGACGGCTCCCTCGCCGCTGTTCGACTTCGATGACGCGAGTGCGCTCATCGAGGCCGATGTCGACGGCATCCTGCGTAGCGCCGCGCTCGGGGGCGCGCAGATTCGCGCGAGCGTCTCTGCCGCCGACGAGTTCCTGCGCGACCGCCTGCGGGGCATTCATCCGCGCAGCGTCGTTCTCGTCGCCGGCGGTGTCCGCGCCGGTCGCGCGGCTGAGCTCGTGGTTGCTCTTCTCTCGGATCGTTGTGCAGTGCCGCTCGTGGCCGCTCCCACCACACCTCCGTGGGTAGGACCGCTCGACGTCGTGGTCGTCGCGGGGGACGATGCGGGCGATCCGACGCTGGTTGCGTCCATCGACGGTGCGCTTCGGCGAAGCGCGGAGGTCGTAGTGGACGCCCCCGACGAAGGGCCGGTCCGGTCGGTGGCCGCAGGCCGTGCAGTGTTACTTGCGCCGCGCATTCACGTCCCGACTGCCTATGTGTTCGCGCGGCACCTCGCTGTGTTCTGCGCGGTGCTCACGTCGCTGGAGACATCCCGCCTCGGTGGCGCGGTCCCTGATCTCGGGCGGATCGCCGATTCGGTCGACGCCGAGGCCGCGCGTGACCATCCGTCGTACGAGGTTTTCGAGAACCCGGCGAAGGCGCTGGCGACGCGGATGTTGTCGCGGCGGGTGGTGTTTGCGGGGGATTCACCGGCGACGGCGGTGCTGGCGCGGCATTCCACGGATTCGTTGTTGCAGATCGCCGGTGTGGTTGCCACGCCGGCGGCACTACCGGATGTTCTGGTGGCGCGAGATCGCCTGCTCGATTCGACCGCTGCTTCCGACACGTACGACCCGTTCTTCCACGACGAGGAACTGGACGGTCCCGCACCGGTCGCACCGGTGCGGGTGTTCGTGCTCAGCACGGACTCGGATCGACCTGCCGCGCGACGCCGAGCCGCGGCACTACCGGATATGGAATTGGTGTCTGTTGTGGGGGAGTTCGAAGCCCGTGAGGTACCACCTGCGCTCGAGCAGGTGGCGGTACTGACCGTGCGACTGGAGATGGCGGCGGCCTATCTGCGTCTGGTCGGTGGTCGGTAGTGCACCGACTCGAAGGTGCAGTGCGCTCCTACGCATGGGGTTCGCGTACTGCCATTGCCACGTTGTGCGGCAGGACCGTGCCGTCCGATCATCCGGAGGCGGAGCTGTGGTTCGGCGCGCACCCGGCCGATCCTGCTCGGGTGATCGACGACGACCATGTGCCGGTGTCACTGCTCGATCTGCTCGACGAGGATCCTCCCGCGCAGCTGGGGGACGACATCGTCGAACGCTTCGGACCGAGGCTGCCGTTCCTGTTGAAGCTGCTCGCGGCGGAGGAACCGTTGTCGTTGCAGGCGCATCCCAGCGCCGCGCAGGCTGCTGAGGGCTATGCGCGTGAGGAAGCGCTCGGCGTGCCACTCGACTCGTCGGTGCGCAATTACCGCGACCCGAACCACAAGCCCGAACTGGTCGTCGCCTTGACACGTTTCGAGGCGCTCGCGGGATTCCGCTCTGCGGCGCGTACCGTCGAGCTGCTCGAGGCGCTGCGCGTGCCCGAACTCGATCCGTATGTGGGCCTGCTTGCGGGTCAGCCGGACTCCGATGGTCTCCGTGCCCTGTTCACCACCTGGATCACGTTGCCGGCGCAGGCGCTGTCCGCGCTCGTTCCGCGCGTCCTGGACGGGTGTGTGACGTATCTCGCGACCGGAGGTGATGCTCCCCGTGAGTTCGTCGCCGAGGTACGCACCGCGTTGCAGCTCGCCGAGATCTATCCCGGCGACGCGGGTGTTCTCGCATCATTGTTGCTGAACCGGATCACCCTCGAGCCCGGTCAGGGCTTGTACCTCGACGCGGGCAACCTGCATGCCTACCTGCACGGGATGGGTATCGAGATCATGGCGAACTCGGACAATGTCCTGCGCGGCGGCCTGACTCCCAAGCATGTCGATGTGCCGGAACTGTTGAGAGTGCTCGATTTCGGTGCGCCCGGTGTGCCGATCCTCGAGGCGGACCTTGTGGGTTCGCACGAATGGCGGTATCGCACGCCGGCTCCGGAGTTCGCTCTGTCGCGTTTCGAACTCGATGCGGGCGAGACCGTGTCGCTGGCTCCGTGCGGACCTCAGATCCTGCTGTGTACGTCGGGCTCGGCCACGGTCGAGTGCGGCGGCGAGAGCATCGAGTTGGGGCAGGGGCGCTCGGTGTGGCTTCCGGCCTCCGATCCGAAGCTGGAGATTCGTGCGGGTGACGCTGCTGTGCAGGCGTTCCGCGCTCGCCTCGGGTTGGATCCGGGAGACAGGTGACATCGTGACGGCACAGATTCGAGCGGTGTAGATCGCTCGAATTCGGGGCGCTTCCCTGGGGGAGCGCCCCTTTTGCGCAGCTATGAATGTTTACAAATCAGAGAATTTGTCTATACCAAGTACGAAAGTGCGATTAATGTCCATGATGCAGTGACATGAATCATTTCTTTACGGGATGAAGGGCACGGCCACGGCCACGAACACGGGAGGGGTTCAGGACCCATCCGCATCACAATGGCACGACCGCAAGCGATATCTGTGGCTACTCGGTCTCGTTCCACCTACCGCGGTCTTCATGGCCACGGTGCTGGTGTGGGGCGGCAACCGGCTGGGGCTGGACGCGGTCACGCCCGTCATCTGGTGGATCGGACCGATCCTCGTCTTCCTACTCGTTCCTGCCCGCGATCTCGTATTCGGACCAGACGGGGAGAACCCGCCCTCGGAGATCGTCGAGACGCTCGAGAACGACCGGTTCTACAGGAGTTCTCGTCCCGGCAGCGGCAGGGTCTCGCCCAGGGATATGGGCTGCGGCTCGTCGACGAATTCGCCGATGCGGTGGCGGATTCGGTGTATGCCCACGTCGGTGACGCGCGCTCAGCCCTTGTCGACGGGTTCGGCTCCTACTTCGTCGCTTCTGCCGCTGATCCGCTGGTGCGGTCACTACTCGACGGTGAGGCCAAACCGGACCTGCTGCGCTTGATCACGACGGACGCCGCGCCGATCCTCGAGCGCGGCGCAGGCAGGCTCGCCGACACCTTCGCGAACAGCTGGATCTCGGCACCCACTACGGACGCCGTGATGCTTGCCCGTGTCGTGGTGCGCGTGGCGCTGAGCTTCATCTCGATGCCACCGACGTCCGGCTCGGATGTCGCGACCGAGCTCGCGGATATCCTCGTGCCCTTCGTCGAGAAGGTCGCCGTGACGGAATGAGCACACCGTGAACCGGGCTGCGATGGACAGGGCTGGGGCAGGTCATACGGCGACAGATTGTATAGCCTGGTGGGCATCCACCGATTGCCGATAGGAAGAGGCATCCGCACAGTGTCTGACACCACGTTCGTCGCCGACCAGATCAACGGGCTCGATTTCAAGGTCGCCGATCTGTCGCTGGCCGAGTTCGGCCGCAAAGAGATCCGTCTGGCCGAGCACGAGATGCCCGGGTTGATGGCGCTGCGCCGTGAGTACGCAGAGGTTCTGCCGCTGAAGGGTGCGCGCATCTCCGGTTCGCTGCACATGACGGTGCAGACCGCAGTCCTGATCGAGACCCTCGTCGCGCTCGGCGCGGACGTCCGGTGGGCCTCGTGCAACATCTTCTCCACGCAGGATCATGCTGCGGCCGCCGTGGTCGTGGGCCCGCACGGCACCCCCGAGGAGCCCAAGGGTGTGCCCGTGTTCGCGTGGAAGGGCGAGACCCTCGAGGAATACTGGTGGGCGGCCGAGCAGATGCTCACGTGGCCGACGGGAGACGGCGCGGAGCAGAGCTCGACCCGGGAATACGGCCCCGCCAACATGATCCTCGATGACGGTGGCGACGCCACGATGCTCGTCCTCAAGGGCGCCCAGTTCGAGAAGGCCGGCGTCGTGCCGCCGACGGACGAGGAGCAGGACTCCGCCGAATACCAGGTGTTCCTGCAGCTGCTGCGCGAGTCGCTCGCTGCGGATTCGAAGAAGTGGTCCACCGTCGCCGAGTCCGTGCAGGGCGTCACCGAAGAGACGACGACGGGTGTGCTGCGGCTCTACCAGCTGGCGGCTGCCGGTGAGCTGGTGTTCCCCGCGATCAACGTCAACGACTCGGTCACCAAGAGCAAGTTCGACAACAAGTACGGGACCCGCCACTCGCTGCTCGACGGCATCAACCGCGGCACCGACGTCCTGATCGGCGGCAAGTCTGCGCTGATCTGCGGCTACGGCGACGTCGGTAAGGGCTGTGCCGAGGCGCTGCGCGGGCAGGGCGCACGCGTGTCGGTCACCGAGGTCGACCCCATCAATGCCCTGCAGGCGATGATGGACGGGTACGACGTCGTCACTGTCGAGGATTTCATCGGCCGGGCCGACATCGTGATCACCTCGACCGGCAACAAGGACATCATCACCTTCGAGCACATGAAGGCCATGAAGCACCAGGCGATCCTGGGCAACATCGGTCACTTCGACAACGAGATCGACATGGCGGGCCTCGAGCGGGCCGCCGACGTCACGCGGATCAACATCAAGCCGCAGGTCGACGAATTCCGATTCGCCGACGGCCACACGATCATCGTGCTGTCCGAGGGCCGGCTGCTGAACCTCGGCAACGCCACGGGCCACCCGTCGTTCGTGATGTCCAACTCCTTCGCGAACCAGGTGATCGCACAGATCGAGCTGTGGACGAAGCCCGACGAGTACGACAACCAGGTCTACCGCCTGCCCAAGCACCTCGACGAAAAGGTCGCGCGGATCCACGTCGAGGCACTCGGGGGCACCCTCACCAAGCTCACCAAGGAACAGGCCGAGTACATCGGTGTCGACGTCGAGGGCCCGTACAAGCCCGAGCACTACCGCTACTGATACGGCGAAACCGAGAAACCGAGAAGCACAGCCGCATGGGTGTTCTGATCGTCGTCGAGACCTGGCGTGCGCACGGTTCGTCGGTGGCGACACTCGCCTTCCCGCGCTACGGGCAGTCCGTGCACGCCGACCTGGGGGCCGAGGCTCTGCGGGGCGGGCACGGCGACACCGCCTCGAGTATCGAGGCAATGGCATTGCTCTGGGCGCTGGATCGGCGTGATGCGGCGGAAGAACTTCGAAAGCTCCTCGCCGACAACGACATCGTGCTGCTCGATCGATACGTAGCGTCGAACGCTGCGTACACCGCTGCGCGGCACCACGAGTCGGCGTCGGGGTCGTCGGTCGAGTGGGTGCGCGAACTCGAGTTCGGCAGGTTCGGTCTTCCCGCGCCGGATCTGCAAGTGCTGCTGCGGGTCCCCGTGGATCTGGCGGCCGAGCGTGCACGCACGCGGGAGGCCGCAGATTTCACGCGCGATCGCGATGCCTACGAACGCGACGGCGATCTGCAGGCACGCACCGGTGAGGTGTACGACGGGCTCGCGTCGGACCGGTGGATGTCGGAGTGGATTGTCGCCGGACCGGATTCCGACCCGCAACAACTCGCCGTTCAGATCTCAAATCTGCTTCACAACGGTCAAGGAGTGACACGATAGAGGTTATGAAGCCGAGGATTCTGGTTGTCGACGACGATTCTGCACTCGCAGAGATGCTCACGATCGTCCTGCGTGGTGAAGGGTTCGAACCCTTCGTGGTGGGCGACGGGACTCAGGCTCTGGGCGCAGTGCGCGAGATCCGCCCCGATCTGGTCCTGCTCGACCTCATGTTGCCCGGCATGAACGGGATCGACGTGTGCAGGGTGCTCCGGTCGGATTCGGGCGTGCCCATCGTCATGCTCACTGCGAAGTCGGACACCGTCGATGTCGTCCTCGGCCTCGAATCGGGCGCCGACGATTACATCGTCAAACCGTTCAAGCCGAAGGAACTCGTCGCGCGTGTACGGGCGCGGCTGCGCCGTACCGAGCAGGAACCCGCCGAGATGCTCTCCATCGGCGAGATCTCGATCGACGTCCCCGCACACAAGGTCAGCCGTGGCGACGAGCAGATCTCCCTCACCCCGCTCGAGTTCGACCTGCTCGTCGCACTCGCGCGGAAGCCGCGGCAGGTGTTCACCCGCGAGGTGTTGCTCGAGCAGGTGTGGGGATACCGTCATGCCGCCGATACCCGCCTGGTGAACGTTCACGTGCAGCGTCTGCGCGCGAAGGTCGAGAAGGATCCCGAGAACCCCGAGGTTGTGCTGACTGTCCGGGGGTCGGCTACAAGGCCGGACCGCCGTGATCCGTGGTTACCGTCTGCGGCGGAGGATCACACGAAGAACTCTGCCGCTGCTGAGGTGGTCACGCACGCTGAGCAGTGGGCTCGCGCATACCTGGCGTCGATCACTTCAGCTGAGGGTCGTTGCGTCGACCCTTTCTCTGTCGCTGATCGTGATGCTCGTGCTGGGTGTAGTCCTCACGAGCCAGATCACCGACCGTCTCCTCGAAGTCAAGATCGATGCGGCCACCGAGGAGATGGAACGTTCCCGCGCGCTGGTCGAAGCCCAGCTTGCGGGAGCCGACGATTCCGGTTCCCTGACCGTCCGGCTCGACGGTGCTGCCGCAACCCTGACCAACAGGGGGAGCGAGGCGGGGCAGGACACCGGTGTCGCCGGAACCTTCGACCCGGTGCTCATCGTCCCCGGTGACGGTCCGCGCGCACCGACGTCGAGCGGTGCTGCGGAGCAGATCCCGCAGAACCTGCGCGCGTTCGTTCAGAACGATCAGATCGCGTACCAGTTCGCGACGGTCGACGACCCGGACGGGTATTCCGGACCCGCTCTGATCATGGGTAGCCCGACCGAGTCCGACATCTCGACCCTCGAGCTGTACCTGGTGTTTCCCCTCGGCGGCGAGGAACGCACTCTCGCGCTCGTCCGCGGAACCCTGTTCGTCGGTGCCGGTGTGCTCCTGGTGTTGCTGGCGGCGATCTCCATGATCGTCGCCCGGCAGGTCGTTCTTCCCATTCGCTCGGCGTCGCGGATCGCGGTGCGTTTCGCGGACGGACGGCTCAAGGAACGCATGCCGGTGCGCGGCGAGGACGACATCGCGCGCTTGGCGATGTCGTTCAACGAGATGGCGGAGAGCCTGTCGCGACAGATCACTCAACTCGAGGAATACGGCAATCTGCAGAAGCGGTTCACCTCCGACGTCAGCCACGAGCTCCGCACTCCGCTGACCACGGTCAGGATGGCTGCCGATCTCATACACGATGGCAGCGACGAACTGGATCCCTCGCTCAGACGTGCCTCCGAACTGCTGGTCGCCGAACTCGACAGGTTCGAGTCTCTGCTGAACGACCTCCTGGAGATCAGCCGCCACGACGCCGGGGTCGCCGAACTCGCGTCCGAGCAACTCGACCTGCGCATGTGCGCGCGGGCGGCGATCGGGACAGTCCGTCATCTCGCGCGCGAGACGGCCACCGAACTGATCGTGGATCTGCCGGACGAACCCGTCAACGCGGACGTCGATCCGCGCCGTGTCGAGCGGATCCTACGCAACCTGCTCGCCAACGCCATCGACCACGGCGAGGGTAAACCGATCCTGTTGCGGTTGCGCGCCGACGACAACGCCGCCGCGTTCGTCGTGCGCGACCAGGGCGTCGGATTGCGCCCGGGTGAGGAGAAGCTCGTCTTCAACCGGTTCTGGCGCTCCGACCCGTCGCGGGTGCGACGTTCGGGTGGCACCGGTCTGGGTCTGGCTATCAGCGTCGAAGACGCGAATCTGCACAACGGCAAACTGGAGGCCTGGGGTGAACCAGGGCGGGGCGCCAGCTTCCGGTTGACGCTGCCACGCGTGCGAGGACGCAAGGCGGGCCGTAGCCCGCTTCCGCTCGTGCCCACCGCGGCTCACGCGGTCCAAGGTAAGCCGCCGCCGTTGGTACCGGAAGCCGAGACGGACGGGGTCGTCGAGGACCCGGCGGTCCCCGGACACCCCGGAACGAACGACAGTGCCGGAACGAACGACAGTGCCGGAACGAATGAGCCTGCACGATCTGAAGGAGCCTCAACATGAGCCACACGCGCTCACGTGTCCTCGGCCCCGTGATCGTCCTGCTGTCGGTGCTCGCGTTGATGGTGTCCGGCTGTGCGAGCCTTCCCGATTCCTCGTCACCCCAGGCCATCGGGACGATCGACCGGGGACCCGCGACGACGGAGGTCCCGGCACCCGAACCGGGACGCGAACCCGACCTCCTCTTGCGTGACTTCCTCCAGGCGAATACCGACCCCGCCAACCGGCACGTCGCAGCCCGTCAGTTCCTCACGTCGGGGATGTCGGGTCGGTGGGATGATGCGGCCAGTGCCACGATCGTCGACAAGGTCGATGTGCTGGCCGAGGAGCGCGACGACAACACCGCGAAGTACGTCGTGCGTGCGAACATCGTCGGGCATCTCGAGGAAGGCGGCCTCTACCGCGCCGACAACGGTGAACTCGAAGCGAAGTTCACCCTGGTCCGTGACGACGGCGAATGGCGGATCGACGAGCTGCCGCCGGGCGTGATCATGGACAAGCCCCGATTCCTCAACAGTTATCAGCGTCGCTCGCTGTACTTCGTCACCCCCAGCGGCAGCACCGTCGTTCCCGATCCCCGGTGGATCTCCGGAACACCCGAGCAGGCCGCGGCGCAACTGATCGGGCTTCTCATCGAAGGTCCCAAGCCCTCGCTCGCCCCTGCGGTCCACAACGAGCTTGCCGGCACGACGATCCTCGGGGCGATCACCAAGGCAGACGGTCGGACCGGTCAGGTCGGCGTGGGTCTGGGCGGCATCCGGGTGGATTTCGGCGGACTCACGTCGCTGACGGAACCGGCTCGGGAACTCCTGGCGGCCCAGGTGATCTGGACCTTGGCCAACGCAGAGATCGCGGGACCCTACGTCCTTCTCGCCGACGGACGGCCGCTCGACGAGCGGTATCCGAACGGCTGGACCACCGCGGATGTCGCGTCGATGAATCCACTCGCGACTTCGGGAACACCGATCGGATTACATGCGCTGCTCGGCGGCAGTCTGGTCAATGTCGCGGAAACCGGCGTGACTCCGGTTCAGGGCTTCTTCGGATCGGTCGACAACCTTCGCTCGGTCGGGATGTCGCGGGACGGTGCACTCCTCGCAGCGGTTGCGGACACCGGCCGACCGGAACCGGAACCCGCTGCAGAACTCGTGGTCGGTGCCTACAACGACGGATCGCCCGAGCCGGCTGTCGAAGGAGAATCGATCACCCGGCCGTCATGGGCTCCCGACAGCAATTCGGTCTGGGCTGTTGTCAACGGCACAGCCGTCGTGAGGGCCGTCAGAGAACCCGGGAGTGGACGCGTCACGGTCGTGGGGGTCGAAGCCGGAGCAGTCCGCGCTCTCGGTGGCCGCATCAGCGAGTTGCGACTGTCGCGCGACGGCGTGCGCGCAGCGATGATCATCGACGGACGTGTCTACATCGCAACCGTGGTGCAGACCCCGAACGGAGAGTTCTCGCTGACGAGTCCACGCGAGATCGCGTTCGAGCTGGGTGGACCCGCCCTGTCGCTGGACTGGAGCACGTCCGACACCGTCGTGGTCTCTCGCTCTGCCTCCGACATCCCCGTTGTTCAGATCGCGATCGACGGATCGCGAATGGACGCGCTTCCGAGCCGGAACCTCACGCCACCCGTCGTGGCGGTCGAAGCGTCGACGACCACCGAGTACGTGGCCGACACGAGAGCGGTGTTCCAACTCAACAACAGCGACCCCGCGGGCGACCGCTACTGGCGAGAGGTGCCCGGCCTGGCCGGGTTGACCGCGGTACCGGTGTTGCCGGGCTGATCTGTCGTATCGGGTCGGCACACTGTGCGAGTGCTGTCGGCTTTGCTCGATCTCGTGCTCCCCGTCCGCTGTGGCGGCTGCGACGCACCCGGTACGCCGTGGTGCCGTGAGTGTGCCCGCGTTCTCAATGATCCACCGGCGCAGGTGCACGTGCGTGTCGACCCGGGAGTGCCGGTGTGGGCGCTCGGGGCGTACTCCGGTGTGCGGCGCAACGCTGTCGTCGCGGCCAAGGAGCGTGGCCGCCGAGACCTCGCGGCACCACTCGGGTTGGCGGCGGCGGTCGCCGTCGCTCGCTTACGACGGTGGGGTGAGCTCCCCGCAGGGCCGCTGATCGTGGTGCCTGCCCCGACCCGCGCCCGGGCGGCGCGTGCGCGCGGGGGAGACCCGGTCACGCGGATGGCCCGATGCGCGGCCTCGCACGACCCGACGCTTCACGTGCATCCGATGTTGGTCACGGGTGCGACGGTGCGCGACTCGGTCGGGCTGTCGGCGTCTCAGCGGCAGGACAATCTCGCCGGAAGGATCTCCATACGTGCCGATTCCGTACCGCGGAGCCTTCCCTTGCTCGTGATCGACGACATCGTCACCACCGGAGCGACCACGAGGGAGGCTGTCCGAGTGCTCCGAAAAGGGGGGTTTCGGACGTCCGGAATTCTGGTGATCGCGCGCGCCTGACGCCGTCTGTGTGATAGGTGACGACACGCCTGAGAAGTGAATTCGATCGGAACAGTGGCGGACCTTCCGGTTACGTACTACCGTCGGCCTCAGACCCGGAAACAACAAGGTAGACGGGTAGAAATACTCGATCTTCCCCGTTTCGGGCAGAGCGCCCAGGCGCTCATCGATCCTGCCGGTGCGCGTGCTGCGCCGGCCGTACTCGGGAGGTACGAGTGACGACCCCTTCGAATTCCACCGTCGCGGTCGCCGAGACAGGCGACTCCGCTCCGCAGACCGTGAACGCCGACGTCGTGGTGAAAGGCCGCAACGTCGAGGTCCCGGATCATTTCCGGATCTACGTGTCGGAGAAGCTAGCTCGGCTCGAACGGTTCGACCCGACGATCTTCCTGTTCGACGTCGAACTACAGCACGAACGCAATCGTCGCCAGATGAAGAGTTGTCAGAGAGTCGAGATCACGGCTCGGGGTAAAGGGCCCGTTGTTCGCGCTGAGGCCAAGGCCGACAGTTTCTACGCTGCGTTCGAGTCGGTGACGGCCAAGCTCGAATCTCGACTGCGCCGCACGAAGGACCGCCGCAAGGTGTCCTATGGAGACAAGACCCCGGTGTCGGTTGCAGAAGCAACGGCAGAGCTGGCTCAGGACGACTCGCTCGCGATCTCGCCGGATCTGGGCCTCGACGGATATGAGCAGGAGCCCCAGGGCCCCGGTCGGATCGTTCGTACGAAGGAACACACAGCGGAGCCGATGACGGTCGACGACGCACTCTACGAGATGGAACTCGTGGGCCACGACTTCTACCTGTTCCACGACAAAGAGACCGACAAGCCATCAGTGGTGTACCGCCGTCATGCGTTCGACTACGGGTTGCTCAGACTCGGATGACATCCGTGTGAGACGGCGATGAGGTAGTGGCCATCGCCGTTGGTTCGAGAGAACGCCTACCATGGAATCCGGCCGGGGTCCGAAAGGCCTCGGCCGGATTTCTTGTCCGTGCAGGTACCCGAGATTGAGGACGAACACACCAGTGCTGTCGCTGACGAAGCTGCTCCGGATCGGTGAAGGTCGCATGGTCAAGCGGCTCAAGCACATCGCAGAGCACGTCGAATCCATTGCTCCTGAATTCGAGAGCTTGACCGATGCGGAGCTGCGGGCCAGGACCGACGAGTTCCGCGGTCGACTTCAGGATGGGGAAACCCTCGACGACCTGCTGCCGGAGGCGTTCGCGACGGCGCGGGAAGCCTCATATCGTGTCATCGGCCAGAAGCACTACACCGTCCAGATCATGGGTGGTGCGGCGCTGCATTTCGGCAACATCGCCGAGATGAAGACCGGTGAGGGCAAGACCCTCACCTGTGTTCTTCCGGCCTACCTCAATGCTCTGGCCGGCGATGGCGTCCACGTCGTCACCGTCAACGATTACCTCGCCAAGCGCGACTCCGAGTGGATGGGGCGTGTCCATCGGTTCCTCGGTCTCGAAACCGATGTGATCCTCTCCGGCCTCACCCCGGCCCAGCGCCGCGCCGCATATGCGGCCGACATCACGTACGGCACGAACAACGAGTTCGGCTTCGACTACCTGCGCGACAACATGACGCACTCCCTCGACGACCTGGTGCAGCGCGGGCACCACTTCGCGGTCGTCGACGAGGTCGACTCGATCCTCATCGACGAGGCCCGTACCCCGCTGATCATTTCGGGTCCGGCCGACGCGTCGAGCAAGTGGTACGCGGAGTTCGCGCGCATCGTGCCGATGCTGAAGCTCGATGTCCACTACGAGGTGGACATCAAGAAGCGCACCATCGGTGTGCACGAAGCCGGCGTCGAACTCGTCGAAGACCAGCTCGGCATCGACAATCTGTACGAGGCGGCGAACTCCCCGCTGGTCAGCTACCTCAACAACGCGATCAAGGCGAAAGAGCTCTACACCAAGGACAAGGACTACATCGTCCGCGACGGCGAGGTCGTCATCGTCGACGAGTTCACCGGACGTGTGCTCTCCGGTCGCCGCTACAACGAGGGCATGCACCAGGCGATCGAGGCCAAGGAAAAGGTCGAGATCAAGGCGGAGAACCAAACCCTCGCCACCATCACGCTGCAGAACTACTTCCGCCTCTACGACAAGCTCTCGGGCATGACCGGTACGGCCGAGACCGAGGCGGCCGAGCTTCACCAGATCTACGACCTCGGCGTGATCCCGATCCCGACGAACCGCCCGATGATCCGTGTGGACCAGGGCGACCTCATCTACAAGTCCGAGGAGGCGAAGTTCGCTGCCGTGGTGGACGACGTGGTCGAGCGGCACCAGAACGGTCAGCCCGTCCTGATCGGTACCACCAGCGTCGAACGCTCGGAGTACCTGTCGAAGCAGTTCACCAAGAAGGGTGTGCCCCACAGCGTCCTCAACGCGAAGTTCCACGAACAAGAGGCGCAGATCATCGCGGAGGCCGGCCGGTCGGGCGCGGTCACCGTGGCGACCAACATGGCGGGTCGCGGTACCGACGTCGTGCTCGGTGGTAACCCCGACATCCTCGCCGACATCGCGTTGCGCAAGCGTGGCCTGGACCCGGTCTCTACTCCGGAAGAGTACGAAGCAGCCTGGGACCCGACTCTCGAGCAGATCAAGGCCGAGGTCAAGGCAGACGCCGAGCGGGTGCGTGAGGCGGGCGGACTGTACGTCCTCGGCACCGAGCGGCATGAGTCGCGGCGTATCGACAATCAGCTGCGTGGTCGTTCCGGTCGCCAGGGCGATCCGGGTGAGTCCCGGTTCTACCTGTCGCTCGGCGACGAATTGATGCGGCGCTTCAACGGCGCTGCACTCGAATCGATCATGACCCGCCTCAACCTGCCCGACGACGTCCCGATCGAGGCGAAGATGGTGTCGAAGGCCATCAAGAGCGCGCAGACGCAGGTCGAGCAGCAGAACTACGAGATCCGCAAGAACGTCCTCAAATACGACGAGGTGATGAACCAGCAGCGCACCGTCATCTACGAGGAGCGTCGCCGGATTCTGCGTGGCGAGGACCTCGAAGGCCAGGTCGAGCGCATGCTCACGGATGTCGTCACCGCGTATGTCGACGGAGCGACCGCCGAGGGTTACGTCGAGGACTGGGACCTCGAGCAGCTGTGGACAGCGCTCAAGACCCTCTACCCCGTCAGCGTGGACTACAAGAAGCTGGTCACGGAGAACGAGGACCTCGACCGCAACGAGTTGCGCGAGATCCTGCTGCAGGACGCGCGGGATGCATACGCGCGTCGAGAGGCCGAGATCGAGGGCATCGCCGGTGACAGCGCGATGCGCGAACTCGAACGGCGGGTGTTGCTCTCCGTCCTCGACCGCAAGTGGCGCGAGCACCTCTACGAGATGGACTACCTCAAGGAGGGCATCGGCCTGAGGGCGATGGCTCAGCGAGACCCCCTCGTCGAGTACCAGCGCGAAGGCTTCGACATGTTCACGGGCATGCTCGAGGGGCTCAAGGAGGAATCGGTCGGCTTCCTGTTCAATCTGCAGGTCGAGGCGAACACAGCTCAGGCGCCGGCGGCAGGGGGCGGAGTTGCCGTCACCCCGGCGTCCGCGGCCGTGGCTGCCCGCAACGCACCTTCGTTGACCAAGTCTGCGCAGCAGCCCCAGCCGCAACCCGCGACTCGACAGCAGGCGGCTCCGGCTCCGGCAGCGCTGCGAGCGAAGGGTCTCGACGAGACCGAGCGCAGACTGACGTACACCGGGCCGGCCGAGGACGGCCGCGCTCACGTCGCCCGGAGCACCGGTCCGAGCGAGGGTACCGGCCCCCAGCAGGGTGGCACACGCCGGGAACGCCGCGCCGCAGCCCGCAAGGATGCCAAGAGCAATCGGCGCGGCTGATCATCTCCCGGTCGCCGGCTTTCAGCCGAGCCAGAGGGTTGTGATGACCCATCCGTGACGGGTTCGTCCGCGCACCGGTGTGCGCACGACCCGTCCGGCCATCGCGAACACACGGTGCCCGCGCGCGTAGGACCCGAACAGTTCTGCCGTGCGGGCATCGACTGTCTGCAGGCGGGTGCGAAGTACGACGGCGGAGTCGGCTTCGGTTCGAGCGTGGCGTGCCGCACCGAACGTCGTGACCAACGCCGGTGTGAGGACTGTCATGAGTTGGGCGTCCGGTCGGCGCCCGTCCACGACTTCGAGGACGAGTCTCACGGCGAGCTCCGCGAACCGGTGCGCGCTCGTATCGACCTTCCGGCTGGGTGCCATCTCCACGACGTAGGGCGGTCGAAGCCGATCCGCGGCGACACGGGTTCGCCCCGACCTGCCGGAGTGTGGTGTGGTCCGACGTAGGACATGGGGACGGTGCGCGGTGCAGGATTCCTCAACCGGAGGTTCGAAATGTGGAACGGGTCGGATGAAGCGGCCCGACTGTGGACGTGACATACGCATGCCTCCCGGAACATCGACTGGCACCGGCCGGCGGATGCCGGTCGGTGGTGGGCCCCGGGAGAGGACGGAACCAGGAACATCGTGACATATCGTCGCGCAGAGAGCCCGATGACAGGGTCAGGGATCGAGGAGCCGAACGGTGCTACGCGGATTGATCTTGGATTTCGGTGGTGTTCTCGCCGGCCCGGGTGCGGAGGCGGACGCGTTGTGGGCGATGGTCGCCGAGTTGCGTGGTCGCGGTGTGCGCACGGCGATCCTGAGCAACGATCCCGGTGGCTCCGGGCCGGGTGCGCGGGCACTGCGTCGTCTCGGTTCGGGTCGGATGGTCGACGAGGTCGTCCTGTCGGGAGACATCCGTGTGGCGAAGCCCGACCCCGGCAGCTATCTGCTGGTTGCGCAACGGTTGGCTCTGGAGCCGTCGCACTGCGTGTTCGTCGACGATCTCGTCGTGAACGTACGCGGTGCCGCCGCGGTGGGGATGGTCGGTGTCCACCACGTCGTTCCGCGCGCAATGAGGGAGGAGTTGGCCGTACTCTTCAATATCGGTGAGGCATCGGAAGATGCCGACGGGATGGAGGGGGGCGCTTCGCTATGACGAGCCGCATGACGGCGCAGGACGCATCGTTCTACTACCTGGAGACGAGCAATACTCCGATGCACATCGGATCGTTGGCCATCCTCGAACCACCGGAAGGTGGACTCGAGTACGAGAACGTCGTCCGCCTCGTCGAGAAGCGTCTCCCGGAAGTCGCGAGGTACCGGCAGAAGGTCCGCGAGGTGGCCTTCGGCCTGGCGCGTCCGGTCTGGGTCGACGATAGGGACTTCGACATCACCTATCACGTGCGACGCTCGGCGCTGCCCCGGCCGGGATCGGACGAGCAACTCTTCGATCTGATCGCGCGTCTGATCTCCCGTCCGCTCGATCGCACGCGTCCATTGTGGGAGATGTATCTCGTCGAAGGCCTCGCCGACGGCCGGGCCGCGTTGTTCACCAAGTCCCACTCCGCCCTCGTCGACGGCGAGGAGTCCCTCGAGATCGGGCAGGTGCTCTTCGACCGCACTCCCGAGCCGCGTGAGGTCCCCGAGGAACTCTGGATGCCCGAGCAGGAGCCGTCGGACACCGCGCTGCTGGTGGGTGCGCTCGCGGGCGTGGTGGCACGACCCGGTGAGGGCGTGGCAGCTGTGCGTACGGCGCTCGGAGATTTCGCATCGACTGTCGCGGAGACGGTCGACGTGGTGGGCAGGCTTGCGAGAACCGCTGCGCAGTCCGCACCGGAATCGCCGTTGAACGCATCCATCTCACGCAGCCGCCGATTCACGGTCGTGCAGTCCGATCTCGCGCCCTATCGAAAGATTCATGCGCGATACGGATGCACGATCAACGACGTGGTCCTTGCCGTCATCGCGGGTGCATTGCGCTACTGGCTGTTGTCGCGTGGGGAGCCACTCACCGAGGCGACGACGGTACGCGCGATGGTGCCGATGTCGGTGTACACCCAAGAACCGGAGGGGCCGGTCGGTGACGGTGACACCATCCGGGTCCACCCTCAGGGCGAGGTGTCGTCGTTCCTGGTGGATCTGCCGGTGGGCGAACCGAACGCGGTGGTGCGACTGTCTCACATCTCTCATGCGGGTGAGGCGTACTCGCGACAGCGGCGACGGATCGCCGCGCAGACGATGATCCGATTGTCGGGCTTCGCGCCTGCCACGATGCACGCGGTGGGGGCGCGGGTCGCGACCGGATTCTCGCAGCGGATGTTCAATCTCATGATCACCAACGCCCCGGGTCCGCAGCACGCGCTGTACCTCGCGGGGGCGCGCGTCCTCGCGATGTATCCGGTGTCGCCGTTGCTCAAGACACAGGCGCTCAGCGTTGCCCTCACGTCGTACGACGGCAATATCTACTACGGTTTGAATGCAGACCGTGATGCGATGCCCGACGTGGATGTCCTCGCATCATTGCTGCACGAATCGCTCGAGGAGTTGTTGGATGCCAGTAGGTGAGAAGTGACGCGCGTCTATGTACCGGCGACGCTCACGATGTTGCAGCGGCTCGTGGCCGACGGCGAGATCGATGCGGTGAGCGGGACGGCCTTCGCGGTCACCGCTGCGCTGCGTGAGGCGTATACGGCCGGTGACGATGATGAGCTGGCCGAGGTCGCGATGGGGGAGGCTGCCAGAGCGTCGCTACGATTGCTCGCGGCAGAGGACGACGACGGGGCACTCGGACCTCGGCGGGTCGTGATCGCGGCCGACGTCGACGGTGCGACACCTCGCCCCGATCTCGACGACGCGGTGGTCAGGCTCGACGCGGCCGTCCCGATGTCGGCCCTCGCGTCGGTCCACGTGGACCTGGGTGCGGCCGAGAGCGACGTCGCGCGTGCCGTGGCGGTGATCGACGCGGCCGATCTCGGCGACGAAGAAGCGGAATTCGTGCTCGGCGACGCCGAAGATCACGAACTTGCGTGGTACGCCGCTCAGGAACTGCCGTTCCTGCTCGAGCTTCTCTGAACGCTCGCAACCTACGCTACCGTAACTTCTGTTAACCTACGGTGGCGTAGGAATCGGCGAGGAGAAGGTGTCGGATGGGTTTGAAGGAATGGATCGAGAAGCCGGCGGCGCATGTCGTGTCCTCGGAACGGTCCCTGTCGAATGTAGTGCGTGGCGCTGTCGCACGGGTGACCACACCGCTGTTGCCCGACGACTACCTTCATCTGGTCAATCCGCTCTGGTCGGCACGTGAGCTCCGCGGCCGAATCGTCGAGGTGCGTTCGGAGACGCCCGACTCCGCCACGATTGTCATCCGTCCGGGGTGGGGCTTCGACTTCGAGTACGAGCCGGGTCAGTACGTCGGTATCGGTCTGCACATCGAAGGGCGCTGGCACTGGCGTTCCTATTCGCTGACGTCCACGCCGGTTCGCGACGACAAACTCATCTCGATCGCCGTGAAGGCGATGCCGGAGGGCTTCCTCTCCAGCCACCTGGTCAGCGGTGTTCCGGCCGGGACCGTCGTTCGGCTGGCGGCGCCGCAGGGTGACTTCGTCCTCCCCGATCCGCCCCCCGAGAAGATTCTCTTCCTCACGGCGGGCAGTGGCATCACACCCATCATGTCGATGCTCCGGACACTCGACCGCCGCGCGAACGAGCGTGGAGCCGTGATCTCGGATGTCGTGCACGTCCACTCGGCGCCCACCCCCGACAGCGTGATGTTCCGTTCCGAACTGGAGGGGTTCGACGAGTCCCACGAACGATTCCGCTCGCACGTCCAGTTCACGCGCACGCAGGGGAAGTTTGCGCTCTCGAGCCTCGACGAGGTGTGCCCGGACTGGCGCGATCGCGCCGTCTGGGCTTGCGGTCCACAGGCGATGCTCGACGATATCGCTGCGTTCTGGAAGGGCGCGGGTATCGACGAGAAGCTCCATCTCGAACGATTTGCAGTCTCCCGAGCCGATACGTCGGGATCCGGCGGTACGGTGACCTTCGCGAAGTCCGGTAAGACGGTCACCATCGACGGTGCGACGACCCTGCTCGAGGCGGGGGAGAGTGTCGGTGCTCTCATGCCCTTCGGCTGCCGCATGGGAATCTGTCAGACTTGTGTGGTGCCGTTGGAGAAGGGGCACATCGTCGACCTCCGGTCGGGCAAGGAGCATGCAGAGGGCGAGCGTGTCCAGACCTGCATCTCTGCGGCCGCGGGCGACTGCACGCTCGACGCCTGACCGCGTCGTTCAACACAGGTCGTTCAACACAGGGGGAAGGGCCCCGTTTGGCTATCAGCGATATTCGGGAATTCGCGCATCTTACCGACGCCGATGTCGAGGCGCTCGGACGTGAGCTCGACGCGATTCGAAGCGATATCGAGCGTTCGCGCGGTGTGCGCGATGCGCGGTACATCCAGAACACCATCCGGCTGCAGCGGACGCTCGAGGTCATCGGTCGTCTGGCGCTGTTCCGGTCACGAGAGCGGCCGTGGTGGTTGTTGGGCACCGCGTCGCTGTCGTTGGCGAAGATCATCGAGAACATGGAGCTCGGGCACAACGTGATGCACGGGCAGTGGGATTGGATGAACGATCCCGAGATCCACTCGACCTCCTGGGAGTGGGATCAGACGGGCCCGTCCGCCCACTGGAAGCGCGCGCACAATTACGCGCACCACACCTACACGAACATCGTGGGCATGGATGACGACGTCGGATTCGGCATCCTCCGGATGACCCGCGACGAGAAGTGGCGTCCGATCAACCTCCTGCAGCCGGTAGCGAACGTGATTCTTGCTGCGGGCTTCGAATGGGGCATCGCGCTGCACGACCTGACGGCGGCGAAGGACCTTGCCGGTGTGCCTCATGCACAATGGAATTCGGAGCCGAACAAGGAGTTCGCTGTCAAGGCGGGTAAGCAGATCCTCAAGGACTGCGTCCTCTTTCCCGCGGTCACGGGTCCCGCGTGGCGCTCGACGCTGAAGGCGAATCTCACGGCGAATCTCATCCGTAATCTCTGGGCGTACGCGGTGATCTTCTGCGGGCACTTCCCGGACGGTGCGGAGAAGTTCACCCCCGACGAATTCGAGCGGGAGACGCGCGCGCAGTGGTATCTGCGTCAGTTGCTCGGCAGCGCGAACATCTCGGGCGGCAAGGTCATGGGATTCATGACCGGTAATCTGAGCTATCAGATCGAGCATCACCTGTTCCCGGATCTGCCGAGTAATCGGTATCCCGAGATCGCGGCCCGGGTTCGCGCGTTGTGCGGCAAGTACGACCTGCCGTACACGACCGGATCGTTGGGGCGTCAGTACTGGCTCGCCCTGCGGACGATCCACAAGCTTGCACTTCCCGACCGGTTCTTGAAGGCGACCTCCGACGATGCGCCCGAGACGTCATCCGAGCGCAAGTTCCGGCACGTGCGTGCGAACGTGGGGATGCCGGCGATCACCACCGACCCGATCACGGGCCGTCGACGGGGTCTGCTCACCGCGCTGCGGGCGCACGCGGAGCACGCTGTGGCCGCGCGACGCACGAAGGCTGCTGTGCGACACGGGAAGACGCCCGCAACCAGCAGTGCGTGATTCCTGTCACAGCCGGAAATCTACCAACCTACGGAGTCGTAACCTACGGTAGGGTAAGTGCATGGCGATTTCGGATGTCAAAGAGTACGCGCACCTTACTGAGGCCGACGTCGAGGCCATCGGCCGCGAACTCGACGCGATCAGGCGCGAGGTGGAAGAGTCTCGCGGTGAGCGTGATGCCCGCTACGTCCGCAATACCATCCGGCTGCAGCGCGGGCTCGAGATCGGGGGGCGTGTGGTCCTGCTCGGCTCGCGGAAGCGCCCCCTCTGGATTCTCGGGACGACCATGCTGTCTCTGTCGAAGATCATCGAGAACATGGAGCTCGGGCACAATGTGATGCACGGGCAGTGGGATTGGATGAACGACCCGGAGGTGCACTCGGCGAGCTGGGAGTGGGACAACGCCGATCCGTCGGCGCACTGGAAGATCACCCACAACTACCACCACCACAAGTACACCAACATCCTGGGCATGGACGACGACGTCGGATACGGTCTGCTCCGGGTCACGCGCGATCAGCGCTGGAAGCCGTTCTACCTCGGCAACATCGCCTACAACGCGCTCCTCGCGTCCCTGTTCCAGTACGGCATCGCGATTCAACTACTCGAACTCGGCAAGGTCATCCAGGGCCGTGACGATCGTGAAGTGACGAAGGCCCGTGGCAAGGAAGTGCTCGCCAAGATCGGCAAGCAGAACCTCCGTGACTACGTCGTCTACCCAGCCCTCACCGGTAAGGCGTGGAAGTCGACGATCAAGGCCAACGCCACCGCCAACTTCGTCCGTAACCTGTGGACCAACGCGGTGATCTTCTGTGGCCACTTCCCGGATGGCGCCGAGAAGTTCACCAAGAACGATATCGAGAACGAGACCCACGCCGAGTGGTATCTGCGGCAGATGCTCGGGTCGGCGAACATTTCGGGCGGCAAGGTCATGGATTTCATGACCGGCAATCTGAGTTACCAGATCGAGCACCACATCTACCCGGATCTGCCCTCGAATCGGTACGCCGAGATCGCCGTGCGGGTGCGCGAACTGTGCGACAAGTACGACCTGCCGTACACGACCGGTCCGCTCGCCGTGCAGTATTGGAAGTCGTGGCGAACCATTGCCAAGCTGTCGCTTCCCGACAAGTACCTCAAGGACACGCGTGACGCAGCGCCGGAAACGGCGTCCGAGCGCGGATTCGGCGGGCCCGCCGAAGTGGATCCGGTCACGGGTCGCAGGCTGGGTCTGGCCACGACCATCGAGAAGGCCCGTAAGCGTGGTCTCGTCCGCCGTGTGCTCGGGATGCGCTGACCGACACGGAGGGACAGACGACAGAGCCCGGCTTCGTTTCGACGAGGCCGGGCTCTCGCATGGGTGGCCTACCAGGAGTCGTTCGTGGCCAATGCGGTGAGCAACTCTCGTACAGCCATTGCGCGGCGCAACGACTGTCCGTCGAGTTTGTCGAGTGCACACTCGGGATCCGCCGGCGGCCCCAGGTGGGTGCATCCGCGCGGACACTGCTCGACGGCCACCGCGAGATCGGAGAATGCGCCGATGACGTCGTCGGATTCGATGTGAGCGAGTCCGAACGACCGGATACCGGGCGTGTCGACGACCCACCCGCCGCGGGGGAGCGGTAGTGCCACCGACTGCGTGGAGGTATGGCGTCCTTTACCGACTCCGGACACGACGCCGGTGGCGCGCGCGGCGTCGGGGACGAGCCGATTCACCAGGGTGGACTTGCCCACTCCGGAATGGCCGATCAGCGCTGTGACACGGCCCTGCAACAGTGCGGTCAACTCGGTGAGGTCGTCGTCCTGCCCGGCGAGCATCACCGGAACGGAGAGGTCTGCGAAGTGCGCAGCGAACTCGTCGGGATCGGCCAGGTCGCTCTTCGTCAGGCACAACACCGGCGTCAGGCCACCCGTGTATGCGGCCACCAGCGCGCGCTCGACGAGGCCGGTGCGCGGTGGAGGGTCGGCCAGCGCGACCACGATCAGCAGATGCGAGGCGTTGGCCACCACGACTCGTTCGTACGGGTCGGTGTCGTCTGCGGTTCGTCGCAGGACCGTGCTGCGATCGTCCACGCGCACGATCCGTGCGAGGGTGTCGGGGCGTCCCGACAGATCGCCGACCACCCCCACTTGATCTCCCACCACGATAGGAGTTCGTCCCAGTTCCCTGGCGCGCATTGTGGTGACGCCCCGATTCGGGTCGCCGCCCAGAACCACACCCCAGCGTCCGCGGTCGACGGAGACGACCATGCCGTCGATCGCGTCGCTGTGCGCGGGCCGATCCTTGGTACGAGGCCGCGATCCTCTGCCCGGGCGGACACGGACATCGGACTCGTCGTACTGTCGCCGTTTCAGGAGCGGACTCCCGTCAACATCCTGTCCCACAGGGATTCGAATCCCGGCAGCGTCTTGGCCGTCGTACCGATGTCCTCGACATCGACTCCGTCGATCACGAGACCGATGATTGCGCCGGCCGTCGCCATCCGGTGGTCGGCATAGGATCGCCACACCCCGCTGTGCAGCGGCACCGGTTCGATACGCAGGCCGTCGTCGGTCTCGGTGACCGATCCGCCGAGGCCGTTGATCTCGGTGGCCAGAGCGGCGAGCCGGTCGGTTTCGTGGCCGCGCAGATGAGCGATCCCGCGCAGGTAGGACGGGCCGGCCGCGAACGCTGCGACCGCCGCGATCGTCGGGGCCAACTCGCCCACGTCGTGCAGGTCCACGTCGATGCCGGCGAGTCTCTCCGGTCCGTGCACGGTGAGCGCACCGTCGGTCAGCGACACGTCCGCGCCCATGCGCTCGAGAATGCCGCGGATCGCATCCCCGGCCTGAGTGGTCGTCGCGGGCCACAGTGGCACCGAGACGGTGCCGCCGGTGACGGCCGCAGCGGCGAGGAACGGCGTGGCGTTCGACAGATCGGGTTCGACCGTCACGTCGTGGGCCTTGATCGTGCCCGGCGCGACCCGCCACGTGTTCGCCTCCGACGTGTCGACGGAAACTCCTGCCGCCCGGAGCATGTCGACGGTCATGTCGATGTGTGGCATCGACGGCACCGGCTTGCCGTCGTGGTGCACGACGACGCCCTCGTCGAACGCCGCGCCCGACAGCAACAGACCCGAGACGAACTGCGAGGACCCGGACGCATCGATCGTGACACTGCCGCCTCGCACCGAGCCCTTGCCTCGCACGGTGAACGGAAGCCCGTCGCCGTCGATGTCCGCCCCGAGGCCGCGCAGCGCGTCGAGGACGGTGCCCATCGGGCGGACTCGTGCCTGCTCGTCGCCGTCGAAGTGCACGTCACCCACCGCGAGCGCGGCCAACGACGGTACGAACCGCATGACCGTGCCGGCCAGGCCACATTCGACCGAGCCGCTGCGCAACGTGCCGGGAGTCACGTCGAGGGTCGTGCCTCCGTCGCGGTCGACGATCGCGGTGCCGACTGCGCGCAGCGCACCGATCATCAGATCGGTGTCGCGGCTACGCAAAGCTCCGGTGATCGTCGACGGCCCGTCGGCCAGCGCGGCCAGGATCAGGGCGCGGTTCGTGATCGACTTCGATCCGGGTAGCGCAACGGACGCGTCGACAGCGTTCACGGCTCGGGGTGCTCTCCACAGGCTCACCCGACCATCTTCGCCCATGGACCGGCCGAACCTCGACTGCGGATGCTGCTGTGAGGTGAAAATGGCGAGGTGTCGGTCGCGGCTGCCAGACTCATGGCATGTGCGGTAGGTATGCGACCACAGCGGATCCAGCGACGTTGGCAGCCGAACTCGATGCGATCGACGAGACGGGTGACGCCGAGATCGTGCCCGAGTACAACGTGGCACCCACGACCGGTGTGCTCACCGTGGTGGCACGGCACGATCGCGAGGAACCGGAGAGCGCAGCACGACGTCGGATCCGGCGCATGCGCTGGGGCCTGGTGCCGTCCTTCGCGAAGGAGATCGGCAAGAGCGCACCGCTGTTCAACGCCCGATCCGAGTCTGTCGCGACCAAACCGTCGTTCGCGCAGTCGCTTCGCTACAAACGCTGCCTCGTCCCGATGGACGGATGGTACGAATGGCAGGTCGAACCGGCTTCCGGCGGAAAGACCCGCAAGGTTCCGTACTTCATGTCGCAGGGCGACGGTTCACGCCTCTACATGGCGGGCCTGTGGGCGGTGTGGCACGACCCGCGCACCCCCGACGCACCACCGCTGCTCAGTACCACGATCCTCACCGCGGATTCGATTGCGCAGCTGGGCAATGTGCATCAACGGATGCCCCTGATCATGCCGCCCGAACGATGGGACGCCTGGCTCGATCCCGACAGCCTCGGGCATCCGGATCTGATCGTGCCCAGCGCAGAGGCGGTCTCCGGGATCGAGATCCGCCGTGTGTCGGACAAAGTCAACAGTGTCCGGAACAAGGGTCCGGAACTCGTGACACCTGACGAAGGCAGCGGAGACCAGCTGGCATTCCTCTAGACCGCCCGGGAGCGGGCAGGTGGTCAGCGGCCGGAGACGACGGACGCCACCACGGCGTCGGTGAGGCGGATCAGATCGGCGGGGGACAGTTCGATCTCGAGGCCCCGCCTGCCGGCGCTGCACAGCACGCGATCCCACTGCTGCGCCGAGGCGTCGACGACGGTGTGCAAACGCCTGCGTTGACCGAGCGGGGAGATTCCACCCAGTACGTACCCGGTGGCACGTTCAGCGGCTGCGCGTTCCGCCATCGCAGCCTTACCGCCACCCAGGGCTCCCGCTGCGGCCTTGAGCGACAGCGTATCGGGGACGGGTATCACCGCGACAGCGAGCGAACCGTCCGACAGGGAGATCACCAGCGTCTTGAAGAGCTGCGCGGCAGCCACACCGAGTCGTTCACCGAGGACGTCCACCGCCTCCGAGCCGTACGACCCCGATTTCGGATCGTGCGAGTATTCGTGAACACGGTGGTCGACCTTCTCACGCTTCAGCAGGGTGGTCGCAGGGGTGGAGGTAGAGGCCATGAACATCAGACTAGGAATACCTGCCGGACAGATGGTGGGAGGCCCGGAAATGTGAAGGTCCGGGAACAACTCGCACTGAGATGTTGTTGATCCCCGTGGGCCGCATGTCGAGGACTTCGGCCCCCGTCGAGCGAACACGTCGAAGCGAGAAGATCGGAGCACCGGTGCCGGTATTGAGCCCTCCCCGTCCCGATCCCGATTGCCCGGTAGCCTTCACCGAGGGGATGAGTGAAGGGATCGGTGTGGTCGAGGAGTCTGCAGAACAACTGGCCGAGCGGTTCGAGCGGGATGCGATGCCCTTGCTCGACCAGCTCTATGGCGCCGCATTGCGGATGACCCGTAATCCTGCCGACGCCGAAGACCTGGTGCAGGAGACCTATATCAAGGCCTTCTCGGCATTCCGGTCGTTCCGGGAGGGCACCAACCTCAAGGCCTGGATGTACAGGATCCTGACGAACACGTACATCAACACGTACCGGAAGCGGCAGCGTCAACCCGCCCAGTATCCGACGGACGAGATCACCGACTGGCAGCTCGCGGCAACCGCCGAGCACTCGTCGACCGGTCTGCGGTCCGCCGAGGTGGAAGCGCTCGATGCGCTGCCCGACGACGACATCAAGGCAGCACTGCAGGAGCTCCCGGAGGACTTCCGGATGGCCGTGTACTACGCGGACGTCGAAGGTTTCCCCTACAAGGAGATCGCCGAGATCATGGGCACGCCGATCGGCACCGTGATGTCCAGGCTGCACCGGGGACGCAAGCAATTGCGAGGGCTCCTCGCAGATGTCGCGCGTGAACGTGGATTCCACCGTGGCCGCGCGAAGGACGAGACGGCGACTGTCAGCACCGACGGGTCTGTCGGCACCGAGGGTCAGAAGGGAGTCTCGCAGTGAGCGAGCAGGCAGATTTCGAGCAACTCGACTGCTCAGCGGTCATCGCGGACGTGTACCTGCTCCTCGATTCGGAGTGCGACGAGGCATCGAGAACTCGACTGCAACGGCATCTCGACGACTGTGGTTCGTGCCTCGAGACGTATGGCATCGAGGAGAAGGTCAAGGCGCTGCTCAGCCGCAAGTGCGGTGGCGAACACGCGCCGGAAGGCCTACGGGAACGTTTGATGATCGAGATCCGTCGGACCGTCGTGGTGAACGTCCGCGACGACTGTCTGTGCGTCAGGCGTTGGGACGCTTGCCGTGGTTTGCGGCGTTGCCCTTGCGGCTGCGCTTCTTGCGACCTCGCTTACCCATGGTGGGATCTCCTTTCCTGTTGATTACAGTGTTCCACGTGCGGTCGAGTGGCCTTGTCGGCAGGTCCACCGTCCGGGCTCCGGAGCAGCGAATCGAGGTGTTCGATGGCAGAGGACGTGCGCGCCGAAATGGTCTCCACAGTCTTCGAGGTGGTTGTCAGTGAAGGCGATGTGGTGGCGGAGGGAGACACCCTGGTCATCCTGGAATCGATGAAGATGGAGATTCCGGTGATCGCGGAGAATGCGGGCACCGTGACCTCGGTCGACGTCGTGGTCGGCGACGTCATCCAGCAGGGTGACCTCATCGCGGTCATCTCCTGAGCGCGGAAGTTCAGACGGTGTCGACGCTCAGCGCGCTGCTCGCAACCCATACCGATCTGCCGGGCGCTGCTGTCGACCACCTCCAGAGGGTGGTGGGGGAATGGCAGTTGCTCGCGGACCTGTCGTTCGCCGATGTACTGCTGTGGGTCAACGCGGATCCCCGCGGCATCGTGTGCGTGGCTCAGTGCCGCCCGACGACGACCTCGACGGTGCTGCCCGAGGATGCCGTGGGCATCGTCGTATCGGACGACGAGCACCCGTATGTGCGTGAAGCGTTCGAGACCGGACGGATCGTCACCGCGCAGCCGGGCTCCGGCGATGCGATCAACATGCGGCAAGCGGTGCCCGTGCGATGGGGCGACGACATCGTTGCGGTCCTCAGCCGCGACGCCGCACGTGTATCGAGACGGTCGGCGAGTGCATTGGAGACCGCCTATCTGGAATGCGCCGATGCGCTCTACCGGATGATCAGTGAAGGAAGTTTCCCCACCGCCGAGGCACGTTCCGACACGAAGTCGAGCCCGCGTGCCGGAGACGGTTTCATCCGGCTCGATCGGGAAGGCCGTGTGGTCTATGCGAGTCCGAACGCCCTGTCGGCCTATCACCGCATGGGATTCAACTCGGATCTGCGCGGGCAGGACCTGATCGAGACGACTCGGGCGCTCGTCACCGATCCCTTCGAGAGCCGCGATGTCTCCGACTATCTGAGGAGCGCTGTGGAGGGCCGCAACGGGCAGCGCATGGAGGTCGAGGCCCGTGGCGCGACGGTGCTGATCCGTGCCCTCGTCCTGACACCGGGGGGCCGGATCGACGGTGCGGCGGTCGTCATCCGCGACGTCACCGAGGTCAAGCGACGCGACCGCGCGCTGATGAGCAAAGACGCGACGATCCGCGAGATCCACCACCGGGTCAAGAACAACCTGCAGACGGTTGCCGCACTGCTGCGACTGCAGGCGCGCCGAACGGGCAACGGCGAGGCACAGCAGGCACTCGGCGAAGCAGTCCGACGTGTGACGTCGATTGCGCTGGTGCACGAGGCACTGTCGATGTCGGTCGACGAGGAAGTCGACCTCGACGACGTCTTCGACCGGTTGATACCGATCGTTGTCGATGTGTCGGCGGTGGGCAGTCAGGTGCGTGTGCATCGTGAGGGCAATCTGGGCGTGTTTCCGGCGGACCGGGCGACCCCGCTCGTCATGGTGCTGACGGAACTCGTGCAGAACGCGGTGGAGCATGCGTTCGATCCGGGCGCGCACGGCACTGTCACTGTGAAGGCGCACCGTTCGTCCCGTGTGCTAGATGTGGTGGTGCACGACGAGGGCAAGGGGCTACCCGACGGCTTCCGCCTCGAGGATTCCGATCGTCTCGGCCTGCAGATCGTCCGGACGCTGGTCGCTGCCGAACTGGGGGGCTCCATCGAGTTGGAGACCAGCAGCGCCGGCGGAACGGAAGCCCGGCTCAGCCTGCCGCTGGGCAAGCGGCCTGCCTGACGACAACCAGGACGCACAAAGGCCCGGCACCCGAAGTGGTGCCGGGCCGTGCGTCGACTTCGATGCCTCACACAGGCGTTACGTCACACAGCGGTGCGTGCCCGGGTCCGGGCGTTGCGACGCTTGAGTGCGCGGCGCTCGTCCTCGCTCATACCGCCCCACACACCTGCATCCTGGCCGGACTCGAGAGCCCACGACAGGCACTCGGTGGTGACCGGGCAGCGGTTGCACACGAGCTTGGCATCAGCGATCTGCGCGAGCGCCGGGCCGCTGTTTCCCACAGGGAAGAACAGTTCCGGATCCTCGTCGCGGCAGATGGCCTTGTGGCGCCAGTCCATGCTTCTACTCTCCTTCGATGGTGCTGCGCGCACCGGATGATGGTCTTATCGAGTTCATGCTGGAGTCGCGAAGTATTTCCGCGGAGTTACTTGTGAATGCTTTCACGAACGAGCGTGAAGTCAATAGAATCGACCACGACCGTGGGGAAGCTCACGCCGGCATTGATGCCGTGTTGTTCTCGAAGTACATTTTTACATCCTGGCCAGCGGAGATGTAAGACGAATCACAGAATTACCCGCTTGGATTCTGACGCGGGAGCCACTACGTCCAGTAAGTCCGGAACGGATACGAATTCGACGTCCGTTCGCATTCCCAAGTAATCGCCGTCGACCTGGAGTCCGATCGGTCGCGTCGATAGTGCCCGTACCCGTGGGATGTCGTCGATACGAATCAGATGTGGGGATTCGGGTTCGCCGTGACGTGCCAGCAATTGACGCACCACTCGAAGACTCGGTGCCACCCGGGTGGTGGTCATGGCGAACACACCCAACCCGGTGTCGAACGACGTACCGGGATTGGTGTGCACCGGACGCTCGTCGAGGAAGGTCCACGGACTCGAGTTCGACACGAATGCGTAGTAGACACCCTCGGCAGGATCACGGCCGGGAATCTCGAGTGTCAGCGCGGGCTCCACCCTCTTCGATTCGAAGAACTGTTTGACGGAATGCCGCACGTATCGCGCGGTGGTGACCTTCTTCCCGGAAGCCCGGGACAGGTCGATGGCCTCACACACCTGGGCGTCGAGTCCCAGGCCGGCGTTGAAGACGAACCAGCGGTCCTCGCAGAAACCGAGCCCGATCCGCCGTCGGGACCGCTCGGAGAGCAGCGTCAGAAGCTGCTCGGTGGCCTCCATCGGATCGGCGGCGATCCCCAACGAGCGCGCGAACACATTCGCCGAACCTCCCGGAACCACGGCGAGCAACGGCATCGTCGGATCTGCGGTACGCGGGGACGGTTCGCCGAGCATCCCGTTGACGATCTCGTTGACCGTGCCGTCACCGCCGTGCGCGATGACCACGTCCATACCGTCGGCGTGCGCCGATCGGGCCAGTTCTGCTGCGTGCCCGCGGTGAGTCGTGTGCGCCACGGTCAGCGAGACCGGACCTGCCAGAGCGTGAGCGAGCCGGTCGCGACCGGCCGGTGTGGTCGTCGTCGCGTTGGGGTTCACGATCAGCAGTGCGCGCACGGAACATCAGCCTAAGTGGTCTTTCACGGGTCCACTACGCTGGCCGGGTGACCACCGAATCTTCCCGCAGCGCCATTCCGTCGACGGTCCGTATCGCCGGCATACTCGTCGTACTCGAGGGCGTTGTGGCAATGGGGTTCGCGGTGTACTCGATCTTTCGCGCCGCATCGGGTGAACACGACCAGTCGGTGACCAACGGATACGGCTTCGCGTTGTGGCTGGCGCTGTTGTTCGGTGGCGTCCTTGCCGCGGGCATCGCATTGCTGCGGGGGGCGCGTTGGGGCAGAGCAGTGGCCGTCGTTGCGCAGATCCTTCTGCTGCCGGTCGTGTGGTCGCTGCTCACCGACTCACATCAGCCCGCGCTCGGGGCACTGATGGCCGTGATCGTGGTTCCGGCCTTGGTGTTGTTGTTCGCACCGGCGACAACGGGATGGCTCGCGCAGGACTACGCGCCCGACTCGCCGCCGGACACGGATACAGATACCAGCAGCGGCTCAGGTTCCGAGCGCACGTAATGCCTCTCCGCTGAGCCGGAAGGTTGTCCACTCGTCCTGAGGCTCCGCGCCGAGTGACCGGTAGAAACCGATGGACGGCTCATTCCAGTCCAGGACAGACCAACTCAAGCGTGTGTAATCGCGTTCCACGCACTCGTGGGCGAGAGCCGCAAGCAGGCCGCGCCCGTGTCCCGCACCTCGGTGCTCCGGGAGCACGAACAGGTCTTCGAGGTAGATGCCGTGCACGCCGTCCCACGTCGAGAAGTTCCGGAACCACAGCGCAACACCCACCACTGATCCGCTCGATTCCTCCGCAACGTGGGCGAATACCGACGGCTCCGGTCCGAACAGGGCGGTGTTCATCTGCTCCGGAACAACCGTGCACAACTCTCGCGCATGTTCGTACTCTGCGAGGGCGTAGATCAGGTCGGTGATGGCGGCGATGTCGTCGGGGCGGGCGCGGCGGATCACGGGCGGAATACCTCCTGCGGTCGTGTCGGTCGGCGTACCGGCGACACACGCGGGCAGCCGTGTATGCGTCAAGTGTCGCGCGGGATGCCGCTATGAGCGAGGATCGACGCGTGGCAACAGTACTTGCGGTGGCAAATCAGAAAGGTGGCGTCGCGAAGACGACCACCGTCGCGTCACTGGGTGCTGCCCTGGTGGGTCTCGGGCAACGTGTCCTCGTGGTCGATCTCGACCCGCAGGGCTGTCTGACGTTCTCCCTGGGGCACAACCCGGATCGGCTCGAGCGGTCCGTGCATGACGTGCTCATGGGTGATGTCGACATCGCGGACGTGCTCATCGAGACGGGGGAGGGCCTGGTCCTGCTACCGGCGACGATCGATCTGGCCGGCGCGGAAGCGCTACTGCTGATGCGCCCCGGGCGGGAATACGCTCTCAAACGTGCTCTCGCGGTCGTCGAGGACGAGTACGACATCGTCATCGTGGATTGCCCGCCCTCACTCGGTGTGCTCACCCTCAACGGCCTGACCGCCGCCCGGTCGGTCCTGGTACCGCTGCAATGCGAGACACTCGCCCACCGAGGCGTCGGACAGTTGTTACGCACGGTCGACGAGGTCAAGCAGATCACCAATCCCGATCTGGAGATGCTCGGCGCCCTACCTACCTTGTACGACGCGCGGACCACGCACAGCCGTGATGTGCTCGCCGATGTGTCCGATCGGTACGACCTGCCCGTTCTCGCGCCACCGATTCCGCGGACCGTGCGGTTCGCCGAAGCATCGGCGTCGGGTGCGACGGTCCTGTCCGGACGAAAGAACAAGGGCGCGCAGGCCTATCGGGAACTCGCAGAGAACCTGCTGGCGTGTTGGACGGACGGTGCCGCGCCGGTCACGCTTGCGGTTCAGGCCGAGGCGTAGCACGCAGAGGATCCAGCGGGCCCGTTCACTGCGTGCCCACCTCCGTCAGCGCGACCACATCGTCGCCCCGTTGTTCGAGGACCGTGTCGCCGGCGACGGACAACGAGACCGTGGTGCCCCTGTCGCGGTCGACGTCGATGGTCCGAGAAATCTCGCCCGTCGCAGGGTCGACCACGGCGATCGCGTCGTCGATCGGTAGCAGCACTGATCCTGCCATCCGGGAGCCGCGTCCGAGCGTGCTCTCGACGGTCCAGAGCGGCGTGAAATCCTCGGTGTCGAGCGCGACTGTGTCTGTGCCGGTCCACCACAGGAGCAGATCGTCGAATCCGTCCGCCGGACCGGTGGCCGCGCCGGCCCCGGCTACCTGCGGCAACTCGTGCCGGTCGACTGCGGAACCCGATGCATCGAACACCTCGAGGCGTGCACCGCCGTCCGGGCCGGGCGGAAGATAGACGGCGGTGTGATCGTCGACCACTGCGACGATCTGCGCGTCGCCGTCCGGTACCGCGGCAGGCAGGATCGAGGATGCGAACTCTTCGGGCTTCTGGCTGTCCTCTGGCGTGGTATCGAGCAACGTCAGCCGCCCGGCCGGTTCCCTGGCGCATTGTTCGAGCACCGCGACGTGATTGTCGTCGGCGTCCGCCGACCGGAGCACGCAACCGCTGCGAGGCTGTGCATTGGGGTTGACGGGCGCGTCGACCCGGCCGTATTCGACCGTGCGCACCAGATCCGATCGCCACACCTCCAGGCGGGTGTCACCGAGCGCGATCAGGTGCGTCCCGGTGTCGACAAGACGCACCTCGCTGTCGGTGTCGCTCGAACGTTGCGCACCACGTGCACCGGTGCCCGCGTCGAGCGCTGTCACCTGCCCGCATCCGCGTGGATCGTTGTAGACCGACACGACGGAGCCCCAGACGCCGACAGCTGCGCACAGCGGCCGGTCGCGTCGGTAGCTCCACCGCTCGGCCCCCGTCCGCAGGTCGCGGCCGACGACGGTGTCACCGTCGGCCGTGGCAACGGTGTCGGCGATCACGACGGCATGTGCCGTCGCCGAACTCGGAGCGCGCCACGACTCCTCGAGGGTGTCGGGCACGGACTCCGCGACAGGAGGGGCGGCGGCCGCCCCGTCCCAGGTGATCGACGTGGTGCCGCGTGCATCCGATCGCGACCATACGACACACACCGCCACCAGGACGGCGACGACGAGTACCGCTGCAACGATCAGATCCGCCCGCGTGCGACGCTCGGGCACAAGCACGTGGCTAGCGGGCCGAGTTGCTCGACACTGCGTCCTTGACGCCGGCAGTGTCCGATGCCCTCGTGTCCGACGCCGTGGTATTCGATGCCGCATCGCTCTCGGCGATATTGCGGCGCCGGCGGCGACGCCGGCGGGTGGGTGAGGCAGTGCCATCGGTGGTGTCGCCGGCGTCACCGTCGGCACCGGACGTCGCTGCTGCCGGGGCCTCGGCTGCGGGAGCATCCGCCTGGTCGGTGCCCGTGGCGGTAGTACCGGCGACCTTGCCTCGCACGGTGCGACGACGGGTCCGGGTGCGCTTGGGTCGTGTCGGGCCCTCGCTACGCGCTGGGCGCTCACCCGATCCGCCCTCGGACTCGGTGCGGGTCGTCGTGGGCTTGCGAACACGGCCCGTGGATCCCTCGGGGATGCTGAGCTCCTCGAACAGATGCGGCGAGCTCGAGTACGTCTCGACGGGGTCCGGCATACCGAGGCCGAGAGCCTTGTCGATGAGCTGCCAGCGCGGGATGTCGTCCCAGTCGACCAGGGTGACGGCGATGCCCGTGCGACCCGCACGACCTGTGCGGCCGATCCGGTGCACGTATGTCTTCTCGTCTTCGGGGCACTGGTAGTTGATGACATGGGTGACGTCGTCGATGTCGATGCCACGTGCGGCGACATCGGTGGCGACGAGAACGTCGATCTTGCCGTCGCGGAAACGTCCGAGCGATTTCTCGCGCGCGATCTGACCGAGATCGCCGTGGACGGCACCCACCGCGAAGCCGCGATCTGCGAGTTCGTCGGCGACCTTCTGCGCGGTGCGCTTCGTGCGGGTGAAGATCATCGTTGCGCCGCGGCCCTCGGCCTGCAGGATGCGAGCGACCAATTCGGCCTTGTCGAGCGCGTGAGCCCGGTAGACGAGCTGATTGGTGAGCTCGTGGACCGCGGAGGACTGGGGTTCCTCGGCGCGGATGTGGGTCGGCTGGGTGAGGAAGGTACGCGCAAGCGTGATGATCGGGCCGGGCATCGTGGCCGAGAACAGCATCGTCTGGCGCTTGTCGGGCACCATCCCGAGGATCCGCTCGATGTCGGGAAGGAAACCCAGATCGAGCATCTCGTCGGCCTCGTCCATCACGAGCACGCCGATTTTGCCGAGGATCAGGTGCGACTGGTTGGCGAGGTCGAGTAGTCGGCCCGGGGTGCCGACGATGACGTCGACGCCCTTCTTCAACTGGTCGATCTGCTGCTCGTAGGGGCGGCCACCGTAGATGGCGAGGACCTCGAGGCCCTTCTTGCCGCTGCCGGGGAGGTACTTCGATGCGTTCTCGAGGTCGTGCGTGACCTGGACGCACAATTCGCGGGTCGGGACGATGACCAGCGCGCGTGGAGTGCCGTCGAGCGGAGCGGTGCCGGAGGCGGCGGTGGTGACCCGGTGCAGCAGTGGTACGCCGAATCCGAAGGTCTTACCCATTCCGGTGCGGGCCTGGCCGATGAGGTCGTCGCCGGCGAGTGCAAGCGGCAGCGTCAGTTCCTGGATGGCGAATGTGCGTTCGATGCCCACCTCGGACAGCGCGCGCACGATTTCGTCACGGACGCCGAGTTCGGCGAAGGTGGGGGCAATGTGAGTGTCGTCGAGTTGCGCGGAGACGGTGTTTTCGCTCGCATCGTCTTCGTGGTCGATGGTGATCTTGCTCAGGGGTCTGGCCTTCCTGGTCTCGGCACGCACGCACGAGGTGGACAAGGCGACCGGCCTGCGTATTCACGCGAGCCTGAAGATGGGGCCCGCGAGCGCGGCAGCGATCCTCAAACGGGTGCGCGCACATTATCGTCGAAGACCGCGGGCCACGGTGAGCGGCTCGATGCGCAGTCTTCTGACCCCATTGTACCGCGAGGGGCGCATTCGACGAGGTAGTACTACGCTTTGTCGTCATGGGAGCCGAAACGTCGCCGTCCGCCGCAGAACCCCGCCTGTCGCCCTCTGCGGCGCCCTTACCGGCCGATCATCCGGGGGTCTTGGAACTGTTCTCGGTGCTCGCCTCCGGTGAGATCGCCGCGTTCTACCGTCTCGCGGACGAAGCCAAATTCTCGCCGTCGCTGCAGGGGAAAGTCGCGTTCGCGCAGATGGCGGCCTCCGAGATGCGCCATTTCGAGATCTTGCGCACAGCACTCGAAGAGCGAGGCGTGGATATCTACACGGCTATGGCGCCCTACCATCAGGTGCTCGACGCCTACCACGACTCGACGACACCCTCGACGTGGCTCGAGTCGTTGGTCAAGGCCTATGTCGGCGACGGAATCGCAGCCGATTTCTACTGTGAGATCGCCGACATGCTCGATCCTCAGGTTGCCACCGTGGTGCGCGGAGCGCTCGCCGAGACCGGACACTCGAAGTTCGTAGTGCAGGAGGTCAGGTCGGTCGTCGAACGCAGCAGCACGCAGAAGGACCGGCTCATGTTGTGGGGTCGGCGTCTACTCGGTGAGGCGATCACACAGGCCCAATACGTGCTCGCACAACGTGAGGAGCTCGCCGAACTCGTCATTCTCGCGTCGGGCGACCTGTCGAACATCGCTGCGCTCATCGATCGGATGCAGGTCGAACACGCCAAGCGGATGGCAGTGCTCGGCTTGCATTAACCTGGCGAGGACAAGCAGTTCAGCCTGAGAATCTCGGAGGTCTTTCGTGGAGGTCAAGATCGGTGTCGCGGACAGCCCGCGCGAAATCGTCATCGTCAGCGAACAGACACCCGACGAGGTGGAGGCGCTCGTGACCGATGCCCTGAACGGCGGCAACAAGGGCGTGCTCGCGCTGGTCGACGAGAAAGGCCGCAAGGTTCTCGTGCAGGCCACCAAGGTCACGTACGTCGACATCGGACCGGGCACCGCCGGCAAGGTGGGCTTCGCCGCGAACTGACGTCGCATACTACGAAGGGGCCGGGACGCACTCGAAGTTGCGTCCCGGCCTCTCGGCGTTTCTGCCCCTTCGGTGTTTCGCTGGGTGGCTGTCGTGCGGGAGTCAGCGCTTCTGCAACTCGGGCTGCAGTGGGACGTGCTTGAGACCGCCCCAGGCAAGGGCGACGGTGGTGTCGACAGCGTCGTCCTTGGAGATGGGCCGTGCTGCATCGAGCCAGTAGCGAGCCGTGAACTGGCTCGTACCGACGAGCCCGACTGCGAGGATCCGCGCGCGATACGGATCGAGACCCGAATCGTGAGCGACGAGATCGAACACGGCGTCGACGCAAGCCTCGGTCGCCTGCTCGACGCGGTGTGCCACCTGCGGCTCGCCCATGAGATCGGACTCGAACACCAGTCGGAAGCCCTGGCTGTCGTTGTCGACGAAATCGAAGAATGCCTGGACCGCGGCGCGGACGCGCTGCTTGTTGTCGGTGGTCGACCGCAGGGCCTGCCGGACCCCGTTGATCAGGATGTCGACGTAGTTCTGGAGAACAGCACAGTACAGCTCGAGTTTGCCGGGGAAATGCTGGTAGAGCACCGGCTTGCTGACCCCCGCGCAGTCTGCGATCTCGTCCATACCGGCGGCGTGGTAGCCCCGCGTGACGAACACCTCGCTGGCCGCCTCGAGCAGCTGAGCGCGTCGCTCGTCCCTCGGCATGCGAGAGCCCCGCTTCGTGCCGTTGGTGTTGCCTCGTCCCGAGGCTCGGGCGGCGACTTCGGTCATGCTTGCTCCCAATCTGCACAAGCGGCGATCGTGAGCATTGCCACGTCGACGCGAATCATCTCTGCAGGTTACAGGTCGGTGTCGGTGCAGGCGGATAGCCCTACCGTCGAGTATCCGCCTTTTCTGGTGGTGCGGTAGCCCCTTGTGCGAGAAGTGAGGACCCGTCACGGACAGGCCGTCCGATCGACCGCAGTGTGACATTCTGACAACCGTGATCGACCGAGGAGGAGCACGTACGACCCGCAGACCGCACGGCTCGGCCCTGTCTTCGCAGGACTCGCAGCAATCACAGGACTCCCGGCTCCGCGCGCGCCGGTCACTCGACGATTCGGGTCCGCGTTCCGGATCGCGGCAACCGCTCCGGGCGCAGTGGGATCCGGTCGGAGGCGACCGCCGTCCGCCGCGCCGGCCTCGACCGACGCGAGATGTGCGCAAGCAGAGCCGGCTCGGACGCTTCGTCGCGCGGTACGGGTGGCGCGCCTACGCCGTGCCCGTACTCGCCGCAGTGACGGTCTTCGTGATGTGGGACGCGGTGCAGGGCGACGCAACAAGTGCGGTCGCAGACGGTGAGGACACGACAAGGGCCGTGGACGACGCCATCGTCGAGGCGCCCATCGCCGACGGGAACTTCCCGGCCGATCTGGAATCCGGCGTGCTGCCGGACGGAGGATCATTCACCGAGAGCGGCGCCGGTACATGGCGGGTTCTTCCCGGCAGTACCGAGCAGGCGGGATTCGGTGAGCGGCAGGTGTTCACCTACACGGTCGAGATCGAGGACGGTGTCGACACCACCGCGTACGGCGGGGATGCCGCATTCGCCAGGATGGTCGACGAGACTCTCGCCGACCCGAGAAGTTGGACCGCCGATCGGGCATTCGCGTTCCGGCGGGTCGACAGTGAGGTCCCCGACTTCCGGGTCTCGCTCACCTCGCAGATGTCGATCCGGCAGTTCTGTGGATTCGACATCGAACTCGAAGGCTCGTGCTTCAATCCCGGTGTCGAACGTGTCCTCGTGAACGAGCCACGTTGGGTTCGGGGGGCGGTCGCGTTCCACGGCGACATCGGTTCCTACCGCCAATACCTGGTCAACCACGAGGTCGGGCACGCGGTGGGCTATCCCGACCACGAAGGGTGCACCACCGACAGTGGACTCGCGCCGATCATGATGCAGCAGACATACGGCACCGCGAACGACGACATCGCCCGGCTCGATCCCGAGGGGCTCGTTCCCGCCGACGGAAAGGTCTGTCGCTACAACCCGTGGCCATTTCCCCGCGGAGCATGACCACCTCGGAGCGGGGTCGTCGACGGTGGGACAATCGGCGGCGTACCCGCAGAGGAGTAGATCGTGACCGCACTGCCGTCGGTGGAACCGACTCTTGCCCTACCAGCGCTTGTGGAACCCGCTGGTGAGCTGACCCGCGAGGAGATCGCGCGATACAGCCGGCACCTGATCATCCCGAACGTCGGCGTCACGGGCCAGAAGCGGCTGAAGAACGCCAAGGTGCTGTTCATCGGAGCCGGCGGTCTCGGATCGCCCGCGCTGTTGTATCTCGCGGCTGCCGGTGTCGGCACCATCGGCATCGTCGAGGACGATCACGTCGAATCCTCGAACCTGCAGCGGCAGATCATCCATGGGCAGGCGGATGTTGCGCGTTCCAAGGCGGAGAGCGCGCGCGACAGCATCCGCGCCATCAACGACAACGTCGCAGTGCACCTGCATTCGGAACGACTCGATTCGAGCAACGCCGTGGCGCTGTTCGAACAGTACGACCTGATCCTGGACGGCACCGACAACTTCGCCACCCGGTACCTCGTCAACGACGCCGCGATCCTCGCCCGGAAGCCGTATGTGTGGGGGTCGATCTTCCGGTTCGAAGGCCAGATCTCGGTTTTCTGGGACGATGCCCCTGGCGGACGCGGGCTCAACTACCGCGATCTCTACCCGGAGGCTCCGCCACCGGGCATGGTGCCGTCGTGTGCAGAAGGTGGTGTGCTCGGTGTCCTGCCGGGCACGGTCGGCACGATCATGGCAACCGAGGCGCTCAAGCTGATCACCGGGATCGGCGATCCCTTGCTGGGCCGTCTGATGATCTACGATGCACTCGCCATGACTTTCCGCACCGTCACGCTGCGACGCGATCCGGGGCGCTCGCCTGTGACGGAACTCGTCGACTACGAGGAGTTCTGCGGGATCGTGCCCGAGGACGCGGCCGCAGTGGGAGCAGATGCGTCGATCACCGCGACCGAGCTGCGGACGATGCTCGACTCCGGTCGAGACCTCGCATTGATCGACGTCCGGGAACCGGTGGAATGGGACATCGTCCGCATCGACGGGGCGCGACTCGTTCCGAAGGACCGGATCCTCTCCGGCGACGCACTCGCCGAGCTGCCTCAGAACACACCGATCGTCCTCTACTGCAAGACGGGCATCCGGTCGGCCGAGGCTCTTGCCGTACTCAAACGGGCCGGGTTCGCCGACGCGACCCACCTCCAGGGCGGTGTCGTGGCCTGGGCGCAGCAGGTCGACACATCGTTGCCGTTGTACTGACAGCGATGGGCACCGCTCGGGGAGTGAGTGCGGGCGGTCGCGAGATGGGCGCAAGCTCTCAGGGCGGATCGGTGTCAACTTGTGACCTGGGTGCCGGGGTGCCTTCCCTGCGGTGCCGCATACCAGCGGTAGCGTTGGCCGCGTGAGTTCGCTCGAACCCCCGCAACACGTGTGCTCCACGTTCGGTCTCCGCGACGTCCAGCCGATCCCGCTCGGGGCGGACTGGGACGGCGGTTATCGCTGTGGAGATGTGGTCCTGTCCAGGGTTGCCGACCACGCGCGGGCAGCGTGGTCGGCGAAAGTCCGGGAAACCCTCACTGTGGACGGGGTCCGGCTGGCCCGGCCGGTCCGCGCGACCGATGGACGATACGTGGTGTCCGGCTGGCGTGCGGACACCTACATCGTCGGAACCTCCGAACCTCGACACGACGAAGTGGTGTCCCTGTCGTTACGGCTGCATGCGGCCACGTCCCAGCTCGAGCGGCCTCGGTTCCTGATGCAGCCTCCGGTCGCGCCGTGGGCGGACGTCGACGTCTTCGTCGCGGCGGACCGGGCGGCGTGGGAGACGGTACCGCTGCGTTCGGCGCGTGCCGCCGGTGCGCCCGAAACGGTCACGCCCGACGGTCGCAAGAGCCTCGATTTGATCGCGCAGCTCGCCACGTTCCGCAAGCCTGTGCACCTTCCGGACCAGCTGGTCCACGGCGACCTGTTCGGCACGGTGCTGTTCGCGGGCCGAGCTGCTCCGGGGCTGACCGATATCACTCCGTACTGGCGACCGGCGTCGTGGGCCGCCGCCGTGGCCGTCGTCGACGCTCTGTCGTGGGGTGGCGCCGACGACGCATTGATCGGCAGGTGGGAGGACCTTCCGGAATGGCCGCAGATGCTCCTGCGCGCGGCGATGTTCCGGCTGGCGGTGCATGCATTGCACCCGCGGTCCACCGAGGAAGCGTTCCCCGGTCTCGCGCACACCACAGACCTGGTGCGCCTGCTCCTCTGACGCTGCTCCTCACACCGGACACGCCCTCACACCGGACATCGGGGACCGGTGAGGAACTCTTGACTTTCCAGTCACCGCAGGCAGCACCGCGGCAACACCCGCTCCATACCTTGGGTGCATCAGAAACCTGAGAGGGGTGGCCGGCGTGAGTGTCGTACTCGAAAAAGAGCCGCTGCGAAGCAAATTCGCACGCAAGCACTACATCGACAAATGGGACGCCGAGGATGTCGACGCGTGGGAAGCGGGCGGCAAGGACATTGCCAAGCGCAACCTGATCTGGTCGGTGATCGCCGAACACGTCGGTTTCTCGGTGTGGTCGATCTGGTCGGTGATGGTGCTGTTCATGCCCACCGAGATCTACGGAATCGACGCCGCCGGCAAATTCTTCCTCGTCGCCGTGCCCACGCTCGTGGGCTCGATCCTGCGCATCCCGTACACGGTGGCGACCGCGAAGTTCGGCGGGCGTAATTGGACGATCTTCAGCGCACTGGTCCTGCTCGTCCCGACTGTGGCCACGCTGTATCTGATGCTGAACCCTGGTCACTCCTACACTACGTTCATGCTGGTCGCGGCCCTCGCCGGTGTCGGCGGCGGCAACTTCGCGTCGTCGATGACGAACATCAACGCGTTCTATCCACAGCGCCTCAAAGGGTGGGCGCTGGGTCTGAACGCCGGTGGAGGCAACATCGGTGTCCCCGTGATCCAGCTGATCGGCCTGCTGGTGATCGCGACCGTCGGAAACACCGCACCGTGGATCGTCTGCGCGATCTACTTGGTCCTCTGCTCGGGCGCAGCCCTCGGTGCAGCCCTGTTCATGGACAATCTCGGCGACCAGCGCGCAGATCTCCGGGCGATGGGCGAGAGCCTGAAGTTCAGCGACTCGTGGGTCATCTCCTTCCTCTACATCGGCACCTTCGGCTCGTTCATCGGATTCAGCTTCGCGTTCGGGCAGGTGCTGCAGATCAACTTCCTCGCCGGCGGCGACACCCCGGCGCAGGCCGCCCTCCACGCCGCACAGATCGCCTTCATCGGCCCCCTGCTCGGCTCGGTGGCCCGCCCGCTCGGCGGCAAACTCGCCGATCGGATCGGCGGGGGGCGCATCACCGTCTGGACGTTCGTCGCGATGGCGCTCGCCGCCGGCGTCCTCATCGTGGCGGGAACCCTCGACGACGCCACCGAAGGCGCCGCATCCGGCGGGATCATGGTCGCATTCGTCCTCGGCTTCGTCGCACTGTTCCTTCTGTCCGGACTCGGCAACGGCTCGGTCTACAAGATGATCCCGTCGATCTTCGAAGCGAAGGCGCAGGGGCTCGAGCATCTCGATCGAGCCGGGAAGGCAGCGTGGTCGCGCAGTATGTCGGGTGCGCTCATCGGTTTCGCCGGTGCTATCGGCGGTCTCGGGGGAGTCGGCATCAACCTGGTACTCCGCGCCTCGTACTCCGGTGAGGCACAGTCCGCGACGATGGCCTTCTGGGTCTTCGGCGCCTTCTACCTGGCCTGCATAGCGGTGACCTGGGTGGTCTTCCTGCGGGTCCCGCGGCAGGACGCGGAAATCGAGCCGGCCCCGGCCTCCTGACCTGCACCACCAGTACCGGCACCACCTGCACGAAGAGAAAGCGAAGAACCCATGAGCCGCAAGAACGTACTCGTCGCCGGTCACGGCATGGTCGGACACCGTTTCGTCGAGGCGCTGCGCGCACGCGACGAGCAGGACACATGGTCGGTCACGGTGCTGTGCGAGGAGGCGGACCCGGCCTACGACCGTGTCGGTCTGTCGTCGTACGTCGGCTTGTGGGACCGCAAGGAACTTGCCCTCGCCGGCAATGACTACCGCGGCGACGAGCTCGTCGATCTCCGGACCGGCACCCGTGCTGCGTCGATCGACCGGACCGCGCGCACGGTCACCACCGGCGACGGGGAGGTCCTGTCCTACGACGCGCTCGTCCTCGCGACCGGCTCCTTCGCATTCGTGCCGCCGGTCCCCGGCCACGACCTGCCCGGATGCTTCGTCTACCGCACGCTCGACGACCTCGACGGGATCCGCGACGCCGCAGCACGCACTGTCGCCGACTCCGAAGCCACCGGACGCAGCGCCGCCGGAATCGTGGTCGGCGGTGGCCTGCTCGGCCTCGAGGCCGCGAACGCCCTGCGAGGCATGGGCCTGACCGCGCACATCGTCGAATACAACGACCGGCTCATGCCCGCCCAGGTCGACGAAGGCGGCGGCAAGGTCCTCGACCGGCTCGTCACCGGCCTCGGCCTCGTCACTCACACCGGCGTCGCTACCGAGAAGATCGAACCGGGGTCTGCGGGGCTGAGGGTGTCGCTGTCCGACGGCAGCACGATCGACGCAGGTCTGGTCGTGTTCTCGGCGGGTGTGCGCCCCCGCGACGAGCTGGCGCGGGAGGCCGGACTCGACCTCGCGGGCCGAGGGGGTGTGCTGACGGATCTCTCGTGCCGCAGCACCAACGACGAGTCCGTCTACGCGATCGGGGAGGTCGCCGCGGTCGACGGCGTCTGTTACGGGCTCGTCGCACCCGGCTACAGCACTGCCGAGGTCGTCGCCGATCGATTGCTCGGCGGCGACGCCGAGTTTCCCGGTGCAGACATGTCGACCAAGCTCAAGCTCCTCGGTGTCGACGTCGCGAGCTTCGGCGACGCGCACGCACGGACCCCCGGCGCGCTCGAGGTGGTGCTGTCGGACTCCGCAAAGGGCACTTATGCGAAGCTCGTCGTCTCCGACGATGCCAAGGTCCTCCTCGGCGGCATCCTGGTCGGTGATGCCTCGGCGTACGGATCGCTGCGACCCCTGGTGGGTCGTGAACTGCCCGGTGACCCGGCATCGCTGATCTCACCGGCCGGTGAAAAGCCCGGAGCGGGATCACTGCCCGACGACGCCGAAGTGTGTTCGTGCAACGGCGTCACCAAGGGTGCGATCTGCGGGGCGATCGCCGAGGGCGCATGCGATATCTCGCAGATCAAAGAATGCACCAATGCCGGCACCACCTGTGGTGGCTGTCTCCCCACCGTCAAACAGCTTCTCGCGTCGTCGGGCGTGGAGATGTCGAAGGCGCTGTGTGAGCACTTCGAGCAGTCCCGCGCCGAGCTGTTCCAGATCGTGCAGGCAACCGGGATCCGCACCTTCTCGGCTCTGATCGAGCGCCACGGCACCGGACGTGGTTGCGACATCTGCAAGCCGGTCGTCGCCTCGATCCTGGCTTCGACGGACTCCGACCACATCCTGCACCGCAGCCAGGCAGGTCTGCAGGACACCAACGACCATTTCCTCGCGAACATTCAGAAGAACGGCACCTACTCCGTGGTGCCGCGGATGCCCGGCGGTGAATGCACCGCCGAGCAGCTCATCGTCATCGGCGAGGTGGCCCGCGACTTCGGGCTCTACGTGAAGATGACCGGCGGGCAGCGCGTGGACCTGTTCGGCGCCCGCGTCGAGCAGCTCCCGCAGATCTGGAAGCGACTTGTGGATGCGGGTATGGAGTCGGGTCAGGCCTACGGAAAGTCGCTACGGACCGTCAAGAGCTGCGTGGGCTCGACCTGGTGCCGTTACGGTGTGCAGGACTCGGTGGGCATGGCCGTCGACCTCGAGAACCGCTACCGGGGCCTGCGGTCTCCGCACAAGCTCAAGTTCGGTGTGTCCGGGTGTGCGCGCGAGTGCGCCGAGGCCCGGGGCAAGGACGTCGGTATCATCGCCACCGAGGGCGGATGGAACCTCTACGTGTGCGGCAACGGCGGTCAGTCGCCCAAGCACGCGCAGTTGCTCGCCGGCGGTCTCGACGACGAGACCCTCGTCAAGTACATCGACCGGTTCCTCATGTTCTATGTGCGGACTGCCGATCGGCTCCAGCGCACCGCGCCGTGGCTCGACGCGCTCGACGGCGGGCTCGATCACCTCCGGGCTGTCGTCTGCGAGGACAGCCTCGGCATCGGCGAAGAACTCGAGGCGGCGATGGCCAAGCACGTCGCCGGATACAAGGACGAGTGGGCGGGTGTGCTCGAGGACCCGGAGAAGCTGGCCCGCTTCGTCTCGTTCGTCAATGCCCCCGACGAGGCCGATCCCACCGTGCAGTTCGACGATTCCGGCGCACGCAAGGTGCCTGTTCTCATGGGTATGCCGGGAGTCCGGACCGGCGAGACGGCCGGCGTCGGCCCACATCCTGCGGAATAGAGCGTGATTACCCGGTGGGAACCGCCGGGTAACGCAGGCGAAACACCGCAGGATCAGAATTTCGGGTAACAAGTCTCGAGGAGGACCCATGACCGTCATCGCGACGCCGACCGCGGAGACCGCGACACGCGACAGTGTGCTGAACGGCCGGCTGGAATGGACATCGGCCTGCCCACTGAGCCACCTCATCCCAGGGCGGGGAGTGGCCGTGTTGCTGCGAGGGGGAGAACAGGTGGCATTGTTCCTGCTCGACGACGGCACATTGCGTGCGGTCGGCAATATCGACCCGATCGGACGCGCTGCTGTGATGTCGAGGGGAATCGTCGGTGACCGTGCCGGTGAACCGACCGTGGCGTCGCCGCTGCTCAAGCAGGTCTACTCGCTCGACGACGGTCGTTGCCTCGACGATTCCACCGTGAGCCTGCAGGTATACGACGTCCGCGTGTGGGCAGGGGTCGTGCAGGTTCACAGCCCGCTCCGCGGTCGCAGGGGTGTCGAGACCGTGGACTCCGGCGTCGTTTCGTGAGCTCGGAGAACACGCCACTGCGCGGGTTCACCATCGGGGTGACGGCGTCGCGGCGCGCCGACGAGTTCGCGACGCTGCTCACACGGCGAGGTGCCGACGTCGTCCGCGCTCCCGCGATCCGGATCATCCCACTGTCCGACGACGCCGAGCTCGAGCACGCCACCCGTGCCATCGTCGCCGCTCCACCGGACGTAACCATCGCGACCACCGCGATCGGTTTTCGCGGATGGATCGGTGCGGCGGACGGCTGGGGGCTCGCGGACGATCTGTCGCGGGCGCTGAGCGCGAGCCGCATCCTCGCAAGAGGACCGAAGGTGACAGGGGCGATTCGGGCCGCGGAACTGCGAGAGGAATGGTCGCCGGAGTCCGAATCCTCGGGCGAGGTCCTGGAGCACCTCCTTGCGGAAGGTGTCGCGGGAAAGCGGATCGCCGTTCAACTCCACGGGGAGCGAACCGAGTGGGAACCCGGAGAAGACCTGTGCGACGTGCTGCGCGCCGCCGGAGCAGACGTAGTACCGGTGCCCGTGTACCGCTGGACTCCACCCGAGGATTCGACGTCGCTCGACCGGATGATCGAGCAGATCAGCGACCGCGCACTCGACGCCGTCACCTACACCAGCGCCCCGGCGGTCGCGTCGATGTTGATGAGGGCCAAGGCAACCGGAATGCTCGAACCGATGTTGCAGGGGTTGCGCACCGGAGTGACCGCCGTGTGTGTCGGTCCGGTGACAGCCGCGCCGTTCGCCGAACTCGATGTGCCCGTGACCATGCCGACCCGGGCGAGGCTCGGATCGCTTGCACGCCACATTGCGGAGGACCTGCCCCGGCGGGCTGTCCGGATCAACATCGGCGCACACGTGCTCGGGCTGCGGGGCCGGTGCGTTGTCGTCGACGACGAGGTGCGCTGCCTCGCTCCCGCAGGCATGGCACTGATCCGGGCACTGGCGGTGAAACCCGGAAACGTCGTGTCCCGAGAAGAACTGCTGACCGTCCTGCCCGGCGGTGGTGGGGATACCCACGCCGTCGAAACCGCGGTGGCACGGTTGCGTTCGGCACTCGGTGTGCCGGCGCTCGTGCAGACAGTCGTCAAACGTGGATACCGACTGGCAGTGGAGTTGGAGGAACTATGAACTCGACCGACCCGGCACTGCTCCTCGTCGCGCACGGCACCCGGAATCCCCGGGGAGTCGAGATGATCGCGCAACTCGCGGGCGAAGTGTCGCAGACAGCGGGGCCGACGCGCGTGGCGTTCGTCGATGTGCTCGGACCCTCGCCCGCGGAGGTTCTGCGCGACAGTGACCGCCCGACCGTGCTCGTGCCTGCCTTTCTCGCGTCGGGCTATCACGTGCATACCGACGTTCCCCGGGAGGTGGCCGAGAGCGGTCATCGCGATGTCGTGGTGACCGATGCTCTCGGACCGGATCCGGTGCTGGCGCGGGTGCTGGTGACGCGCTTGCACGACGCGGGATGGCGACCCGGCGATGCGGTGGTACTCGCGGCGGCGGGATCGTCCGACCTGCGGGCACTGTGCGACGTCAGGTCCGCCGCCCGGATGCTGGCGGCACTCACCAGGACCACGGTCAGGATCGGATATGTCGCGACCGGAAGTCCGCGGGTGGCCGACGTCGTGAACGACCTGCGGGTGCAGGGGGACCGCAGGGTGTTCATCGCGTCGTATCTGCTCGCCGAGGGGCTGTTCCACGGCCGGCTGTTCGAGTGCGGCGCCGACGGTGTCGCTGCGCCGCTCGGGGTGACGGACTCGATCGTCGAGTTGGTCGCGCGGCGCTACCGGGCGGCGATCACCCCCGCGCTCCGACCGAACACGGCAAGCGTGTACACCACCTGACGGTGGTCACCGGGGCAGGAGTACGAGTTCGACCGCATCGCCGTCGGCGGCATTCGGCGGCACCAGGGCGATTGCCGAACGGCCGATGAGGCCGGCCAGATGTGACGTTCGAATCGTGTTGTCGCACAACCATTTGCCGCTATCCAGCTGTCGTGCCGGGAGGAAGCGGGTGAGGTCCCCGGCAACCTCCGATGCGTTCGCCAGTGGCGCCGTCAGCGGAGTCGCTGATGTGCGGAGGGTGCGCCCGTCGATGATCGCGGGCAACATCACAAGCAGGGTCGCCAGTGCCGCAACGGGATTGCCCGGAAGGCCGAGCACCGCTCGGCCGTCCGGAAGCACTGCCGCGACCTGGGATCCCCCCGGCTTGCACCGTACCCGTTCGACCACCACCGAGGCCCCGGCGCGGTCGAGAGCACCGCGCAGCTGATCCGCCGCGCCGCGACCGGTTGCGCCGACGATCACGATCGCGTCGGCGTCCGTGGTGGTGCGCAGCAGGACGTCGAATGCGTCGGCAGTGTCTCGGAGATGCTCGTTGCCGGCCACCTCTGCGCCGCACCACGACACGTAATGCGGAAGCACCGGCCCGAGCGAATCGCGCGTCTGCCCCTCGCGCAGCGGGCCGCTGCGACGGATCTCGTCGCCGGTGAGCACCAGGTGGACCCGCACAGGGCCGCGTACGTCGACGTGCGAGACCTCGCCGCTCGCTGCCGTCGAGACGATCGCGGGCGTCACGGCCGATCCGGCTTCCGCCAGGACGTAGCCGGGCTCCCATTCCTCACCGATGCCGCGGAAGTCGTCGCGCACCGGAGCGTCCGGGAGTCGTGAGACGATGCCGTCCTCGACGGCGATGTACTCATCGCGCACCACCGACGTCGCGCCGGACGGTAGGTGCGCGCCCGTGGCAATGCGGGCGGCCTCCCCGGGATTCAGTGCGAATTCACCCGCAGCCCCGGCATATCGGACTTCCGTCCGCAGAGTCCACGGGCCGGCCCCGGACACTGCGTACCCGTCCATGGCGGACGTCGCGGCGGGTGGCAGCGGCGCCGCTGCGACGAGTGCAGACGCGAGCGTGGACCCGAAAGCCCCCTCTCGCGCAACACTACGAATCGGCAACGGACGCTGAGCATCCCGAAGAATATTTCGCGCTGCGTTCGGGTCCACCCGGGTGCCCGTGGCTACCCGGGCGCGATGCAGGTCATCGGGTGTGTCGCAATCCTCGGTGCCGCGCACGGCCGCGGTGACGTAATGCTCCGGCAATAGCGCCTTCATGGGCTGATCGGACGGGTCGGGTCCGAGTGCCGACAGACGTGTGGACAGTGCGTGTCCACGCCATGCTGCGAGCAGGAACTGCAGGTTCCCGTCGTTGTCGACCGCGAAGGCCGCGTCTGCGTCGGGTGCGGCGTCGAGCGCACCGACCAGAACGGCGATCGACTCGGCGGTGACGAACGGGAGATCGGCCGCGAGGATGACGACGACCTCCGCGGCGGGGTCGGCGGAGGCCAACGCGGCGACGGGCCCGCCGCCGATCGGGGACTCCTGGGTCTGGACGACCGCGGGGTCGAGACCATCGCGGTGCGGCCCCACGACCGTGATGCGGGGAAAACCTTCCACCGCGGCGAGCGCGGTGTCGAGCATCGACCGACCCGCGACCACGAGTGCGGGCTTGTCGACGCCACCCATCCGGGTTGCTCGCCCACCCGCGATGATGACGGCCTCGGACCCGGACACAGAGTCGGACAGCATGGACATGTACTCATGCTGCCCGACACCGTCCGACGACGTGCGTGCGCCGTCAGAATGTGTGACGCGCTCGGCTCATATCGACCCGATCGCCGCTGATCGGTGTGCCGTCGAGTGCGAGCCTCGACAGCTGACGATGGGCGAGATGCGGGGCCGGTTTGCCGGACGCCGGGACCACCCGGTGCCAGGGCAGGTCGGAACTGTCGGTCCGCATGATCCACCCGACGGTGCGGGGGGTGGACAGCCCCGCCGCGTCGGCGAGGTCGCCGTAGGTCGCCACGAACCCGGCGGGAATCGCCGCGACGAGCGCGCGTACGTGCTCGATCTGAGCATCTGTCGTGACCACGCCTACAGCACCTTCCTGACCAGTGCTGCAGCACTCTCGGGCATAGCCTGGTCGATCATGTGGTCGCAGTCGAGCTCGAGCATCGTCAGATGCGAACCGAGCTGCCGGGCCAGTGCCGCGAGAAACTCGTCCGACGTGTACGCGGGGCGGACCTTGCCGGCACGTGCGAGAACCGTGGGGACGTGGGCGGGCGGCAGCACGAACTCTCGTGCGAGTTCGCCCCACGACGCCACCAGCGCCGGCACGCAGTAACGCCAATTCACCCGTCCGGAGTCGAGTGCGACCAGATGCTCTGCGATCTCTGCATCGAGAAGTTCCGGGTCGACCTCACCCCAGTCCCCGTGCACCTTCTCCGCGCGGGCCTCGGCCTCATCTGTGTAGTCGGGAAAGCGCACGGTGAGATCGGCGACCTCGAGCAACCGGCCCGGCGGTAGTGCGATCGCAGGATCGAGCAGGACGAGCGCGCGAACCCGGTCGGGTGCTGCGGCGGCGAGGTGCAGTGCCAGTGCGCCACCGAAGGAATGCCCCAGCACCGTGACCGGTTCGCGGGTGTGCGCGTGGAGGACACCGAGAAGGTCGTCGACGTGGGAGTCGAAACTCCACGGAGGCTCCCACGGCGACCGGCCGTGGCCCCGCAGGTCCGGAGCGATCACGCGGAGGTCCGGGAGATGCCGATCGGCCAGGTTCTGCCAGCGTCTGCCGTGGCCGGTCAGGCCGTGCAGGGCCAACACCGGTGGTCCGTCGGCAGGTCCGAACAGATGTGTGTGGAGGGGTGGTGCGGAGGCGCTCACCTCGTTCACTATGGCACCCGGGTGACGCCGTGGACGACGGAGGTGGTGCGCCGGCCTGTCGGACCCTTCTGGTGGGATACCGGTATGACCGACGCCGATCTCCGCACGGGACTGCGGGGCGCTCCTGAGCGCCCGCACCGCCCCGCCGCGCGGCTCGTCCGGCGGCCGGATGACAGGTCCGTGCCCCGGGCGTGGGCACCGGACGTCCAGCAGATCTTCGCCGACGCTCCGCCCGCCCCACAGTGGCGACCGTGGCAGGTCCTCGGCGGTCCAGGCACCGGGAAGACCGGCCTGCTCGTGGACCTCGCGGTACATCGCATCGCGTCCGGGGCTCAACCCGACTCGGTGCTCGTGCTCACACACTCGCGGCGGGCGGCCACGGCGGTGCGCGAGGCGATCACCGCGGGCCTTCTGAGGGCAGGCGCGGCGAGTGGTCCGCGCGCCACCCGCGAGCCGCTCGTCCGCACGGTGCACTCCTACGCGTTCGCCGTGCTGCGCCTGCAGGCGTCCGCGCACGGGAATCCTCCGCCGCGATTGATCACGGGTGCCGAGCAGGATGCGGTCCTGCGTGAGCTGTTGCGCGGCGACATCGACGACGGCGCGACGATGTGGCCTGAGCGTCTTCGACCCGCACTCGGCATGACCGGTTTCGCCGTGGAATTGCGCGATCTGATGCTGCGGGCCAACGAGCGCGGTCTGGGTCCCGAAGACCTCATCGAGCTCGGTGAGCGTCGTGAGCGCCCCGAATGGGTCGCGGCCGGGTTGTTCGCGCAGCGGTACGAGCAGGTGATGCTCCTGCGGGGAGCGGTGGGGCTCGAGGCTCCCGAAGCCACCGCTCCGGCGCTCGATGCTGCCGAACTGGTCGGCGCAGCACTCGCGGCGTTCGCGACCGATCCGGATTTGTTGGCGGGGGAGCGCACTCGCATCCGGCATCTTCTCGTCGACGACGCCCAGCATCTCGATCCGCAGGCCGCTCATCTCGTGCGGGTCATCGGCACGGGTACACGCACGAGCACGATTGCGGGCGACCCCGACCAGAGCGTGTTCACCTTCCGCGGCGCCGATCCGGAGTTCCTCACCGGGCTCGCCGGGCACGATCTGCAGCGTCGCGTCATCTTGGGCACCGACTTCCGCGCGGCAGTGGGGATCGCGTCCGTCACCGACGCGATCGCCGGACGTCTCCCCGGGCTTCCGCCACATCGCGGCGCCTCGGTGCCCGAGGTTCCGGTCTCCGACGGCATTGCTCCAGGCGCTGCGGTGGCCGACGACACCGGGCGGGTGCGCGTGGCCGTGATGTCGTCGCAGGCGAAGGAGGCGGCTGTCGTCGCCGATACTCTGCGCCGCGCCCACCTGGTCGACGAGGTGCCGTGGTCGAAGATGGCCGTGATCGTCCGATCCGTCCCGCGGGTGCTTGCGCCACTTCGCCGTGCACTTCTTGCGGCCGGTGTACCGATGACCACGGCCGCATCCGAATTACCTCTGGCCAGGCAGCACAGTGTCGCCGGGATGCTCCTGGTGCTGCGGGCGGTGTCCGAGCGCCGTTTCGGTCCCGAGGAGGCGCTCGCGTTGTTGTCGGGTCCGGTCGGCGGCGCCGAGCCGGTCGCGTTGCGTCGGCTCCGGCGCGGACTGCGCCGGGTCGAACTTGCCTCCGACGGCGACCGTGACTCGGCCGAACTACTCCGGACACTCCTCGTCGAGGACTCCGCCGAGTCCGACCGGATGATGCGAGGACTGACCGACGTGGAGGCGGCCCCTCTGAAACGGGTGCGGTCGGTGGTGGCCAAGGCGCGATCGGCATTGCTTCGCGGCGGAGGTCTCGAGGACGTGTTGTGGGCGGCATGGCAGGCAACCGGCCTGGAACGTCGCTGGGTGGCGGCATCCGCGCGCGGCGGCCCGGTGGGCGCACAGGCCGACCGCGATCTCGACGCGGTGGTGGCGCTGTTCGACGCGGCAGCCGACTACGTCGACCGGCTCCCACGCGCCCAGATCTCAGGATTCGTCGACTACCTCACCGAACAGGAGATCCCGGGCACGGTGCGCAGCCGTGCCGCGGCCGAATCCGAGGCGGTCACCGTCCTGAGCGCGCACTCCGCGGCGGGCCGCGAGTGGGATGTCGTCGTGGTCGCCGGCGTACAGGAAGGGTTGTGGCCGAGCCTGCGGGCGCGTGGCAGCCTGCTCGGCATCGAAGCACTCATCGACGCGGTGTCCGGGGCCGACGGAGGAGACGGCAGCACCACCCGCCTCTCGCGGACGGCCCCGTTGCTCGCCGACGAGCGGCGGCTGTTCCTCGTCGCCTGCAGTCGTGCACGCACGCACCTTCTCGTCACGGCGGTCGACTCGGTCGGCGGCGATACCGAGCTGGTGCGGTCGCGGTTCGTCGACGAGCTTCTCGGATCCGACGACGAGAACGGTTCCGAACAACCGGTCGTGCCCGACGAGGTGCGCACGCGCGTACTCGCCCTGCCCGCGATCGTCGCGGAATTGCGTTCCGTCGTATGCGATCCGGTGCTCGTGGAGCACGAACCCGACCGGGTACAGCGTGCCGCCGTGCAACTCGCGAGGCTCGCCCGCGCGGGAGTGCAGGGCGCCCACCCCGACAAGTGGTACGGCACCGCAGATCCGAGTACCGATCTGCCGCTGTGGGAGCCGGACGAGGATGCGGTACGCCTGTCGCCGTCCACCGTCGAACAGCTCGTCACGTGCCCTCTCCGCTGGATGTTCGAGCGCCACGGCGGATCCGACGGCGAGAACTCGCACGCTGTGACAGGCACGCTCGTGCATACCCTCGTTCAGGCGCTCGCGGGGCGAATCCCCCCGGACCGGATCGATCAGGCGCTCGAGAACGCGTGGGGTTCGGTCGATCTCGGTTCCGACTGGTATGCGCGCCGCGAACTCGAACGGACGCGCAGAATGCTCGACACCTTCTCGACATGGCTGCAGGGCACCCGCGGCGAACTCGAGGAAGTGGGCGTCGAGGTCACGGTCGACGGCATGATCGAACCCCGTAAGGAAGGCGCGCCCCGGATACGTCTGCGCGGGCGAATCGACCGGCTCGAACGCGACCCTGACGGGCGCCCCGTGGTCGTCGACGTCAAGACCGCGAAGAATCCCGTGTCGAAGGACGCCGCGCGCGACCACGCTCAGCTGGCGGCCTATCAGGTGGCGGTCGCCGAAGGAGCTGTCGAGGGGGTACCCGCAGCGGCGCCGGGTGGTGCGCGCCTGGTGTTCGTCGCCAAGCCGCACAACAAGGAAGGGGCCACCCAGCGAGTCCAGCCCCCCCTCGACGACGAGGGGCTCGAGCAGTGGCGCGAGGTGATCCACGAGGCGGCGGCCGCAACCCGCGGACCACAGTTCCTCGCTCAGGTCAACGACGGATGCCGGCACTGCCCGGTCCAGTCGAGTTGCCCCGCGCACGATGCAGGCAGGCAGGTGACCGGATGAGCCGGGCCCGGGTGAGCGCGGAGCAACTTGCCGAGGCGCTCGGACAACCGTCCCCGACAACCGAACAGACCGCCGTCATCGAGGCGCCGATGGGTCCCGCCCTGGTGGTGGCCGGCGCAGGGGCGGGCAAGACCGAAACCATGGCGGCGCGGGTGGTGTGGCTCGTCGCGAACGGCTACGTGGAGCCGGAACAGGTGCTCGGTCTGACCTTCACACGCAAGGCGGCCCAACAGTTGACCACCAGGATCCGTCGGCGGCTCGCGAAACTCGCCGGGTCGTCGCTGATCCGCGACCTCGACCCCGCCGGCGGACTTCGCAGCCGTATCCTGGGCAGCGAACCGGAGGTCGGGACGTACCACGCGTATGCAGGGCGCCTTCTGGGAGAGCACGGGCTGCTGCTGCCGATCGAACCGTCAGCGGCGTTGCTTTCGGAAACCGAGCTCTGGCAGATCGCGCACCGCGTGGTCAGCGCGTGGGACGGTGAACTGGACACCGACCGGAACCCCGCGTCGGTCACCGAGACCGTCCTCGCGTTGTCCGGTCAGCTCGCCGAGCACCTCGTCGATCCCGAAGAGCTGGCAGAAGCACATACCGACCTCGACACGCTGATCCACACGTTGCCGGGCGGGCCGGGGCAGCGCGGTGGGCCGTCGAAGACGCTCCTCGGTTACCTCGAGACCCAGGATGATCGTGTGCAACTGCTCCCTCTGGTGCAGCGACTCGCCGAAACCCTGCGCCGTGAAGGCGCACTCGACTTCGGTAGTCAGATGTCGCTCGCGGCGCGTGTCGCCCGAGATCATCCGGAGGTCGGAGCAGGCGAACGTGAGCGTTTTCGTGTAGTCCTGCTCGACGAGTACCAGGACACCGGGCATGCTCAGCGGATCCTACTGTCTGCACTGTTCGGTGGCGGCCAGGACGGTGGTCTCGCTGTCACCGCTGTGGGTGATCCCATGCAATCGATCTATGGGTGGCGTGGTGCCTCGGCAGCGAATCTTCCGCGCTTCGCGACAGACTTCAGGCTCCCCGACGGCGAACCCGCGCCGAAGCTGGAACTCCTGACCAGCTGGCGTAATCCGCCGGAGGCACTCGAACTCGCAAATGTGTCATCCGAGCCTCTGCGTGAACGAGGTGTCGCCGTGAGCAGGTTGAGGCCACGACCCGATGCGGTCCCCGGCGACGTGCGGATCGCGCTGCACAGCGATGTCGACGCCGAACGCAACTGGGTGGCCGACCGGATCGCCGCCGAATGCGCGGCCGCCCGCGCCGAGGGCATACCGCCGCCGACCGCTGCGGTTCTGGTGCGCCGCAACGCCGACGCAGCTCCTATCGCCGAGGCACTACGTGCTCGCGGATTGCCGGTCGAGGTGGTCGGCCTCGGTGGTCTCCTGCACACACCGGAGGTCGCCGACGTTCTCGCGATGCTGCGTCTCGCCGCCGATCCGATGGCAGGCAGTGCTGCCGTACGGGTCCTGACGGGCGCCAGATGGCAGCTCGGCGCCGCCGACCTGCGTGCTCTGTGGCGGAGGGCGCAGGAACTGGCGATCTCCGGCCGCCACGGCGTCGCCGGCGCTGTCACGGATCCCGATGCTCTCGACGACGCTCTCGATTCGGCGTTGCCCGGCGAGTACGCCGACCAAGCAGGGCTTGCCGATGCGATCTCGGATCCCGGTAGGCCGGAGCAGTATTCGAAGTTCGGATTCGCACGGATCGCGGCGCTCGCCCGCGAACTCGCGTCGCTGCGCGAACGGCTGGGGCAGCCACTGACCGAACTCGTGGCCGAGGTCGAACGTGTCGTCGGCATCGGCATCGAGGCGCAGGCCCGGGTAGGCAGCCGCAGCGGGGTGGCCGGGCGCGAGCACCTCGATGCGTTCGCCGACGTCGTCGCGTCCTTTGCCGGTCGCGGCCACGCGACCTTGCCCGGACTGCTCGCATACTTGTCGGCGGCCGAGGAGATCGAACAGGGACTCACCCCGGGGGAAGTCGAGGTCGACCCGGAGCGGGTACAGATCCTGACGGTCCACTCGGCGAAGGGCCTCGAATGGCAGGTCGTGGCCGTCCCGCACGTGAACACCGGGATCTTCCCGTCGACCACCGGAATATCGACGTGGCTCGGTGCGCTCGCCGAACTCCCGCCTGGGCTCCGCGGCGATCGTGCTCAGCCGGGAGACGAGCCGGGTGGGAGCACAGACGGTGTGCCCGTGCTCGACCTCGCCGACCTGTCCGACCGCAAGATGCTCGAGAACGCGATCGATGCCCACAAGGATGCCCTCAAACGGCGCAAGCACGACGAGGACAGGAGACTGTTCTACGTGGCGCTGACCCGAACCGAGCGGGCCCTGTACGCGTCCGGACACCACTGGGCCGATACCGGGTCGGAGCCCAAAGGGCCGTCGGAGTTCCTCACGGAATTACATGCACTGCTGACCGCACGCCCGGGTCTCGGAGCGATCGAGCAGTGGGAACCCGCACCCGAGCCGGGTACTGCGAATCCGATGACCGAGACGCCGCGCAGCGCCGTGTGGCCGCGCGACCCACTCGGAGCGCGTCGTGGTGCAGTCGAACGCGGTGCCGCGCTGGTGCTCGACGCGGTGGCCGCCGGCGAACCCGAGCCACCCGACGATCCCGACGACCCGGATGAGTGGGCAGCAGACGTCGACGCGCTCCTCGCAGAGCGCGAACAGCGTGCCGAACTCGGCGCCGAAGTGGTGATGCCCGCGCAGTTGTCGGTCAGCCAGCTCGTGGATCTTTCCGCGGATCCTGACGCTCTCGCGGCACGTCTGCGCAGGCCCCTGCCGTTCCGGCCCAACCCGCTCGCGCGCCGCGGTACAGCGTTCCACGCGTGGCTCGAACGCCGCTTCGGCGCGACCCGGCTGCTCGATCTCGACGAACTGCCCGGCGCTGACGACGAAGGCGGCGACGAATCCGACTTCGACAGGTTGCAGGAAGCGTTCCTGCGGTCGCCGTGGGCCGCACGGAACCCGATCGAGGTCGAGGTGCCTTTCGAAACGTCCTTGGCCGGCACCGTGATCCGTGGCCGGATCGACGCGGTGTTCGAGGATCCGGACGGCGGCTGGACGGTGATCGACTGGAAGACCGGCGCCGAACCCGATGCCGACAAGCTCCCGTCGGTGGGGATGCAGCTGGCTGCGTATCGGTTGGCGTGGGCGAGGTTGATGGCGGCGCGCACCGCGCGGATCACCGGACGTCCCGCAGAACTTCCGCTCGACAAGGTCCGTGCGGCATTCCACTATGTGAGGACGGGCCGGACGGTGTCGCCCGACGACCTTCCGGGCGCCGATTCCCTCGAACGGCTCGTGCGATCGGCGGGTGCCGAGAACGGGTGAGTGCGATGTCGACGTTCGTTTTGTTGCCAGGCGCGGGATCGGACTCGTGGTACTGGCATCGAGTGGTGCCGTTGCTCGCGCAGCGCGGACACACGGCGATGCCGGTCGACCTCCCGTACGGCGACGATCAGGCCGACCAGCGTACCTATGCCGACATCGTGGTCGCGGCGATCCTGGGTGCCGAGCGACCGTTGATCGTCGTGGGGCAGTCGATGTCGGCGTTCACCGCGGTCCTCGTCGCTGAGTGTGTTCCCGTCGACGAATTGATCCTGGTGGCGCCGATGATCCCCGCACCCGGCGAATCACCCGGGCTGTGGTGGGGCAACGTCGGGCACGAGGAGGCCAAGCGCACCCAGGACGTCCTCGACGAACGCGATCCTGATGCGGCACCCGACCCTCTGGAACTGTTCTTCCACGATGTGCCCACGGAGTTGCGCGATGAGGCGTTCTCGCGTGAAGAGACCCGGTTGTCGGAGAAGGCCTTCGAACCACAGTGGGATGCGGTGAGGTGGCCCGACGTTCCGGTGCGGGTCATCGCCGGTCGCAACGACCGGCTGTTTCCGCTCCCGTTCCTCACACGGTTGGCGAACCACAGACTCGGTGTCGAACCGGAGACGGTCGACAGCGGTCATCTTCCGGCGCTCGCGTGTCCGTCGGAGCTCGCCGAACTCCTGCTGGAGCGCCGGTAGGAGGACGTCACGAACGGGCGGTACGCCGGACCTTCAACGCTTCGGTGACGAGTGGGATCTGCAGGGGAAGACGGGCCACTGCCAGGGCCTTCGCCGCGGGGGAGACGCGGTTGCTGCGAAGCCAGCTCATCGCCATCTGCACGTTCGCGGGAAACACCGCGACGAACAACGCCGCGGCGAGGGTGCCACCGAGCCGGCGGGTGCGGGGAACCGCCAGCGTCGTCGCGACGGCCAACTCGGCTACACCCGACGCGTAGGTGTAATGACGAGCCTCGCCCGGCAACTGCTTCGGCACAATGCTGTCGAACCGTGCCGGCAGGACGAAATGCAGGACGCCGGCGCCGGCGAGGAGAGCGGCGAGGCGCAACGCCGGGCCGCGGGAACGTTGCGGGGACATGCACGCCACACTAGCGCTCTGAGCGTAGGCTGCCGTCTTGGCCGGTACGACACGCTCGGACCGGCCGATACTCTGCGACAGGCATTCGAGATTCAGCGATGGAGGCGCCGCGTGCGTAATCACACCGTCGTCATCGGTTACGGCACCAAAGGCCATACAGCCGTCGATGCGATGCTCGGCGACGGGGTTCCCCCGTCCGAGATCGTGGTGGTCGACACCGACCCCCACGTCCTCGAAGCCGCGGAGCGTCTGGGACTCGTCACGGTGCAGGGCTCGGCCACCAAATCCGACGTGCTGCGACTCGCGGGCGTCCAGCACGCGGCCGCGGTGATCGTCGCGGCGAACCGGGACGACACCGCGGTTCTGGTGACTCTCAGCGCACGCGAGATCGCGCCGAAGGCGAAGATCGTTGCGGCGATCCGTGAATCGGAGAACACCCACTTGATGCGACAGTCGGGAGCCGATTCGGTGGTGATCTCGTCCGAGACCGCGGGACGGCTCCTCGGTATCGCCACGACCACCCCCAACGTCGTCGAGATGATCGAAGATCTGCTGACGCCCGAGGCAGGCTTCGCGATCGCCGAACGTGATGTGGACGAGAGTGAGGTGGGGGGTTCGCCCCGTCATCTCAAGGACATCGTTCTCGCGGTGGTGCGCGACGGCCGCATGTGGAGGATCGGGTCTCCGGAGGTCGATGCGATCGAGCCCGGCGACAAACTCCTGTACATCCGGCTGGTGTCCGGTTCGGCTTCCGGAGCGATGCGCGGTTAGTGTGCACGGTGTGACGGCTTTCGCATTGGGTGAGACACCGCTGTTGTCGCGCACCGTCGTCGAGCGTGCCGAGGAACTGCGCTCCGACGTCGACGCGCTTCGCTCCGGATGGGCAACAGCGAAGCTCCTGCGGATCGATCGCCGAGGCCAGGCGCCTGTCGCCGGATCGGTTCTCGTGCTGGCCGAGGCCACCGAACTGGGGCCGGAACCTGTATCCGGCGCAGTGTTCCTCGGGATTCGCGACGGTCTGCACGTGTGGGCGGTCCGCGTGCTCGCACAGACCGGAACGGTCGCCGACCTCCGCCGGGTGGGCGAAGATCTCGGTGATGCCGACGCCGATCTGATGGTCAGTGCTGTGGCGCTGCTCAATTGGCACGATCAGGCCGCATTCAGTGCTGTCGACGGTTCCCCCAGCGAGCCCACCGTCGCGGGCTGGTCGAGGATCAGCACCGTGACCGGTCACGAGGAATTCCCCCGAACCGATCCGGCCATCATCTGCCTCGTGCACGATGGCGACGGCCGCGTTCTCCTGGCCCGCCAACCGTCGTGGCCCGAGCGCCGCTTCTCCGTGCTGGCGGGATTCGTCGAGGCAGGGGAATCGCTCGAAGCCTGCGTGGTTCGTGAGATCCGCGAAGAGGTCGGAGTCGACGTCCACGACGTGCAGTACCTCGGAAGTCAGCCGTGGCCGTTCCCGCGCTCGCTGATGCTCGGGTTCTCCGCAGTGGCGGATCCGGACCAGAGGGTCGAGTTCCTGGACGGAGAGATCGCTGAGGCACGGTGGTTCACGCGCGACGAGGTGCGCGCTGCCCTCGCCGTAGGCGACTGGGCGTCGCCGGAAGACGCGCCGTTGTTGCTGCCCGGCTCGATCTCGATTGCGCGCGGACTGATCTCCGGCTGGGTCAACGGCTGATCGCCGAATCGGTACGTCGTATTCCGTCCAGCGCGACTTCGACCATGCGGTCGGCGTAGTCGGCCGTCAGTGGCCCGGTACGGAACAACCATCGCTGGGTCAGAGGCGAGAAGATCGCGTCGAGTGCGGCGTCGAGGTCGAGGTCGTCCGGTAGTTGACCGGATTCCTGTGCCGTTCGGAGTCGTTGCTTCTTCACCTCTCGTGTGGGTGCCTCGAACCGCCGCAGGTACTCCTCGGCGAGTGCGTCGTCGGTGAGGACCGCGACGGTCAGTGCGCGGAGAGGTTTCTCGAATGCGGGGTCGTGTAGTTCCTCGATCGACGCGCGCATCACCGTTTTCAGGTCCGCGTCGAGGTCGCCGGTGTCGGGAAGGCCCGGCGAATTCTCGGAATCACCGGTGTTCTTGCGCAGGAATGCGTCGAGGAGCACCGCCCCCTTGGACGGCCACCACCGGTAGATCGTCTGCTTCCCGACACCGGCGCGTGTGGCGATTGCTTCGATCGAGAGGCGCGCGTAGCCGACTTCGGCCACGAGTTCGACGGCCGCATCGAGTATTGCGGTGTGCGAGGCGGCGCTGCGTCGCGAACGGTTCGGTTCGATGGAGGGCATGGCGCGATCATACGTTCCAGTCGAGACGAGACGGACCGTATTGACTCGCGCGAGGGATAAGGTTACTGTTTCGATCATAACGAGACGGATCGTCTCGTCTTATTTCGAGGAGGCGCAGATGACTCGATCGGATACACGAGAGCGCGTGTGGTTCGTCACCGGAGCGAGCCGCGGTCTGGGTAGGGCGTTCGTCGATGAAGCGCTCGCGGCGGGCGACCGTGTGGTCGCCGTCTCCCGCACGATCGACACCGTCACCGATCTCGACGACGACAGAGTGCTCAGGCTTCCCGTCGACGTCACCGACCGCGCGGCGGTCTTCGGGGCGGTCGATACCGCCGTCGAACGTTTCGGTCGCATCGACATCGCGATCAACAACGCCGGAACCATGTGGTCGGGTTTCGTCGAGGAATTCGACGAAGCGCAGGTGCGCGCTCAGATGGAGACGAACTTCTTCGGGGCGCTATGGGTGAGCCAGGCGGTGGCGGGCGTGATGCGGCGCCAGCGAGGTGGCCACCTCGTGCAGATCTCGAGCATCGGCGGTGTCGTCACCGGACCGACCTCCGGAATCTACAGCGCGAGCAAGTTCGCACTGGAAGGCGCGAGTGAGGCACTTGCTGCGGAACTTGCGGGCTTCGGCGTCGACGTCACCATGGTCGAACCCGGCGGATACTGGACCGACCTCTACACCGGGATGGGATTCACCGAGCCGTCCGACGACTACGCGCAGCTCCGCGCCGACATCGCCGAACAGTTCGCCGATGCCAGTATCGACAGCGAGCCGGCCCTCGCGGCCACGGCGATCAGCGCACTCGTGGACAGTGATGCGCCGCCACTGCGTCTCATTCTCGGCAGTGCGGTACTCGACGCGGCCGTCGACGCAGCGAAACAGCGTGTCGACACCTGGTTGGCGTGGCAGGAGGTGAGCCGGGCTGCGGAGTCGGCTGTCCCGGCTCCCGGTGGACGAGTGCTCACCGAATGAGTCGGGCGGTGCAGGTCCGCGACGGGCACCGCCCGCCCGACCGGCCGATCTACAGACCCAGCGCCCGCTTGACGGCGGACAACGGCGGATTGGTTTCGGTCGTCCCGTTCGCGTACTTCACCGTCGGGACGACATGGTTGCCGTCGTTGACGCTTCCGACGAACTCCGCGGCAGCGGGGTCGGACTCGATGTCGATCTCGGCGTAGCCGATGCCGTTCTCGTCGAGCTGCTTCTTGAGGCGCTTGCAGTACCCGCACCATGTGGTCGAGTAGATGGTGAGCGCGTGCGTGTCGGCGGTCGAAATATCGGAGGTCGTCATGACGGCGACAACGTCACGCGGGGCCCGATCTGTTCCACTTCCCCTCGAATGTGTTCTCGGACACAGGCGGCGCGCGGGGTGGTGACGCCGGTCGGTCGCGATGTCGGTCCGCACTGCCATGATGGGGGTCATGCGTGTGGAAGCGGCGGTGGACGGTCTCGACCCGGAACAGGCAGTAGCGGTCCTCGCACCCCGGGGTCCGGTGTGTGTTCTCGCCGGCGCCGGTACCGGCAAGACCCGCACCATCACGCGCCGGATCGCTCACCTCGTCTCCGACGGCCACGTCTCGGCCGGGCAGGTCCTCGCTGTCACCTTCACGGCGCGTGCCGCGGGAGAGATGCGCTCGCGTCTCCGGGAACTCGGGGTCGGCGGATCGGGTCCGCAGGTTCAGGCCCGCACATTCCACGCTGCCGCTCTGCGGCAGCTGCGCTACTTCTGGCCGCAGGTCGTCGGCGATATTCCGTGGCATCTGCTCGACCGCAAGTTCGCGGTTGTGTCCCAGGCAGCACATCGCGCAGGTTTCCCGACCGACACCGACACGGTCCGCGATCTCCTGTCCGAGATCGAATGGGCGAAGGGGTCGCTCCACGCACCCGAGGACTACCCGGCGGCCGCCGCCCGGGCACGGCGCGAGCCGCCCGCCGCCCCCGAACGGGTCGCGAAGGTCTACGCAGGATACGAATCCCTGAAGAACCGGGGCGAAGAAGGCATCTATCTCGACTTCGACGATCTGCTGTTGCAGACGGCGGGCGCTCTCGAGGGCAACCCGACGGTGGCGGAGGAGTTCCGCGACCGGTATCGGTGTTTCGTCGTCGACGAATACCAGGACGTCACACCGCTGCAGCAGCGCGTGCTCGATGCGTGGCTCGGCGAACGGGACGATCTGACGGTGGTCGGCGACGCCAACCAGACGATCTATTCGTTCACGGGAGCCTCGCCCAAGTATCTACTCGACTTCTCCCGCCGGTTCCCCGAGGCCACCATGGTCCGGCTCGAACGCGACTACCGATCCACTCCACAGGTCGTCGACCTCGCGAATCGGGTGATCGGTCAAGCACGAGGCCGGATCGCCGGCACCAGACTTCAGCTGATCGGTCAGCGCCCGCCCGGGCCAGAACCGGTCTTCGCCGAATACGACGACGAGCCCGCCGAAGCGAAAGCCGTCGCGAAGGCCATCGCCAAGCTGCTGCGCGACGGCGTCGCGGCCTCCGAGATCGCCGTGTTGTACCGGATCAACGCTCAGTCCGAAGCCTATGAGCAGGCCTTCACCGAGACCGGCATTCCCTATCAAGTTCGAGGGGGCGAGGGGTTCTTTCAGCGCGCCGAGGTGCGCCAGGCGGTGAACGCCCTGCGTCAGACCGGCTCGCGCGACGACCTGCCCGAGGACGCGGATCGCGGAAGCAACCTCGTCAACCTGGTCCGTGCCACCTTCGTTCCGCTCGGCCTGACCGACACCGAACCTGCCGGTACCCAGGCGCGCGAGCGGTGGGCGTCGCTCACCGCCCTCGTGCAGCTCACCGAGGAACTCCTCGAACACGAACCGGATCTGACGCTCGCGAACCTGCTGCGCGATCTTGCGGCGCGCGCCGAGGCCAGACAGCCACCGACCGTTCAGGGCGTGACCCTCGCGTCCCTGCACGCGGCAAAGGGGCTCGAGTGGGATGCAGTGTTCCTCGTGGGGCTCACCGACGGCATGCTGCCGATCACGCACGTCACCGGCGACAAGGACACCGCACCCGACGAAGCCGGCATCGAGGAGGAACGCCGGCTGTTGTATGTAGGGGTGACACGCGCGCGTGTGCATCTGCAGTTGTCCTGGGCGTTGTCGCGCACGGAGGGCGGGCGCAAGACCCGCCGCCGATCACGATTCCTGCTGGGGTTGATCCCCGACAGTTCGCCGGCGTCGAAGATCATCGAACCGGCGCCGTCGAAGAAGAAGCGCCCGCACTGCCGGGTGTGCGGGAAGCCTCTGATGACCTCGACCTCCACGAAACTCGGCCGATGCGAGGGATGCCCGTCGAACCTCGATGAGGACCTACTGGTGGCGTTGAAGGACTGGCGACGCGATCGATCCAAGGAACTCAAGGTTCCCGCCTACGTGGTGTTCACCGACAACACCCTGGTCGCGATCGCCGAACAGCAACCGGCCGACGATCGGGCGCTCGTCTCGATCCCGGGAATCGGCGCGAGAAAGCTCGAACAGTTCGGGGCCGACGTCCTCGCGCTCGTGCGCGGTGAGCGGGCCGCCGATACCCTCGATCTGTAAGACTCAGATCTGTAGGACCCAGATCTGAGGGACTCAGCGGGTCTGCAGTGCCGGGGCGATCGTGGTGCTCCACGCTTCGCGCAGCTGATCTTCGAACAAGGCCCAGGTGTGGGCGCCGGTGTCACGCATCGACACCGTCGCCGGGACACCCGCTGCTTCGAGCGAATCGACGAACATTGCGGTGCATCGGTGCACGAGTGCTTCGACGACCATGCCGCCGACCGGCGGGATCGCGCCCTCCGGGATCTGGTCCACCGCACCCACAGCCCCGCGGGACGCGCTGACGTACACGGCGGTACCGGCGAGTTTCGCGGCATTGGCAGCGGGGTCGTGTGCTTTCCACCCCCGGCTGCCAGGCGGGCCCCACATGTTGAACGGGTTGTTCAGCCCGCTGGCGATCATGGTCGAGATACCCACGCTGGCAAGGAGATTGCTGGGAGCAGGGCATCCGCTGAACGATGCGGCAGCCTGATACAACGCGGGTGCTTGGATCGCGAGATCCAGCGCAGGCCCGCCGCTCATCGACAACCCAGCGACCGCGTTGAGTCCGGTCCCGTCGAACTCGCTGTCGATCACGCCCGGCAATTCCCGGGTCAGATAGGTTTCCCACATGTTGATGCCCAGGATCGGATCTGGGGCGCCCCAATCCGTGTAGAAGCTGAATCGCCCGCCGATGGGCAGTACGACGGTCACGTTCTTGTCGGCGAAGAAGGCGGGGGCCTGCGAATTGTTCATCCAGCCGACGCCGTCCTCGCCGCCGAGTGCACCGTTGAGGAGATACAGCGTGGGTAGCGAGCCGCCGTGTGCGGGCCGGAGAACGTCGTTGGAGATCACCCGATCCATTGCCGGGGAGTAGACGTCGACGACGGTGTGGGTGGGGGAGATCTCCCGGGTCTCCACCACATGCGGAGCGCGATCCGATACGGCAGTGTTCTCCGATATGGCAGTGTTCTCCGATGGTTGCGGTTCCGCGGCGGGCTGCGCCGCGGCGAGGCCGTACGCGCCGATCCCGAGGGCCAACACTGTAATCGACGACGTAGACAACACGCGCAACATTGACCTCACACACAACTTCCGCATCACTCGATAGTCGCATTCGACAAGACGGCGGGGGTCGCGTGGCGGTGTGGGGTCGGTTGCAATCCGGTCTCGTCCGGCTCTCGGTCACTGATTCGGGGGTCGGAACGACCGACTTGTCGCTTTTACGTGGAGTGTATTGATCGCTGCGGTGCCGAGCTATTCGGTCCTCTGGGTGCGAGTGCGGACGACATGGGTATCCGAGGTTCGCCGACCTCGAGATCCCGTCAGCACGAACAAAGGCAGAAGTGGTGGCCCGCCGGGTCCCGGAACACACGAAACGTCGTCGCTGTCGATGGGCCGTGGACTCGGGTCGCGCCGAGATCGAGTGCGACTCGCTCGGCGTCGTCGAGGTTCGGGACGTTGAAGTCGAGGTGGGCGATGACGCCTTCGTCCGGCCATCGCTGCGGAACGAAGTCGGGCGCGAGCTGGAATGCGATCGCGGTGCTTTCGTCCCGGGCCAGTTCGAACCACTCGTCCCGGTCCGTCTCGATCTGCCAGCCGAGTAGGTCGCGATAGAAACCGGCGAGCGCTCGCGGGTCGGGGCAATCGAGCACGGGAATGAATCTCCTCGTTGCGAGTGTCATGTATCCACGGGTAACCGTCGTCGTAGACCAACAAACCTGCAGGTAGAAAATAACTTGTGTCATCCGCGGGGGCATCACTACTCTGGATGACGATGTCACGGGAGAGCCCGTGCACGAACCACGGTAGGAGGTAGCACCGATGCTCGGCTTCACAGCGCTCGCACTCATCGCTGCCCCCGCCGCCGGGGCAGCCGACGTGGCTGCTCTGCGTGCCCGTCGTGTGCGTGCAGCAGCCGTCTCGTCCGTGGTCAGGATTCTGCCCGAGGTTCGCCTCCGGTAGTCGCATCCGAATTCCAGGCCACGGACCCCGCCCAGCGGACCGTGGCCTTCTTGCTTTTCGGCCCGGTTCGCACCGCATTTCATCCGAACCAGCGAAAAGGAGCTCTCGTGCCGAGCGACACCCTGTCGACCGCCCCGCACGATTCCGACGGAGATACCGGTGCGCGTGCCGGAATCCTGCCGTGCCACAACTACGATCCGGACCTGTGGTTCGCGGAGACGCCCGCCGACCTCGAGCGTGCCAAGGAACTGTGTTCCGCATGCCCCGTGCGTTCGCGGTGCCTCGCAGCCGCCCTCGATCGCGAGGAGCCCTGGGGAGTATGGGGCGGCGAAATCCTCGACCGTGGAACGGTCGTCGCACGCAAGCGCCCCCGGGGGCGTCCGCGCAAGCATCCCGTCGTCACCGATCCCGACAAGGAATTGGTGTGTGCATGATCTACTCAGGCGGCCGGGGGAGGGCCATGCCCCGGCCGCCCGGGGCGGCCCCTCCTGCCCCGGCCGCCCGGGGTGGTCACTCGTCGACGAACCCCGGCAGCCACTCGGTGAGGATCCGCATGTAGGGCGCGTATGCGTCCAGTTGAGCGCAGATCCCCACCGAACCCAACAGAACCCGGAAGATGCTCAGATACTCGGGCGGAAGATTCAACGTGCGGGCAGTCCGGAACTGAGGACCGGAGAAGTCGGTGGCCACACCCGCGGCCTGCTGCAGCCAGGACCGGGTGAAATGGAACGACTCGGTTCGGATCGGGTCGGTGAACGGCCGGAGATAGTCGGCGATCTCCTGGTCCGTCACCGTCCGGCCGGGTAACACGAACTTGCTGTCGTACAACAGTTGCGTCAGCTCGTCGAACCGTTCGTCGAGCGCAAGCCGGACCATCCGTCCCAGTACCGGTGGGAAACCGTCCGGCATCGCTGCGGTGGCGCCGAAATCGATGACGCCGAGACGTCCGTCCTCGAGGAGCATGAAATTGCCCGGGTGCGGATCGCTGTGCAGTAACCCCACTCGTGCCGGTGAGGAGAAGTGGAACTCGGCGAGCAAGGCGCCTGCCCGATTACGTTGCTCCCGCGTCCCGCCCGTGATGATCGACGACAAGGGAGTGGCAGAGAGCCATTCGGTCACAGTGACTTTGGGGGCACTCGCGACGACGCGCGGCACTTTGAACTGCGGGTCGTTCTCGAACACCTTCGAGAATGCGCGTTGATTGTCGGCCTCGGTACGGTAGTCGAGTTCCTCCTCGGTCCGTGCCGAGAGTTCGTCGAGGATTGCTCGTACATCGGTGCCTGGCATCACGGTCGAAAACAGGCTCGCGAACCGCGACAGCGTCTTGAGGTCGGCGCGCAGCGCCTCGTCGGCGCCCGGGTACTGCACCTTGACCGCGACCTCGCGGCCATCGGACCACACCGCCCTGTGCACCTGGCCGATGCTGGCCGACGCGGTCGGTACATCGTCGAACGACGCGAATCGCTCACGCCACTTGGTGCCGAGCTGTTGGTCGAGCATGTGATGTACGGCCTTGGCCGGCAGCGGTGGTGCCTCGGCCTGGAGTTTCGTCAGGGCCTCTCGATACGGCTCAGCGAACTCCTCGGGGACCGCAGCCTCCATCACGCTGAGGGCCTGCCCGAGCTTCATGGCGCCACCCTTGAGTTCGCCCAGCACGGTGAACAACTGTTCCGCGGCCTTCGCGGTCATCTCGGCGTCGATCTCGTCGCGATCGCCCCCGGCCAGACGCCTGCCGAAGCCCACAGCGGCGCGCCCCGCGATACCCAGCGGAATGCTCGCGAGTTTGGCGGTGCGGGAAGAGCTTCTGCGCGGGATGTCTGCCACGCACACCATCATGCCTGACCGGGCCCACATGATCTCCGGCCCGGGGCGGGTCACCTGGCGCATTCGCAGTCCGGGTGACGGAACCAGCGTCGCCTCGACAACCGGTACGACGAGAGATCTATCTCCACGGTGTGATCGGCCACAGCAGGCGACACGGACCCGGCAAGAATTGCATCGAGCTCTCCCAGCGCGATAGCAGCGGTGGCGAGAACGGCCGCGCGCTCGGCATGCGCGGGCCGATCCCACAGCTGAGCGGCGAGGACCGGCCACGAGGGATCGAGATCGGTGCGGGTCAGATCTGCGCATCGCAGGCAACTCGTTCGACCGGGGACGACAAAGGGACCGACGATCCCGCGCCCGTCCCTCGTACGGACAGTCAGATGAGGGACACGATGCCGCATGAGGTCGCGCACCACGAGTGGATCCGGCACCTGGATGTCGGCGAGGACCACGCACGCGAGGTCCTCCTGGAGACGTTCGTCGCCGGTGTACCTACCCGCCCGGAACCACTTGGTGTCCCGCAACGACAGCTGCGTGCACAGTGCATCGGCGAGCGGACCGTCGCCGTAGATCCGGATCCGCTGTGCGGGTCCCGGCGCGACCCGGGGCCGGGGCCGTGCCGGCGCCCGGACGATCCCGGTGGCGACGAGATCATCGAGCAGCAACCGAACCCCGGCGGGGTCTGCCCCTCGCTCGACCGCGGTCTCGACGAGTTCGTCATCCGTGTGCCGTCCGTCCAGCAACTGCAGGACCGTGCGCACATCGAATTCGTCGAGTCCCTCGGGCGGCACGATGACGCGACCGGTGTCGGGACCCCACCCCAGCTGTACACGACCATCGGTGCGTCTCAACACGAGCAGTGCGGGGTCGCACGAGAGACCGGCATGAGCGTCGGTATCGACCGACGCTTCGGTACGGACGGAACTGGTCATACCGGGAAGCTTCGCAGCCGCGTTGCTCCACCCGAGGTCGTTCAGGCCAGGTTATCCACAGGTTCGAATGCCTGTGACCAGGGCAAAGACGGTCTCAGTCCGATTCGTCGGGATTCTCGTCGTCCGAGTTCTTCTCACGCTCGGCCTTTTCGCGTTCCATCGTCGCCTTCAGCTGCGCGATGGGGTCGTCGAACGCATCGGTTCCGCCCCCGATCACCCGATCGACGAACGCGGTCGGATTGTCGAGGTCGGCGGAATCCGGGAGTAGGTCGGGGTGTGCCCAGACATTGTCGCGTGAATCTGCGCCGGCATCGGTGGTGAGGCGTCGCCACAGTGTCGCGGCCTCCCGCAGCTTCCGCGGCCGGAGCTCGAGACCCACCAGCGACGCGAAGGTCTGCTCCGCCGGACCGCCGGTGGCGCGTCGACGACGGAGAGTCTCGCTCAGCGCGGACACGCCGGGGAGACGATCGCTGAGAGCGTCCGACACCACGATCTCGACCCAGCCCTCGATCAGTGCCAGCATCGTCTCGAGCCGCTCGAGTGCAGCCTTCTGCTCCGGCGTGGTCTGAGGTTCGAACGCGCCTTGCCCGAGGAGTTCCTGGATCTTCGAAGGATCGGTCAGTGCCGCCGGATCGATGCCCTGAGCAAGATCCTCGATGGCCGAGAAGTCCATCTTTATTCCGCGGGCGTACTCCTCGACCGCGCCGAGCAACCGCTGACGCAACCACGGCACGTGGCTGTAGAGCCGCTGGTGTGCGGATTCGCGTGCCGCCAGGAACACCAGCACCTCCTGCGCCGGCTGCTCGAGTCCCTCACCGAACGATTCGATCGCCGCGGGCATCAACGCGGCCGTACCTTCGGGCCCGAGAGGAATCCCGATGTCGGTGGAGGTGAGCACTTCCTTCGAGAGCTGGCCGAGGGCCTGACCGAGCTGCGAGCCGAACGCGAGGCCGCCCATCTGGGCGAACATGCCCATCATCGGGCCCACCATCGTTTTTGCTTCTTCTGGAAGCCCCTGCACCATCATGCCGTTGACCTGTTCGGCGATCGGGTCGGCGAGACGCTTCCATGTGTCGAGCGTGTTGTCGAGCCAATCGACAGGGGTCCAGGCCACGGCCTTGGTTGCGCCGGCCGGCAGCGTCGTCGCGGCGTCGAGCCACAACTCCGCGAGACGTGCCGCGTCGCGCACGGCATCGGTGGTGCCGGCGGACACCGGGGTGACCGACCCGATCTGCTGACGGGCGAGCTTGGTGGCGACGTCGTAGTTGACGGGACCGGACTCGCCGGTACCCATCGCGCTGCCCATGCCGCTGAGCATCTGGCCGAACTGGCTCAGCATCTGCCCGAGCTGGGACGGGTCGAAGCCTTGCGCGCCGAAGGGGTTGTCGCCGCCGCTGCCCGGCACGCCGAAACCGAACGGAGATCCGCCCCCGGAGCCGCCTGCGCCGCCGTCGGACCCCCCGTCCTTCTTACGGTCGGGATCGTCGTCGGGGTTCGAGAATCCGAAGGGGGTGTCGCTCATACCGTCAACGGTACAAGGGGACGGAGCCGGAAACGGCCGGTGTGGTCACGCTGAACGCGAACATCGTGCGCCCGCTACCCTGGCCGGGTGAATCGACGCCTCGTGATGCCCCTTGCCGTTCTGCTCCCGGTAGTGGTCCTCGCGGTGCTGGCATTCAATGTGCGTGTGCCGTACGTTGCGCTCGGCCCAGGGCCGACCTTCGACACGCTCGGCGACGTCGACGGGACACCGGTCATCGAAATCGAGGGCGTCGAACCCGACCCCACAACCGGCGAATTGGTGATGACCACGGTCGGTGTCACCGACAACCTGACGCTCGCGCAGTCCGTCCTGGCCTGGTTCAGCGGACGTTACGGTCTGTCGCCGCGTGAACAGGTGTACCCGCCTACTCGCAGCAAGGACGAGGTCAAAGCGGCAGATCACGCACAGTTCGCGCAGTCCGAGCTCAGTGCCGAGCTGGCAGCACTCCATTACCTGGACATGCCGGTGACCCTCCGGGTCGCGCAGGTGGCAGACGACGCCCCGGCCGCGGGGCTGCTCCATGAAGGCGACCGGATCCTCGCGGTGAGCGGTGAGACCGTGAGCACCGCCGGCCAGGTGCAGCGCGCGGTCGGCGACACTGCGCCGGGCAGCGACCTGGAGATCACGATCGAACGCGACGGCGTCGAAGAGCTCGTTCCCGTCACGGTCGGAGAGCGCCCGACCGACCCGGACAAGGGCTTCCTCGGAATCGGCACCGAAGAGATTCCGGACGTGCCGTTCACCGTCTCGTTCAATCTCGCAGACGTCGGTGGCCCGTCGGCGGGCCTGATGTTCAGCCTTGCCGTCGTCGACAAGCTGAGCCCGGGTGAACTCAACGGCGGGAAGCACGTTGCCGGCACCGGCACCATCGACTCCGACGGTGTCGTGGGGCCGATCGGCGGCATCACCCACAAGCTGACCGCGGCCGCAGAGGGCGGCGCCGAATACTTCCTGGTTCCGGCCGACAACTGTGCCGAAGCGTTGACCGACACGCCTGACGGCATCCAGCTGATCGAGGTGGAGACCCTCGAAGATGCAATCGACGCACTCGCGTCCGTCGCTTCCGGCGGCGACGCGCCCACCTGCGGCTGACCGAACAGGGACGGGCCGGGTGGTGGTGGAGCTCCCGATCAGTCGTCCTCCGCGGCCTCCAGCGTCGCATAGAGCGCCTCGACGACATTCGGAGCGAGATCGTCGGCGGTGCGCAGTTCGGCGCCCGCGAACGGATCGTCGTCGGTGGGACGAAGCTCGAGCAGGCTCATGGACGGGCCGTCGCGCAGCACCGCGGTGATCAGGCGAGCCTCGCGACGGTCGGGGTGCGTGCGCGCGGCGCCGAGTGCCGCATCGTCGGCTGCATGCCTGTCGGCGAGCCGGGGGACGAGTGCTTCGTCCAGGTCGGTTTCCGCGCTCGGGGGAAGCACGACGATCTCCTGCACGAGCGCGCAACCGGACACCGAGGCCGGCCAGCTGGTGGTCGCGAGGAACTCGTCCAGTGCCGGGCTGCCCCCCTCGATGTCGTCGGGCAGCAGATCCTGGACGATCGGCGTGTACTCGTGGCCGTCGTCGAGCTGGTCGCTGAGGGTCGGTTCCGCTGCTGCGAGCAGCGCGGTGGGGACCAGAGCGAACATCACCGGAGGTCGGTCCCAACCCTCCGCATCGACGAAATCGACGATCTCGTGGACGGCATGCGAGAGCGCATCGGGAGAAGGGACAGGGAGGTGATCGTTCACATGCCTATCCTGACATTCGAAAGACCGGGATGTGCCCACCGGAGCGGCGGGTGCACCCACGCCACGCGGTTTCCGTAGAGTAGGGCGAAACGGTCACCGGGTTGTGACACGAGGTGGAGACGGCGCGGATCCCCGCGTCGCCGTACGAGTTGGGAGCGTGGCACGTGGGCATGAGGCCCCCGACCGGAGTACCGAGTCTGACGAAGCGGAGCAAGGCTCTGCTGATTCTCGCCTTGGTGGTGGCCGTGTTGCTGCTACTCGGCCCGAGAATCTTGGATACTTATACGAACTGGCTGTGGTTCGGATCAGTCGATTTCCGTGGCGTATACGTCACAGTCCTCCTGACACGATTGGCGTTGTTCGTCGTCGTCGGCATCCTGGTGGCGGCGGTGCTGTGGCTTGCGCTGTTCCTCGCCTACAGATCGCGCCCGGTGTTCGTGCCCACAGCCGGGCCCGGCGACCCGATCGCGCGGTATCGCACGACGGTCATGACGCGGATGCGGGCCTTCGGACTCGGAATCCCGATCGGTATCGGCGTACTGTCCGGGCTCATCGCCCAGTCGAGCTGGGTGACGGTCCAGATGTTCTTCAACGGGGGATCGTTCGGAACCACCGACCCGCAGTTCGGGTTGGACGTCGGGTTCTACGCATTCGACCTGCCGTTCTTCCGCTTCGTCCTCAACTGGCTGTTCGTCGCGATCATCCTGGCGTTCTTCGCGAGCCTGGTCACGCACTACATCTTCGGCGGAATCCGCCTCGCAGGTCGCGGCGGAAGCGGTGGCCACATCTCCAACGCGGCGCGTATCCAGCTGGCCGTCCTTGCAGGCCTGTTCGTCGCGTTCAAGGCGGTGGCCTATTGGCTCGACCGGTACGAACTGTTGTGGAGCGGCCGGAAGGAACCCACGTTCAGCGGCGCGGGCTTCACCGACATCAACGCGGTTCTGCCCGGCAAGCTGATCCTGATGGCGATCGCCATCATCTGTGCGATCGCGTTCTTCGCGGCGATCGTGTTCCGCGATCTGCGGATTCCTGCCCTCGCGACGGCGCTGCTGGTGCTCTCGTCGATTCTCGTCGGCGCGATCTACCCGCTCATGGTCGAGCAGTTCTCGGTCCGGCCGAACGCCGCCGAAAAGGAACGCGAGTACATCGAACGGAACATCGAGGCCACGCGCGAGGCATACGGAATCACCGACGACAAGGTCACGTACGAGGACTATCCCGGGGTGGGCACGGTCTCTCCCGAGGACGTTCCGGCGGACATCACGACGATCGCGAACACCCGTCTCCTCGATCCGAACGTGCTGCCGCGTACCTTCACGCAGCAGACTCAGCTCAAGAACTTCTACGGCTATCCCGAATCGCTGGACATCGACCGCTACGAGGTCGACGGCCGTGTGGAGGACTACATCGTCGCCGCTCGTGAATTGTCACCCACGAGCCTGACCGGCAACCAGACCGACTGGATCAACCGCCACACGGTGTACACCCACGGCAACGGTCTCGTCGCGGCTCCCGCGAACCGGGTGAATGCCGCCGCGAGTACCTCTGCGGAAGAAGCTGCGAACAGCAACAGCGGGTACCCGGTCTACATGATCAGCGACCTCGCGTCGCAGGCGGCCGGCAACCAGGTCATCCCCGTCGAGCAGCCGCGCATCTACTTCGGTGAAGTGATCGCCGAGGCCGATCCCGATTACGCGATCGTCGGTGGCAGGGAGGGCACAGCACCCCGTGAGTACGACACCGACACCGAGACCTACACCTATACAGGTGCGGGTGGCGTCGACATCGGCAACTGGATCAACCGCTTCGCGTTCGCCGCGACATACGCCGAGCGCAACATTCTGTTCTCCAGCGCGATCGGCAGCGACTCGAAGATCCTGTACAACCGAGACCCGCGCGACCGCGTGACCAAGGTCGCGCCGTGGCTCACCGCCGACGGCGATGCCTACCCGGCAGCGGTCGACGGCCGCATCGTGTGGATCGTCGACGCGTACACCACGCTCGACAATTACCCGTACGCCCAGCGCAGCTCGCTCGAAGGTCTCCTCGAGGACAGCATCGACCAGACCACCGGACGTCTGCTGCCTCGCAAGGAGGTCTCGTACATCCGTAACTCGGTGAAGGCGACCGTCGACGCGTACGACGGCACTGTCACGCTCTACCAGGTCGACGAGCAGGACCCTGTCCTCAACGCGTGGATGGGGGTCTTCCCGGACGCCGTGACGGCCGAGGACCAGATCTCCGACGAGCTCCGCTCGCATTTCCGCTACCCCGAGGATCTGTTCAAGGTTCAACGGGAGATGCTCGCGAAGTACCACGTCGACGAGCCGCTGGAGTTCTTCACCAACAACGCGTTCTGGTCGGTTCCGGCAGACCCGACGGTCGATACCACCGCCAATCAGCCGCCGTACTACCTGCTGATGGGCGACGAGGAGACCGCCGACGCAAGATTCAGGTTGACGTCCGCGATGGTGGGCTACAACCGGCAGTTCCTGTCCGCGTACATCTCGGTGGAGGCAGACCCGGAGAACTACGGGCAGTTCACGATCCTGCAGTTGCCGACCGACACTCAGACCTTCGGTCCGGAGCAGACACAGAACGCGATGATCTCCGACACCCGTGTCGCATCCGAGCGGACTCTGCTCGAGAGATCCAACCGGATCCAGTACGGCAACCTGCTCACGTTGCCGATCGCCGAGGGCGGCATCTTGTATGTCCAGCCGATGTACACCGAGCGAAATCCGACGGCGGGCAGTACATCGACGTTCCCGCAGCTCTCCCGTGTGTTGGTCAGCTACCGTGAGCCGGGCTCGGGAGGTGGTGTGCGGATCGGTTACGCACCGACCCTGGCTGCAGCCTTGGACCAGGTGTTCGGGCAGGGTGTCGGCGATGCCGCGACGGCACCGGGCGGTTCGGCGGTGTCGAGTGCGGAGATCGAGGACGATACCCGCAGCGAGACGGTCGAAGGTGCGGTGCCTGACGATGGTCAGCAACCGGAGCCCGGAACACCTCCGGTGGCGGTTCCCCCCGCCAGCCGTGAGTCCGCGGTGACCGAGCTCGATTCGGCACTCGACGAGCTCGCCAACGCGCAGCGCAGTGGCGACTTCGATGCGTACGGCAATGCACTCGCGCGGGTGCAGCGCGCGGTCGAGAGTTACCAGTCGAGTGGTGGCTGATCATCCGCTGTGACAGGCGGTGGCACAGCGCCACATGACGAGATGACGAGGCCCCGCCGCCGATGGGGGCGGGGCCTCGTCATCTCTCGGGGCAGGATCAGAGTCCGGCGACACTGACGAACTGCGCGAACGGTGCATCGAAGCCGTGCTGCGCTGCGAGGTCGGACGCGGCGTCGAAGACCTGCTGGGCCTCGGCGGGAAGGGCCGGAACCTCCACGATCGGAGCGTCGGGAACGACCGGAGAGGCAGGCGCCTCCGGTGCAGGGGCGGGTTCTGCCGGTGCGGACTCGGTGGTCAGGTACTGGCCGCACACGGGCCACGCGCCGGGGCCCTGGGTCTGCAGCGTGTTCTCTGCGACCCGGATCTGCTCTTCCTTCGAAGCATTCGCGGGGCTGCCGCTACCCCCGTTGGCCTCCCAGGTGCTCTGGGAGAACTGCAGGCCGCCGTAGTAGCCGTTGCCGGTGTTGATCCCCCAATTGCCGCCGCTTTCGCACTGTGCGACACCGTCCCAGTTGTGGGAAGCGGCGGATGCGGTGCCGGCCGCGAGGCCGAGCGGGACAGCGACGAGTGCGCCGGTCACGACGACGGTACGAAGGGCGTGCTTGGTGAGCAATGCGTTCATGCTGGGTGGTCCTCTCGCGCTCGCAGCAAGGCGGTCCATCGACGACATGTCGTGTCGTGATGGGTCGCGCGTGCCTCTGCCCCTCCGAAGGTCTTCGTAGGCACCGGATCCCGCGGGGCAGACTCGGCGGCGGCGGGCCGGTGGTGGTCCGGTGAATTCGAACCGGGACCGACCGTACAAGGGGAGTGGGGAGTCGTCATCCTGCAGAGTTCAACTATCAATGTCCAAAATATGAGATTTCGAGATGGGTTTCCGCAGGTCATCTCCAGAAATCACCTACTCGTCACAAACATGTTATTCATTCGTTATGTGTTGGGGATCATGGCCGAAAAGTGTCCCAGGTCACCGAATGCTCCTTCAAAACCGCGGCCGCCCAGGCGATTTGCCTTTCGTTTCCCCGGTCGTGTAACTTTGTTCCTGCAACGCGGGGTGGAGCAGCTCGGTAGCTCGCTGGGCTCATAACCCAGAGGTCGCAGGTTCAAATCCTGTCCCCGCTACCAATGCGAAGGCCGGTCTTCCGAATGAGGAGACCGGCCTTCGCTTTTCGTTGTTCTAGTCCTGCTCGTCGGGGGAGGAGATCGGGTCCATCTCCTCGAGTGCACGCCGGAGCAGCTTGCCGGTCGCATTGCGGGGAAGCTCGTCGAGGAACACCACCTCGCGCGGCACCTTGTAGCGTGCGAGGTTCGACTTGACAAACGCCTTGATCTCGCCGGGAGCGGGGGTGGCACCGGGAGCCGACACCACGAACGCCCGCAGACGATGACCGAAATCGGGATCCGGGATACCGACTACTGCAACGTCGAACACATCGTCTCGCTCGGCCAGGAGGTTCTCGACCTCCAGTGGATACACGTTCTCGCCGCCGGAGATGATCATGTCGTCGTCGCGGCCGTCGACGAACAAGTAGCCCCGCTCGTCCCAGTGTCCGACGTCTCCGGTCGACAGAAGCCCGCCGATACGTTCTTTGTCGTGACCGTCGGTATAGCCGGCGAAACTCAGCCCGCTCTTGACGAAGATCCTGCCGACCTCGCCCGGTGCGGTGATGCGCCGACCGTCGTTGTCGAACAGTTCGACGTGGCAGGTCACCGGTGCCCGACCCGCGGTGCCGGGCGCGTGCTGGATGTCCTCGGGCATTGCGACGGTTACCACCGCGCATTCGGTCGAGCCGTACAGGTTGTGGAGGACAGGGCCGAACGATTCCTGGGTGCGACGGCAGACGTCGGGGGACAGCGCCGAGCCGGCCGAGAAGATGATCTTCAGACTCGATGTGTCGAACTCGGCGATCGTCGCCGCGCCGAGCTCGAGGATCCGCTGAAGCATTGTGGGCACCACCACCAGGACGTTCGCACGGTGATCCTCGATCGCACGCAGAGCATCGATGGGGGAGAATCGGCGCACCATCACTACGGTCTGCCCGAGTGCCAGAGCGAGCGCCAGCTGTGAGACCCCGGTTCCGTGGAACGCCGGGGCTGCCATCACCATCGTCTGACCCTCGCGCAAGGGCACTCGATCGAGGAACTGCGCCGAGGCGATGGGCGAGGTGCGGCCCCGTGGGGCGCCTTTGGGTGTGCCGGTCGTGCCACTCGTGAGCAGGACGAAGCCGCCGAAGTCCTCCGGAACGGGGACGGCGGATCGATCGAGCCCTTCGATTGCCGCGTCGAGTGTCGGTACGTCGAGAGCCGGATCGTCCTGCCACGACAGGTATCTGCGGACATTCCCAGGGAGTGTCGCGGTGGCGTCCGCGAATTCCGAATCGAAGACCAAGGTCGAGATGCTCTCGCGGGTGGCCACATCGACGAGTTGTCGCGACGCGAACCCGGTATTCATCAGGACCAGCCGGGATCCCAGTTTCGCGGCGGCCAGCATCGTCAGCACGAGGCCTCGGTGGTTGCGCGCCATCACGCCCACAACGGATTCGGCAGTCACTCCGGCAGCACTCCATGCACGTACGAGCGCGTTCGACAGTGCGTCGAGTTCGGCGTAGGTCACGTCGCCGTGTTCGTCGGAGATCGCTACAGCATCGAGACCGCGGACAGCGTGGGCATGGACCGCGCCGGCGAACGGTCCGTACTTGCGGGTGGCGGCCAAGGTCGCCAGGCTCCGATCGACGCGTGGGAAGTGCAGCAGGCCGGAGCGCAGCATGACCGCGACTGCACCGAGCGTGTCGGTGATCTGCCGCGTGCTTGCTCGCCCGCCGGTGATCCGTTCCAGGATGTCCAGGTCGAGCAATGGGCCCCCTCCGTTGCTGTGCACTCGACCACACAGTAGTGGCGAGACAGAGTCCCGGGCAGGTGTTTGCCCGAAGTGGGTGCTCGCCGGTTCGGATCCGATTCGGTGAAGCCCGGCCGGAATCGGCGAAGCCCCCGCCGCACCTGAGTGTGGCGGGGGCTTCGCTCCTCCCCGATGGGCCTCCGAACCGTATTCGAGTATGGCTACTACTTCAGTTCGGAGGACGATTTGCCGAGCACGCGGCGGGCCACGATCAGCTGCTGGATCTGCTGTGTGCCCTCGAAGATGTCGAGAATCTTCGAATCACGAGCCCACTTTTCGAGCAGCGGACGCTCCGAGTAGCCGTAGGTGCCCGCGAGCTCGACGGCCTTGAGTGACACAGCGGTACCGGTGCGACCGGCCTTTGCCTTGGAGATCGACGCCTCGAGCGAATTGGGCTTCTTGTTGTCGGCCATCCACGTCGCTCGCAGCGCGAGAAGGTAGGCGGCTTCCCAATCTGCCTCGAGTGCAAGGAATTCGGCGGCGGCCGCATGCTGGTTGTTCGCCGGAACGTCGTAGTCGACCTCGACACCCGCCTCGGACAGGATGCCGCGCAGTTCTTCGAGCACGGCGCGACCGAGACCGATCGCCATGCCGGCGACGATCGGGCGAGTGTTGTCGAAGGTCTGCATGACCCCCGCGAACCCCTGCTCGACGTTGACCTCGGGCGAGCCGAGGATGTTGTCCTTGGGAATGCGGCAGTCCTGCAGCAGCAGTACCGCGGTGTCGGACGCCTTGATGCCGAGCTTGTGCTCGAGCCGGGCGACGCTCAGCCCGGGGGCGTCGCGCGGGACGACGAACGACTTGATCGCGGCGCGGCCCTTCGACTTGTCCACCGATGCCCACACGACGACGTGCGACGAACGCTCGCCGGAGGTGACGAAGATCTTCTCGCCGTTGAGGACCCACTCGTCGCCGTCGAGAACGGCGGTGGTGGTGACGGCGGCCGAGTCCGAGCCGAAGCTGGGTTCGGTGATTGCCATCGAGGCCCACACCTTGCCGAACCGTTCGAGCTGCTCGTCGGTCGCGACCGCGGCGATAGCCGAGTTTCCGAGGCCCTGGTACGGGATGGACAGCGTCAATCCGACGTCGCCCCAGCAGGTTTCGATGACATTGAGGAGACCGGCCATGTTGCCGCCGTTGGCATTGCTGCCGTCGGAGTCCTTGACCTTGCCTTCGCGGCCGAGCGTTGCGCCTGCCGCGCCCTGGCCGGAATCGTTGAGCGCCTCGACCATGGCCGCCATCGTGTCGAGCTCGACGGGGTACTCATGTTCCGCGAGGTCGTACTTGCGGGAGACGGGTCGGAAGATCTGGGCGGCGACCTGGTGGGCCTGATTCGCGGAAGCCTTGAGCTTCTTGGGAAGTTCGAGATTGATCATCACAGGTTCCTTGTGTGTGTCCGGGCCGCTCAGACGAGGACGACGCCCTCGGCCACGCCGATGGCGCGTAGGTCGCGGTACCAACGCTCGACGGGATGTTCCTTGGTGAAGCCGTGGCCACCGAGCAGCTGGACGCCGTCGAGACCGATCTGCATCCCCTTGTCCGTCGCGAGCTTGCGGGCGAGCGCGGCTTCGCGGGCGAACGAAAGACCCTGCTCGGCGCGTGCAGCACCGCGGAGGGTGACGAGACGGAGGCCGTCGAGCTCGATCTTGATGTTCGCGACCATGAACGCAACCGCCTGACGGTGGCTGATCGGCTCACCGAATGCCTCGCGCTCGTTCACGTACGGCACGACGTAGTCGAGCACGGCCTGGCCGGTGCCGATGGCGAGCGACGCCCAGCCGAGGCGCGACAACCGCACCGCGTCGGCGTACTGCACTGCGCGGACATCCGGGTTGTCGTCGCCGAGCAGTGCCGACTGCGGCACTGCCACATCCTCGAGCAGGAGGCGGCCGAGGCCGGCGGCGCGTAGGCCCATGCTGGGATCGGCTTCGATGACGACCCCCTTGCTCTTCGCCTCGACGATGAAGAAGGACGGCTTGCCGTCGAGTTCTGCTGCCACGATGAACAGTTCGGCGCTACCGGCGGCAGGGACAAGGGCTTTGACCCCGTTGATCCGATATCCGCTCGGGGATCGGACGGCCTTCGTCCGGAGCGCGACCGGATCGAACAGTGCGCGAGGCTCGGCGATGACGACGGATGCCTGCGGAACATCTTCGCCGGCGAACGCGGGCAGATAGGTCTTCTGCTGCTCGTCGGTGCCCCACTCGGTCAAGGCCACGGCGACGCCGCTCGGCGCGAGGATCGGCAACGCAAGACCCATGTCGCCGTGCGCGAGGGCCTCGGCGACGAGGCTGTTGGTGACGACTCCGCGCTCGGCGGCGGCACCGTCGAATGCCTCGGGGACGTTGACGAGCGTGATGCCGAGTTCGGCGGCGCGTGCGAGCAGGTCGGCGGGGGCCGATGCGGCCTCGTCGGCGTCGTCTGCGGCCGGACGCAGAATCTCGGCGGCGAAGTCGCGCACCGTCTCCGCGATCATCTGCTGGTCGTCGGTCGGAGTGAGGTCGAAGTAGTCGGCGTTCTTCGCGGTCGCGAGACGTTCGGGCCCATTGCCGCCGGACACCTTCTTGAACGTGCGGGTCGCGGCGCCGAGGGTCTTGAAGCCGGTCTTGGTGGACTCGTACGTCACTCGGTCGATCGCCTGGCGGAAGTTGTAGCGGTCGGCGAGTTCGGAGCCGGTGATCCGCGTGAGCACGCGCATCGCTGCTCCCATCGCGTCCCGCTTGATCGGGTTGAGGCCGACGGCGGATGTGTCGCGGGGGGTGTTCCGGGCCACACTGTCTTGCTTGCTCATGATCACCAGAAGTTTCTTGTATCGGAGCGGACGGGATCTACCTTACTCCCGAGTAAGGTCGGTGTCTACTTTCAAGTAAGTTCTGGGTGAACGGGTGTGACAACGCTGCCCGCGCCGCAGGTGAACCGCGGCGCGGGCAGCGTCGGACGAGCGTCAGGAGTTCAGCCGCGTGAGGACCTCGTCGTGGAACGCGCCGTTCGTAGCGACAGCACTTCCGCCGTGCGGTCCTGCCGTGCCGTCGAGGTTCGTGAATTCGCCACCCGCCTCGCGGACGAGCACGTCGAGCGCCGCCAGGTCCCACAGCGACACCTCGGGTTCGAGCGCTATTTCGAGCGCGCCCTCCGCCAGGAGGCAGTAGGAGAAGAAGTCGCCGTACGCGCGCACGCGCCACACTTCGTCCGTCAGGTCGACGAACCGGTCGCGGATGTTGCGGTCTTTCCAGCCGGACAGACTCGAAAAGCTCAGCGACGCCGACCCCAGTGAACGGACGTCGGACACCGTGATCAGGCGCGGCTCACTGCCGTCGTGCGACGTCCACGCGCCGAAGCCCGCACAAGCCCACCACCGGCGGTTCAGCGCAGGGGCGCTGACCACGCCCACGACCGGTACTCCGTCGACGAGAAGTGCGATGAGGCTCGCCCACACGGGCACACCCCGCACGAAATTCTTGGTGCCGTCGATCGGATCGACCACCCACTGGCGTCCTTCGAACACCGGATCGCCGCCGAATTCCTCGCCCAGGATCGCGTCGCCGGGTCGCTCGGAGGCGAGGGTGCCGCGGATCAGCCGTTCCACTGCGAGATCGGCGTCGGACACCGGTGTCAGGTCGGGTTTGTCATCGACTCTCAGGTCCAGCGCGCCGAAACGGTCGCGGGTGAGCGCGTCGGCGGCGTCGGCGAGACGCAGAGCGAGGTCGAGATCGGCGGTGTAGTCGGTGGCCATGCGTCAGACGCTAGCGCTTAGCCGGTAGCCTAGAGAATCGTGCATCCTGATGTTTCCGCAGACCTGGCCGAGCTCGCAACGACCCTCCGGACGGTGGAGTCGGTTCTCGATGTGGAAGAGCTGCGTCGCCGTATCGACGAGCTCGAACATCAGGCGGCCGACCCCGACCTGTGGAACGACCAGGAGCATGCCCAGCAGGTCACGAGTCAGCTCTCCCACGCGCAGAGCGAATTGCGCCGTGTCGAAGAGTTGCGGCAGCGTCTCGAGGACTTGCCCGTGCTCTACGAGCTCGCCGAGGGTGAAGAGGGCGACGCCAAGACCTCCGCGCTGGCCGATGCCGACTCCGAGCGCGAGACCCTGCGCATCGATATCGAGGCGATGGAGGTGCGGACGCTGCTGTCGGGTGAATACGACCAGCGTGACGCCCTCGTCAACATCCGTGCCGGTGCCGGGGGTATCGACGCCGCGGACTGGGCCGAGATGCTCATGCGCATGTACATCCGCTGGGCCGACAAGCACGGCTACGGCGTCGAGGTCTACGACACCTCCTACGCCGAAGAAGCCGGCATCAAGTCGGCGACCTTCGCGATCAAGGCGCCGTACACCTACGGCACCCTGTCGGTCGAGATGGGCACCCACCGACTCGTCCGCATCAGCCCGTTCGACAACCAGGGCCGACGCCAGACCTCGTTCGCCGAGGTCGAGGTGCTGCCGGTGGTCGAGACCACCGACCACATCGATATCGATGAGAACGACGTCCGCGTCGACGTCTACCGGTCGTCCGGCCCGGGCGGTCAGTCGGTCAACACCACCGATTCCGCGGTACGACTGACACACGTTCCCACCGGGATCGTCGTCACCTGTCAGAACGAGAAGTCGCAGCTGCAGAACAAGGTCTCGGCGATGCGCGTCCTCCAGGCGAAACTCCTCGAGCGCAAGCGCCAGGAAGAGCGCGCCGAGATGGATGCGCTCAAGGGCGACGGCGGCAGTTCCTGGGGCAACCAGATGCGCTCCTACGTGCTGCACCCCTACCAGATGGTCAAGGATCTGCGTACCGAGTTCGAGGTCAACAACCCGTCCACCGTGCTCGACGGCGATATCGACGGCTTCCTGGAAGCCGGCATCCGCTGGCGGATGGGCGAAGAGCAGAAGGCGTGATCGGGTAGACCCTGCGCGCGTATAGGTTCCCGGCACGGTTCCACCTGCGGGAGAGGAGGAGCCCTGTTTCCCACCGATGTTCTGCTCGACTGGTTGTCTTCCAGTGGGCTCCTGATCGCCCTGACGGTGCTGGGTGCCGTGATCATCGCGCGGTTCGTGACCTGGATGGGCGGCCGGGTCACCCGGCGTATCGACAACCGCTACCAGCAGTCCGACGACCTGGTGCGCTCGGAGGCGACCAAGCATCGGCATTCGGTGGCGCAGGTTGTCACATGGATCGGGATCGCCTTCGTCTACATCATCGCGACGCTCAAGATTTTCGACTATCTCAGCTTGCCGATCGGCTCTCTCGTGGCGCCGGCAACTGTCCTGGGTGCCGCGCTCGGCTTCGGCGCGCAGCGCGTGGTCCAGGACATCCTCGCCGGCTTCTTCATCATCACCGAACGCCAGTACGGCTTCGGCGACACGGTGCAGATCTCGGTGACGGGGTCGTCCGAGGATGCTGTGGGGACAGTCGAAGACGTCACGCTCCGTGTGACGCAGGTACGAAGCGCGGCCGGTGAAGTGATCACGGTGCCGAACGGTCAGATCAACAAGGCCATCAACCTCTCGAAGGACTGGGCGCGTGCCGTGATCGACGTGCCGATCCCGGTCACAGCCGACATCACCGCGGTCAACGAGATTCTCCGAGACGTCGGCGTCGCCGCCTACAACGAGCCGCGTGTGCGTGAACTGCTGCTCGACGAACCGACCGTCATGGGTGTCGAGAGCCTCGAGGTCGACCAGGTCAGCATGCGAATTGTGGCGCGAACCCTGCCGGGGAAGCAGTTCCAGGTCGGCCGCTTGCTTCGCGCCCGCATCGCCGGCGCCCTACGTGCCAAGGGGATCACGGTGAGCCCGCAGCTCGACACCGCGAGCGTCGTCGAACGGTCGGAGGAGCCATGACCGACGATCAGCGCCGTCGCAGGATTCGGATCCCGAGTCACCTGCTCCACGGACGCGTGCGCACCAGCACCCTCGCGCTGTGCACTCTCTGGCTCGTTATGTGGGGGGCGTACCTCACCCTCGGTCAGGATGACTCGAACGCGGGCTCGCCCGCGGGAGCCGTCATGATCTCCGAGACGCCCTATGTGCCGTATGTGCCGCCTGTGCAGACCACCGAGCAGTCGTATCCGACCACCACGACCGAGATCACGCCGACCGAAACGCCGACCGAGACGCCCTCCGTCACGACGACACCGCGCGACACGCCCGCTCCGACGACCGGTACCGAGCAACCCACTGTTACCACGACCGACTCGAATCCTTTCCGATTGCCGCAGATCCCGGGACTCCCGGGATTCGACGGGGAATCGGGTTCGGAGCAGACCGGCGAACCGGGGCAATAGGTCACCATCCGGTAACGGCTAGCATGGCGTCGTGATCCGCCTGGAAAATGTGTCCAAGTCCTACAAGACGTCGACCCGGCCCGCCCTCGACGGTGTGTCCGTCGAGGTGGGCAAAGGCGAGTTCGTCTTTCTCATCGGACCGTCCGGTTCCGGCAAGTCGACGTTCATGCGGCTCCTGTTGCGGGAGGACACACCCACCAGCGGTGAGATCCACGTTGCGGATTTCCATGTCAACAAGCTGTCGGCGCGGCGGGTACCGAAACTGCGGCAGAACCTCGGCTGCGTGTTCCAGGATTTCCGTCTGTTGCAGCGCAAGACCGTGGCGGAGAACATCTCCTTCGCGCTCGAGGTGATCGGTAAGCCCCGTTCCGTGATCGAACGGACCGTGCCCGAGGTCCTCGAACTCGTCGGATTGTCCGGCAAGGCGGGGCGCCTGCCCACCGAACTGTCGGGTGGCGAGCAGCAGCGTGTCGCGATCGCGCGGGCGTTCGTGAACCGTCCGCTGGTGCTGCTGGCAGACGAGCCCACCGGCAATCTCGACCCCGAGACCAGCCAGGACATCATGTTGCTTCTCGAACGGATCAACCGGACAGGAACCACGGTGCTCATGGCCACGCACGATCACCACATCGTGGACGCAATGCGGCGCCGCGTCGTCGAACTCGACCTGGGTCGGGTCGTCCGCGACGAAGCACGTGGTGTGTACGGCGTGGGTCGCTGACCCGGTCGCCCGTTCCGAGACCAGTCCATCCGGCAACCGAAGGACCTTGACTCCCCATGCGCGCCAGCTTCCTGTTCAGCGAGGTCACCACCGGCCTGCGCCGAAACCTCACCATGACCGTTGCGATGATCCTCACCACCGCGATCTCGCTTGCTCTGTTCGGCGCGGGTCTGCTCGTCGTCCAGATGGCAGACAAGACGCAGAAGATCTTCCTCGATCGTGTGGAGATCCAGGTGTTCCTCACCGAGGACATCTCGTCACTCGACCCGGAGTGCGAGCAGGAGCTCTGCAGCACCCTGCACACTGACCTCGAGAACACCGAGGACGTGGTGTCCGTGCAGTACCTCAGCCGCGACGACGCCGTGGCAGACGCGACCGAGCGTGTCTTTGCGGACCAGCCCGAGCTGGCCGAACTGGTCAGCCCCGAGAGCTTCCCGGCATCGTTCAAGGTGAAGATGTCGGATCCGTCGAGCTTCGCGATCATTCAGACCGATTTTTCGGAGCGGCCCGGGGTGGACAGCATCCTCAACCAGCAGGACCTGGTGGAGCGCCTGTTCGGTGTGCTCGGCGGCATCCGTAATGCGGCGTTCGCGATCGCGACCATCCAGGCCGTAGCGGCGATCCTGCTCATCGCCAACACGGTGCAGATCGCTGCGTTCACCCGCCGCACCGAGGTCGGAATCATGCGGCTCGTGGGCGCCACCCGCTGGTACACCCAGCTCCCGTTCCTTCTCGAAGCCGTTGTTGCTGCGATCGTCGGTGCAGCCCTTGCCATCGGCGGGTTGTTCGCTGCGAAGTCCCTGTTCGTCGACGACATGCTCGCCGAGGTCTACGGCGCGAACATCGTCGCGAGAATCACCGACAGCGACATCCTGCTGGTCGCGCCGTTCCTGGTGCTCGTCGGCGTGGGCATGGCTGCGATCACTGCGTATGCGACGCTGCGCCTCTACGTGCGTGAATAACGATTTGTGTGGGTTCCTATGCTGGACTGTGTTCCTCTTCGACCGCTGTGAACCTGAAAGGCCTGCACGTGAAGGAAAAGGGCCGGAAGGTCATCGCCACGAACCGTAAGGCGCGGCACAACTACGCCATCCTCGACACTTACGAGGCGGGTATCGCGCTTGTCGGTACCGAGGTGAAGGCCCTACGGGAAGGTAAGGCGTCACTCGTCGACGCGTTCGCGACGGTCGACGACGGAGAGGTCTGGCTGCGTGGGTTGCACATCCCGGAGTACGGGCACGGCACCTGGACCAACCATGCCCCGCGTCGAACCCGCAAGCTGCTGCTGCACCGACGCGAGATCGATGCACTGGTCGGCAAGACCCGCGAGGGCAACCAGACGTTGGTCCCGCTGTCGATGTACTTCTCCGACGGCAAGGTCAAGGTCGAGCTGGCGCTCGCCAGGGGTAAGCAGGACTACGACAAGCGACAGGATCTCGCACGACGTACCGCCGAACGTGAGGTGACCCGCGAGCTCGGCAGGCGCGTGAAGGGAATGCGCTGACCGCGGTACTGCTGGCCCTCGTGGCCGCGGTCGGCTACGGCGTCAGTGATTTTCTCGGCGGTGTGGCTTCGCGACGTGCCACGGCACTGTCGTTCGTCGTGGCGTCCTATCCGCTGTCACTCCTGATCGCCCTGGTGATTGCGCCCTTCGCGGGCGGTGAGGTCACCGCTGTGTCCGTCGGATGGGGTGCCGCGTCAGGCCTCTTCGGGGGATTTGCGGTCTGGTGGTTCTATCGGGCCCTCGCATCCGGTCCGATGTCGGTGGTGTCGCCGGTGACTGCGCTGCTCGTGGCCGGCATCCCCGCTCTCGCGGGCATCGGGGCGGGGGAGCGGCCGGGGCTGCTCGCGGTGGTCGGAATCGTCGTCGCACTCGTGGCGGTCGTGCTCGTCAGCCGGGAGTCACAGGAGACCGTCGGTGGCGACGACCACCCGGCCTTCACCGTTCGTGTCGCGGGACTCACCGTTGCGGGCGGTGTCGCGTTCGCGCTCACGTTCATCTCGCTCGACCAGATTCCCGAGGGGACGGGTCTCTGGCCGCTGGTGATCCAGCGCCTGTCGGCGAGCGCGGTCGTGTGGGTGGCGGCCGTGGCCGTGCGGCAGTTCTCGGGTCCGCCGCGGATGCTGTATCCGCATGTCGTGGCCGTCGCGTTGCTCGACGTGGTGTCCAACGCCGCGATGATGTTCGCATTCCAGGGTGGGATGCTCTCACTGGTCAGCGTCGTCGGGGCGCTCTATCCCGCGGCCACGGTGCTGCTCGCGCTCGTCGTGCTGGGGGAGCGGCTCGGTCGCGGCCAGTACGCCGGCATGGTGCTCGCGCTTGCGTCGGTCGTGTTGATCACCGTCGCGACCTGAGCTACCCCCACCGGGTCGTCGGGGCATTGTGAGCGGCGTCATCCGGACAATCCTGGAAAAGGGAATGACATCGGGTGCACGTGACGTTAATGTAGGTAGTCCTGCGAACGTCGCAGGCGCGTACGGGGCTGAACGGTTTCGACTACGTACGTTGAGTCAAGGGAAGCGTGTCGGTGCAGGCAAGAGACCACCGTAAGCGTCGCTGCAACCAATTAAGCGCCGATTCCAATCAGCGCGACTACGCTCTCGCTGCCTAAGTAGCGAAGCGTGTCTGTCAGTCCGATCTCGCCCTCGGGTCGGGTACTGGCATCAGCTAGAGGGCTTTACCTACCGGCTCGGTCACGGAGTCGGATGGGACATCCAACAGTGACTGGGATCGTCATCACGGCTTGTTCGCGAGACCGGGAGATCCAAGTAGAGACATAGCGGACTGCACACGGAGAAGCCTTGGCAAGGCGGCGGAGGACCCGGGTTCGATTCCCGGCAGCTCCACCGAAACCCCGGGTGAGAGACCAGATCAGGTCTTTCACCCGGGGTATTTTCATGTGTTCGCGAGGTCGCCGGGTATGGAAGCGACGTGACGGTCGCAGTTGTCGTCGGTGACACCGAGCTCCGTACCAGGGCGGAACGATCGATCAGTTCCGGGCCGCCTTCGCGTTCGATTGGGTGATCTGCGTGCTGATCCCGAACTGGCCGAGGTGCACGTGATCGGTAGTTGCGCTTGTGGCCGCGTCACTCGCAGCCGACACCATCGCCGTCGCGATCGAGATGAGTGCCGTAACCCGGCTGGCCGATCCGCACCGGTGCGGCTCCCGCATTCCGTGCCGCCGTGCAGTTCTTGTAGTACACGCTGGAGGGAGTGTCGGCGACCGGCGGTGGCGTGTACGCGGGCGGCGCTGTGTAGGCGGGTTCGGGTGGCGGCGTGTACGCGGGTGCCCGCTCGGTTGTCGCGGGAGGTGTGTAGGCCGGTTCCGGGGGCACATACGGAGACGCGGTGGTTGTTGTCCGAGGTGCCGCCGGTGCGAGCGCCGGAACTGTCGTGGTCGAGTCGGGCGCGAGGGATGTGGTGGTCGGCGCAGGCGTGGTGGTGCGAGAGGTGGTGGTCGTGCGAGGGGCTGTCGTGGTGGGCGTCGCTTCGGACGTCGTTGTCACTGCGGTCGTGACAGGGCCCTGTTCGTCGGAGGTTCCGCCGGTCAGGGCTGCGACACCGAAGACTCCGACGGCTGCGGCCCCTGCGATCCACGGCCACCGGCGACGTTTGGAGGCGGACGGGGGCGCCGGGTTACCGGGTCGAGCGACGGCGTCGAACATCGTGGTGGGGTCGTCGCTTCCGATGGGACGGGTTTGTTCGGTCCACTGCTGCCCGTCCCAGTATCGTTCGATACGCGGATCGAAATAGGGGTCGGGATGCCAGCCGGCGGGTGGGTTCACGGTTGTTTCCGATCTCGAAAGGTCACTTGGCGAGCTTGTCGTCACTCCCAAATGAACTGTTACAACCGTGGCCACCGGTTACAGGCACGGTCACGGTCTCGGATTCGCCGTGCGACTACCTTCACCGCCTGCGGATGGCGAGCCGACCCACGGTTCCGACGTGAACGACTCAGGATGGCCGCGCGTACCCAACCTCCCGCGGGCAAGATGGTCACCACACACGCTCGACGAGGAGGACCCATGGCGCACGAACGAGCGGGGCAACCCGCAGCACCCGACGATCTGGTCGACCTTGCGCACCTGGTGACTGCCTACTACACGATCCGGCCGGATCCCGAGAACCCGCTTCAGCAGGTGGCGTTCGGCACTTCGGGGCACCGTGGGTCGAGTCTCGACGCGGCCTTCAACGAGCAGCACATCCTCGCCACCACCCAGGCCATCGTCGAGTACCGCGCAGCACAGGGCACGACCGGGCCGCTGTTCCTGGGCCGCGACACACACGCGCTGTCCGAGCCCGCGTGGACGACCGCGCTCGAGGTTCTGATCGCCAACGATGTCGCGGTGGTGATCGATTCGCGCGACCGATACACACCGACCCCCGCGATAAGCCATGCGATCCTGCGCCACAATGCCGGCGACGGCGCATCCGCGGACGGAATCGTCGTCACTCCGTCGCACAACCCGCCCCGCGACGGGGGGTTCAAATACAATCCGCCGCACGGTGGACCCGCCGACGCCGACGCCACCTCCGTCATCGCGGCCCGCGCCAACGAACTCCTCACCGCGGGCCTTTCGGGCGTCACGCGTGTACCGGCAGTCGATGCACTGGCAGCGGCCGGTCGCTACGACTTTCTCGGCACGTACATCGACGACCTTCCGAACATCGTCGATCTCGACGCGATCAGGGCGGCGGGTCTGCGCATCGGCGCCGACCCGCTCGGCGGCGCGTCCGTCGATTATTGGGGCGAGATCGCCGACCGGCACCGCCTCGACCTCACCGTCGTGAACCCGCTCGTCGACGCCACCTGGCGATTCATGACGCTCGACTCCGACGGCAAGATCCGGATGGACTGCTCGTCACCCGATGCGATGGCCTCGCTCATCGGCACCCGCGACAAGTACGACCTCGCGACCGGCAACGATGCCGACGCGGACCGCCACGGCATCGTCACCCCCGACGGCGGCCTGCTCAATCCCAACCACTATCTCGCGGTGGCCATCGACTATCTCTTCCGGAACCGTCCGGGCTGGCCCGAGGGGAGCAAGGTCGGTAAGACACTGGTGAGTTCGTCGATGATCGATCGCGTCGCGTCCGGGCTGGGACGCGACCTGCTCGAAGTGCCGGTGGGCTTCAAGTGGTTCGTGCCGGGCCTGCTCGAGGGCAGTCTCGGATTCGGGGGAGAAGAGAGCGCGGGTGCCTCCTTCCTGCGTCGAGACGGGTCGGTGTGGTCCACCGACAAGGACGGCATCGTGCTCGCGTTGCTGGCCGCCGAGATCACCGCGGTGACCGGTACGACGCCCTCTCGGCGTTACGCCGAACTCGCGGGCCGTTACGGCAATCCGGCCTACGCGCGGGTCGATGCGCCGGCCACGCGAGAACAGAAAGCAATTCTCGCGAAGCTGTCGCCCGAGCAGGTGCGCGCCACCGATCTTGCGGGCGAGAAGATCACCGCGACACTCACCGAGGCACCCGGCAACGGAGCGGCGATCGGCGGGCTGAAGGTGACGACCGAGAACGCGTGGTTCGCGGCGCGTCCGTCCGGCACCGAAGACGTGTACAAGATCTACGCAGAATCGTTCAACGGCGCCGAGCATCTCGCGCAGGTGCAGGACGCGGCGCGCGAACTGGTGTCGTCGGTGTTGGGCTGACCGCTGACGGCGAGGCGCACCGCGGGCTCGAACCGATCACGGTCGTGCGCATCGCTAACATTGCCGCATCATGCGTACACGTGGCGTGGCTCTGCCGCGCGAAATCTGGGTACTCGTTGCGGCGAGCTTTGTCATCGCCCTCGGCTTCGGTCTCGTCGCTCCCGCGTTGCCGCAGTTCGCGCGGAGCTTCGACGTGGGTATCACCGCAGCCACGGTCGTCATCTCGGCGTTCGCGTTCATGCGACTCGCGTTTGCGCCGGCCAGCGGACTGCTTGTGCAGAAGCTGGGCGAGCGGCCCATCTACATCACCGGTGTGCTCATCGTCGCCGTGTCGACCGGCGCGGTTGCATTTGCCCAGACCTATTGGCAGCTCCTGGTCTTCCGCGGACTCGGCGGCATCGGCTCGACGATGTTCACCGTGGCTGCGCTGGGGCTGCTCGTACGCATCGCGCCGCCCGATGCGCGCGGTCGCGTGTCCGCGCTGTATGCGACGAGCTTCCTGCTCGGAAACATCACCGGGCCGCTGCTCGGTGGAGCTCTCGTCGGACTCGGTCTGCGCGCACCGTTCCTCATCTATGCGGTGGCGCTGCTCGTCGCGGCCTCCGTGGTCTGGGTCAGCCTGCGCAAGTCGCACCTTGCGCAACCGGCCTCGGGCGACGGTGCTCCGGTGATGCGTCTGGGCACCGCCCTCCGGTCGTCGACGTACCGCGCGGCACTCACTTCCAACTTCGCCAACGGCTGGGTGGTGTTCGGCGTCCGCGTCGCGATGGTTCCGTTGTTCGTCGTCGAGGCCCTTAACCAGAGCGAAGGAATCGCGGGTGTCGCGTTGACCGCGTTTGCCGTGGGCAACGCGCTCGTGCTGGTCAAGTCGGGCTCATGGTCCGACCGCTACGGGCGGCGCCCGTTCGTCCTCGCAGGCCTCGTCGTCTGCGGTGTGAGCACTGTCGTGATGGGCCTGTCCTCGGACCTCGTGGTGTTCCTGATCACGTCCGTTGTGGCTGGGATGGGATCCGGCCTGATCAACCCGTCGCAGCAGGCCGCGATCGCCGACGTGGTGGGCAGCAAGGCACGCGGGGGACCGGTGCTCGCCACGTTCCAGATGACCTCGGACGTCGGGGCAGTGATCGGGCCGATCGCCGCGGGGATGATCGCCGAACGCTGGTCGTATTCGGTGGCGTTCGGTGTGACGGGGGCAATCATGCTGGCGGCGGTGATTCCGTGGGCCCTGGCACGGGCTCCGCGTCAGGATGCTCCCGCCACAGAACCGGTTGTCGAGAAGCCTGTGACCGGCGAGACGGATCGCTGACCGGTGGGTCTGTAGTGTCGTTGCCGTGTGGATTCGTCTTGTCTCCGCAGCGGCGCGGCTCGGTCTCGCCGCGGTGTGGCTGATCTCCGGCTGGATCAAATTCTCCGACCCGACGCAGACCGTCGTGGCAGTGCGTGCCTATCAGCTTCTTCCCAACGACCTCGTACGACCCGTGGCTGCGGCGCTCCCGATGGTCGAACTCGTTCTCGGCGTCCTACTGCTGGTGGGGCTCGCGGTGCGACCTGCCGCGATGCTGTCCGCAGTCACGCTGGTGATACTCATCGGTGCGATCGTGTCGGCCTGGGCTCGGGGGCTGTCCATCGACTGCGGATGCTTCGGAGGCGGCGGTGTGGCGGAGGGAATCGACGGCGGCGACTACGCCCGGGAGATCGCCCGCGACGTCGGGTTCCTCGCGCTGTCTGTGTGGCTGGTGATATTTCCGCGCGCACCCCTTGCGCTCGGACCGCGTTCCCGGGCCGCTCTCAGGACGAACTCAGACCCCGGTGGCATAGTGCAGCCGGACAATTCACCGATGAACGAAGGACAGCATTCGTGAGTGCGAAGAAGGTCAAGCCGGTCAAATACTCGCCGGAGCCGACGTCGAACAAGTCCACCTACATCCTCGGCGGTATCGCGGTCGTCGTCATTGCGGTGCTTGTGATCGGCGGAGTGCTGTGGCAGTCGGGGAGCACCGATTCCCGCAATGACGGGTACGGCGGTGTCAGCAACGCCGCAGTGGAGGTAGCCCTCGACGACGACGGCACGATCCTGCTCGGGCTGCCGGACGCTGCCACCACCATCGACGTCTTCGAAGATCCGATGTGCCCCTATTGCGCCGAACTCGAACACAAGCACGGCCAGGAACTCGCCCAAGCGATCGACGAGGGCACGGTCGCGGTTCGATACCACATCCTCGCGTTCCTCGACCGGTTGTCGAGCAGCGGCGACTACTCGACGCGAGCGGTCGCGGCGAACCAGTGTGTCGCCGAGACGGGCGACGCAGTCGCATTCTCGGCCTTCCACGCCGCGGTCTTCTCCCCGGACAACCAGCCGGGCGAAGGTGGCGACAGCGACCACAGCAACGAGCAACTCGCGCAGATGGCCCGAGACGCCGGAGCATCCGACGACGCGGTGTCCTGCATTGCCGATGGTGCTCGCGTCGAGCAGGCCGCAGAGTCCGCAGAGGCGGGCCGTCAACTGCTCGCCACGACGGGCGCAGCCGGCACTCCGGCCGTCATCCAGAACGGAACCGTCATCGATGCGCTGGGCAACGACAACTGGGTGGCAGAGCTCGCAGGCTGACTGCAAGGCGGTGACGAGCACTCGAGCTCGTCACCGCCTTGACCAGGCGATTTGTTGGCTCAGAGACCGATGGTGTAGTTTTTCTTTCAGCGCGAGGGGCTCCCCGGACGCCGCAAAGTGAATATGGGGCTATGGCGCAGCTGGTAGCGCACCACACTGGCAGTGTGGGGGTCAGGGGTTCGAGTCCCCTTAGCTCCACAATTGCGAACCCGCTCCGACTCGGTCGGAGCGGGTTTCGTCATCGTTGGGGCGATCTCGAGCGGGTCGTGGCTGACGCGCCCATGGACAGCACACCGGTTGTCCGGAGCATTGGCGAGGTGTACAGGTGCGATAGGTTTTTGCTATGGCACGGGACATCGCGGGAACGGTGCGGGGAATCACCCTTCAGCAGTTGCGGTACTTCGTGGAGGTGGCCGCCGAAGGATCCATCAGTGCCGCGGCGGACCTGCTTTATGTCGCGCAACCGACCATGTCGGCCGCGCTGAAGGACCTCGAAAGTCGCGTGGGACGTACGCTCTTCGTTCGCTCGACCCGTGGGGTGAGGCTCACCGAAGACGGGGCGGAATTTCTCGGGTACGCGCGCCAGGTGGTCGAGCAAGCGGAACTCCTGGAACAGCGGTATCTCGGCCGCGGACCCTCGCGCCGGCTCCTGGCCGTATCAACTCAGCACTACTCCTTCGTCGTCGATGCCTTCGCCCGCATGGTGAAAGCGTCTGAGGCTGCGGAGTACGCGTTCAGTCTTCGAGAGACCCGCACGTGGGACATCATCGAGGATGTTCGCACGCTGCGAAGTGAGCTCGGTGTGCTCTATCGCAACGAGTTCAACGCAAACGTGATCAACAAGCTGATTCGCGAAGCAGGGCTGGTCTTCACGCCGCTGTTTCTGGCGTCGCCGCATATCTTCATCGCCCGCACGAACCCTCTTGCAGGGCGAAAGAGTGTGACGCTGAGTGATCTTGAAGATTTGCCTCGGCTCACGTTCGACCAGGGTGTGAACAACTCCTTCTACCTCGCTGAAGAGATCCTCTCCACCCGCTCATCGAAGCAAGACATTCGGGTGAGCGATCGAGCGACCATCTTCAACCTCATGATCGGTCTGGGTGGGTACACCATCTCCACCGGCATCGTCTCGGACGATCTCGATCCGTCCATCGTCGCTGTTCCGCTCGACGTGGACGATCGCATCGAGATCGGTTGGATCGGTCATGCCTCGGTGACTCTGACCGGCCAGGCTCAGCGATTCGTGGCGGAGATGCGCGACGTCGTTTCGGGGTTTGGAGTTGATCTGCTGGCATAGGGATTACCTATATCCAGCTATCGCAAAAGGTAATTAGGCTATGGCGTCGGGTCTACTTACACTGACTTCCACGCCACTTCGGACAGTCGGCTCCCGGGTGTTCTCGGCCCGAAAGATCGGCCCTGGACGATCGGGGGATTCGGTTGAAGTGCTGCGAAAACTCAGGCAGTGAACTCGTGCGGTGACGCGCTCGTCGCTGCACTCACCGCAAGTATTGGGGCAACTGATCAGCATGACGAACGAGTGTGTTTTCAGTATTGGCACGACGCGCTTCAATGAGGACTACTCCCCGTCGACCAACTCGCGCGGCACGACAAACTTTGCGAATCTCGCACGCGGCGAGAATCGTCGGCAGAATCTGTGCAACGCGGTGACGATGATGAACACCCGTGTCAACGAGTTGGTGCACTGGGACAATCCGCGTGGTGACCGCTACGCACTCGAACTCGACATCGTCTCGGTGGACCTGCATCTCGCGTCGGCCGGGGATGACGCCGCGTTTCCGGTGATCGAAGTGCTCGACGTCGACATCGTCGATACCACCACGGGCGCCCGCACGGAAGGCATCGTCGGAAACAACTTCTCCTCATACATTCGCGACTACGATTTCAGCGTTCGACTCCCGGGGCACCGAGCGACGGGAATCCCCAGCGACTTCGGTGATCTGCACGGGCAGGTCTTTCAGCGTTTTGTCGAATCGGACGAGTATCGCGAACGGTTCTCGCAGCCTCCAGTCATCTGCATCAGCGTTTCGACGTCCAGGACGTACCGTCGGCTCACGAATTGCCACCCGATTCTTGGGGTGGAGTATGTGGCAGATGAGAAGTCGCTCACCGATCAGTACTTCGGGAAGATGGGGCTCAGGGTTCGCTACTTCATGCCTCAGGGGTCCGTCGCTCCATTGGCCTTCTACCACCGTGGTGACCTGCTCAACGACTATTCGTTCCTCGCACTCGCGGGAACGATCGCGACGATGGAGACGTTTCAGAAGATTTATCGTCCCGAGATCTACAACGCGAACACTGCGGCGTCGGAGGTGTACCAGCCGAGTCTCGACAACGGCAACTATTCACTTCCGCAGGTGAGCTACGACCGTGTCGAGCGCACTCGGCTCGCGACCACACAGGGAAGGTTCACCGAGGTGAATCTCATGAAACCGTATGGCGCTGTTCTTGAACGGTGGGCTACCGAGCAATCCGCCTGACCGTCCGAGACCGAAAGGTACCAAAGATGAACACGTTCCTGCCCACCTCGATCGTCGGTAGCCTGCCCAAGCCCTCGTGGCTTTCGGAGCCGGAGAAGCTCTGGTCGCCGTGGAAGTTGCGAGACGACGAACTGCGCGAAGGGAGACTCGACGCCCAGACGCTCGCAGCACATGAGCAGCGTCATGCCGGGCTCGATATCATCAGCGATGGTGAACAGACGCGTCAGCATTTCGTGACCACGTTCATCGAGCACCTGAGTGGCGTTGACTTCGACCGGCGCGAGACCGTGCGAATTCGTGAACGCTACGACGCGAGCGTCCCGACGGTTGTCGGTGCGGTGAGCCGCGAAAAGTCAGTGTTCGCAGCGGATGCGACGCGTCTGCGAGCAGCGACCGACCAGCCGATCAAATGGGCCTTGCCTGGCCCTATGACAATGATCGACACGCTTTACGACGACCACTACAAGAGTCGCGAAATGCTCGCATGGGAGTTCGCAACCATCCTGAACCAAGAAGCAAAGGACTTGGAAGCCGCCGGCGTCGACATCATCCAGATCGATGAGCCCGCGTTCAACGTGTTCTTCGACGAACTGAAAGACTGGGGCGTAGCGGCGCTCGAGCGTGCGACCGAAGGGCTGAGTTGCGAAACTGCCGTTCACATCTGTTACGGCTACGGCATCAAAGCCAACACCGACTGGAAGGCAACGCTCGGGGCCGAGTGGCGCCAGTACGAAGAGTCGTTCCCGCTGCTGCAGCAGTCGTCGATCGACATGGTCTCGCTGGAGAGCCACAATTCGCGGGTGCCCGTCGACCTGATCGAACTGCTTCGGGGCAAGAAGGTCATGCTGGGAGCGATCGATGTGGCGAGCGACACCATCGAGACGCCCGAAGAGGTCGCAGCAACCCTTCGTCGCGCACTCCCGTTCGTTGACGCAGACAAGCTCTACCCGAGTACCAATTGCGGTATGGTGCCACTCGGCCGACGCGTCGCACGAGACAAGATGGTCACGCTCGCCGCTGGGGCCGAACTCCTGCGACGTGAATTGTCCTAGCGACTCCGCCGACCTGGCGTCCCGACGCTCTGATCGACCGTCAGCCCGACCATCCGCGCACTGTCGTTCCACAACGCGCGCGCCACGTCGTCCCTGCGCGCGAGCGTCGACGGATCCGGAAATGTCAGGTGTCCGCTGCGCAGCGCCGCGTAACAGCGGCCGGGTGGAGGAGTGGTCCTGCCGGAGACGAGAGATGCCAGGGCCATTCCCGCAGCGACGCGTGTGTTCATCGTGCGGTCGAACCGTCGCAGTGGAGCGCCGAGGACCGTCCCGAACACCGACCATGCGATACGTCGTGGACGCGGCAGGCTTCGAACCAATCCGGTGCCGAAGACCTGCCCGGGGTCGTACGCCAGCGCCGTGATGTGCCGGGCACGGATGTCGGGATACACGCGCAGCGCTCGGACGGTGAGTACGTTGCACAGTTTCGACGCGCTGTAGGCATGCTGTCCGGCCCGCTGCGGTGTCAGGTGTCGCTCGGGGTCGCGGTCCGGGTGCGCGAGCAGGTCGGCGTCGGCGTGCCGCGGCGCCTCCAACCCGGTGCGGAGGGCCGGGTCGTGTGTTCCACTCGTGGTGATCACGATGCGGGCTTCCTCTGAGAATGAAGGCATCAACAGGCGCACCAGCAGATAGTGCGCGAGATGGTTGACGGCGAAGGTCGCTTCTATGTCGTCGTCGGTGCGCACCGCGTCGGACGGGAGTATCGACCCGGCGTTGAGTGCGAGTACGTCGATACCGGTGTCGCCGAGGCGCTCCTGAACCGCCTCGGCGAATGCACGGACCGAGTCGAGGCACGCGAGATCCACCGGAATGAAATCCGGCGATGCCGTGCGTGCGCCGATGAGCAGGTGCACGTCCGACTCGCGGGACAGTAGATCGACGGCGACCGCCCCGAATCCCGCACTGCCGCCGGTCATCACGATGGTGGTCATAGGATTCTCCTGTCCGTGGTGGGTCGTTCCATGACCAGTCGACGTCGCCTACCGCCAGCGATCCATCCCTGCAGCTCTCGTACCGATGTGCGTGCGTCCACGGAGTCGACGGGCCCGGCGTTCTATGCTGGTCACATCGACCTTCTGACCGATCTGCTCGACGGGGTCCGGGCCCGCGGCGCGGTGCTCTACCGGGCCGGGATGGACCGTGGCTGGTCGATCCGCATCGCCGACGGCGCACCGCTGATGCTCGTCGCGGTGATCGAAGGTCACATGTGGGTGCTCATCGACGACGCCGAGCCGGTTCGAGTCGGGCCGGGCGACGTCGCGATCGTCAGCCTTCGGTCGCCGTACACGGTGGCTGATGAGCCGGGAATCGCGCCGCAACTCGTCGCGCTGCCAGGCGATCGCTACACGACACCCGGCGGGGTCGACGTCACCGAAAAGCTGCAGACCGGTCGGCGAACTGCCTCGGCGACACCGGGCGCGGACACGACGGTCGTCGTGTACGGCACCTACCAAGTTGCAGGGGACGTCGACGACAGGTTGCTCGCGGCTCTGCCGGACGTGCTGGTGGTGCCCGCCGGTGAGGTTCCGGATTGGGTGGTAGGTCGACTCGAGGACGAGGTCGTGCGGGACGAGCCGGGCCAGCAGCTCGTGCTCGACCGGCTGCTCGACCTGACGCTCATCGTCGCGTTGCGAGTCTGGTTCGCGCGGCCGGGCGCCCCGGTGCCCGGGTGGTACCGCGCGCAAGCCGACGCGGTCGTCGGGCAAGCGTTGACGCTGATCCACGAGAACCCCGCTCACCCGTGGACCGTCACGGACCTCGCTGCCGAAGCGGGGGTGTCGCGCGCGTGGTTCGCTCGGCGCTTCACCGAACTGCTCGGCGAATCCCCGATTCGGTATCTGACCGGGCGTCGCATGGCCATCGCCGCAGATCGGCTTCGCGGCACCGACTCCACGATCGCCGGCATCGCCCACGAGGTCGGCTACGCAGACGCGTTCTCCTTCAGTGCGGCCTTCACGCGGACCGCGGGCGTCCGGCCCTCGGACTACAGGAACGCGTACCGCACGGGTCATATCGTGGAGTCATGAGCCGAAGGCGTGTCGCAGATGCGTGAGCAGGACTCCCAGCGCGGGACTTGCCGGGACCGACCAGATCAGCGACAACGTCGCAGGGACCTCGACGTCGTCGATGACAGCGATCGAGAGCCCTGGTCGAGGTGTCACCATCGACTCGCTCAGGATCGCCACGCCGAGGCCCCGCGCGGCGAGATCGACGACCGCATCGGGTGCACTCGCCTGCATCGCCATAGCAGGTTCGATGCTGCGAGCACGGCATGCAATGTCGAGGACCGATCGGATACCGGTTCCGGTGGGCAGGCATACCAGCGGGTGGGACGTGACCTCGGCGAGCCCGATGCCCGGCCGTCGCGCCAGCGGATGATTGTCGGGTACTGCCGCGACCAGCCGGTCCTGGATCAAGAGGATCGACTCGAGGTCGTCGGGAGGGCCGTACGCCGTGCCGACGAGCGCAACATCCATCACGCGTGACCGCACTCGCTCGACGAGGCGATCGGACGAGTCCTCCAGCAGGGCGACCTCGACGCGGGGGTGGGCGCGGTGGAACAGCGACAGTGCGTCGAACAGGGGCGTTACCGTGCACGCGGTGACCATTCCGACAGTCAACTCGCCTCGGATCACCACCCCGACCTCATCGACCGCGGTCTTCACCGACTTCGCGGAATTCAGTGCTGCCCGGGCATGTTCGAGCGCGGCCTTGCCCGCGGTGGTGAGGGTGGCGGTGCGCGCGGAACGCTCGAACAGTTGTGCGCCCAGTTCGCGTTCGAGCCGCCGGATCTGCGCGCTCACGCCGGACTGGCTGATGTGAACCCGTTCTGCAGCGCGGGTGAAATTGCATTCCTCGGCGACCGCGACGAAGTACTCGAGCTGCCTCAGTTCCATAACCGGAGATTCTAGTTCCGATAAGAACAATCTGTTGGACTTCTCGATCGGAGTGCTCGACGCTGGAGGCATGACGCAGAAGATGCAGTACGAGAAGGCTTACCGGCCAGAGGACCTCACCAGGTTCTTCGTCGAACGGTCCAACGCGGGCGACGCGGACGGCGTAGCAGCGCTCTACGAAGAGAATGCAGTGATGGCGTATCCGCCGGGGCAGACGACCGTCGGACGGGCTGCGATCCGGGACCTGTGGGCTGCGGTCCTCGCGAACCGGCCACGATTCGAACCGGAAGAGCCACTTCCGACGCTGGTCAGCGACGATATTGCGCTTACGAGCACGCCTCCCGGCGACGGTGCCGGGGCGCGAGCCCAGGTGGTGCGTCGACAGCCGGACGGCAGCTGGCTACGCCTGCTCGATCAACCGGAATTCCGGAACTGACCGCGCTCGTACAGGCCGGAGACGACCGCGGCGTACCGTGCGAGCACCCGATCGCGGATCGGCCTCCCGGCCTCGTCCCGGTCGTGCGTATCCAACGGCGTGCGGATGACCGCGAACCGGCGGACCTTTTCCCAGCGGTTCAGGGTCGCATTCAACCGGTCGAGGGCGGCATCCACCGCAGGATCCGAGAGTGCGGTGAACACGAGCCCCACACAGTACGGGCGTAATTCGCCGTCGACGACGAGTTCGGCACCCGGCAGCACCGCGCGACACCGTTCGGAGATTGCTGCCGGGCACACGTACTTTCCGGTGCTGGTCTTGAAGACTTCCTTCTTGCGTCCGGTGACCGTGACGAACCCGTCGGCATCGATTCGAGCGAGATCTCCTGTGTGGAACCAGTATTCGGAGTCGAGTGCCGCGGCTGTCTCTGCCGGGTCGTGGTCGTACCCGGTCATCACTCCAGGGCTTCGGATGAGCAGTTCGCCGGCCGCGTCGATGCGAATCCGTGTTCCTGGCAATGGAACACCGACAGTACCCACACGCCGCCTCCCGGGAAGGTTCGCGCATGCGGGTCCGGCGGTCTCGGTGATCCCGTAGCACTCGAGGACGGGGACCCCGCGGCGATCGAAGAGCTCGATCACGTCGCTGCTCAACCGTGCAGAACCTGAGATCACGAAACGCAGTCGGCCGCCGAGATCCTCACTGTCGAGGGCGCAGACCTTGCTGAGCACGTGCGGAACCGATCCGAGAAATGTCGGCCGGGTAACCCGCAGATTGTCTGCCACGCGGTCTGCGCGACCGTCGACTGCGGTGGGGAAGCCGACCTGTATCCCCATCAGCAGCAATGCACGACCGAACACGTGCGCAAGGGGGAGCCACAGCAGCTGGCGGTCGGCTGGGGAGACGATGCCGGTCTGTGCCACCGCGACGGCGCCGTAGGTCGCGGCGCGGTGGGTCAGACACGCACCTTTGGTCCGACCGTCGTCGCACGCCGTATAGATCAGCCAGGCCGGATCGTCCGCGGTCAGTCCTGCGATCCGGCGTGACACCGCTTCGGGGTCCGACGCCAGCAGTGCTCGGCCTTCCGCCGCGAGAGCGTCGAGCCGATCGAGTCGTTGAACGGGACTGCTGAGAACCGGCCGGTCGGCGAACGTGAGCGCAGCGCCGGCCCGGTGGATCTGTGTACGGGCCTCATCGTCCCGGGTCGCCGGATAGATCGGGACCGTAACGGCGCCGGTACAGGCGATGGCGAGATCGGCGAAGATCGCACGGTAGCTCGTGGCGGCGCACATCGCGACCCGTGTGCCAGGAGAGACACCGCGGGCGATCAACCCCGCTGCCAGCGGCACGACCGCGGCGTACACATCGGACCACGTGACGGGGTGCCACCCGTCGCCCTCCGGGTACGTGTAGGCCTCCGTGTCGGGAGAGCGACGCACGCGCTCGAGGAGTAGGTGCGGCACCGTGTCGGGCCCGTTGTGGGTGTTCGTCGCGATACCGGTGCCCATACCCGAACGCCTCCTACCGCGACATGGGATGAATCGGATGATACCGGCCGATATCGTGGGTGCGTGAGTACTGCACCGCCTCGTCCCGACATTCTCATCACCGACACGAGGGACGTACTGGTGGGCCCGTTGACCGAGATCGGTCAGCGCTTCTCGGTATTGATCGATGCCCTCGTTCCGCACAGCGCACTCGTCGTGTTCACACGGGAATGCACAGGGCGGCCCCGCAAGGTGGCGGGCGATCCCACAATCGTCGATCGAGTCACGATCGCGGAGCTCGACCGGATCCGTACAGAGTTGACAGCAGGGGAGATCCGGCGCGGTCCGGCACGGGTTGCGGGGCGAGACCGGGACGTATGCGTGATGCTGGATCGCACCGACACCCTTCTCGTCCTGGTACCACGCGGAGCGCGGGCCTCCGCTGCGTCTCTCGAGCTCGTGCGGTCGCTGTTCACGATCGTCGCGACCGGCATCCAGCTACAGGTACACAGTGCGAGCCCCGCGTACCTTGCGGAATCGAGGGCAGCGTCCGCGGAGCGTGCGCGTACCGTCGCCGAACTCACGGAAGCGCACGCGGTCACCCTGGAAACGATCCTGGCGACCCTGCGTTCGAAGGATCTCGACGACGGTCGTGCCCGCGCCACAGCACGCGAAACCGCGACGGGCGCATTGATCGCATTACGCACGGCCGTCGACGCGCACCGCGAGCTGGCCGAAGAAGCGGTCACGACAGCGTTCGCCCGGATGCACGGCGAATTGCGCTCTCTCGTCCGCCACCGCGACCTCGAATTGGAGATGGCGGCCCCACCCGTCCACGGACGAGCGCTGCCCGGCGAGGTCGCGCACGCCGCCCGCGCGCTGGCCCGCGGAGCGGTCCTCGCCATGTCGGCGCAGAGCGAGGTCACGCGTATCCGGGTCGCGTGGAGCTGCGACGGCGCGCAACTCTGCGTCGATATACGTGACGACGGACGAGGGGAGGTCGACGCAGCAGAACTGGAACGTCAACTACGTGACCGGGTCGAAACCATGGGCGGCACCATCGAATCCGAGTCGACGGACGGATGGGGGTGCCGCGTGAGCGCGGCACTGCCACTGGACCTTCCGGTCCTCGCCACGGGTGGCGCCGCGGCCGATGCGCTGGCCGGGCTCGGCGCTCGCGAGATCGAGGTACTCGAACACCTCGTCGCAGGACGACGTAATAGGGTGATTGCAGAGCGCTTGGGGGTCAGCGAATCCACCGTCAAGTTCCATGTCGCGAGCCTCATGAGAAAACTCGACGTCAGTACCCGCGGCGAGGCAGCGGCGCTCGGTGCGGAGGCCGGTGTCAAAGCCGCGGGCTGACGTCGAGTTCGTGACTCGGGCTCTCTATCTCACAGATCGCAGCTCAGGCCGCTGCGGGTTGCTGCGCAGTTGTGGTGGTCGTCGGCTTCGGTGCCTTGGTTGTCGTAGTGGAGCCCGAGACCTGCTGCTCGGGCGAGGTCACGCTGCCGTCGCCCGCCGGCGGAGCGGGCGTGGTCGTCGTGGGCGCCGGTGTCAGCTCGGGTGCCGGGATGTCGAGTCCTTCCGCCGGCGTGGTCGCGCCGGGAGCAGGGACAGCGAGCGGATCCACCGGTGTTGTGCCGTCGACAGGTGCTGTGCCCTGGGCCGGTGCGGGGACCCCGGCGCCTGGCAACGGTGCGGTGCCCTCGGTCGGGACGGTGCCTTCGGTGGCGCCTGTCGCGGGCACCTCGATCGACGATGTGGTGGTCGTGGTCGGCGTGGTCCCGACCGCGAGAGCCTCGTCACTTGCGATACCGAGTTTCGCGGTGTTCGGGTCGACGTCGGTTTTCACGGTCTCACCGTTCTTCGCTTGCTCGGCGAGATGGGTCAGCCACGCGGCCGCGTACTCGGCGGAGGTCAGCGGCTTACCTTCACCGTTGTCGCGCCAGTAGTCGAAGTGGTGCCCGGTACCGGGACCGAGGGTCTGCTGGTAGGGATCGCTCAATGCCACCTGGAGAGTGTTCTGGTTGTCCTCGATGAAACCGACGACCTCCTTGAGCAGCTTCTCCGGCAGGTACGCCAGGTTGGCGAGCCGGTCGGCCGGGATCGGCTCGTCGGTGCCATCTGTGTCGCCCGCTGAAACATTCTTCACGGCAGGCTCGTTCGGAACATACGCCGGGTCCGACACCTTGATCAGCACGTCGAGGAACGTCTCGTCCGATCGCATCCACTCGTCGTTCGACGAGATGTCCGCGAGGGCTGCAAGAGCCACACCGCTGAGCACCTGGGCGACGTTCATGCCGGTTTCCGGGGTGAGCCCGTCACGCTGCATTGCGTCGATGTTGAGCTGCCGGCCGACGTTGATCGCGAGCTGCAGGAGCGCGATGTTCTCGGGAGCCGAGCAGGTCAGGTCGCCTTCGGAGCAGAACGACGCGACCTTGCCGTCGAGCGCACCGAATCCGCCGCCGGTGCCGGGCAGTGCACCACTTCCTGACGCGCTGTCCTTCCCGTCCTGGTACTTCCGGTCGAATCCGTCAGGGTTGCCGTACTCGTTCTCGGCACCCGGGAACGGTCCTTCACCTGCGCCGCGTCCGGCATCGGCGAGGATCACCACACCGACGACCGAATCAGGATCGATGATGTCGTACGACCCGTCCTCGTTCCGTTGCTGATTACCGATCTCCTGGGCGGCCCGACGTGCGACGTCGGCGCCCTGGCTGTAGCCGACGATGGCGAACTTCGTGTCGGGGCACGAGACCTGGATGGCCTGGATGATCGTTTTGGTGTTCTCGACGCCGCCGTCGACAGCTTCCTCATATGAGTCCATATGAGCCGGGTAGTCGACGTAGACGGCCGCGTAGGATTCGTCGCCCACTGTGTTCCGCGGTGCGTTCACGACCGGGTCGACCCAATGGCTGTGGTAATCGTCCGACAGCGCTGCCGGCAGTACGGTGCCGTCCGGCGTGACCAGCATCTTACTCTGGTCGCGCGGTGCGTCGCCTCTGCCACCGAGTGAGATGGTCACCATGTCGTAGCAGTCCTGCGTCGACGCGACGAGTGCCGGATCGGCAGTGGTCGGCACAGTCGGCTGGGCCACAGCGACCGCGACGATGGCCGCGACGCCGAGCGTGACAGGAGCCAGTACGCCGGCGAGGATCCGGCGTCGGGACGACGAGTTACGAGTTGCCATGGGCAATTACCATTCCGTTCACACCATTCGGAAGAATCCGGGCGGGAATTACGAGCGGGTCACCACACACGTCGCGGAAACTTACTGCGGCGTTACATATCGACGAATGTTCGCAGAAACTTCCGGCTGGTCGTTCGGGTAGGTAGGTCCCGTCCTTCGAACAGGTCCCGAGAGTCGCGGCGGTGGATAGGGTCGTGGAGGAGCCCGATCAGGCTTCCGCCACAGTCACGAAGGAGACATCACCATGTCGCAGACAGTCCGGGGAGTTGTTGCACGCGCGAAGGGTGCTCCCGTCGAGGTCGTGCCCATCGTCATTCCGGATCCGGGACCGGGTGAGGTCGTCGTCGCGATCGCCGCGTGCGGCGTGTGCCACACAGACCTGCACTACCGCGAGGGCGGCATCAACGACGAGTTCCCGTTCCTGCTCGGCCACGAAGCGGCCGGTGTCGTCGAATCCGTCGGCGCGGGCGTCGACTCGGTGCAGGTGGGAGACTTCGTCGTCCTGAACTGGCGCGCCGTGTGCGGTCAGTGTCGCGCGTGCAAGCGTGGCCAGCCGCAGTACTGTTTCTCGACGTTCAACGCCACCCAGAAGATGACCCTCGAGGGTGGCACCGAACTGTCGCCCGCGCTGGGCATCGGTGCGTTCGCCGACAAGACGCTGGTCCACGCGGGTCAGTGCACCAAGGTGGACCCGACCGCCGATCCCGCCGTCGTGGGACTGCTCGGCTGCGGTGTGATGGCAGGCCTGGGTGCCGCAGTGAACACGGGCGGAGTCACGCGTGGTCAGTCCGTCGCCGTGATCGGCTGCGGCGGTGTCGGCGACGCCGCGATCATGGGCGCGCGGCTCGCGGGTGCCGGCACGATCATCGCCGTCGACCGCGACGACAAAAAGCTCGCGTGGGCCACCGACCTCGGTGCGACTCACGTGATCAACTCGACGAGCGTCGACCCCGTCGAGCGCATCCAGGAGATCACCGGTGGCTTCGGCGCCGACGTCGTCATCGACGCGGTCGGGCGTCCCGAGACCTACAAGCAGGCGTTCTACGCCCGCGACCTCGCAGGCACGGTCGTCCTCGTCGGTGTGCCGACCCCCGACATGACCCTCGAGCTGCCGCTGATCGATTTCTTCTCGCACGGCGGGTCGCTCAAGAGTTCGTGGTACGGCGACTGCCTGCCCGAGCGCGACTTCCCGACCTACGTCGATCTCTACCAGCAGGGACGTCTTCCGCTCGAGAAGTTCGTCACCGAGCGCATCGGCATCGACGACGTCGAGAAGGCGTTCGAGACGATGCACCGCGGTGAAGTTCTGCGTTCGGTGGTGGTGTTGTGAGCGCGACGAGTCCCATCAGAATCGATCGGGTCGTCACGTCGGGTGTGTTCGCGCTCGACGGCGGCGAATGGGAGGTCGACAACAACATCTGGCTCGTCGGCAACGACGACGAGGTGGTGGTGATCGACGCCGCGCACACCGCGCAGCCGATCATCGACGCCGTCGGCAATCGCAGGGTCGTGGCGATCGTGTGCACGCACGCGCACAACGACCACATCACGGTGGCGCCCGAACTGTCCGAGAAGCTCGACGCGCCGATCCTGCTGAACCCGGCCGACAACATGCTGTGGGAAGCCACTCACCCGGGGGTCGCGCACGGCACGCTCGAGGACGGCGATCGAATCAGGGTTGCAGGTACGGACATCCAGGCGATCGCGACGCCCGGCCATTCGCCGGGCTCGACCTGCCTGTACGTGCCGGAGGCCGGGGAGTTGTTCACCGGCGACACCCTGTTCTCGGGTGGGCCCGGCGCGACCGGACGCTCGTTCTCGGACTTCCCGACGATCATCGGGTCGATCCGCGACAAGCTGTTCGTCCTGCCGGCGGAGACGACCGTGCACACCGGGCACGGCGACGGCACCACCCTCGGTACCGAATCGCCGCATCTCGAGGAGTGGATCAAGAGAGGTAGCTGACACCCCCGTGCGCGGTTCCGGTAGCACCCGCTACCGGAACCGCGCACCAGTGTGTCGAGGGTGGGTGACTCGGCCGGCGGCGGCACGTCCTAGCATGGGTTGCCCGGGCGAACGACGGTCGAGGAGGACACATGGCGAAACGGAAGATCCCGGTCGTCGTTGTCGCCGGTTTCCTCGGGTCGGGAAAGACCACGTTGCTCAACCATCTGCTGCGCAACACCCGGGGCGCCCGAATCGGGGTGATAGTCAACGACTTCGGTTCGGTCAACATCGACTCGATGATGGTTGCCGGTCAGGTCGACTCGATGGTGTCGCTCAGCAACGGATGTCTGTGCTGCGCGATCGATGTCAGCGACATGGACGCGATGCTCGACAAACTTGCGCACCCGAAATCCGATCTCGACGTCATCGTCGTCGAAGCGAGTGGGCTGGCGGAACCGCGCAATATGATCCGGCTCGTCGTGAGCTCGGAGAACGAGCACATCACCTATGGGGGACTGGTGCTCGTCGTCGACGCATACGAGTTCGACACCACGCGGGAGCGGCATCCCGAACTCGACCAGCACGTTGCGATGGCCGATCTGATTCTGCTCAACAAGACCGATCGCGTCGACACCGACACTCACGACGACCTGCTCGGTCGCCTGTGTGGACTCAATGCGCGCGCGGCCGTGGTCTCGACCGACCACAGTCGGGTCGACCCGGGACTGCTGTTCGATTTCTCCGAACGCGCCGAGCCTCGGCCGGGTGAACAACTGACCCTCGACGACCTCCTGCGCGAACACGACGAGCACGACCATCGGCACCTGCACGACGGGTACGACTCGATCACGTTCGAAAGCGACGCACCGCTGCATCCCCGCGCGCTCGTGGACCTTCTGGAGAACCAGCCCGCGGGAGTCTTCCGGATCAAAGGCTATGTGACGGTCACCGCGGGCCTGCGCTCCACGAGATACCTGGTGCAGACGGTCGGCGACCACATCCGATTCGAACCACCGGGTCGCGGCGACGACGCTCCGGGTACCACCCGGCTCGTCGTCATCGGCGCCGATCTGGATTCCGACGCCGTGCGCGAACAGCTGGGTCGGTGCGTGGCGGATGAACCGGTGTCGGCGGACGCGATGTACGCCGTCCACCGGTTCACGCCACGCTGAAGCATCTTCGCGCGAGGGTATTTCTCGTGCGGCTGCGCTGCGGTGTCTAACGTGCAGCTGCGCTGCGGCGCGGTGCACGACGCTGGCCGCTCCCTGCGGCGCCGCCCTGGCCGGCCGCGGTACGACGACCACCCGTGCCGCCCTGACGTGCAGCGGAACCGTTGCGTGCACCCGAGCCCTGCCGGCCCGAACCGCCCTGGCGTGCGCCACCTTCGCTGCGTACACCGGCGCCCTGCCGGGATCCGCCGGTGCGGCGTGCGCCACCGGAACGTGACGGCCGGTTCGAACCGGACGACGCAGCCTGCTTGGGAGCGGGTGACACGTGCGGTGCGATCTCGCCGACGAGCGCGAGGACGTGCTCGGAGCTGGCCGTGGACTTGACCGGAGTGACGTTGATCGATGCCTTGCGCATGATCGTCGCGAGGTCCTTGCGTTGATCCGGGAGCACGAGGGTCACCACATCACCGGCGCTGCCGGCGCGGGCGGTCCGGCCGGACCGGTGCAGGTAGGCCTTGTGCTCGGCGGGCGGGTCGACGTGCACGACGAGCTGTACATCGTCGACGTGCACACCGCGTGCCGCGACGTCGGTCGCGACAAGGACGCGTGCCTCGCCCGACGAGAATGCCGCCAGGTTCCGGTCGCGTGCGTTCTGCGACAGGTTGCCGTGCAGATCCACCGCCGGGATACCGGAATCGGTGAGCTGCTTGGCGAGCTTGCGGGCCTGATGCTTGGTGCGCATGAACAGGATTCGGCGACCCGTACCCGAAGCGAGGGTGCGGACGAGGTCCTTCTTCGCGTCGACGCCGGCGACGTCGAACACGTGGTGGGTCATCGCGGCGACGGGGGAGTTGGCCTCGTCCACCGAGTGGAGGATCGGGTTGGTCAGGAACTTCTTGACGAGCTTGTCGACTCCGTTGTCCAGTGTCGCCGAGAACAGCAACCGCTGCCCGCCTTTGGCGGTGGCATTCAGGATGCGGGTGACGCCGGGGAGGAATCCGAGGTCGGCCATGTGGTCGGCCTCGTCCAGGACGGTGAGCTCGACTGCATCGAGGCTGACGAAGCCCTGACGCATCAGGTCCTCGAGGCGACCGGGGCAGGCGATGACGATATCGACGCCGCGTCGCAGGGCCTCGACCTGACGGTTCTGGGACACGCCGCCGAAGATGGTGGTGACACGCAGGCCCGCGGTGTGAGCGAGGGGCTCGACCACAGCAGCGATCTGCGTTGCGAGTTCGCGGGTGGGCGCGAGCACGAGGCCGCGGGGGCGCCCGGCAGCACGCGTCGAACCTCCGGAGAGGCGAGCGGTGAGCGGGATGGAGAACGCGAGGGTCTTGCCGCTACCGGTCCGGCCGCGGCCGAGGACGTCGCGACCCGCAAGGGAGTCTGGAAGGGTGTCCGCCTGGATGGGGAACGGGCTGGTGATGCCCGAGTCACTCAGTGCGGCGACGAGAGGACGGGGGACCCCGAGATCGGAAAAGGATGTGGTCATAGAACAGCGCTGCCTTTCACTGCGGCGTGTGTGCACGCATACGGGAGCGATCCCGAGATGGTGCGGTGTGATCGCCGCGAGGAAAGCCGATGCTTGTTCTTGCTTGCGGGCCGGGCACGATCCCGAGCCGCCGGTATCCCACGACGGTGGGTGTCGTCGTGACACCCGAACCGGATCAGCTTACCTCACCCGTCGTCGAATCGGCGTCACCGCATACGAGCAAACGGCACCGTCGCCCCGTCCGAGGCGATGAAGGTGCCGTTCGCGCGGAAGGGAACGGGCGGTCAGCAGACCCCGACCCACTCGGAGATTCCGTCGGCGAACTGCTGCCGCTTCCAAATGGGCACTTCATGTTTGATGCGTTCGACGAGTTCGGCGCATGTAGCGAAAGCCTCTGCTCGGTGCGGCGCGGCGACTGCCGCGACGATGGCGAGATCGCCGATGGTGAGTTCGCCCACCCGGTGGACCGCGGCGACCGGAAGACCGGATTCTGTGGCCACCTCCTCGCAGACCCGCCGCAGGAATGCCTCGGCGTCCGGGTGCGACTTGTACTCGAGCGCTGTCACCGCCTGGCCGCCGTCGTGGTTACGCACCGCACCGGTGAACACCACCACTGCGCCGTGCTCGGGGCCGGCAACCGCATCGTCCACCGCGACGGGATCCAACGGCTCCGACGAAATTCTTGCCAACAGGTCACTCATGGGCTCCGCCTCCGGACACTTGCGCCAACAGATGATCGAGGATCGGGTCGAGTGCGGCGAGCCCGTCCTCGACGCCGCCCGGCGATCCGGGAAGGTTCACCACGACGGTGGACCCGGCCAGACCGGCGACACCGCGGGAGAGCACCGCGTGCGGGGTGACATCGAGCCCGCGACGGCGGATCGAATCGGCAACACCGGGCAGTTCGCGGTCGAGCACCGCAAGGGTGGCCTCGGGTGTGCCGTCGGTGGGGGACGCGCCGGTGCCGCCGGTGGTGATGACCAGGGCAGGGCTGCCGGTGAGTGCGTCGGCCAGCCCCGAGGAGATTCGCGCGTCGGCGTAGATCAGTGGCCCTCGTACCGCGAACCCTCGCTCGGTGAGCCACCGTTCGATGGTCGGGCCTGTCCTGTCGTCGCGCGTGCCCGCTGCCACGCCGGTGGAGGCCACCACGACTACAGCGGAACGCGCTGACACCGGATCGGTTAGCGACGCGTCGGTATGCGCGGATGCCTCGTCCTCGGATGCCTCGTCACGGAACCACCGTCCGCGCTTGCCGCCTTCCTTCGATACCAGACGTACACCGTTGAGTACCGCGGCGGGATCGACGGCCTTGACCATGTCGTGCAGCGTGAGTCCGGCGACGGCCACCGCAGTGAGCGCCTCCATTTCGACCCCGGTGGGGCCGGTGGTCTTCGCGACGGCCTCGATCGTGATCGTCGTGTCGGTGAAACCGAAGGTCACCTTCACGGTCGACAAGGCCAGTTGATGGCACAGGGGAATGAGTTCCCACGTGCGCTTGGCGGCACCGATGCCTGCGATGCGGGCGGTGGCCAGCACGTCTGCCTTGGGCATGTCGTCGGCACGGACGAGTGCGATCACCTCGGCGGTGGTCGCCAGCTCACCTGCGGCGACGGCGACTCGATGGGTGTCGTTCTTCGCTGAGACGTCGACCATGCGAGCGCGGCCCTGATCGTCGAGGTGGCTCAATTCGCTCACAGTGGAAGCACTTTCACGAGATCTCCGGATTCGAGGGTGGTGATGTCGGGGTCGATGTCGAGGAGTGCATCGGCGGTGGCCAGGCCCGCGACGAGGTGGGAACCGTGCCCGGGAAGCGGCGCCACACCGTCACCGTCGAGGCGGGCTCGCAGGAACTGACGACGGCCCGGGATGGATTCGAGCCCGATCGTCAGCGGTCGTGTGCCGGAGGCGATTGCCGGCAGGCCCGCGATCTCGCGCAGCAGCGGGCGGGCGAACACCTCGAACGAGACGAGTGCGCTCACGGGGTTACCCGGGAACGTCAGGATCGGTACACCGTCGACGACGGCGGTTCCCTGCGGTCCGCCGGGTTGCATCGCCACCGACACGAAGGTGCCGCCCCGCGGCTCGAGGGTGTCCTTGACGACCTCGAAATCCCCCTTCGAGACTCCGCCGGAAGTGAAGACCACGTCGGCGACCGCCACCGCGTGGGCGATCATGGCGGCGAACTCCTCGGGATCGTCCTCGCAGTGCGCGATCGAGGTGACCTCGGCGCCGTTCGCGGCGGCGCTGGCCGCAAGAGCGGGACCGTTCGAGTTGTAGATCTTCCCCGGCCCGAGTTCTTCGCCAGGGGTGACGAGCTCACTACCGGTGGAGATCACCGCGACCCGGGGGCGACCCCGAACGGGTACGTCGGTCAGGCCCACCGCGGCGAGGACCGAGATGTGCCGGGCCGCCAGGAGAGTGCCGGCGGGGAGCAGGAGTGCACCGGCGTGCACATCACTGCCGGCTTCGCGCACATACATGCCGGATGTGGTCGTGTGATGCACGGTCACGGTGCCCGCAGCCTCGTCCGTCTCGGTGTCCTCGACCGGAACGACCGCATCGGCGCCGTCGGGGATCGGAGCGCCGGTCATGATCTTGAGAGCGGTGCCTGCAGTCAGGGTGGACGCGGCGTCGCCGGCGGCGATGACGGCCTGCACGGCCAGAGTCGCCGGCACGGCGGCCACCGACGCGGCGTCGACGGCGTAACCGTCCATCTGAGAGTTGCGGAACGGAGGAAGAGAGATCGGTGCGTGGACCGGCTCGGCAAGTGTCCGGTCGAGCGCGCGTGCGAGCGGCACCTGGGCAGGAGGTATCGACCCCAGCGGCTCGAGAAGCGCCGCTACGTGCTGTGCATGTTCCTCCACGGACCGCCTGCCGCCTGTCATGGCGACTACCGTACCGGTGCCCTTGTGGGGCATTCGTATCCCCGGGCGCGTTTCATAGGCATACTGACGATATGAGGCCGGTGATTCTGTGACAGCAGTGGATGTGGGAATGCCGTCCGTGCGCGCGGAAACGGACGACGTATCGGACCGTCCCGATGTGCCCGACCTGCTCGACCGCTTCGGGCGCGTCGCGCGGGACCTACGCGTCTCCATCACCGAGAAATGCTCCCTACGCTGCACCTACTGCATGCCCGAAGAAGGCCTACCCGCCATCCCACGCGAGCAACTGCTCACCACCGCAGAAATCGTGCGCCTGGTCGGGGTCGCCACCGGCCTGCTCGGCGTACAGGAAGTGCGGTTCACCGGCGGCGAACCCCTGATGCGACGCGACCTCGAAGACATCATCGCGGGCTGCCGCCGCATCGCCCCCGGCGTACCGCTGGCTCTGACCAGCAACGCCGTCGGACTCGCACACCGCGCACAAGACCTGCGCGACGCCGGACTGACGCGGGTGAACATCTCCCTCGACACCGTCGACCGTGATCATTTCGCCCGCCTGACCCGCCGCGACCGACTCGATTCGGTACTCGCAGGCATCCGCGCGGCCAAGACCGTCGGATTCACCCGGGTCAAGGTCAACGCGGTCCTCATGCCCGAGACCCTCGACGGCGCCGCCGACCTCCTGCAGTGGTGCCTCGACGAAGGCGTCGAACTGCGGTTCATCGAGGAGATGCCCCTCGACGCCGACCACGAGTGGGCCCGCGCGAACATGGTCACCGCACAGCGTCTGCTCGAGGTGCTCGGTGCCCGCTTCACCTTGACCGAGACACCCCGTGAGGATCCGTCGGCTCCCGCGGAACGGTGGTCCGTCGACGCGGGACCGGCGACCGTGGGGATCATCGCCTCGGTCACCCGGTCGTTCTGCTCGGACTGCGACCGCACGCGTCTCACCGCGGAGGGTACCGTCCGGTCGTGCCTGTTCAGTGATCGTGAAACCGATCTGCGGGCGGCGGTGCGGGGCGGTGCGACCGACGACGAGCTTGCCGCGTTGTGGCGCGGCGCCATGTGGAACAAGTGGGCCGGACACGGCATCGACGCGGCGGATTTCGTTCCGCCGGAACGCAGTATGGGAGCAATCGGTGGTTGATCAGGTGACCGGGATCGAGGTGCGGTACTTCGCCGCAGCAGCAGACGCCGCGGGACGTGAGAAGGAGACGGTCGACCTTGCCGTCGGCTCCGACCTGGCAGCGCTGCGCGCGGCTCTGATCGAGCGTCACGGAGCCGATATGGAACGGGTCCTGTCGGTTGCCGCCTATCTTGTCGAACCGGGACAGGGTGGTGGCGAACTCACCCGCGATCTGACCTACCCCGCGGGAGCGAAGGTGGACGTGCTGCCACCCTTCGCCGGCGGGTAGCGCTCAGCGCCACCAGGAGTCGAGCGGAGTGACCGGTACGGTCCGCTTGTGCCTCGTCGCGAGGAACACACGCTCGACCTTCTCGGCCACCTCCGCTGTGACGTCCAGGCCTTCGAGGTAGTCGTCGATCTCGGCGTAGGTCATGCCGAGTGCGACCTCATCGGGCAGTGCGGGTCGGTCGTCCTCGAGATCCGCGGTCGGGACCTTCTGCCACGTGCTGTCCGGTGCTCCGAGTTCACGCAGGAGCGCTGCGCCCTGCCGCTTCGTCAGGCCCGTGAGCGGGGTGATGTCCACACCGCCGTCCCCGAACTTCGTGAAGAAACCGGTGACGGCCTCTGCCGCGTGATCGGTACCGACCACCAGGTAACCGAGCTCGCCCGCGATGGCGTACTGCAGGACCATCCGCTCGCGGGCCTTGATGTTGCCTCGGACGAAGTCGCGGAGCGTGACGTCGTGTCCGAGGAGTTCACGAATGCCCTGCGCGGCTTCGGTGGCAGTGGCGTCGGCACCGGGCTTGACGTCGACGCGGAACTCGCGGTCGGGCCTGATGAAGTCGAGAGCGATCCGCGCATCGTGTTCGTCGGCCTGTACACCGTAGGGGAGACGGACGGCGACGAACTCGGCCTCGTGCCCGTCGGCGCGCAGTGCCTCCGCCGCGAGCTGCACGAGACGACCCGTCAGGGTGCTGTCCTGCCCTCCGCTGATTCCGAGCACGAAGCCCTTTGCGGGTGTGCTGCGCAGATAGTCCGTGAGAAACCGCACGCGCGCGTCGATTTCGGCCCGCGGGTCGATGGTGGGCCGGACTCCGAGTTCATCGATGATGCGATCGCGAAGATTCTCCATGCGGGAACTCTAGCGGGCACGTCGCCGGTGTGCGACGCGCCACGATACGGTGCGGGAAACTGGTCGTCGGTGCACCGGATGGTGCAGTGCTCTTATTGTCGCCACCCGCGACGAGGCGAAGCATCGGACCGAGAAAGGCAGCACGTGAACGGGATTCTCGTCGTATCCGCAACGAAGGCCGAAGCGGCGCATGTGCCGGATCGGTACGACGTCCTCATCACCGGTATCGGGAAGGTGACAGCTGCCGTGGCAGTCGCTGCGGCGCTCGCGCGCTTCCCCGAGGACGCACGGCCGCTCGTCGTCAACATCGGCACGGCGGGCGCGCTGCACGGTCATCACAGTGGCCTGTACATGCCGTCGACGGTGATCAATCACGACATCAGCAGCAAGGTGCTGCGTAGCCTTGGACACCCGGTCGAGGACGCGCTCTCGGTCGACGGCGGCGACGGCAGCATCCTCGCTACGGGCGACACGTTCGTCTCCGACGCCGAGGTCCGCGACGCGTTGGCCGCGCGGGCCGACCTCGTCGACATGGAAGGATTCGCGATCGCGTCCGCCGCGTCCTACATGGGAGCGGGAGTCCGGCTGGTGAAGTACGTGAGCGACCACGCCGACGACACGGCGATGGACTGGCCGAAGCAGATCGACGCCGCCGGGCGGGCACTCGCGTGGTGGCTCGAGGAGCGGTACTGACAGGGTGCTGACGGTATGGGGGCCTAGCGGGCTCGGTAGCCCACGCCGTCGACACCGTTCGACGCCGTGAGTGTCATCTCCGTGCCGTCGACGACATAGGTGGTCTCACCCGAGAGGACCGCAAGGATGTGGTTCTCGATCTCGGCGAGTGCCGGGTCGACGCACGCGACGCGGGTGGTGGCCAGCAGGCCGAACACGAGGGTGCCGTCGCCGACCTGGGCGGTCCCGGTGAAACGGTTGCATCCGGTGCTGCCCGAGACCTGACCGCCGTCGGTGACCATGAGGGTCACGTCGGCGTTCTCCAGCGCCGCTGACGACATGACCGCGTCGGCGGTGCGCACGGTCGTGGCGAGCCATTCGGTTCCGGTGATCGGCCGGTCGGGGTCCGCGACCTTCTTGTTGGTCAGGGAGACGGTGGTCGCGCCGCCCGTGAGGGTGAGTACGTCTCCGTCGAGGCTCCACTGCGGTGATCCCGAGAGCAGGGTGCTGAGCCAGCCATCGGCTCCGTCGGCAGGGGGTGGGCACGCCATCATCGTGCTCGCGAGATTCGGGGCACTCAGGGTGCCGTCGGCGAGGTCGATCCCACCGGCGAAGCGGTTGCAGCCCGCGGTCGCGGCGAGGTGGCCGGGCTCGGGGAACTCCACGACCAGCGGTCCACCGCCGGGAATCGCGTCGCCGGTCACCTCGGTCGAGATGAACGTACGACCGGTGAGGTTGTCGGCCGAGCCTGATCCGGAGGGGGCGGACGGGCCGGTGCTGCATGCGGAGACAGCGACTGCCACGGAACACAGTGCGAGGACGCCGAGAATGCGAGTCATCCGCTCACGCTACGTGGAGTGTTCTGCGCACGGATACATGTGGTGTGCTTCGTACACTCGGGCTCATGTTGAGTGCTTCGTACACTCGGGCTTCATGTTGAGTACTCCGTACTCGGAAGGCTGTCGCCGGTGACGACCCGATGAGTGAGGTCCGCCCAGTTGTCGGCGAGTTCTTTCAGGGAATAGCCGAGCTCATGCCACTGGTACAGGATCAGCCCGGGGTCGAGTGCCGCCAGCAGTGAGTGGGCGAGCAGGCGGGACCTGGCGCCCATCCCGATCGTGCGCAGCAGCATCTCGAGGTGGATGAGTGAGACCTGCCGGGGCGCGTTGCCGTGGCGGGTCTCGACGGAGCTCTCCGCTGCGCGGAGCAGTTCGCCCTGGACTTCGACGAGTTCGATGCGTGCCCGGCCGAATGCGATCAGCCGCGCGATCGGCTCGGCGTCGGGCCCGAGCGGGGGAGGACCGTACATGCAGGCGTACTGGAACGCGGACTCGCTGTGATCGAGGAGCGCGGCCATGAGTCCCGCCCGTGAGCCGAAGCGACGGAACACCGTGCCTTTGCCGACGCCGGCGCGCGCTGCGACGGCGTCCATGGTCACTGCGTCAGGTCCGCGTTCGGCGACAAGCAGCGCGGCGGCGTCGAGGAGCCGTTGCCGGTTGCGTGCAGCGTCGCATCGCTCCACGCTCTCGCCGGCGATGGGGACCGGTGTGTTCACAAGGTCACACTTTAGCGGACGGGAATAGAAAGTGGACCGTGGTCCGTTTATGCTCGTGTAGTTGCTTCGACACGGACTTCCCCGTCCCCGGACCCAAGGATTTCGAACATGGCCCAGACTCGAGTTCTCGCCCTCGTCGGCAGCCTGCGCGCTGCCGCCGTCACCCGCCAGCTTGCAGAGACCGCCGTTGCAGTGTCCCCCGACGAAGTCGAGGTCACCGTCTACGAAGGGCTCGCAGACGTCCCGTTCTACAACGAAGATCTCGACGGCGAGACCGTCCCTGCCGCCGCTGTTGCGCTGCGCGACGCCGCCGCCGACTCCGACGCGTTCCTGCTCGTCACGCCCGAGTACAACGGCACCCTGTCCGCTGTGTTGAAGAACGCCATCGACTGGCTCTCGCGTCCGTACGGTGTGGGTGCCCTGAGTGGCAAGCCGGTCGCAATCGTGGGCCAGTCGCCGAGTAAGAACGCCGGTAAGTGGGCGCTCGAGGATGCAACCAAGGTTGTGGGAATCGCCGGTGGCAAGGTCGTCGAGGGTGGGTCGCTCACCGTCGGAGAGACCTTCGGCAAGTTCGGTGAGGCCCACGCCAAGGAGCACGCCGAGACCGCGGAGCAGATCGCCGCCGTCGTGACCGCTCTCGCCGACGCGAAGGCAGCTGTGGTCAGCGCCTGATCGCGACCGTCACACACAGCCGGGGCCGGATACCTATGAGGTTTCCGGCCCCGGCTGTGTGCGCGATAGCTGTGTGTGCGATACCGGGACGTTCGCGAACCGTGTCCGGAATCAGCCGAGCGCGTCGACGATACGGTCGACGACGTTGTTCGCGCTGTAGTAGTCGAGGCGGAAGCTGTCGTAGCCCAGCGCGTGGACAGCGTCGTTCTGGACCGACTTCGTATTGGCCAGTGTCGGATCGGCCTTCAGGCGGTCGGCGTCCTCCGGCAGGGCGTTGATGATGAAGGTGGTTCCGCCGGTCAGTGCCAGCGGCAGGTTCTCGGTCGCCACGGCAATGATGTCCGAGCGTCCCGCGGCGGCCGCTCCCGCTGTCTCGGGGACGGACGCGATTTCGAAGCCGAGCCGTGTGGCGAGACGGCCTTGAGCGGACTCGTCTGTGAAGATCCGGGAATCCTCGGGCGAATTGTAGGTGAGGATGCTCACCGTGTTGTCTTCGGCGAGTGCGGGGGCGATCGTGCTCTTCGCCTCGTCGACCTTGCTGTCGAACTCCTCGAGAAGCTCGGCCGCGCGCTCTTCTGCACCGACCGCCTCGGCGACCTGCGTGGTCAGGTCCTGCCACGACTTGTCCGAGTAGTCGTAGACGAGCGTGGGTGCGATCTGGGAGAGGAGTTCGACCTGATCGAGGGTGGAATCGGCACCGCTGGACGAGACGACGATGAGATCCGGTGTCGCGGCGGTGATCGCCTCGAGGCTCGGCTCGCCCTGGTAGAGGATCTCCACGTCTCGCTCGGCTGCGACGTCGGCCCACTGTATGAACAGGCCGTCGTCGTCGGTCACGGTGCTCGGCGGCTGTGCGGCTGTGCCGTACAGCGGGGCATCGAGCGCGAGCAGGGTGCCGGTGAGGGTCACGCTCGTCGACACGATCCGTTCGGGCCGGGCGTCGAGAGTGACGGGACCGTCGGCCGTCTCCACGGTGCGCGGCCACTCGCCGCTCGACTCGCTCGAGTCGGTGGTGGGGGTCGACGCGTCCTCATTCGACTCGGTGTCGGACGAGCACGCCGTCATCGTGACTCCGAGCGCCAGGGCGCCGACGGCTGCCATCAGGCGTGCGCCGCGGGTGCGGCGGCGATGCAATGTTGTGGACAAGATCTTCCTCCTGCGTGGTGATGCCGAAGCGGCATTCGAAAAGGATATTACGGTTAGGGCAGCGTTCCCTAAGTCGTGGGTGGATGTCGCTGCTCGATATCCGCGATTCCGCCGGAGAACGATTGGATCGAGTCGCCGACGGGAATGCAGAGGGCACAGCCCACCGTTCGGAGGTTCATCCATGGCAACGGAGATCGCATCGACCCCGGTCGTGAACGAGTGTGAGCGGAACATAGTGCTCCACGTCGACGGGGCACGGCGCCGCGTCACGGTCGACGTGCGCACCACTGTTCTCGACGCTCTACGCGACCGCCTCGACGTCACCGCCCCCAAGAAGGGATGTGATCACGGCCAGTGCGGGTCGTGCACCGTGTTGCTCGACGGCCGTCGTGTCGTGACATGTCTCGCGCTTGCGGTCTCGTACGACGGGGCGCATATCGTCACCGCCGCCGGACTGTCGTCGGACGGCGAACTGCATCCACTCCAGCAACAGTTCATCGATGACGATGCGTTCCAGTGCGGATATTGCACACCGGGTCAGATCTGCTCTGCGGTGGGCATGCTCGACGAGCTGGAGCAGGGAGATCCCAGCTACGTCACCGACGATCTCGAATCGACTGTTGCTCTCGACGGTGACGAGATCCGCGAGCGAATGAGTGGCAATCTGTGCCGGTGCGGGGCGTATCCGAACATCGTCGCCGCGATCTCCGAGTTCGCGCGCAGCGACACAGGAGCACCGACCGGAAGGCTCGAGGGATGAAGTCGTTGCGCTACGAGCGTGCCGCGGACCCGGCCGGTGCGGTCGCGCTCGTCCATGACAATCCCCACGCGGCATTCCTTGCCGGAGGGACCAATCTCGTCGACAATCTGAAGCTCGGCGTCGAGACGCCGGATCTTCTGGTCGACATTTCGCGTTTACCGCTCGACGACATCGTCGATGTCGCGGACGGCGGTGTGCGGATCGGTGCGAACGTGCGCAACAGCGACCTTGCCGCACACCCGGTCGTGCGTCGCCGCTATCCGATGCTGTCCCGTGCACTGCTCTCGGGTGCGTCGCCGCAACTGCGGAACTCGGCAACCACCGGAGGGAACCTCCTCCAGCGCACCCGATGTGTGTACTTCCGAGACGTATCCACCCCGTGCAACAAGCGTGAACCGGGTAGTGGGTGTTCGGCTCTCGGTGGTTACACCCGGTATCACGCGCTGTTCGGGGCGTCCGATGGATGTGTCGCCACGCATCCGTCCGATATGGCGGTGGCTCTGCTCGCCCTCGACGCCGAAGCTGTGGTTCTCGGACCGGAAGGTGAACGGATCATCCCGATCGAGGAGTTGTACCGCCTGCCCGGCGACACACCCGAACTCGACACCGACCTCGCGCGCGACGACCTCATCGTGGGTGTGCACATTCCTCCGCCGCAGGGCAGCGCGTCGACCTATCGCAAGGTCCGAGATCGCGCCGCGTTCGCATTCGCCCTGGTGTCTGTAGCGGCGGAACTGACGGTGACCGACGGCGCGATCAGTGGGTGCAGGCTCGCGTTCGGCGGAGTCGCCCACCGTCCGTGGCGGGCGCATCGTGCCGAGGACGCGCTGTTGGGACACCACCCGAGTGATGCCGTGTTCGCCGCAGCGGTGGACGCCGAACTCGCCCACGCGCAACCCCTCGACGGCAACGAGTTCAAGGTGGTGCTGCTCCGGCGCACCGTCGTCGCGGTCCTGCGAGGGCTTGCCGACCGGATTTCTCGTGAGGAGTCTGCATGAACCGCATCGAGGACCGTGCGATCGGTACGTCGACAGCGAGGCTGGACGGATCCGGAAAGGTGACGGGAACCGCGCCGTACGCATACGAGCATCGCGTAGCGGATCCGGCGTATCTCGTTCCCGCGACCGCAACGATTGCGCGCGGCCGGGTCCGGAAGATCGATACCACAGCGGCACGGGCGGTTCCCGGTGTGCTTGCTGTGCTCACTGTCTTCGACGCTCCGCGGCTGACAGCGGATGCGGAAGGTGAGTACGTGGTCCTTCAGAGCCCCGATGTCGCATATCGAGGGCAGATGATTGCCGCAGTGGTCGCCGAGACGCCAGAAGTGGCCCGGCAGGCGTGCGATGAGTTGACGATCGAGTACGAGCCGCAACCACACGACACCGGGTTCCGGCGCGATCACCCCGCGATGTATGCACCGGAGAAGGCCAACGGCGGATACCCGGCCGACAGCGAACGGGGAAACGTCGACGCTGCCTTCGGTAGTGCCGATGTGGTTGTGGACGAATGGTATTCGACCCCGGAGGAGCACAACAACCCTCTCGAACCCCACACCGTGGTGGCATTGTGGGAGAACGACGAGTTGACGCTCTACGATTCGACTCAGCATCCGCACGGGGTGGTCGAGGCGCTCGCGCCGGTCCTCGGGATCGACCCATCGAGGATCCGGGTGATATGCCCGTACATCGGCGGCGGATTCGGCTCGAAAGGCGCGCCTCATGCACACGACGTGCTCGCGTCGATGGCCGCACGTGTGATACCGGGGCGCGCGGTGAAGTTCGCGGTGACGCGGCAGGACATGTTCGGCTACGTCGGCTATCGGGCGCCGACTGCGTCGCATGTATGCATGGCCGCCGATCGTGACGGGACGCTCACAGGACTGATCCACGAGGCGTACACGCAGTCGTCGCACGTCTCGGAGTTCGTCGAGCAGGCCGCGGTATCGGCGCGGAGCCTGTACCGGGTACCGAACCTGAGGACTACCCACCGGGCGGTGGCCTTGGACGTGCCCGCGCCGTTCTGGATGCGGGCGCCCGGGGAAGCCCCCGGTATGTACGCCGGGGAGGTTGCGATGGACGAACTCGCGGAGGCCTGCGGAATCGACCCGATCGAACTGCGGATCCGCAACGAACCCGAAGTGGATCCGGAGACCGGGAAGCCGTGGTCGTCGCGGAGACTGGTCGAGTGCCTCCGCGAAGGTGGCCGACGGTTCGGCTGGGATCCGGACGACCGCGCGCCTGGGCTCCGGCGTCACGGGCGGTGGCTGACCGGGACGGGAGTCGCGGTCGCAACCTATCCGCACATGGTCAACCCCGGCTCGGAAGCGTCGATCCGACACGAGGGGGACGACCGGTTCGTCGTGCGTATCGGCGCCGCCGATCTCGGAACAGGTGCATGGACGGCCCTGACTCTCATCGCTGCGGATGCTCTCGGGTGCCGAGCCGACGACGTGCGGGTCGAAATCGGTGACAGCGCACTGCCCAATGCAACGGTCGCCGGTGGTTCGTCGGGGACTTCGTCGTGGGGGACCGCGATCATGACGGCGGCGGAGGAGTTCCGGAAGCGATTCGGCGATCGTCCCGAGGACGGCGCGGAAATCGCTGCGGCTGCAGGCGATAATCGGGAGCTTGAACACTACCGCGCACAGTCGTACGGCGCGCATTTCGCGGAGGTCCGCGTCGATGCCGATACCGGTGAGATCAGGGTGCCCAGGATGCTGGGGATGTTCTCGGTGGGGAGGGTGATCAATCCACGCACCGCCCGCTCGCAGTTCATCGGTGGGATGTGTTTCGGGATCTCGATGGCGCTGTTCGAGGAGAGCGTCCGTGACAGCCGTTTCGGACACGTCGTCAATCACGATCTGGCCGACTATCACGTGCCCACTCACGCCGACATCGGCAACATCGACGCCGCGTGGCTGGACGAGGACGATCTGCGGGCCACTCCGACGGGATCACGTGGTGTCGGTGAGATCGGCATCGTCGGAAGCGCGGCGGCTGTTGTCAACGCCCTGTGGCATGCGACGGGAGTCCGGGTGAGGAAACTGCCGGCGCACCTGGAGGATGTGTCCGGAGCGCTGCCCTGACCGTTCCGTGACGCGGCCCACCGGAACTTGTCGGTGGGTCGCGTCACACTGTGTGGAACCGCACCTCGACGACGGTTCTCGACACGCCGCAGACGCGTCCGATCCGCGGTGCGAAAGTGAGGCGACCTGGGAATATCAAGAATGTAACTCACAACATCCTGGGTTCTATGTATCTGTCGGGCACAAGGTGTAGTGTCGAGACCGTTGGAAGCCCATACGGCACGGATCTCTCGGGGAAGTGAGATCGGGCCGGGTTCGATGGGTATTCGAGCATCGCGCAGCAGTCAGTCGTCCGGCCCGTCACGGCCGTGTTGAAGAGGGGAATCCCATGAACATCACCGTCTACACCAAGCCTGCCTGCGTCCAGTGCAACGCCACCTATCGAGCCCTCGACAAGGCCGGAATCGAATACTCGGTCGTCGACATCTCCGAGAACCCCGAAGCCCGCGACTACGTCATGGCTCTGGGCTACCTCCAGGCACCCGTCGTCGTGGCGGGCGAGGATCACTGGTCGGGTTTCCGCCCCGATCGCATCAAGGCTCTCGCCGTCGCTGCCTGATCCCGCACGGATCACGACAGCAGTACGGAACGGTACGACGGGCCGGCCTTCGCAATCGACCGAAAAGTTGGTGAGTACCGATGACCTCGCAGGGGTCCACCCCGGGGACGTCCCTGGTGTACTTCTCGAGCGCGTCCGAGAACACCCACAGGTTCGTACAGAAACTCGGGATTCCGGCCGTCCGGATCCCGCTGCACGACCGTGAGGGTGCGTTCGAGGTCGACGACCCATTCGTGCTGATCCTGCCCACGTACGGGGGCGGCACCACCATCACCGGCCGCGACACGAATTTCGTGCCCAAGCAGGTGATCCGCTTCTTGAACAACGAGCGCAACCGGAACCTGATCCGTGGCGTGATCGCGGCGGGGAACACCAACTTCGGTGAATCGTTCTGTTTCGCGGGCGACATCGTTTCGCGAAAGTGCAAGGTGCCGTATCTGTATCGGTTCGAACTGATGGGCACGGCAGACGACGTCGAGCGTGTCCGGGATGGTCTCGCGCAATTCTGGGGGCAGAGCCTCCGGACGGCATAACGCACAGGCGGGCCTCGGCCCGCAGTTCTCGAGTACCGCGCGCCTGCCGGCTGCGCGGCTGATTTCATACCTTCCGATATGTAGGGGCAGCACTGTGACCATTACCGATCCCGCTCGGACCACGAGCGCCGCGGCAGACGAGTCGCTCGACTACCACGCACTCAACGCGATGTTGAACCTGTACGGCCCGAACGGCGAGATCCAGTTCGACAAGGACGTGGCCGCCGCGCGCCAGTACTTCCTGCAGCATGTCAACCAGAACACCGTCTTCTTCCACAACATCGACGAGAAGCTCGACTACCTCGTCGAGGAGAAGTACTACGAGCCCGAGGTCCTGGACAAGTACTCGCGCGAGTTCGTCAAATCACTCTTCCAACAGGCCTATTCGAAGAAGTTCCGATTCCCGACGTTCCTCGGTGCGTTCAAGTACTACACGTCGTACACACTCAAGACGTTCGACGGCAAGCGTTACCTCGAGCGGTTCGAGGATCGTGTGTGCATGGTCGCGCTGACCCTCGCCGACGGCGACGAGATCCTTGCCCGACACCTCGTCGACGAGATCATCTCCGGTCGATTCCAGCCGGCGACCCCCACGTTCCTGAACTCCGGCAAGAAGCAACGCGGCGAGCCCGTGTCGTGCTTCCTGCTGCGTATCGAGGACAACATGGAATCGATCGGTCGCTCGATCAACTCGGCGCTGCAGCTGTCGAAGCGCGGCGGCGGAGTCGCTCTGCTGCTCAGTAATATTCGCGAGCACGGTGCCCCGATCAAGAAGATCGAGAACCAGTCCTCGGGCGTCATCCCGATCATGAAGCTACTCGAGGATTCGTTCTCGTACGCCAACCAGCTCGGCGCACGGCAGGGTGCCGGCGCGGTGTACCTGCACGCCCATCACCCCGACATCTACCGATTCCTCGACACCAAGCGTGAGAACGCCGACGAGAAGATCCGCATCAAGACCCTCTCGCTCGGCGTCGTGATCCCCGACATCACGTTCGAGTTGGCGAAGCGGAACGAGGACATGTACCTGTTCTCGCCGTACGACGTCGAACGTGTCTACGGCAAGCCGTTCGCCGACATCGACGTAACCGAGAAGTACTACGAGATGGTCGACGACAAGCGCATCCGCAAGTCGAAGATCAAGGCCCGCGAGTTCTTTCAGACGGTCGCGGAACTGCAGTTCGAGTCCGGCTACCCGTATGTGATGTTCGAGGACACCGTCAATCGGGCGAACCCCATCGCGGGTAAGATCACCCACTCGAATCTGTGCTCCGAGATCCTCCAGGTCTCGACGCCGTCGGAGTTCAACGACGACCTGTCCTACAGCCATGTGGGAAAGGACATCTCGTGCAACCTCGGCTCGCTCAACATCGCGAAGACCATGGACTCGCCGGACTTCGCGCATACCATCGAGGTCGCGATCCGTGGCCTGACCGCGGTCTCCGATCAGACGAGCATCGCGTCGGTGCCGTCGATCGAGAAGGGCAACAACGAGTCCCACGCCATCGGACTCGGCCAGATGAACCTGCACGGCTACCTGGCGCGCGAGCGCATCTACTACGGCTCGGCCGAGGGTATCGACTTCACGAACATCTACTTCTACACGGTGCTGTTCCACGCGCTGCGCGCATCGAACCGGATCGCTATCGAACGCGGCACCCATTTCAAGGGGTTCCCGGAGTCGAAGTACGCGTCGGGTGAGTTCTTCGACAAGTACACCGAGCAGGCCTGGGAGCCGGAGACGGATCGCGTTCGCGCCCTGTTCGCCGACGCAGGCGTGACCATCCCCACCCAGAGCGATTGGCGCGAGCTGAAGGCGTCCGTGCAGGAGCACGGCATCTACAACCAGAACCTCCAGGCCGTCCCGCCGACCGGATCGATCTCGTACATCAACAACTCCACCAGCTCCATCCACCCGGTGGCGTCGAAGATCGAGATCCGCAAGGAAGGCAAGATCGGTCGCGTCTACTACCCCGCGCCGTACCTGACCAACGACAACCTGGACTACTACCAGGACGCGTACGAGATCGGGTACGAAAAGATCATCGACACCTACGCGGCGGCCACCCAGCACGTCGACCAGGGCCTGTCGCTGACACTGTTCTTCAAGGACACCGTCAGCACTCGCGATGTCAACAAGGCCCAGATCTACGCGTGGCGCAAGGGAATCAAGACTCTGTACTACATCCGCCTGCGGCAGCTTGCGCTGGAGGGGACTGAGGTGGATGGTTGCGTCTCCTGCATGCTCTGAACCACCCGGCAGCTCCCGTCCCACGACGACATTCAGGTAGGTAACCGATGACCTCTGTATCGCATTCACCCGCAGACGGGGCCCGGATCAAGTTGATCGACCGCGTGTCGGCGATCAACTGGAACCGCGTTCCCGACGAGAAGGATTCCGAGGTGTGGGATCGCCTCACCGGCAACTTCTGGCTGCCCGAGAAGGTGCCGGTCTCCAACGACATCCCGTCGTGGGGCACGCTCACCGAATACGAACAGCAGCTCACCATGCGCGTGTTCACCGGCCTGACCCTGCTCGACACGATCCAGGGCACCGTCGGTGCCGTGTCGCTGATCCCCGACGCGGTCACGCCGCACGAGGAAGCGGTGCTGACGAACATCGCGTTCATGGAGTCGGTGCACGCCAAGAGCTACTCGCAGATCTTCTCGACGCTCTGCTCGACCCGCCAGATCGACGATGCGTTCCGGTGGTCGGAGGAGAACGAGCACCTGCAGCGCAAGGCGCAGATCATTCTCGACTACTACCAGGGCGACGATCCGCTCAAGCGCAAGGCCGCCTCGACGCTGCTCGAGTCGTTCCTGTTCTACTCGGGCTTCTACCTGCCGATGTACTGGTCTTCGCGGGCCAAGCTCACCAACACTGCCGACGTGATTCGCCTGATCATCCGGGACGAGGCGGTGCACGGCTACTACATCGGTTACAAGTACCAGAAGGGCCTCGAAAAGGTTTCGCAGGCAGAGCGCGACGAGCTCAAGGAGTGGGTCTTCGATCTGCTGCTGGAACTGTACGACAACGAGACCCACTACACCTCGGACCTGTACGACGAAGCGGGGCTGACCGAGGACGTCAAGAAGTTCCTGCGCTACAACGCCAACAAGGCGCTGATGAACCTCGGCTACGAGGCGCTGTTCCCGAAGGACGAGGCAGACGTGAACCCGGCGATCCTGTCGGCATTGTCCCCGAACGCCGACGAGAACCACGATTTCTTCTCGGGGTCGGGCAGCTCGTACGTGATCGGCAAAGCTGTCGTCACCGAAGACGAGGACTGGGACTTCTGATTCCCGTGTAGAAGCCCCACATACGGACATGCACCCCCTTCCTGGAAGCGGGTGCATGTCCGTATCGGTTGCAAGAGTCCCGAGGGCTGTCAGGGGTAGCGGAACCACGCTTCCCTGCGGTCCGCGAGCGCTTTCCCCAGGAGCAGCGCTGACGTTGCAGCGAGAAGCGTCGGCAACTCGTCCGGCGCGAACCACGCCACCTCGAGATTCTCGTCGTCGCCGACCCGGGCGGACCCGCCGGTCGCGCGCATCACGAACGAGACGTCCAGATATTGCGCGACGTCTCCGTTGGGATAGGTGATCGGCTCGGTGACGTCGACGCTCGTGAGCCGGAGTATCTCGGCGTGGACCCCGGTTTCCTCCGCCACTTCGCGGACCGCCGCAGCGGCCGGCTCCTCACCGGGCTCGAGAATGCCCGACACCACCGCCCACTTGCCGTTGTCGGCGCGGCGGGTGAGCAGGACGCGCCCGTCATCGTCGAGGACGATTGCGCTCACCCCGGACAACCACAGCGGGTCATGGCCGACGTGAGTGCGGAGGGCAGCGACGAAATCAGGGATGGGCATGCGTGTCTATCCCAACGCCTCAGAAGTGGAACGACACCGGGGAGGCGGCCTGCCCCGAGTACGGGAGCAGGACGGTCGGCTGCAGCGGCACCGCAAACTGGGCCGGCACGTCGCTCCACTCGGTGCGTCCACCCTCGGCGGGTGTATCGAGCCGGGCGAGCGTGACGCGGCTCATCGAGTCGGTGCCCACCTGATCGCCGGTCGAGGACTCCGCGGTGAGGTAGGTGCCATCGGCGGTGAACTCGATCCACGGATTCGCGAGCGCGATCTCGAGCAGATGGAAGCGTGTGAACGACACGACCGTGCCTCGGTACTCGATGCGTCCGAAGCCCGTGGTCGTGTCGATCCGTGCCTCGGAGAGCTCGAAGGTCATCGTCCCGTCGTCGCGGACCGAGGCGCCGTCGCTGCCGACGACCGAGCCCTGCGTAGTTCCCGTGACGAGGTCGCTGTATCCGGGTGCGAATCCCCACACGAGATCCTGGGACGGTGCCACCGGGGCGTTCGGTCCGGGGGAGGGATCGAAGTTCACCGGCACCGCCAGCTCCTGCTCGGCGTTGACGGCATCGGCCGCTCCGAAGGTGTAGATGCCGTACCGGGCATCATCGGGAACGGTCTCGGGGGCGTCGATGGTGATCGTTGCCGCGAACGAACCGTCGTCGGCGAGCGGAACCCATTGCTGCCGCACCGTGCGGCGCATGTCGAACGGCCGATCCGGAACCTGGTTCAGGGCACGCTCCGACAACACCCACGCATTGGTGGAGCGCACCGTGGCGCGACTCTCGGTGGGTGCGTCCTCGGACGGGCGCCAGTGCTCGGAGAAGCCGCCGAACGAGACGAAGGTGCCATGCGGAACACCGGGCGGCACCGGAAGGGGCAGTCCGCCGGTGCGGTTGGCCTCGGGGTCGAACCCGGTACCGCGGACGACCACCGTGTCGCCTTCATGGACGGGAGTGTCGCCGAGAGGAGTCACACCGTCGGCGGCGAACACCTCGATGTCCGGGTGGACGACAGGCTGGGCGGTAGCCGGTGCGACGACCAGTGTGCCCAGCGTGAGTGCGCCCGCGAGCGTGATCCCGATCCGGCGGATACCTGCGGTGATGTCAGTTCGAATAGCCATTGAGCGAGTCCCTCAGATCTGTGAGTACTGCGTGGGCCGCGACCGGGCCGGGCGTGGACCACACCTCGTCCGAGACGGAGAACAGCCGGTTGTCGGTGACGGCACCGAGATCGAGCCACTCGTCCCGCTTCATGTACTCCGTACCCCGATCGAGGCCGTCCGGTCCGTCGAATCGGACGAAGATCACATCTCCGTCGGCAGGCGATGGGTCCTCGGTGTCGAGTGGTCGGTATGCGCGACCGTCCTCGACCCCGAACCGCTGGGGGGCCGGTCTCGCGGCCCCCAGGTCGGCAAGGACCTGACCGGGGAATGACGCGGTGCCGTCGATGGTGGGTCCGTCGCCGGTGAAGCGCACGAGAGACGCTTGTGTCTGCGACGAGGTGAGTTCGCGACCGAGTTCACTCGCTGCGAGGGAGTACTCCTCGAGCACCCTGCGTGCCGCCTCGGACCGGCCCAGCGACTCGCCGACGCGCTCGAACTGTTGCCGCCAGAACACCTGGTCGGAACCGACGACGACGGTCGGTGCGACGGACGACAACGAATCGTAGAGTCCTGTGTCGGCCGCTGCGCCGACGATGAGATCCGGTCGGGCCTGCTCGATCGCAGCGAGATCGGGGGAGCCGGCCGAACCGATGGCGGGAATCTCCGAGACACCCGTACCGAGGTATTCGGGGCGTTCGTCCGGGGCGATGCCCACGCCGACGACCCGCTCCCACAGTCCCAGTGCGCACACGGCGTCGAGTGACGCCGCGTCGAGGACGACGATCCGCTGCGGATCGTTCGGGACCTCGGACACGCCGGCGGTGTGGATGACACCGTGCGTGCTGCCGGCGGGCAGACCGGGGTCGGTGGGGCTCGGCAGCGCGCACGCCGTCGTCGTGTCGCGTTCGATACCGACCACCGCGGCGCCCGCGATGCGGGTGGTGGTGCGCACGATCTCGGAGGCCGGGTCGTCGGCCGGAGCCGAACAGCCGGCGAGCGCGAGGGCGGCCGTGGTGGCGGCGAGAGCGACGATGCGGACACGGTGCGCGGGCAATTCCACCACTTCCTGTCGAGGGGACGAATCAGACTATCGCTTGTGCAGATCGGCCCCGGCGATCCTGCCATAGTGAGCCGCGCGGAAACGCGCCTCCGCGCGACCGATTCCGACGCGACGTGATGTGTGTCACTCGGATGTGCGTGACGGGCGCGATGCGGCGATTCGCTCGTGCACCGATCGCTGCTTCGGCGGTAGTGTGACGCCCGAGTACGACAGCGAGTAGGACCCGGTTAACGAGTGGTGCGCGCACGGTCTACGATTCGATGAGCGCAAGCCAGAGAGACCGTTCGCCTCCAGCCCGAGTCGAGCGCGCATTCAGGAGGATTAGTGACTGCCGTAGCGCCCCAGCCAGTCCCAGAGATAGCTGCAGCAAGGCCATACCCGCCGCGGCAGGGACCCAAGGGTTCGTTCATCTACAAGATGATCACGACCACAGATCCCAAGGATCTGGGGATCATGTACTTGATCACCTCGGTGTCGTTCTTCCTCATCGGTGGCCTTATGGCCCTGCTGATGCGCGCCGAGCTCGCGGTTCCGGGCCTGCAGTTCCTGTCGAACGAGCAGTTCAACCAGCTGTTCACGATGCACGGCACGATCATGCTGCTGATGTACGCGACCCCTGTCGTGTTCGCATTCGCGAACTACATCCTGCCGTTGCAGATCGGCGCGCCCGACGTGGCGTTCCCGCGACTGAACGCGTTCAGCTACTGGCTGTACCTGTTCGGCGCGACGATCGTGATGCTCGGCTTCGTGACCCCCGGCGGCGCTGCAGACTTCGGCTGGACGGCGTACACGCCGCTCACCAGTGAGCTGCACTCCCCGGGCGTCGGCGCAGACTTCTGGATCCTCGGCCTCGGCGTCATGGGCCTGGGCACCATCCTCGGTGGTGTCAACTTCATCACCACCGTCGTGTGCCTCCGTGCCCCCGGCATGACGATGTTCCGGATGCCGATCTTCACCTGGAACATCCTGATCACCAGCATCCTGATCCTGCTGGTCTTCCCGCTGCTGACCGCCGCGTTCATGGGCCTGTTCGTCGACCGTCACCTCGGTGGCCACATCTACGACCCGGCCACCGGTGGTGTGCTCCTGTGGCAGCACCTGTTCTGGTTCTTCGGCCATCCCGAGGTCTACGTCATCGCGCTGCCGTTCTTCGGCATCGTCTCCGAGATCTTCCCGGTCTTCAGCCGTAAGCCGATCTTCGGTTACACCGGTCTGGTGTACGCGACGATCGCCATCGCGGCCCTGTCGATCGCGGTGTGGGCGCACCACATGTACGCCACCGGCGCAGTGCTGCTCCCGTACTTCTCGTTCATGACGTTCCTGATCGCGGTGCCGACGGGCGTGAAGTTCTTCAACTGGATCGGCACCATGTGGCGGGGCCAGATCACATTCGAGACACCGATGCTGTTCTCGGTCGGGTTCCTGATCACCTTCCTCTTCGGCGGCCTGTCCGGCGTCATCCTCGCGAGCCCGCCGCTGGACTTCCACCTGCACGACACCTACTTCGTCGTCGCGCACTTCCACTACGTGGTGTTCGGCACCGTCGTGTTCGCCACCTACGCCGGCATCTACTTCTGGTTCCCGAAGATGACGGGCCGGATGATGGACGAGCGTCTCGGCAAGTGGCACTTCTGGCTCACGTTCGTCGGTTTCCACCTGACGTTCCTGGTGCAGCACTGGCTCGGCAACGAGGGCATGCCCCGCCGCTACGCCGACTATCTCCCGACCGACGGGTTCACCAACCTGAACATCGTGTCGACGATCGGTGCCTTCGTCCTCGGCGCCTCGACACTGCCTTTCATGTGGAACGTCTTCAAGAGCTACCGATACGGCCAGGTCGTCACGGTCGACGACCCGTGGGGCTACGGCAACTCGCTCGAGTGGGCCACCAGCTGCCCGCCGCCGCGCCACAACTTCACGGAGCTGCCGCGGATCCGCTCGGAGCGCCCCGCGTTCGAGCTGCACTACCCGCACATGGTGGAGCGGATGCGCGCCGAAGCGCATGTCGGACCGGGTAGCCACAAGCACAACGTGAATGTGCTCGAGGGCGCGGATCGAACTCCCGGCGACCACCCGCGCGCCGGTGAGAGCTAGACGCACCACCCCTCCGAACCGGTAACGAAGACCCCGCCCACGACCACGGGCGGGGTCTTCGTCGTCCGGGTGCGAAGCCGGTTCTCGCGCGCCGAACCCCCGCACGTCGGGGGCGCACGCGACTGCAACAATGGGTGCGCACGTGCTTCGACCCGTGCACGATTCGACTGACGAAGATCGGAGACGTAGTGGCGTCTGAGACCACTGTGCTCGTGACGGTGACGGGCCCGGACCATCCCGGTGTGACCTCGGTGCTGTTCGCGGCGTTGAGCCGCCACGACGTGGACCTGCTCGATGTCGAGCAGGTCGTCATCAAGGGGCGGCTCACGCTCGGCGTAGTGGTGGTATGCCCCGGCGACCCCGAAGCCCTGCAGGACGAGGTCGAGGCGGCCATGGCCACCATCGGCATGAACGCCGATGTCGAGGTCGGGGCCCGCCCCGAGAACGGCCGCGCAGTCTCCACCCATGCCGTCGTCGTGCTCGGCAGCCCCGTCAGCGCCCGAGCCATGCGCTCCGTCGGCCGCACGCTCGCCTCGCTCGGGGCGAACATCGACTCGATCCGCGGTATCGCCGACTATCCGCTCACCGGCCTCGAATTGATGGTCACCGCCACCGACCAGGGCGCCGACGCCGACGAAGCATTGCGCAAGGCGCTCGCGGAACTCGCGGCGGGACTCGACGTCGACATCGCCGTCGAGCGCGGTGGCCTCGCGCGCCGCTCCAAGCGCCTGATCGTGTTCGATGTCGACTCGACACTCGTCCAGGGCGAGGTCATCGAGATGCTCGCCGCCCATGCCGGAGTCGAGGACAAGGTCCGCGCCGTCACCGAAGCGGCGATGCGCGGGGAGCTCGATTTCACCGAATCGCTCGAGCAGCGCGTGGCCACTCTCGAGGGGCTGCCCGCCAGCGTGATCGACGAGGTCGCCGAGCAGATCGAATTGACGCCCGGTGCACGCACCACGATCCGCACGCTGCGTCGTCTCGGATTCCGCTGCGGCGTCGTCTCGGGCGGATTCCGTCAGGTCATCGAAGGACTCGCGCATGATCTCGAACTCGACTTCGTGCGCGCCAACACCCTCGAGATCGTCGACGGCAAGCTCACCGGCAAGGTCATCGGCGATGTCGTGGACCGCGCGGCGAAGGCGCGGGCGCTCCGGGAATTCGCCGATGACGCCGGCGTCCCGATCGAGCAGACCGTGGCAGTCGGCGACGGTGCCAACGACATCGACATGCTCAGTGCAGCCGGCCTCGGTATCGCCTTCAATGCGAAGCCCGCATTGCGTGAGGTCGCCGATACCGCGCTGTCCTACCCGTACCTGGACGCCGTTCTTTTCGTCCTGGGCGTGACGCGCGAGGAGATCGAAGCAGCCGACCGCGGCGACGGAACGCTCCGGCGTGTCCCGATCGAGCACGGTGCCTGAGCCGCATCCGGTCTTCGCCGATCCCGGATTCGAATCCAGGCACGGCGTACTCGCCCGCGGGTACGGTCACCGGGAGGATCCGGACGATCCGTCCGCGGTGCTCGCGATGCCTCTCGTGCTGCACATTCCCAAAGCCGAGCCTCCCGCCCGGAGCGCGCTGCTCGAGGCCGCGGCCGTCGCGACGGTTGCACTGTGCCTGGACCCTCGGGTCGGTGCCGGGGAGGACGGTGCAGCGGGTGAGTGGCAGGACGCGTTCCTCGCGTGGAACGACGCCCGGATCCGCAAGGTGAGCCGCCGTGCCCGCGGGGCGCACTGGCGTGCTGCGCAGGACGTCGACGGCGTGACCGTCGACCGTGACGGTGCGCAGGCCCGCGCGCTCGTCCCGGGCCCCGTCGGCCGACTCGATCCGCGGATCGCGCGGTTGCAGATCGGCGGCACGGACCTCCCGCACGACGACCCGGGCGATGTCCCCGACGGCGTGCCGGTCCTGTGGGTCAACGCAGCACTCGGGATGACCGTGGGCAAGGCCGCCGCACAGGTCGGCCACGCCTCCATGCTGCTGGCCGGCGCGCTCGACGTCGACTCGGCGCGGGCGTGGGCGGCGACAGGTTTTCGGTGTGCGGTTCGTGATGCGGATCGCGACCGGTGGGCCGAACTCGTCGTCATGGCCGCCGAAGGCACCGGCGTCCCGGTGCGCGACGCCGGCTTCACCGAGGTCGAACCCGGCTCGATGACCGTGATCGTCACTGCGTCCTGATCGTCACTGCGTCCTGATCGTCACTGCGTCCTGATCGTCACTGCGGGCTGACGACCGCCGTCCACGACCGGGGTCGTCAGCCCGCGATCCGGAACACCAGCACAGTCGGGCCCGTCAGAGAGAACGACGAGCCCACGCGATATGCCGCGGACTCGACCGGACGCCCGTCGACTGCGGATGAATCGAACACACATCGGATGTCGCCGTGGTACCACTCGGGGCCCGCCAACGTCACGCTCGTCGCATCACCGGCGTGCAGGACGAACAGACCGCTGCTGTCGGGTAACGGTTTTCCCGTCGGCGTCACCGTTCCCAGCTCCGATCCGTCGAGCCATGCCTGCACCGTGTGGCGGTCGTCGTCGTGCCAGTCGGCATCCTGCAGTTCGATGCCGTCGCGTCCGAACCACACCAGATCGGGATAGCCGACGGTGCGGGCCCGGCCGTCGAAGAATCGACGTTGCCGGAGTACGGGTACCCTTCGCCGCAGTTCCAACAGAGCACGGACGAACTCGATGCGTTCATGATCGGCGTGTTCCCAGTCGAGCGGCCAGGCCTCGGACACCGGCGTCCCGGCAGGAACGCAGTACGCGTTGTTGTTGCCGCCCTGGGAGTGTCCGAACTCGTCGCCGGCGAGCAGCATCGGGGTTCCTGTCGAGAGCAGCAGTGTGGCAAGCAGGGCGCGGACGTGACGGGCGCGCGCGGCGAGGACCGCGGGGTCGCCGGTCGGTCCCTCGATGCCGTGGTTCACCGACTCGTTGTGGTCGGACCCGTCCCGGCCCTCCTCACCGTTCGCATCGTTGTGCTTGTGCGTGAACGAGACTGCGTCGGCGACGGTGAACCCGTCGTGCGCGGTGACATAGTTGATCGACATCCACGGCTGGCGCTCATGGCGTCGATACAGGTCCTCCGACCCTGTCAGGCGCGACGCGATCTCACGCACTCCCGAATTTCGTGCCCAGAAACGTCGAGTGGCGTCGCGGTAGCGATCGTTCCACTCCGACCACTGCACACCGAACCGGCCGAGCTGATAGCCCTCCGCTGTCGCATCCCACGGTTCCGCGATGAGTTTGCGGTCGGTGAGCACGGGGTCGGAAGTGATGGCGGTGAACAACGCGGCGCGCGCATCGAACGCGCCGCCGTCCGGACGTCCCAGCGCACTCGCAAGATCGAACCGGAAGCCGTCGACGCCCATGTCCGTCGCCCAGTAGCGCAGGCTGTCACACACCATCCGCACCGCGATCGGCGACGCACCGTCGACGGTGTTGCCGCAGCCCGTCAGATCGATGTCGTGGCCGTCGTCGTCCAGAAGGTAGTAGCCGGGAGCGTCGAGCCCCCGCCACGACAGGCTCGGTCCCGCGACAGACCACTCGCACGTGTGGTTGAAGACCACGTCGAGGATCACCTCGATTCCCGCGTCGTGCAGTGCTGCGACCATCGCGCGGAACTCTGCGATCTCGTCGCCCGGTGTCACCGCGTAACCGGGGTGTGGTGCGAAGAACGACGCGGTCGAGTACCCCCAGTGGTTGCGCATTCCCCGGGCCCGGACCGGGGGTTCGGTCATGAACGCATTCACCGGCAGGAGTTCGACCGCGGTGACACCGAGGTGCACGAGGTAGCCGATCACCGCCGGGTGGGCCAGTCCGAGATAGGTACCCCGAAGCGCGCTCGGCACGCCGGGATGCACGGCCGTGTACGAACCGACGTGCAGTTCGTAGATGACGGTGTCCTCCCACGGAGTCCGCGGTCGCCGATGCTGTGCCGTATCGCTCGGGGCCGTATCGCTCGGGGCCGTATCGCTCGAGGCCGTATCGCTCGGGGCCGTATCGAAGGAGGCGGCCGCGGTGACGACGGACAGTGGCGTGTGCCCGAGCGAATCGGCGGTGGACATCGAGCCGAAGGGATCGTCGTCGTACGCGAGCAGTCGGGCTGCGTCCGCGGAGTCGTTCCGCAGATCGGTACCCGTGACCCGACGGCCCCACGGATCGAGCAGGATCTTGTGCGGATTGGTGCGGAGGCCGTCGTGCGGACGCCACGGCCCGTACGCGCGATAGCCGTATCGCCGACCGGGGCCGACCCCGGGGACTGTGCCGTGCCAAATACCGAATGTGCGATCGGGCAGGTCGACACGGTGTTCCCGACCGTCGCCGTCGATCAGGCACACCTGCAGCCGGTCGCAATGGGGAGCGTGGACGGCGAAGCGGGTACCGCCCTCGACCGGCGTCGCGCCGAGCGGGAACGGCGACCGATCGGGCTCCGCGGCGTAGTCGGACTGGGCGTGCACACGAGTGGATGACGACACGAAGGAGATCCTGCCGTGTCCCGAGTCCGGGCGTGAGCGAAGATGGACGGCGTGGCACAACCTGATCCCGATCTGCTCATCGAATTCGAAGACGTTTTGGTGCGGCGAGGTGGAAATGTCCTCGTCGGGCCCGTGACCTGGAAGGTGGAACTCGACGAGCGTTGGGTGGTGCTCGGCCCGAACGGCGCGGGTAAGACGTCGTTGCTGCGCGTCGCAGCCGCCGAGGACTTCCCGACGTCCGGCACCGCGCACGTGCTGGCCGAGACATTCGGCCGCACCGACCTGTCGGAACTGAGGCCTCGTATCGGACTGTCGTCGTCCGCGCTCGCCAATCGCGTCCCCCGCGACGAGTTGGTCGTCGATCTGGTGATCTCTGCCGGGTACGGCGTGCTGGGCCGGTGGCGGGAGAAGTACGACGACATCGACACCTCGCGCGCGGTGGAGATGCTCGAGAGTCTCGGCGCCGAGCACTTGGCCGGGCGCACCTACGGAACGCTCTCCGAAGGGGAGCGCAAGCGGGTCCTCATAGCCCGCGCCCTCATGACGGATCCGGAACTGCTTCTGCTCGACGAACCGGCTGCGGGCCTGGATCTCGGTGGACGCGAAGAGTTGGTAGCGCGGCTCGCGACACTCGCAGCCGACCCGGACGCGCCGGCAACGGTCCTCATCACTCACCACGTCGAAGAGATACCGCCGGGCTTCACCCACGCGATGCTCCTCAAGGAGGGCGGGGTCGTTGCGCAGGGTCTGATCGACGATGTGATCACAGCGGAGAACCTCAGCGCTGCGTTCAGCCAGTCGATCACCCTGGAGAAGGTCGACGATCGCTTCTTCGCCCGCCGCACGAGCGAGCCCGGGCGGCACCGCCGCGGGTGAGACCGGGCGGGTTCGCGCGGGCCGGATCGATTAGGCTCCGGCCATGCCTAACGAACGCTCAACAACCGCCTTCGACCCCGAATCCGTGCCGGTGAAGGACGCGTCCACTGTCATGCTCGTCCGGGACTCGGCACGGGGGGTCGAAGTCTTCCTCCTCCAGCGTGTAGTGGGTATGGACTTCGCGGGCGGCATGACCGTGTTCCCGGGCGGCGGTGTCGACAGAAGCGACAGTGAGGCTTCGGTGCGGTGGACCGGGCGCGATGTCCAGTGGTGGGCGCAGCGCTTCGATGTCACACCGGCGCGGGCGCAGGCGCTGGTGCTGGCCGCGGTGCGGGAGACATTCGAAGAGTGTGGTGTCCTGCTCGCCGGGCAGGACCCCGAGTCGGTGCTGGCCGACACCGCACCCCACGCGCAGGCGCGCGGGCAACTCGAGGCCCGCGAACTGTCCTTCGGCGATTTCCTCACCCGCGAAGGACTCGTCCTGCGCGCAGATCTACTGCGCCCGTGGGCGCGCTGGATCACCCCGCTCGGTGAGCGGCGGCGCTACGACACGCACTTCTTCGTGGCCGCCGCCCCGGAAGGGCAGAACGCCGACGGCGAGACCAGCGAGGCCGAACACGTGCTCTGGCAGACCCCCGCAGAATCACTCGAACACTGGAGATCCGGTCGGTCGGTGTTGCTTCCCCCCACCTGGGCTCAGCTCACCGAGCTGTCGAAGTACGCGACGGTTGCCGAGATCCTGGCGGCCGAACCGAAGATCCCCACGATCCTGCCGATCATGAGCCGGACCGACACCGGGATCCACATCGCGTTCGACGGCGACGAGGGCTACTACGACGGCGGCGGCCCGCATCCCTGGGCGAATCGTGACGACATCTGACCCGGCTCGTCGAGGCGGCCACCGGCCTTGTCGAGACGGCACACCCGGGGACCTCTAGTCTGTGACGCATGGCTGAATTCGTGACACTCGAGGTTTCCGACGGCATCGGCACGATCCGGCTGGACCGCCCCCCGATGAATGCCCTGAACCGTCAGGTCCAGGAGGAGATCCGGGACGCCGCGCGTGAAGCCACCGTGCGCGACGATGTCAAAGCCGTGATCGTGTACGGCGGCGAGAAGGTCTTCGCCGCCGGTGCCGACATCAAGGAAATGGCCGACCTGAGCTACGTACAGATGAGCAAGATCATCGATGATCTGCAGTCCGCTCTCGGTGCTGTCGCCGATATCCCGAAGCCCACCGTAGCGGCGCTCACCGGGTACGCGCTCGGCGGCGGTCTCGAACTCGCACTCGGCGCGGATCGCCGTATCGCCGGCGACAACGTCAAGGTCGGTACCCCCGAGGTGCTGCTCGGGATCATCCCCGGCGGTGGCGGAACCCAGCGCCTCGCGCGTCTCGTCGGGCCGTCGAAGGCCAAGGACATCGTCTTCACGGGTCGCTTCGTCGGGGCCGACGAAGCCAAGTCGATCGGGCTCGTCGACGAGGTCGTCGCACCCGACGCGGTGTACGACGCTGCTCGCACCTGGGCCTCCCAATTCACCAAGGGCGCGGGCCGCGCACTCGCTGCAGCGAAGGCCGCGATCGATCAGGGACTGGACACCGATCTCGACACCGGCCTGAAGATCGAGCAGCACGTCTTCGCCGGGCTGTTCGCTACCGAGGACCGTACGATCGGTATGAAGTCGTTCATCGAGAACGGGCCCGGCAAGGCCGAATTCCTGGGCAAATAATCGCCGGGACGGGCCACTTGTCGAGAGCTTACTGCCGGGTAGGATCTCCGTCATGACTGCAAGCAGGACCGACGGGACCGATCCCGCGCCGAACCCGCACGCTACCGCCGAACAGGTCGCGGCTGCTCTCGAGGACTCCAAGCTCGCTCAGGTGCTCTATCACGACTGGGAAGCCGAGACCTACGACGAGAAGTGGTCGATCTCCTACGACGAACGGTGTATCGATTACGCTCGCGGTCGCTTCGACCTGGCGGCCGGTGAGCAGCAGTTGCCGTACGCGCGCGCCCTGGAACTCGGTTGCGGCACGGGCTTCTTCCTGCTCAACCTGATGCAGGGCGGGGTCGCGAAGAGCGGGTCGGTCACCGACCTGTCGCCCGGCATGGTCAAGGTTGCGTTGCGCAATGCGGAGAACCTCGGGCTCGATGTCGACGGCCGGGTCGCCGACGCCGAAACCATTCCCTACGAGGACGACACCTTCGATCTCGTCGTCGGGCACGCGGTGCTGCACCATATTCCCGACGTCGAGCAGTCGCTGCGCGAGGTGCTGCGTGTGCTCAAGCCGGGCGGACGGTTCGTCTTCGCGGGTGAACCCAGCACCGTCGGCAACTTCTACGCACGGTGGCTGGGTCGCATCACCTGGGAGGCGACCACCACTGTCACCAAGCTTCCGTTCCTGAGCGACTGGCGTCGCCCACAGACCGAACTGGACGAGTCCTCGCGCGCTGCGGCGCTCGAGGCGGTCGTCGACCTGCACACGTTCGATCCTGCGGATCTCGAGAAGCTCGCCACCTCGGCGGGCGCAGTCGAGGTCAAGGCCTCGAGCGAAGAATTCGCAGCCGCACTGCTCGGTTGGCCGGTCCGCACCTTCGAGGCCGCGGTTCCCGAGGAGAAGTTGGGCTGGAACTGGGCCAAGTTCGCGTTCGGTGGCTGGAAGACTCTCAGCTGGGTCGACGAGAACGTGCTCAAGCACGTCGTCCCGCGCAACTTCTTCTACAACGTGATGATCACCGGCGTGAAGCCCGGCAAGTAGTTGGGTTACGAGTTCACGCTCGCCGATGTCGAGTATCTGACGTCGGACAAGGGCGTCGCAGCATTGTCCGCTGTCGACGGCCGGGAACTGTCGACGCGTACGCGCCTGTCGGATATCGGCTGGGCGCGTACGCGTTTCGGCGATCGTGCGGCGCCGCTCGTCGAGACGGTGCTCGCTCGCCGAAAGGCCGCAACCAAACTCGAGGGCGCGCACGGGTTGTTGCTGACCGACGACGCGGTGCAACAGGCGACCCCGTCGCCGGTCGCCGCTCACCGAGCGCGCCGGCTCGCAGGGCGGCAGGTTCACGACGTGACCTGCTCGGTGGGAGCGGAACTGGCCGCGCTGGTAGGGACGGCCACCACCGTCGTGGGGAGCGACCTCGACGAGGTGCGCCTCGCGATGGCGGCCCACAATGTTCCCGCGGCCCATCTGGTGCGAGCCGACGCGCTGCGGCCGGTGACACGCGGAACCACGGTGATCGCCGACCCGGCGCGCAGGTCCGGCGGGCGGCGCACTCACGATCCCGCCGCGCTGCAGCCCCCGCTGCCCGACCTTCTCGATGCCTATTCAGGCCGTGACCTCGCCGTGAAGTGTGCTCCGGGTCTCGATTTCGGCAAGCTCGGCTGGGACGGCGAGGTCGAGATCGTGTCGCTCGATTCGGGTGTGCGTGAGGCCTGCCTCTACTCGCCTGGACTGAGTGAGCCGGGGATCCGCCGTCGCGCCACCGTTCTGAGGTCGGACGGGCCGACTTTCGAGGTCACCGACGAAATGCCCGACGACATCCCGGAGCAGGCGCCCGGGCATTGGATCGTCGACCCGGACGGCGCGATCGTGCGCGCGGGTCTGGTACGGCACTACGCCGCGACACACGGTCTGTGGCAGTTGGATCCGCGCATCGCCTATCTCACCGGCAACGCACTTCCCGATGGAGTGCGTGGCTTCCGAATTCTCGAGCAGCTGAAGTACTCGGAGAAGAGCCTTCGGCAGGCACTGACTCACCACGAGTGTGGTTCGGCCGAGATCCTGGTGCGCGGGGTCGACGTCGACCCCGCGCAGCTACGCCCGCGATTGAAGCTGCGCGGCGACCGCGCGCTCAGCATCGTGCTCACCCGCGTCGGCCGGACACCTGTGGCGTTCGTGTGCACACCGAGCCGCTGAGATGCTCGCGGTGCACACGGGCACTCAGTCCTCGGAGCCGTCCAGCACGTACATCTCGCCAGACAGGGTAGTGGCGACAAGCTGACCGTCCGGTCCGACCGCCGTCCCCACCGAGAATCCGGTTGCGTCGGGGAGGGGCTCCTCGTCGAGGGTCCGACCGTCGGCCACGTCGAACACGAGCGCAGTGAGGCCGTCGTCGCTCTGGGTGACCGTGTAGCCGCGACCGTTCGCCGTGAGTGCCGGGACACCGGCCTGCCGGACATCGTTGCGGTCCCACGCGGCCTCGACGCCGTCGCCGGTGTCGCGCAGGGCGGTCAGGGCACCGGAAGTGCCGCCGGCCGACATCACGAGCAGCCCGTCATCGGCGACTGCAGGGCCTGTCGCCGGGGTGTATCCGAGATCGTGATTCCACCTGGGCTGTCCCGTCTCGGCATCGATGGCCCACAACGCGCCCTCGCCGTCGTGGACGTAGACGGTGGTGGCATCGGCCGAGAGCGCCGGACTTGTCGTGGCGCCGCCCGGAAGATCGACGTTCGACCATTCCTCGGTGACCACAGGGTTGTCGCCGCCCGGGTATCGCAGAGCGACCAGCGCGGCGCGGTCGGCGCCGGGGCGCCACACGGTCGTGAAGATCCGGCCGGTGTCCTGGTCGATGGCGGGGGTGGTCGCGACGGGGCAGTCGGGGGAGCCGCCGAAGCATCCGGCCAGGCCGTGGTCGGGATCCTGACGCGGAATGTTCGTGCCGTCTGCGACCCCGGGGATCGGGACCAGATCGAACAGGGGTGCACGGAGCATCCCGGTCTGCGGATCGACGATGTTGACCTGACCGAAATGGGTGATCACGACGAGGCTTTCGTCGCCTGCGAACTGCGCCGCGCGCGGGGTACCGCTCACCGGGATGCGCCACCGGCGCTGGCCGTTCTCGGTGAACGAGAACAGGCCACCCGCCTCGCCGACATATACGTTGGCGACGTCGTCCGCCACCGGGCTGACGTCTGCCACCCCTGGACCGAGACGTGTGCACCAGCGTTTACGCCCGTTGTCCATCTGGTACGAGAAGATGTTGCAGCCCGCCTCCGTGGCCGAGGTGATGGTGATCTGGCCGTTCGGTGCCACCGTCGCCGGTGATCCCACAGCGCCACCGGTCGCCCGCGACCACGAGGATGTGACGTCGTCGAGCCCGTCGCTGACGGTCGTGTTGCTGTTGCGCGCGTCCGAATGGCGTCCCGGCCACGCACCGGGCGAGTACGGTCCACCGTTATCGCTACCGCACCCGCTCAACGCCAGTGCTGCCGTCGCCGTCAGCACCGCAGCTCGCCGGGCACCCCGCATCGCTCAACTCCTTCAGGACTGTCGGATTCGACTCGCCAGCGTATCGGGCCGGGTGTTTCACGCTCCGGGCGAGGCAGACCGTAGGCTGTGTGTTCTGACACCGTAGGCTTGCGTGCCATGACGAGCATGTGGGGTGCACCGTTGAGCACCAGGTGGCGTGGTTCGCGGCGTCGTGATCCGGAGCAGGCCCGATTCCTGACCCCGGCGTCGCTGCGATGGGTGTTGAACAACAAGGCGTACACCCCGTGGTACCTCGTGCGATACTACCGGTTGGCCAAGTTCAAGCTGGCGAATCCGCATGTGGTGCTGCGCGGGATGGTCTTCTTGGGGAAGAATGTGGAGGTCCACGCGACACCGGAACTGGCGCGATTGGAGATCGGTAAGTGGGTCCACATCGGCGACGGTAACGCCATCCGGTGCCACGAAGGATCCCTGCGTATCGGCGACAAGGTCGTGTTCGGCAAGGACAATGTGGTGAACACCTACCTCGATATCGAGATCGGCGCATCGACCCTGGTCGCCGACTGGTGCTACATCTGCGACTTCGACCACCGTACCGAGGACATCACCTATCCGATCAAGGACCAGGGCATCGTGAAGAGCCCCGTCCGGATCGGCCCCGACACCTGGATCGCGGCGAAGGTCTCGGTACTGCGTGGCACCCGGGTCGGGCGGGGGTGCGTCCTGGGAGCGCACGCCGTTGTCAAGGGGGACGTCCCCGACTACGGCATCGCCGTAGGATCCCCGGCCAAGGTCGTGAAGAACCGCAAGGACTCGTGGGAAGCCGGCGCAGCCGATCGCGCGGCCTACGTCGCGGCGCTCGAAGACATCGCACGCAAGAAGGCGGGCGACCCACCCGTCGACGTGAATTCTGCGACCTGACCGGCCGGGTAGGAGGGGAACAACCGTGGAGTATGCCGAGTATCGCCGCTGCGACGCGGTGGGGCTCGCGGAACTCGTGACCCGAGGTGAGGTGTCGGCGGTCGAGTTGCTCGACACGGCACTCTCGCGCCTCGACGCTGTCGATCCGACGCTGAACACCGTCGTGCAGCGCCTCGACGAGCGGGCCCGCGTACGAGCCGAGGGACCCCTGTCAGGGCCGTTCGCGGGTGTGCCGTTCCTGGTCAAGGACCTGTTGCAGGATGTGGTCGGAACGCCCACGGGGAGTGGCTCCCGAGCCCTCGCCGAGATTCCTGCGGCTCAGAACTCCGTGCTGGTCGACCGCTGGCTCGATTCCGGGCTGGTGATCTTCGGCAAGACCAATACACCCGAGTTCGGAGCGAAGGGCATCACGGAACCGGAGGCGGGTGGGGTGACCCGCAATCCATGGAACCCGGAGCTCACACCCGGCGGGTCCTCGGGTGGTTCTGCAGCGGCCGTGGCTGCGGGTGTCGTACCCGTGGCGGGTGCCAACGACGGTGGCGGTTCGATCCGGATTCCGGCGGCATGCTGCGGCCTGCTCGGTCTCAAACCAGGTCGGGGCGTGGTGCCCACGGGGCCGGTCGGTGGGGAGCCGTTGCACGGGGCAGTGTCCAACGGTGTGATCAGCCGGACGGTCCGCGACTCGGCCGCGATGCTCGACGTGATGGCCGGCACCTATTCCGCGGCGCCATATGCGGTAGGTGGTATCGCTGGTTCATATGCTGCAGTGGTGAGTACGCCACCGCGGCGCTTGCGGATCGGCTACGCGACCGCCTCTCCGATCGGTACCGGTGTCGATCCCGAGGCCGTTGCTGGGGTCGACCGCGCGGTGGTGTTGCTCGACGAACTCGGGCACCGGGTGGAACCTGCAGAGACCGGAATCGACGAGCGGCGACTCGCGGCCGACTTTCTGACGATGTGGTTCGCGTCGCTCGCGCTCGAGGTCGACGATGCCCGGCGGCGCACAGGGTGTGGACCGGGCGGATTCGAGTTCGACACCCGCATGCTGGCCGAACTGGGCAGGTCGGTGTCGGCGCCGGATTATCTTGCCGCGCATGCCCGATGGGCGGACTACATACGCGACCTCGCCGCGTTCCACGAACGGTATGATCTGCTGCTCACGCCGACCCTGGCGTATCCGCCGGCACGGGTCGGCGAATTGGCCACACCGATGTGGATGCGGGCGCTCGGATCGGTACTCATGACGACCCGGATGGGGCGACTTGCGCGCTGGAGTGGGTTGATCGACAAGGTGATCGACGACAACCTCGGCCGTACCCCCTATACGCAACTGGCGAATATCACTGGGCGCCCGGCTATCTCGGTACCCCTGCATTGGACTGCGGAGGGCGTGCCGTTGGGAGTGCAGTTCGTTGCTCCACTCGGCGGCGAAGCGCTGTTGCTCTCACTCGCCGGCGAACTCGAACAGGCGAGCCCGTGGTTCGACAGGCAGCCACCGTTTTTGCCTGCACCCGAGGTGTACCCGAAATAGCATCGACCGCGGACCGATGGTTCAGCCGCGATCCGGCAGTGGACGCTGCGGGATCGTCGGCCGCGCCATCGGGTGCCGGACCCGGCGTTTCGCGGCTGCGTAGACCTGGACGGTCTCCTCGGCGACCACGCCCCAGTCGAAGTCGTCGGTGAGTCGTTCGCGGGCCGCACGTGCCCGCTCCTGGGCTTCGGCAGGATTGTCGAGGGTCTCGCGGACCGCGGACACGAGGCCTGCGACATCTCCGGGCTGGAACGACAGTCCTGTCGCGCCGTCGACCACGGCTTCACCGAGACCACCTGCGGTGGAGGCGACGAGCGGGATGCCCGCTGCTGCCGCTTCGAGGGCGATGATCCCGAACGGTTCATAGCGGCTCGGCAGCACGATGGCGTCGGCGCCGTGCAGCCATCCGAGAAGTTCTGTGTGGTCGAGGTTGCCCACGAAGGTCACCGACCTCGCGACCCGGTGCAGGCGAGCCTGTTCGCGTAGCCACTCGAACTGTGTGCCCTCACCGGCGACGACGAGCGTGGTGCCCGGATGCGAGCGTCGGATCTTCGGCAACGCCGCGATCGCGTCCTGCACACCTTTCTCGTACTCGAGCCTGCCGACGTACAGCAGTTGTGCAGGCACGGCCCGAGGTTGTCGTTCCCGATACGACCAGGTGGTGATATCGATGCCGTTGCGGATCACCGATATCTTGGGCAGCGCGGGGCCGTACAGCTCGGTGACTTCGTCGCGCATGGATGCCGAACACGTGATGAGCGCATCCGATTCGTTGGCCAGCCACCACTCGACCGAGTGCACCTGCCGGTTGATGCGACCCGACAGCCATCCGCTGTGACGGCCCGCTTCGGTGGCGTGGAGGGTGGAAACCAGTGGGACGTCGAAGTATTCGGCGAGTGCGATCGCCGGGTGCGCGACGAGCCAGTCGTGCGCATGCACGACGTCGGGCTGCCAGCCGTCGCCGATTCCGCCGCGGCTGAGCCCGACTCCCGCGCGGACCATCGCGTGTCCCATCGCGAGGGTCCAGGCGAGCATGTCGGTGCCGAACTCGAAGTGCGGCGCGTCCTCGGCCACCGCGACGACGAGGACGCTCTCGGAGATGTGGGTGATCGTCGGGTGGGTCGATGCGTCGGTACCCGTGGGGCGGCGCGACAGCACCACCACCTCGTGCCCGATTGCGGCGAGCTCTGTCGCCAGATGATGGACGTGCCGGCCGAGCCCACCCACCACGACCGGGGGGTACTCCCAGGACACCAGGAGGATCTTCAGTCGCGGAGCGATCGTCGATGTCACAGGGTGCCTCCGTGTCGTCCGGGAAGACGTCGCGCGTCGAGTCCGGGAAACAGATTGTCGGCTCGGTTCCACGCTTCGGCGAGTCGTGCCGCCGTGGACTCGCGACCTTCGGCGACGGCGGCGGCTATCTCCCGCGTCGCGTGGGCGTGCTTGTGTGCGCGGTCTCGTGCGTAGCCCGCCGCGGTGTCCTTGCTGACCATGAACGCCCAGTCGCTGGAGACGGTCATCAGTGCCTCACGCAGAATCTGGTCGTGGACCCGGTTGCGCAGGAGCGGGGCGCTCGATCCGAGTGCGTCGCGGGACTTGTCGACGGTGTCGAGAGCGGTGGCGACGACCTCGTCGTTGAGCTGGACGAGATCGGAGACCTGATCGCCGGCCCACACCCGCCAGTCCTTGCCCGACCCCCAGGACGAGTCCTCGAGATCTACCGCTCCGCCGACGTATCCGCGTTCGCGCGCGTCGGACAGCGTGCCCACTTCGATCCCGGCTTCGGGCAGCGCACGCAGAAGTCGTTCGAGGAAGATCGGTCCCTCGTACCACCAGTGCCCGAACAGTTCGGTGTCGAATGCGGCGACGACGAGGGCGTCGCGGCCGATGCGGGCCGATTCGCTGCGCAGCCGCTGCCGGATGGTGTCGACGAAATCCGCGACGTGCCGATCGAGGGCAACCGACGCGAGGTCGGGGTCGTACGGCGCCTTTTCCTGTGAGGCGACGGTGCGCCCGGTCACGCGGGAGGGCTTGAGACCCGTGTCGTGGCAATAGGTGTGGAAGTCGCGATATGCCGAATGTCCGGGGTATCCGGATTTCGGAGACCAGACCCGGTAGGAGACCTGCAGATCGCGGCCGAAGCACACGACGTCGGAGTCGCGGACGGTGCGTCCGAGTGCGGTGTCTCCGTGCAGTGCCGGTCCGTCGACCATGAAGTGCTCGACACCTGCTGCGGCGTAATCCTTTTCCATACCAGGGGTGAAGCCGCATTCGGGCCCCCAGATGCCACGGGGGGTATGGCGCCATCGCTGGTGTGCGTCGTCGAGTCCTTCGGAAAGCGAGAACGCCCGCAATCGGGGATCGAGCAACGGCTGGAACGGATGCGCGAGCGGTCCGCCGAGCAGTTCGACGGTGTCGGCATCGATGAGTTCGCGAACGATGGGTGATCCGCCGTGCCGCCACCGGGTTTCGAACGTCTCGAGCGCCCGGTCGGCTGCGCGATGCTCACGGGCGCCGAGTGCGCGATAGGACGGTTCGGTCATCCCGGCAGCCTCGTGCGCGCGCAGCTTCCAGTTGCCGAGCCAGTGGTGCATACCGGTGAGACTGTGCGGATCGTCGAGCTGAGCGGCCAGGACGGGTGTGATACCGAGGGTCAGTAACCGTGTGTGTCCCTCGTCGGCGAGGCGGCGCAGGACGTCGACGACGGGCAGATAGGTCGCGGCCCAGGACTGATACAGCCATTCTTCGCCGACCGGCCACCGCCCGTGGTTCGCGAGCCACGGGAGGTGGGAGTGCAGGACCAGGGCGAACATCCCCGGTTCGCGTGTCGCTTCGGATCTCACGGAGCGGGATCCTTCACCGCGATCGCGACCAGGTCGAGGCTGTCGTCGATGTTCTCGGGGAAGAGGGCGAAGTCGTCGGAGGTGATGGCCGCGACATCGGTGGTCAGCTCGTCGGGCCACGGCTCGCCGGCGAGGGCGCGTTCGATCTGCGCGTCGATGAACGACCCGCCGTGCTTGGCGTCGAGGGTGCGCAGAGTGTCGCCGTGGTGGACGCCCGTCATGAGTTCGACGCGGAAACCCGCGTCCTCGAGAAGCTCGGTGAGTTCGGCGGCGTCGAGTTCGCGGGTGTGGAACGGGTTGAGCGGTGTGTCGCGTCCTGGGGAGAAGGTGATGCGATTGGGGGTACTGATGAGCAGTTCGCCTCCGGGCGTCAGGACGCGGTGGCATTCCCGAAGGAACTGCGCTTGGTCCCAGAGGTGTTCGATGACTTGGAAATTCACGACCGCGTCGACCGATGCGTCGTCGAGGGGAAGTTCGGCGAGGTTGCCTTGGCGGATGTCGACGCGCGGGTACCTGGCGCGGATGTGCGCGACAGCGCTCTCGTCGTAGTCGAGTCCGATGACGCGTGTGGCGACGTCGGCGATCATGTCGGCACCGTATCCTTCGCCGGCTCCGGCCTCGAGAACGGTGCGATCGGCGCATCGCTGCAGCATGTCGCGGTAGACCACTTCGTGGCGGCGGAACCAGTAGTTCTCTTCGGCGATACCGGGGACTGTCCGTTCGCCGGTCAGTGGCAGCTGTTGCGCGCCGTCGGCGCGGACGGTGGAGTCACTCACCGCCCCGAGAGTAGACCCACCGCCTGTGGCGTCGGATTCGGTGGTCCAGATCACAGCCATTTCGCTCCTCGTCTGCGGTTATGGTGAACCGTGAATTCCGCTAAGTTACCACCCGGTAACTTAGCGTTTGGTAACCTGACGCACGCGACGTGCGACAGGCACGATCAGTCGGTTCAGGCATCGCCTCTCCGATCCGAAGCAGCTACACACAGGAGGTCGACGTAGACCCATGACGAACATCGTCGTTTTGATCAAGCAGGTCCCCGACACGTGGTCCGAGCGCAAGCTCACCGACGGCGACTTCACTCTCGACCGTGAAGCAGCCGATGCCGTGCTCGACGAGATCAACGAGCGGGCCGTCGAAGAAGCCCTGCTCATCAAGGAGCGCGATGGCGGCGAGGTGACCGTCCTCACTGCCGGTCCCGATCGCGCCACCGATGCGATCCGCAAGGCGCTGTCGATGGGTGCTGACAAGGCCATCCACCTCAACGATCCTGCTCTCCACGGCTCGGACGCCATCCAGACCTCGTACGCGCTTGCTGCGGCGCTCGGTCAGATCGAGGGTGTCGAGCTGGTCATCGCAGGCAACGAGGCCACCGACGGTCGCGCAGGTGCTGTGCCGGCGATCATCGCCGAGTACCTGGGCCTGCCCCACCTCACCCACCTGCGCAAGCTGACCGTCGCCGACGGTAAGGCGTCCGGCGAGCGCGAGACCGACGAAGGTCTCTTCGGCATCGAGGCTCCGCTGCCGGCCATCATCTCGGTCACCGAGAAGATCAACGAGCCGCGCTTCCCGTCCTTCAAGGGCATCATGGCCGCGAAGAAGAAGGAGGTGCAGACGTTCACGCTCGCCGAGATCGGTCTCGACCCGGAGATCTTCGGTGTCGCCAACGCTGCCACCACAGTCACCGGCGTGACGCCGAAGCCCCCCCGTACCGCGGGTGAGCGCGTCGCGGACGAGGGCGAGGGCGGCAACCAGATCGCCACGTACCTGGTCGGCCAGAAGATCATCTGATCGCGCCCCACGGCACACAGCAGACATATCTAGGGAGAGAAGCAAGCAATGGCAGAAGTACTTGTGCTCGTCGAGCACGCCGAGGGTGCACTGAAGAAGGTCAGCGTCGAGCTCATCACCGCCGCTCGTGCACTCGGTGAGCCGTCCGCCGTCGTCGCCGGTCCTGCCGGCACCGCAGACAAGCTGCAGGAAGCCCTCGCCGCGGCCGGTGCCGCCAAGGTCTACGCCGCCGAATCCGACATCGTCGACGGCTACCTGGTGACCCCGAAGGTCGACGTCCTCGCCGCCCTCGTCGAGTCCACCAGCCCCGCAGCGGTCCTCACCGCAGCGTCGGTCGAGGGCAAGGAGGTGTCCGGCCGTCTCGCCGCGCGTATCGGCTCGGGCCTGCTCGTCGACGTCGTCGACGTCAAGGGCGACGGCTCGGCCGTCCACTCGATCTTCGGTGGCGCGTTCACCGTCGACGCCAAGGCCAACGGCGAGGTTCCGGTCATCTCGGTTCGCCCGGGTGCCATCGAGTCCGCTCCGCAGGCCGGTGCCGCAGAGCGCGTCGACGTCGAGGTTCCGGCGCAGGAAGAGAACGCCGTCAAGGTCATCTCGCGTGAGCCCATCGTCGGTGGCGACCGTCCCGAGCTCACCGAGGCGTCGATCGTCGTCTCCGGTGGCCGGGGTGTCGGCAGCGCAGACAAGTTCTCGGTCGTCGAGGAGCTCGCCGACTCGCTCGGTGCCGCCGTCGGTGCGTCCCGTGCCGCTGTCGACTCCGGCTACTACCCGGGCCAGTTCCAGGTCGGTCAGACGGGCAAGACCGTTTCGCCGCAGCTGTACGTGGCGCTCGGCATCTCCGGCGCCATCCAGCACCGCGCCGGAATGCAGACGTCGAAGACCATCGTCGCGGTCAACAAGGACGAAGAGGCCCCGATCTTCGAGATCGCGGACTACGGTGTGGTGGGCGACCTTTTCAACGTCGCACCGCAGCTGACCGAGGCCGTCAAGAAGCACAAGGGCTGACGGGTCCTTCGCGTAGTACTCCGCGCGGCCCCACCCCGGACTCACCGGGGTGGGGCCGCGCGGTTGTTCCACCCTGTTCACGAACGTGACACCGCAGCGCTGCCGTCGTGCAGTACGGCCGCGCTACACCTGCAACATGACCACATCAGCGGTGCTGTCACATACACGACAATTCACGGTTCCGGTGCTGTCCGGTCCGCGATACTCCCTGAGTATCTCCACCGAGGCACACCACCGGGAAGCAGCGCAGCGGCTTCGGCGCCGGGTGTTCGACACCGAACCCGGTTTCACGCTCCCAACGGACGGAAGCGACCTCGACGTCGACCCGTTCGACGAGTTCTGCGACCACCTGCTCGCGCACGAGATAAGGACCGGCGAACTCGTCGGCTGCTACCGGATGCTGCCGCCGCGCGCGGCGTTCGAGGCCGGCGGCTACTACACCGCCACCGAATTCGACCTCTCCGCACTCGACCCCAGCGGTCTGCGTGCCGTCGAGATGGGCCGCGCATGCGTCGATGCCGCGCACCGCTCCGGATCCGTCCTGACCCTCATGTGGGCCGGGATCCTTCGCTACCTGCAACTGACGGGGCACGATCGCGTCATCGGCTGTGTCTCGGTGCCGATGCAGCTGACGCCCGGTGATGCTGCGGGAGTGAACGTCCGCGGCGTGCGCGACGTGGTGCTGGGGCGCCACGGCATCGAACCGGAACGGCGCGTCCGCCCCCTGAACCCGGTGGTGGTCGACGGTCGATGCCTCGACGAGGTCGACGAGCCCGCGCGGGTTGTCATTCCGCCGCTCATGCGCGGATATCTGCGGCTCGGTGCCCAGATCTGCGGTGAACCCGCCCACGATCCTGAATTCGGCGTGGCGGACTTCGTCGCCATGCTGAGCCTGCACGACGCGAACGTCCGCTACCTCGAACGCCTGCGAGGCGCCGCCGAGAGCAACGAAGCATGACCACGCGCGCGCACGCGTGGATGCCCGCGAGTCCCTGCAGCAACGGCTGCCTTCCCTCGACGTCACTCCGGGTCGCATGGCCTACCGTCGTCATGCGGGCCGTCATGGTCGTGATGGTCCTCGCGTGCGCGCCGATCCTCGTGGCGGCCCGGCTCGTCCCGCCCTCCGCACGAGAGGCCCTGCTGTGTGCGGGCGCGCGCTGCCTGCTGCGATGCGTGGGAATGCGCGTCGACGTCACCGACCTTCGTGACAGGCGTGGATACGACGGGGGCCTCCTCGTCGTCGCACCACACGTGTCGTGGACCGACGTGCTGGTGGTCATGGCGGTGGTTCCGGCCGGATTCGTGGCGCGGGCCGACCTCCTCGACTGGGGCGCACTGGGGTCGCTGGCGCGGCGGATGCGGGTGATCCCGATCGAACGCGAACGCCTGCGTGCACTGCCCGGTGTCGTCGACACCGTCAGGACACGGCTGGAATCCGGCGAGCGCGTCGCGGTCTTCCCCGAGGGGACAACCTGGTGTGGTCGGGCATACGGGGGTTTTCGCTCGGCACTGTTCGAGGCGGCCATCGATGCGGAATGCCCGGTACAGCCCATCGGGTTCGCCTACCTCGACCACACCGGAGTCAGGAGCACCGGTCCGGCATTCGTGGGTGAGGAGACGATCGGAGGCTCGATCGCCAGGCTCGTGCGCTCGCGGGGACTGGTCGTGTCGGTGACTGTCGCACCGCTCGAATGGCCGGGTACCGATCGCCGTGACCTCGCTGCCCGGTGCGAGCGGGCGGTGCGACCGGCCGGACAGGTTGCCGTGCCGCACGTGGTCCCGGCAGTGGTTCCGGAGGTGAGCGCACCGTCACCCAGGTGACCGCAACGGTGACCCGATCGGACCGGCTATCCTTGATCGGTCATGACCTTGCCCGCCGCCGGTCCGTCCGGCACCCCGAAGACCGTCTACCTCGACCACGCCGCGACCACGCCCATGCTGCCCGCGGCGATCGAGGCGATGACGCAGGCGTTCGCGACGGTCGGAAACGCGTCGTCCCTGCACGGTTCCGGTCGCGCTGCCAGACGCCGTGTCGAAGAGGCACGCGAGTCGATCGCGGCCGATCTCGGTGCACGCCCATCCGAGGTGATCTTCGTCTCGGGCGGTACCGAGGGCGACAACCTCGCTGTCAAGGGTATCTACTGGGGTCGGCGTGCACAGGATCCGCGTCGCCGCCGCATCATCGCGAGCGCGGTGGAACACCACGCGGTGCTCGATGCGGTCGAGTGGCTCGTCGAGCACGAGGACGCGGATGTGACCTGGCTGGCCGTCGACGAGAGCGGGCGCGTCGATCCGCGCACGTTGCGCCAGGAACTCGAGGCGCACGCCGACGAGGTTGCGCTCGTGACCGTGATGTGGGCGAACAACGAGGTCGGCACCGTGATGCCGATTGCGTCGCTCGCTGCGGTTGCCGCAGAATTCGACATCCCGATCCACAGCGACGCCGTCCAGGCCGTCGCGCACCTTCCAGTCGACTTCGCGGACAGCGGCCTGTCCGCCCTCACCGTGGCCGCACACAAGTTCGGTGGCCCCCAGGGAGTGGGTGCGCTACTGCTCGGCCGGCAGGTGCCGTGTGTTCCACTGGCCCACGGCGGCGGTCACGAACGCGACGTGCGGTCGGGGACCCAGGACACCGCGTCGATCGTGGGTATGGCGACGGCGCTTCGCCATGCGACCACCGAACTGCAGGCACGAAGCGTCGAACTCGAGGTTCTGCGCGACGCGCTGATCGTCGGTGTCGAACGGGTCGTGCCCGATGCGGTGCTCAACGGCCCACGCGGAGCCGGCCGGTTGGCGGGCAATGCACATTTCACTTTCCCCGGGTGCGAGGGCGATTCGTTGCTGATGCTGCTCGACGCTGCCGGGATCGAATGCTCGACGGGTTCGGCATGTACTGCGGGAGTCGCACGGGCGAGCCACGTACTGGTCGCAATGGGATGCGACCCCGCGACAGCTCGGGGGTCTCTGCGATTTTCGTTGGGGCACACCACGACCCGAGGAGATATCGACGCTCTGCTCGCGGCGTTGCCGCAGGTGGTGGAGAGAGCACGCGCTGCCGGAATGGCGAGCGTCGGCGGACGAGGAGGTGACCGGGGATGAGGATTCTTGCGGCGATGAGCGGCGGTGTGGACTCGGCGGTTGCCGCGGCCCGTGCCGTCGACGCAGGCCACGAGGTGGTCGGTGTGCATCTGGCGCTGTCGACGGCGCCGGGAACGTTGCGCACCGGCTCCCGTGGGTGCTGCTCCAAGGAGGATGCCGGCGATGCGCGCCGCGCCGCCGATGTGCTCGGAATCCCGTTCTACGTATGGGATTTCGCTGATCGCTTCAAAGAGGACGTGATCGACGATTTCGTTGCGTCCTATGCCGCGGGGCAGACCCCGAACCCGTGCCTGCGATGCAATGAGAAGATCAAGTTCTCGGCGCTGGCGGATCGCGCCGTCGCCCTCGGTTTCGACGCCGTCGCGACCGGCCACTATGCGCAGCTCGACGGCGGCGTTCTGCGTCGTGCGGTCGATGCGGACAAGGACCAGTCCTACGTGCTGGCAGTGCTGACGGCGGAACAGCTCTCGCGTGCGATGTTCCCCGTGGGCGACACCCCGAAGGGACAGATCCGCGAAGAGGCCGCCGAGCGTGGCCTGGCGGTGGCGAACAAGCCCGACAGCCACGACATCTGCTTCATCCCGTCGGGCGACACCCGCGCATTCCTCGGAGCCAGGATCGGTGTCCGGCCGGGCTCCGTCGTCGACGCAGACTCGGGCGAGGTCCTCGCCGAACACGAAGGTGTGCACGGCTTCACGATCGGACAGCGCAAGGGCCTCGGGATTGCCGGGCCGGGCGCAGACGGGCGCCCTCGCTACGTGACGGAGATCGAACCCGAGACCGGCACCGTGAAGGTGGGTAGTGCCGAACATCTGCAGGTGTCGTCGATCAGGGCCGAACGCGCCGTGTGGACATCGGGTTCCGCGCCGGTCGGTCCGATCGAATGCGTCGTGCAGGTCCGCGCACATGGAGGCCTCGCCGAGGCGGTCGCCGAATCCGTCGGCAGCGTCGACGATGTCGCGAACCTCGACGGAGGCATCGAGATCTCGCTTCGCGAACCGCTCACCGGTGTCGCTGCAGGGCAAGCGGCGGTCCTGTACCGCCCAGATCCGGGAGGCGACATCGTCCTCGGCAGCGGCACGATCGCGGCAACCGGCACGGCCGGAGAACAGTGACGACAGAGCAGGCCGGTACGAACCCCTGGGCGGGGATGGCGACCGGGATCGGATCATGGCCGGGCACCGACGCCAGGGAAGCCTCCGCGGTGATCATCGGAGAACTCCCCGCTCTGCCTCACCTGGTCGAACTCCCGGCGCGTGGGCTCGGGGCCGACATGATCGGCCGGGCCAGCGCAGTGCTCGTCGACATGCATCTCGACGCCACCACCACCGGTTACCGTCTGCGCGGCGGACGCGGCGCGGTCGCCCGCGTTGCCGAGGACCTGCTCGAACAGGACCTCGACGCGTTCGAAGAGGCATGGGAGCTCGCAGGGGCCGGTGCCGATCGCACCGTCAAGGTGCAGTCGATCGGACCGTGGACGCTCGCCGCGCACACCGAACTTGCGACAGGCAAACGCGCTCTCGTCGACCGCGGCGCGGTGCGCGACCTGTCGGAATCTCTCGCGGAAGGTGTCGCACGGCACGCGGCCGAACTCCGCCGGCGCCTCGGCGTCTCGACCGTCGTCCAGCTCGACGAGCCGGCACTGCCGGCCGTGCTCGCCGGGTCGTTGCGGGGACGCACCATGCTCGAAACCGTGCCTGCCGTGCCCGACCCAGAGGTTCAACATGTCCTCGATGTGACTCTCGCCGGACTCGGATCACCGACCGCGGTGCACTGCTGCTCGGGTGGTCTGCCCGCGGACCTGCTGCGCCGTAGCGTGGCCGACGCCGTTTCGTTCGACCTCGCGCAGCTCGCCGCGGCAGATCTCGACGCAGTGGGCGAACTGCTCGATTCGGGTACGACGCTGCTGCTCGGTCTGATACCGACGACCGCGCCGGGGAGGCGTCCGACCTGGCAGGAGCTGGCGGAACCGGCCGTAGCGCTGATCGACCGGCTCGGATTCGCCCGCACCACGTTGCGTTCGGTGTCGGTCACCCCCGCGTGCGGTCTGGTCGACGCCGACCCCACCTGGGCACGGACCGCGCTCCGGTTGGCGAAGGACATCTCCGCCGCTTTCACGGAAGACCCCGAATCACTCTGACGAGTCGGTCGGTCCCCTCGACTACGCTTGCAAGCTGTGAGTGAACCGACGGACGTGGCCCCCGCAGCTCCAGCAGAAGTGCGCGAGCGCTGGCAGCAGCTCGCGGAGGAAGTGCGCGAACACCAATTCCGCTACTACGTGCGCGACGCCCCGATCATCTCCGACGGCGCGTTCGATCAGTTGCTCGGACAACTCAACGCGCTCGAAGACGAGTACTCGGACCTTCGCACTCCCGATTCGCCCACTCAGCTGGTCGGTGGCGGTTTCGCCACCGATTTCACAGCTGTCGATCACCTCGAACGGATGCTCAGCCTCGACAACGTCTTCGACGAGGGTGAACTGCGCGCCTGGCTCGCTCGCGTCGAATCCGAGGCCGGATCGGATCTGCACTACCTGTGTGAGGTGAAGATCGACGGTGTCGCATTGAACCTCGTCTACGAGGACGGACGGCTCGTGCGCGCGGCTACGCGCGGAGACGGACGCACCGGCGAACTGGTCACGCTCAACGCCATGACCATCGACTCTGTTCCGGAACGGCTCACTGCCACAGACGAATACCCGATTCCGTCGGTCCTCGAAGTCCGCGGAGAGGTGTTCTTCAGGCTCGAGGACTTCCAGACGCTCAACGCAAGCCTCGTCGCCGATGGCAAGGCGCCGTTCGCCAATCCGCGGAACTCGGCGGCGGGGTCACTGCGGCAGAAGAATCCCGCAGTGACGGCGAAGCGCCGGCTCGGAATGATCTGCCATGGTTTCGGGCGGATCGAAGGTTTCCGGCCCGAGTCCCAGTCCGAAGCCTACGACGCGCTCGCGGCGTGGGGGCTACCAGTCTCGCCGCACACGCTGCGGGTCACGGGCGCCGACGCGGTGATCGAACGGATGAAGTATTGGGGTGAGCACCGCCACGACATCGAACACGAGATCGACGGACTCGTCGTGAAGATCGACGAGATGGCCCTGCACCGCCGATTCGGCGCGACCTCACGTGCCCCGCGCTGGGCGATCGCGTACAAGTACCCGCCCGAAGAAGTGACGACCAAGCTCCTCGACATTCGGGTCAGCGTCGGGCGTACCGGTCGCGTGACTCCGTTCGCCTACATGGAACCGGTCTCTGTCGCGGGGTCCACGGTGTCGCTCGCAACTCTGCACAACGCGTCCGAAGTGCAACGCAAGGGTGTGCTCATCGGCGATACCGTCGTGCTGCGCAAGGCCGGAGACGTGATTCCGGAGGTGCTCGGGCCGGTCGTCGATCTGCGCGACGGCAGCGAACACGCATTCGTGATGCCCGCCGAGTGTCCGGAATGCGCGACGACTCTCGCCCCGGCCAAGGAGGGCGACGTCGATCTGCGCTGCCCGAACCAGCAGTACTGCCCGGCCCAGCTGCGTGAGCGGGTGTTCCATGTGGCGGGGCGCGGCGCATTCGACATCGAAGCCCTCGGCTACGAGGCGGCGACGGCACTGCTCGAATCCGGGGCGATCGGCGACGAGGGGGATCTGTTCTCTCTCACCGCCGAAGACCTGATGCGCACGTCGATCTTCAAGACCACCAAGGGCGTGCTGTCGAAGAACGGTGAGCGCCTGCTGCAGAACCTCGCGAAGGCGAAGGAGAAGCCGCTCTGGCGCGTCCTCGTGGCTCTGTCGATCCGGCATGTCGGCCCCACAGCAGCACGCGCCCTGGCAACGGAGTTCGGCAGCCTCGACCGTATCCGGGCGGCGTCGCTCGACGAGCTTGCTGCGGTCGAAGGTGTCGGAGGCACGATCGCGACCGCGGTTGTCGAATGGTTCACCGTCGATTGGCACGTCGCGATCGTCGACAAGTGGGCCGCGGCCGGTGTGAGTATGGAGGACGAGCGCGACGAATCCATCCAACGCACCCTCGAAGGCATGTCCATCGTGGTGACCGGCACCCTGGCCGGGCTCTCTCGCGACGAAGCGAAGGAAGCGATCCTCGCCCGCGGCGGCAAGGCCGCGGGATCGGTGTCGAAGAAGACTGCCTTCGTGGTGGTCGGCGACAATCCGGGGTCCAAGGCCGACAAGGCCTCCGACCTGGGCATCCCGATTCTCGATGAAGATGCGTTCCGTGTCGTCCTCGAGCAGGGACCGGCGACAGTGCTCGGCTCGTCGGAGGAATCCGAAGCCTGACACTGCACGGTGTCAAGGGGCCGATGAGGGTGCCGGTGCAGGTGCGTGGGCCCTGCCCAGGAAGACTGCGGATGCCAGAAGGAAGCACAGGGCGCCGACGAACGTTCCGAAGTTCGCGAGGCTCGGATCCAGGGTGTTGCCGCTGCCGAGGACGAACGAGCCGATGGCCGATACACCGAATGCGATCGACCCGAGCATATTGAGCCACACGCTCTGCCAGTTCTTCGACCGTGGTTCCCAGTACGACTTCGAGCGCCACAGGATCAGCACGGCGAGTGCGCTGGAGGCGAGGAAGCACAGCGACCCCTCGAGGTTCGGGTTCCACACCAGGTGCATCTCGCCCTTGACGGTGTGTGCGTGCAGCGCCGCGCCGGTACTCACGTTGAACAGCAAAGTGCCGAGAAACTGAATGATCGCCGAGAGCCACTCGGCGCGAATCCCGACGCCCTGCTTGTCCGAAACGGTTGCGTTGCCGCTCAATATCAACTGTACGAATGCAGCGCCTGTGAAGAACCACGAGCCGACGAAGAACGAGGTATTTGCACCCGCGGTACCGAGCAGGTGCGCAACGCCCGGGGCAGAACCGAGTGCAAAGAGGAAAGCTCCGACAACGAATCCCCACGACTGCATGTGCAGAGTTGGACGGATCAGCATGGCGGCAGTGTAGAACACGGCCGAGCGCGATGCATGGAATACGTTGGAGCGCATTCCAGGTCGAAAGTCCCAGTTCGGGTGCACTTATCCGCCACCGTCGAGCGAGGGTGAACCGGGAGGGTGAATTCTCTCGGCGCAGGGTTCGATCGCGCGCGCGCCGAGAGCATCCGGATTAACGTCCGGCTCATGACGGCAACCCCGGAAACCGGTAAGCGCCTGCTGTTCCGCAATGTTCGCGTGTTCGACGGTCACTCCGGTGATCTGCTCGGCGGCGACGTGCTGATCGACGGCGACAGAATCGCGGCAGTGTCGGACTCGCCGATCGGCGACGAACCGGGCCGAGAAACCATTGTCATCGACGGTGGCAATCGAGTGCTGATGCCCGGGATGAGCGATGCCCACGTGCACCTCGTGGGGAACGCCAATTCCTATGTCGACATGGTGATGGGTTCCGAATCGCATATCGCGCTGAACGGGCTTGCCGAGGCGAAAAACATGCTGCACCGAGGATTCACCGCAGTACGAGACATGGCGGGAGACACCGGCAGCATCAAATCGGTGATCGACCGGGGTCTCTTCGAAGGCCCGCGCATCTATCCTTCTCAGGCTGCCCTCTCGCAGACCAGCGGTCACGGCGACTTCGGTTTCGTCTACCAATGCCCGACCGCATTCGGAGGCGACCAGAGCCGTGCCGAACAAATAGGATTCATGCGGGTCGCCGACGGGGAGGATCAGGTTCTCGCGGGCGTGCGAGAGCAACTGAAGAAGGGTGCCTCGCAGATCAAACTGATGGTGGGTGGCGGCGCAGCATCGATGTACGACCCGCTGTACACCGTGCAGTTCATCGACAAGGAACTCAGAGCTGCGGTGAATGCGGCGGCAGACTACGGCACGTACGTCGCGACCCATGTCTACAATGTCACCGGCATCCGACGGGCACTTGCTGCTGGGGTGAGGTCCATCGAGCACGGCCACCTCGCAGACGAGGAGACCATCGCACTGATCGCCGAGAAGGAAGTATGGCTGTCCATGCAGCCCTTCGCACTCGGGGACCATCACTATCCCGATCCCGATCGTGCAGAGAAGGACCGGGAGATCTGCACCGGTGTGGACCACATCTACGACTGGGCGAAGAAGCACGGCGTCAAGACCGCATGGGGTACCGATCTGTTGCTCGAGCCGCAGATCGCGCCACGGCAGAGTGAGATGGCGGCTCGCCTCGGAGACCATTACACGAACCTCGAGTCGCTGAAGATGTTGACGTCTGGCAACGCTGAACTGTTCCGACTGGCGGGCGAGCGAGATCCCTACCGCCAGGCACAGTTCGGGATGATCCGGAAGGGTGTGTGGGCCGACGTCCTGCTCGTGGACGGCAATCCGCTCGACGACTTGAACCTGCTCGCAGATCCGGGAAAGAACCTGTCGGTGATCGTCAAGAACGGTCAGGTGGTCAAGAACCAACTCTGACCGAGGGAGCCCTCGGGGGCCGCAACGACTCGACGATCGACGCGAAAGTGTGGAATGCGTAGTGGCCGATACATATCTCGATGAATGCGGATCCGAGGATTACGAGCGTCCCGAAGACTCTGCCATCGACGAATCCGCGTGGGCGGAATTCCCTGGCAGTCTCGTCTCGGCCCGGGGGATCGAGCTTCACGGCCCGTGGGGGCACGTGTTCGGTCCTCTCGACCTGGATATCGACGTCGGTGGGGTGACCGTGGTGTCGGGCCAGGCCGGCGCGGCGCGCACCGCGCTGCTGATGGCAATGTGCGGGCGTATGCGGCTCACTCGAGGATCGCTCACCGTCCTCGGATTCGAGAATGAACCGAGGAGGGTGTTCGCCCGATCGGCCATTGCATGTATGGACGAACTAGACGCCGTACAACCCTCGGTGACCGTCCGAGACCTCGTGACCGAGCAGAAGCGCTGGGATTCGCCGTGGTACAAATTCGTTCCACGCGTCGACGATGCCGGTGTGGCCGACATGTGCACGGAGGTCTTCGGTGATGTTCCGCTTCCCGGCCTCAACGCATTCATCGATGATCTGCCGGAGATCCAGCAACTGCTCTTGCGGATCGCGGTCGCCAACACACGAAGGCCCCCGCTTCTGGTGGTGGGGCGCGTCGACAAGATCGCCGACGATGTGGAACGCGGGATCTTGGTGGAACGACTGGTCGCACTCGGGGAACGACAATCTGTGATCACCGCCGACGTGAATCCGGTGAAGCCGGGTTCCGGCATACGGGCGACAGTCGATCTTCACGGACTGCTCGGTCCCGGCGATATCGGCGTCATGACAGAGAGGAGGTGACCGATGCTGGCAGGAGTCTCGCTCGGCAGCGATTCGAAACGGTACTTCCGCGGCACCATGCCGCGCATCGCGATCGCCACCATCGTCCTCATGCCGCTGCTGTACGGCGCCATGTATCTGTGGGCTTTCTGGAACCCGTTCGGTGCGGTCGACAAGATCCCCGCCGCGATCGTCAACAACGACACCGGGATGTCTGCGACCGGTGAACAGGTGGACGCCGGCGATCAGGTCGTCAAATCGCTCATCGCGTCCGGACAGCTCGATCTGGACGAAGTATCGGAGAGCGAGGCCGTCGACGGGCTTGCGAGTGGCAAGTACTACTACACGATCACCATTCCCTCGAACTTCACCGCTGCCGTGGAGTCGCCCAACGGTGACAATCCCGAGAAGGCGAATCTGACCTTCACCTTCAACGACGCGAACAACTATCTGGCCACGGTCATCGGGCAGGACGCGTCCGAGCAGGTCATCAGCCAGGTCAACTCGACGATCGGCGCCCAGGGAGTAGGCCAGGTCCTCACGGGCCTGGAGTCGGCGGGTTCGGGTCTGAAGGAGGCAGCCGACGGTGCCGGCACTTTGGCCGGCGGCGTCGACACGGCAGCGAGCGGTGCAGACCAGCTCAGCTCGGGTGCCACCGAGCTGGCTGACAACATGGTCACCGCACGCGACGGTTCCGCCCAGCTGGCCGCGGGGACCGATGAGCTGGCCACCAAGATCGACGGTGTCACCGAGCCGCTGCTCAACGCACTCGACAGCGGTGAATTGGCGGGTGTCGCGGCTCGGGCCTCGCAGATTCGCGCGGATCTCGTCGAGCTGGAGAACCGGATACCCGAGCCGGTGCAGGCCTCGGCCGGTGCAGCGGTGCAACAGGTCATCGATATTCTCGGGCAGAGCTCCGACCCGATCGTCCAGCAGGCGATCGTCGCATTGACTCCGTTCACTCCGCAGGAGGTGGTGTCCGATACGGAGGCATTGCGCGCAGAGATCGTCCGGTTGCAGGGTGACGCTCGTACACTCGAGTACGAGCTGAACGATCTGAGCAGCCCGCTGCAGAGTGGCCTTGCGATGTTGCAAGGCGGCGGGCTGGCATCCGACATCCGCGAATTGCAGAGCGGTGTGAACGAATTGAACTCCGGTGCAGCCACATTGCATTCAGGTCTGATCGAATTGACCGACGGCAGTGTCCAAATGTCGGACGGCGCCGGGCAACTCTCATCCGGCATGGTGGAGCTTCGATCCGGTTCGCATGAACTGGCGGATGCACTTTCCCAAGGAGCGCAACAGGTGCCGAGCTGGACCGATCAGCAGCGCACTGCAACAGCCGACACGCTGTCGACGCCGGTAGCGCTGCAGCAGGACACCACCAACGAGGCATCGACGTTCGGAACCGGTTTTGCCCCGTTTTTCCTGTCGTTGGCCCTGTTCGTCGGCGGTATCATTACGTGGATGCTGCTCACTCCGCTGCAGTCGAGGCCGACGGTCGGTGGCCTCGGGTTGTATCGGACTGTCCTCGCGTCGTATTGGCCGGCATTGCTTGTGGGTATTCTCCAAGTGATCGTGATGTATACGGTCGTGCATTTCGGTGTGGGCCTCGACGTCAGGCACGTGGCCGGAACGATCCTGTTCCTGATGCTGGTCTCAGCGGCATACCTGGCGATGATCCAGGCATTCAATGCGGTGTTCGGTGTCGCAGTCGGACGTGTCGTCACGCTCGCGTTCCTCATGCTGCAGTTGGTGTCGGCGGGCGGAATCTACCCGGTGCCCACCACGGCGAAGCCGTTCCAGTACATCCACCGGTTCGATCCGATGACCTACACGGTGAACGGTCTCCGGCAGCTCACCGTGGCCGATCAGGTCGATTCGCGCTTATGGATTGCGATCGCGGTCCTCGGGGGCATTCTGCTCGCGTCGCTGTCCGCGAGTGCACTCTCGGTCCGGCGCAATCGCCGCTACACCATGGAAAGGCTCTACCCGCCGATCGAGGTATGACCGGAACGACCGGATCGGACGAAGTCCAGTTTCACAGTTGGAATCGAATCGGACGAGTGTTCGATGCGTCAAGAATCGGAGGAAGAGATGTCAGACCATATTGCCGCTCCCACAGAGACACTCGCGCCCGCATACACAGGTCGGCTCGGAACCGATCCGATACCTGCGTTGCGGCTGCCGGAATCCGAAACCGAACCCGAAGCGGCATATCGGTTCATCCACGACGAGTTGATGCTCGACGGAAGCTCGCGCCTGAACCTGGCGACCTTCGTGACCACGTGGATGGATCCACAGGCAGACCGCCTGATGGCGGAGACCTTCGACAAGAACATGATCGACAAGGACGAGTACCCGGCTACCGCGGAGATCGAGACCCGCTGCGTCAACATGGTTGCCGCACTCTTCCACGCCGAAGGTCTGTCCCCGACGGATCCGACATCTGCGACCGGTGTATCGACCGTGGGATCTTCCGAAGCAGTGATGCTTGCGGGGCTGGCACTCAAATGGCGGTGGCGGCAGGCTCGGGAGGCTGCGGGAAAGGACTCGACCAAGCCGAACCTGATCATGGGCAGCAATGTTCAGGTGGTGTGGGAGAAGTTCTGCCGCTATTTCGATGTCGAGCCGAAGTACCTGCCCATGGAGCCAGGCCGATATGTCATCACTCCGGAGCAGGTCCGCGAGGCCGTCGACGAGAACACCATCGGTGTGGTGGCGATTCTCGGAACGACCTTCACCGGAGAACTCGAACCCGTTCAGGCCATTTCCGATGTTCTGGACCAGGTCGCTGCGAACGGGGGTCCGGACGTCCCGCTGCACGTGGATGCGGCGAGCGGTGGGTTCGTCGTGCCCTTCCTGCATCCGGAATTGAAGTGGGACTTCCAGATCCCTCGGGTCGTCTCGATCAATGTCAGTGGCCACAAATACGGCATGACGTATCCGGGTATCGGGTTCGTGGTCTGGCGCTCCAATGAATATCTACCCGAGGATCTTGTGTTCCGGGTCAACTACCTCGGAGGTGACATGCCGACCTTCACACTGAACTTCTCCCGTTCCGGAAATCAGGTGGTCGGCCAGTACTACAATTTCATCAGGCTGGGTGTAGCCGGGTATCGACAGATCATGGAGTCGTTGCGCGACACCGCGCTGATGCTGTCTCAGCAGATCGCCAAGATCGACAATATGGCGATCATCACGGATGGATCGGCGATCCCGGTGTTGTCGTTCGAGGTCGTCGACGATCCGGGTTTCACCGTGTTCGACATCTCGCATGAACTGCGCGCCCGCGGATTTCAGGTCCCCGCGTACACGATGCCGGCCGATGCCGAGGATGTCGCTGTGCTGAGAGTGGTGCTGCGTGAAGGTTTCAGCCGTGACCTCGCATACAAGCTGGCAGAGGCGATCGAGGATGTGGTCGAGCGACTGCGCGCGGGTGTGGGTAGAGGACACACAGCACGAGGATTCGCACACTGAATCGACGGGACCCAGCGGGAGGGGCGGGAGTCGACGGAGGCGGGTAATTCGGTGATGTCCGTAGCGCTGCGGAATTGTCGGGACGCTGATAAAGTCACGTAAGTCGGATTATCTCGGTCCCGGCGCCTGAAATGTTCTGCTGGGCCGTTGATCTGTGGCGATGTCGGGCGCCCTGTACCGGGGAGGATCACGATCGGTGCCGAAAACATTGCCCTTGTTTCGTAACCGCTTGTTTTCGATTCTGTCGAGTTCCGCGCGTGTGGTCGTGGTGCATGGCAGTCGGTTCTCGGGAAAGACCACTCTGGTCCGTACCTGGCTCATGACCGACCCTGTACCGGATCGTCTTCCCGTCTTCGTTCCGTCACCCTCGCGTGGCGTCACGAGCAACGAGTACTGGGGTCGGGTGTTGACTTCGCTGTGCGCCTACAGTGGCATGCCGCCTCCGATCAGTGGCAGTGACAATTTCGATGCCCTGTATTCGATCCTGACGGATTCGGTACTGACGGCCCAGCGGTGTGCTGTAGTTCTCGTGCTGGACGGTATCGATGAGGTCGATTCGGCGGTGGCATCCATCGAGCGACTTCTCGAATGCGGTGCGGTGTCGCAGGTCATCGTGACCACCAGAACCGCAGGAACGTGGCCCCGGCTCGTCGATTCCTGCCCCGATCGGATGGTGATCTCCTCGGACGTTCTTGCGTTCACCGAGGAAGAACTACTGAAATTCCTGCGGGTGTCAGGGGTTCCGCAAGGGATTCGAGTAGCCCGGTGGATCACCCAGCGGACCGGGGGGCAGGCGGCACTGTCCTCGACCGTCTGCCAGGCGCTCATGGACAGTGGCCTCGAGTTCTCGGAGGCTTCGCAACGGCTCGCCCGTCTCGTCGACACCGCGGTCGACATGCTGGTGTCGAACGTGGTCGCGACCGAGCCTGATCTCGAGCCGATGTCGCAGTCGATACTGAAGTCTGCCGAGGCCGCGACCCTCCCGGTAACGACCGAATCCGTCGGTTTCCTCGACATGCTGGAGTCCGCGGGGATGGTGGAGTCGGTGTTCACCAGCGGCGGATCGGTGCGGAAGTACTCTGACGCCGTCCGTGCATCTCTGGTGCGCTCATCGGTGCTCCGGCGTCGAAGTGGAGTCATGGTTACGTCGACTCCGAACCGGCCGGAGATCCTCGACGGTCCGGCCGTACGGGCGCCTGCGGCTTTCACGGAGGAACATACGGCAGCGATCACGCGCGCGGTGATGCTGCGCATGCGCGGACATTGTGTGGAGGCGGCAGCGATCTGTGATTCGGTTGCCTCCGGAACCTCGCCTGTGTTCGAGGAGTCCGACGATGCTGCGAGGTGCGCCGCCGCGTGCTCCTATCTCCAGATGGGGATCACCTATCTTCTCGCCGACCGCTTGGGCGATTCGACACTCATGCTTCGGCGAGCTCGAAATGCCGGGACCGGCATGTCCGTCGAGCGAGTTGCTGCCGGCACGCTGGCACTCATCCATGCAGTGCGCGGCGCAACGATCGATGCTCAACTGTGGATCGAAGCCGAGCGGCAGCATCTGCAGTACCCGGAGAAGACGGCCGGGGCCCAGGAGAAAACGGCCGGCCTGGTTGCTTCCGCCCTCGTTGCTCTGGACCGCCTCGAGCCCGACGAGGCGTTCACCTTACTCGGCGAGCTCGGTCCTCTCCAAGAGAAGGAAGAGCTTTGGGCCTTCGCGCTGTATGCGAGTGGACAGTATGCGTTGCTCTCGGGCATGTACGCTGATGGACTCCAGTACGTGGAATCCGAGCAACAGTCGTTCGCGGGATTGTCCACCGGTCTATCCGGGCAACTCCTCCTCGCTGTCCGAGCCGATCTCAATCTGGCTCTCGGGCGCGTCGATGTGGCGGCCCGGTTGGTGGGTCGGTCGACCGATCCGCACACAGCTGCAGTTCGTGCTCGGATCTGTTTGCTCACAGGAGATTTCGTCGGAGCCGAAACGATCGTTCATCAATACGGAGAGGACCCGCACTGCCCACTCCGGGTGTCCATGGAGCTGTTCGTGATCGGTGCCGCTGCCGCCTGTGCACGGGGACGTCGGAGCGAGGGGCGCCGTCACATCGCTGATGCCGTTACGCGGTCCCGCCGGACCGGGGCGCTGCGACCGTTCACCGGGATGCCTCCGTCGATGATCAGGGAGGTCGCGGGGCTCGGCATCGAATTGCCGGTCGACCTGAAGCAGCTGGCAGCCGAGTTCGTCACTTTCCGTCCCTCCCGTCAGATTGTGCGACTGACACCGCGTGAGCGGGAGGTGCTCGACGGGCTTCTGTCCGGCGGCAGTATCGGAACGATTGCCAAGTCCCAGTTCGTCAGCCTCAACACAGTGAAAACGCAATTGCGTTCGCTGTACCGCAAGCTGGGGGTGAACTCGCGCAGAGACGCCGTCGCGGTGGCGCGTCGCGTGGTTCTCGTCTGAGGTCGACTGCCGGCAGGGTCGGAGCTGCCTGCCGGCACGTCGGTCGATGCCAGGTAAGGTCATCCTTCATTCTGGCGAAAGGGTAATCCATGTTCCGACTTCGACATCGGGCCCGTGTCGTGCTTGCAATGGGCGCACTCGTGATTGCCGCGAACGTGACGGCCTGTAGTAGCGACGGCAGCGAGGACACAACAGCATCGGCGGGAGGTGACGCGGCGTTTCCGGTGTCGATCGAGCATGTCCACGGCACCACGACGATCACCGAGAAGCCCGAACGCATCGTCACGCTCGGTGTGACCGATGCCGACGTCGTACTCGCCCTCGGGGTGGCTCCGGTGGGGAATACAGGCTATACGTTCTACGAGACCGGACTCGGTCCATGGACCGAAGAGTTGGTCGGCGACGCCGAGCTCACCCGCATCGACTCTGATTCGGAACCGAATCTCGAGCAGATCGCCGGTCTGGTCCCCGATCTCATCATCGGGATATCAGCCGGATACGACGAGGCCGTGTACGACAAGCTGAGTGAGATCGCGCCGACTGTCTCACGACCGGACGGTTTCGCCGCCTACACCGTCGATCGCGAAGTCGCGACCGAGACGATCGCCACCGCCTTGGGCGAAAGCGAACGCGGTGCAGAACTGAACCTGCAGACCGCCGATCGCATCACCGCGACCGTCGAGACCCATCCCGAGTTCGCCGGCAAGACCGGCGTGGCAGTGCTGCCATACGACAATCAGTATGGCGCGTTCCTGCCCGGAGATGCCCGCGGTGCCTTTCTCACCTCGCTCGGCTTCCGGATTCCTGACGCGATCACCAGCCAGGACACCGGCGACAGCTTCTTCGTCGGCGTATCCAAGGAGAATGTGAGCATGCTCGACGGTGACCTGATCCTCGTGCTCGGGGACGACCAGACCACCGACATTGCCGCCGATAACCCCCTGGTCGAGAATTTGAACGCGGCGCAGAACGATGCAATTATCGCCACCACACTCGACCAGCGCGGCGCGATCACCTACAACTCCGTGCTGTCGATCCCATACGCGATCGACAGTCTGGTGCCGCGCCTGTCCGACGCGCTCGCCTGAATCGAGGCACGGTGTCGGTTCGGGTATCACCTGTGCGGTCGAGACCTATCCGCTAGCCGAGCACCGTGCCGATGATTCCCGCGAGATAGCCCATTCGCGCAACCTCGGACGGCCGGAACTCCGGACCACCCGGCCTGCCCAGCATCAGCACACGGTCCGGTCTGCCCAGTGGTGCCGCAGCAAGCATCGTGTCCATGTCGCGCCACAGTTGGGGCACCCAGCCGGCTTCGTGGTCGAGCAGCGTCGGTTTCTCGAGGGGCATCCACGGAGTGTCGGCCGGCCGTGTTTCCGGGGCTCCGGGACTTCCCACGATTCGATACGAGCCCTGCGGGCCGATCCCGACCACAGTCGCCCAGCTCACACGCAGGACTCGGGGGGCGCCGTCCACAAGGACCTGGAGGCGGTCATCGCGCGCTGCCGACACCTGATCGATGAGTTCGAGCTCGCGATGGGTGTCGAGAATGCCTGCGTAGGGACGGATCGAGTCGACCGTGACGCCGTCGAGTGCCTCGGCTGCCGTGATCAGGGTGTCGGGGAGTTTGCCCGGTTCGACGTCGACGACGAGGTCGTCGATCGCGAAGCCGGCACCTCGATCGACAACGTCGAGCGACAGGATGTCCGCGCCGACCGAGCCCAGAGCCAACGCGAGCGCGCCGAGACTACCGGGCCGGTCGGGAAGCTGGACACGCAGCAGGTACGACACGTGCGTCCTTTCCCACATACCTCGCCGACGCGTGAACACCCGCCGGCCCAGGGGTGCAGGTCGCGTCCACTACAGCAGCAATCAGAACCCCCGGCGTCGTCCATCTTTTCACCCTCGAGGCGTGCATAGGGACGCCCGGCAGGGGAATCGCCACATCGCGGAAGAAAAACGCCCGGTCATCGGTGTCGTCTTCACACGAACGCAACAAGGGTTTCTCGCGTACGCAATGCAGCGGGCCGGTACGTGTACCGGCCGAACCGAGTACACGGCCGCGACGGTGGGGCATTACCCTGGACAGGACGTTCGAACGCCAGATGATCCATCACCACTGGAAAGGGGCCACCTACGGTGCCTGCCATTTCCCGTGACGAGGTTGCGCACCTCGCCCGGTTGTCCCGCCTTGCGCTGACCGACGCGGAACTCGACGAGTTCTCCGGCCAGCTCGATTCCATCCTCAGCCATGTCAAGGCGGTGTCCGAGGTGGCCGCGGACGACGTGGCACCCATGGCGAACCCGAATGCCGTCACCAACGTCACCCGCCCCGACGTCGTGGTGCCCGGGCTCACTCCGGACGAGGCGCTCTCCGGTGCACCCGCCGTCGAGGAAGGACGCTTCGCCGTTCCGCAGATCCTGGGGGAGGGCGAATGAGCACCGATCTCACCAAGCTCGACGCCGCGACGCTCGCGTCCCGCATCCACGCCGGCGAGGTCTCCTCGGTGGAGGTCACGAAGGCACATCTCGACCGTATCGTCGAGGTCGACGGTGAATACAATGCGTTCCTGCACGTCGGATCCGAGCAGGCACTCGCCGCCGCAGCCGACGTCGATCGTGCGGTTGCAGCCGGTGAGAAGCCGGCATCTGCTCTGTCGGGTGTCCCGCTCGCACTCAAGGACGTGTTCACCACTACCGACATGCCCACAACCTGCGGGTCGAAAATCCTCGAGGGCTGGGTGTCGCCGTACGACGCGACACTCACCACGAAGCTTCGCCAGGCCGGTATCCCGATTCTCGGCAAGACCAACATGGACGAGTTCGCGATGGGTTCGTCCACCGAGAACTCCGCGTACGGACCCACCCGTAACCCGTGGGACACCACCCGAATTCCCGGCGGGTCGGGTGGCGGTTCCGCTGCTGCACTCGCGTCGTACCAGGCACCGCTTGCGATCGGCACCGACACCGGTGGTTCGATCCGCCAGCCTGCGGCCGTGACCGCGACGGTCGGCACGAAGCCCACCTATGGCACGGTGTCCCGGTTCGGTCTCGTCGCCTGCGCATCGTCGCTCGATCAGGGCGGCCCGTGCGGACGCACCGTGCTCGACACCGCGCTGCTGCACGAGGTGATCGCCGGACATGATCCCCGCGACAGCACTTCGGTCGACGCCGTGGTCCGTCCCGTGGTCGAGGCCGCACGACAGGGCGCGGCCGGCGATCTGAAGGGCGTCAAGGTCGGTGTGGTCAAGGAATTGCACTCCGACAGCTACCAGGCCGGCGTGATCGCGTCATTCGACGCGGCCGTGGAAGTCCTCACGAAGCTCGGTGCCGAGGTCGTCGAGGTTTCGTGCCCGAACTTCGAATACGCGCTCGCGTCCTACTATCTGATCCTGCCATCGGAGGTGTCGTCAAACCTCGCTCGCTTCGACGCCATGCGGTATGGCATGCGCGTCGACGACGGGTCGATGAGCGCCGAGCAGGTCATGGCCGCGACCCGCGCCGCCGGTTTCGGCAAGGAAGTCAAGCGCCGCATCATGATCGGCACCTACGCTCTCTCGTCGGGCTACTACGACGCCTACTACGGCCAGGCGCTCAAGGTGCGTTCGCTCATCGCACAGGACTTCGACAACGCCTACGAGCAGGTCGACGTCCTGGTGTCGCCCACGAGCCCGTTCACTCCGTGGAAGCTCGGCGAGAAGGTCGACGACCCGCTCGCGATGTACCTGTCGGACCTGTGCACACTCCCCACGAACCTCGCGGGGCACTGCGCGATGTCGGTGCCGTCGGGTCTGTCCGCCGACGACGGGCTTCCCGTGGGCCTGCAGATCATGGCTCCGGCACTCGCCGACGAGCGCCTCTACCGCGTCGGCGCTGCATTCGAGACGGCACGCGGACCGATCGTGGCCTGATCACCGACCGACCGACCGGACCGGCCGGCCGGTGTCATGGGCGCACGATCGAGCTTCCCGTTCGCATCGACGCGGCCTACGACACCGCCGGTTCGCACTGCGCCTGCTCAGGCCCATACCGATGCCCATGACCCGCGGCCGAGTCGAGTGAGGTGAACAAGTCGACGGTGGTCTGCAGGAATCCCACCACCGGCAACCACGTCGGTACGGGCGCGTCCTGCACCGCACGCGACAAGTCCGGCGGTGACCACAACAGCGACGGCTGCCACCACACGACAGGATCCGACGTGTTCGCCGACACCGTCGCTCCGTCGGTGCGCACCGATCCGGCCGGCGGACCCGCCCACAGCGCGTCGCAAGGACCCGGTTGGATGTCGTCGAACGCGGCGCTGCCACCGATCGAACCGAGGCTCTGTCCGTATACGTGCAGGTCGGGACGCTGACCGGGAGGCATGGTGGCGATATGCGTGCGCACGGCCGAGACGAGCGCCCGAGCGGACCGGGAGGCTGCGTCGCGATCGAATACGAACGTGACCCAGCTCGGTGTGTCCGAGTACTGCTGCGCCGCGATGGCGACGTCGTCGCCCCAGCGGTCCTCGAATCCCTGCACGGCATTGGCGTCGACCCACCCCGACCCGGTGGGAATCGCGACGACAAGGTGCTCCCGTTCGAACCCGCCGGTGCGTTCGAGTTCGCGGACCGCGAGCGCCGCGCGAGACTGATCGTCCGCGGCTGCAGCCAACCCTACGTAGACCCGCACGGGCGATCCCGAGGATTCGATGGAGACGAAACGTCGTCCCTGTGTGCCGAGACTGTTCCAGTTCACCAGTGAGATGGGGGAGCCGGACATACCGGGGGCGAGCGTGGCCACCGGGGTCGATGCCGATGCCGATGCCGTATCCGGCGACGGCGAGGCAATCGAGGTAGCTCCCCACCCGAGGAGGATTGTTACCGCCGCTAGTGTCGCGACCGAGCGTGCACGACCGGCCATCCGGATCAGGGCACGGATGCCCGCGGCGCCTCCCACGAGAACGGTTGCAGTTACGACGGTTCCGGCGAGCACCTCGAGCCAGTAGCGGAATCCGATCGGCGGCACATCCATGGCAGCACGAAGTGCGTTCTGCCAGTGATGCGCCCACGTCGCACTCACTGCAACCATGGCAGCTGCAACCGCTGCCGCAAGCCAGCCTGCCTCGGCCTCGCACGGACCGTACCGCGCTCGAACCCGATGCGGCACAACACGTCGACCCAGCGCCATGAGTGCCAGTGCGACCGCGATGAGGACCCCGGTGAGGACCCCCTGGGTCAGGGAGGCTCTCGGTAGCAGGGAGGGTGCGAGGGAGACGACAGCCGCGAGTGTCGCGGCCGCAGTGGAGCCGAGACGGGGGCCGAAGGCTTTGTGGGGGAGCAGGATGCGAGAGTGCGGAGAATCCTCGTTCGGGGTACCCGACGCCGGTGCGGGATGGACCAGGTCGATCGTCATCGGTTCGTCCTCCTCAGGAAGGTGCTGCCGGCGACGACCGCCGCGCCGGCCGCAGCCAGATAGGGCATCGGAGATTCCGATTCAGGAAGGCGGTAACCCTGGCGCCACGAGTTGATCTGCACCGCCGCAGAGGCGATACCCGCCATCACGTCGCACCCGGGTTCCACCCCGGCAGTGACATCACCCGTCGCGTCGCTCGCCTCGGCAGTGACATCACCCGTCGCGTCGCTCGCCTCGGCAGTGACATCACCCGTCGCGTCGCTCGCCTCGGCAGTGACATCACCCGTCGCGTCGCTCGCCTCGGTCGTGCACGCGGCGTTGAGGTTCCGTTGCAGGTGCGCATCGAGGTCGCGCCGGGCCTGCGGCCCGAGCTCCCCGCCGGTGTCGCGCGCATACCGGAGTAGGTCGTACCCGAGATCGTGGCTACGGCACGCGGGTTCGAAGACCGAGGGGAGGGCGACGGGTGACGAGCAGTCACCGTCCGGGTCGGTGAGTACACCCTTGGTGGTGTTGCCCGGTTCGATCAACGGTTGGTACCCCATCACCGCGGCGAAGCCGTCCGGGAACGCCGCGAGCGCGCCGGCGGTATCGTCGGCGATCAATGCGGTGACGGTGGCCGCAACTGCCGGATCCTCGGTGGTTGCGGTACTCGCGGGAGACGCGGCGCCGACGCAGAGGGCAGCTCCGGCGCCGAGCAGTACGGCGGTCGCCACGCGGCGTATTGCGGGTCGGTTGATCATGGTTCAGACGCTATGAACGGCACCCACTCCGCCGGATCACGCGCCGGAGTGGTTCCGTGGGGGCGATCTCGGACCGGAGAGTGGCAGCGAACTCACTCTCAGGTATGAGGACAGTCGAGAGACAGGCTCCTAGCGTGGTGGGTGTGAAACCGATGATGCGTGCCGGAATGACCGCCGCAGTGAAGAGCTCCGCGAAACAGGGGCGCGGTAGGTGGCCGACGGTTGTCGCCGTGGTCGTGATGTTGATCCTGTATTCGGTGGCCTGGCCGACGTTGCAGCTCACACATGACGTGTCGCCGCCGCTGATGCCGCTCGTCGCGGGTTTCGCGGTCTTCCCGTTCGTACTCGTGCTCAGTCGCCCGGCGTTGGGCTGGGCCGTCACCGCGCTCGCTGCGCTGGTGATCCCGTTGGCCTTCGACCGGGTCGGGGACTACACCTATCCCTGGCAGGTCGTGCACATCATCGTGATCCTGTCGCTTGTGCTCGCGGTGGCCATCATCGAAGAGATCCGCGTGGTGCTGGTGGTGTGGATCGCGACGGTGCTGCTGTTCTTCGTATACCTTCCGGGCGACGACGGGTGGGGCTGGATGGTGGGCCTCACCGCGATCGTGGTCTTCGGTCTGCTGGTGCGCTGGCTGGTGATCTCGCGGCGGCAATTGGCCCACGAGGAGGAGATCAGCGAACTCGAGCGCGCCCGTCGCGCTGTACTCGAGGAGAAGGCGCGCATCGCTCGGGACCTCCACGACATCGTCGCCCACCACATGTCGATGGTCGTCGTGCAGGCACAGAGCGCCCCCTACCGGCTGACCGACGTCTCCGACGAGGTACGTGCCGAATTCGACTCCCTCGGCGCGACCGCCCGCGAAGCACTCAACGAGGTGCGCAGCCTGCTCGGGGTGCTGCGCAGTGACGGTTACACCCCGGAGAACGAACCGCAACCCGGCGTCGAGCGAATCGGAGAACTGCTTGCCGCGTCGCAACGTGCAGGTGTGCGGCTGAACACCGAGATCACCGGTGAGCCGGTGGGCGTCAGCGGCGGTGTGGGTCTGGCGGTGTACCGGATCCTCCAGGAATCGTTGACCAACAGTGCTCGGCATGCTCCGGGTGCAGCGGTCGACGTCCGCATCCGATGGAGCCCTGGCACAGTGGAGATGGCCGTGACCAACGGTCCGCGTACGGAGGCTGTGTCGGCGATGGTGCCGTCGGATCGGAACGGGGGCAGTGGCATCAGGGGTATGGGGGAGCGCGCAGCAACGGTCGGTGGCCGGCTCGTTGCGCATCCGCGGCCCGACGGTGGATTCGAGGTACACGCGGTGCTGCCGACGGTCGTCGCCGTATGACCTGTCTGCCGTCCTACCCGAACCGCTGCTCTATTTGATGACGGTCGTTCCCGCTGCGGGACGACGGCTTCGGCATCCACGTGTGCGACGCGAGGTGTAGGATACCTCCGAGCTGGGTACCTGCACCAGGTGCGACGTCGCCGGGTTTCGCGACGCCGCAGGCCAGGTGCGGGGAGTGGGAGGCGAGATGTCCACCACGGACGAGCTGTGCACCGTGGGAGTCGAGGAGGAGTTCTTGCTCGTCGACGCCGAGACAGGGGCACCGACCGTCAACAATGCCGTCGTGGTCGCGGAAGCTGCGAAGCACGGACTGGAACTGCAGTACGAACTCGACCGCTGCCAGGTAGAAACGGCCTCGGAGGTCTGTTCCGACGACGAACAGCTCCGCGTCGATCTTGCTACCACCCGATCGATTGCTGCCGACGCTGCACGCCGGCACGGATCACGGTTGCTCGCCGTCGGAGTCCCGGTCCTCGGCTGGCGGGAATTGCCGGTCACTGCGAAACCTCGGTACCTGCGGATGGAGCGCGAGTTCGGGCTCATTGCACGCGAGCAGGGTATATGTGGATGCCATGTCCACGTGGGCGTGCCCGACCGGGAGACGGCGATCCAGGTGAGCAACCACCTGCGTCCATGGCTTCCCACACTGCTTGCGTTGTCGGCCAACTCACCGATCCATCGCGATATCGATACCGGATATGCGAGCTGGCGAACACTGCTCTGGTCCCGGTGGCCCAGTGCCGGACCGCCGCCTTATTTCGAGTCGGCCCAGCACTTCGACCGAACCGTCGAGGCCATGCAGGAGACCGGAAGCATGCTCGACGACGGCATGGTCTATTGGGATGTACGTCCCTCGGCGACGTTCCCCACAGTGGAGGTGCGCGTCTGCGACGTCCCTGCCACCGTGGCCGAATCGGTGCTGCTCGCGAGCCTCATACGGGCCCTTGTTCTCACCGCCCTGCGCGATCTCGACCGCGGACACACAGCGTTCCCGGTGTCACCCGAACTCCTGCGCGCTGCGTACTGGCGGGGCGCACACGACGGTCTCGACGGCGACGGGATCGCGCTACCGAGGTCGGAGCGTCAACCCATCGCGCGCCGGCTCGAATCATTGGTAGCGCATGTAAGCCCGGCGCTCGAAGACCTCGGATCCCACCGTCTCGTCACCGATGGGATCCGTTCGGTGATGTGTTCCGGGAACGGGGCGATGCGTCAGCGCCGCGTCATCGCTGCCGGTGGCGACGTACAGGATGTGGTCGCCGAACTCACCGCCTCGACCGTGTCCGGATGTGGCGCCGTGAAGGAACCGGGCGACCCTTGCTCCACGGGGTAGCCGATACGACTCGACCCGGCACGTGCAGTAGGCGACCTGCGCGGTCCCACAAGGACGAGATCTCGCCCCGGCCGCCCATCTGCGGTCTACGCTCAGAGGGTGCCAGGTCACAGCCCTCGGAAGGTGGGGGTCGAGGAGGAGTTCCACCTCGTCGACCTGAAAACCCGCCGCCGGGCCTCTCGCGCGCCGGAACTGTTGGTGCGGTTACCGGACGAGGTCCGAGTCGGCGAGTTGCAGCGGTGCGTGGTCGAGGTGAACAGCGGTGTATACACCGACCTCGCCGAACTGCGGTCCGACCTGGATCGGCACCGGAAACTGCTCGCTGCTGCAGGCAGCGCCCTCGGGGTAGGTGTGGTGGCCGCGGGCGCAGTGCCCCTTGCTCTGCCCACCGAGATGGAGGTGGCCGGCTCGCCGCGCTCTCAGCGCATGCTCGCCGATTACCAACAGCTCGCACGGGAACAATTGACCTGCGGTGCACAGGTGCACGTCGACCTCGAGAATCGGGACGACGCCGTGCGGGTCGCGACACGTATCGCGCCGTACCTACCGGTCCTGCTGGCCCTGAGCGCCAGTTCGCCGTTCAGCGCCGACGGTGCGGACAGCGGCTACGCAAGCGTCAGGTCGTTGCTGTGGCGGCGCTGGCCCAGCAGCGGTCCGGCAGCCCCCGCTTCCTCGTCGGCCGAGTACGACTCGATGGTCGACGATCTCGTATCGAGTGGCGTGATCGCCGATCCAGGGATGGCGTACTTCGACGTACGTCCGTCGGTGAAGTCGCCGACCCTGGAATTGCGTGTGTGCGACAGCTGCCCACAACTCGACACGGTGCTTCTCGTCGCGGCACTTTTCCGGGCCCTCGTCGAACGAGAGGTGACCGGTCTGCATACCGGAACGGAGGGAGTCGAGATCGCGCCGACCCTCACCCGCGCGGCGCTCTGGAGGGCCGGGCGGTCAGGGCTCGAAGCGGATCTGGTCGACGTGACGGTCCCCGAACCGCGCCCGGCCGCGGACATCGTCGATCACCTCGTGCGCTCACTGCGACCCCAGCTCGAGGATGCAGGTGACTGGGCACTCGTCTCGGAACTTGCCGCAGACGCGATGGCGCGTGGCACCTCGGCGGCGCGGCAGCGCCGTGCACTGGACCGACGAGGACGCTTACCGGATGTGGTCGATCTGCTGCTTGCTGAGACCGTCGGCCACGAAACGTCTCTGTCCGACACCGAGAGGATGATTCGGACGGGCAGTCGGCGCGTCACCGGGCAGCAGCATCGAAATCGCCACGGGCGGCCACCACATCCGATCGGTCCGCCCTCGATCGACGAGCAGCAACTGATCGCCTGGCGCCGGGATCTCCATGCGAATCCGGAGCTGTCCTTCGAAGAACACCGCACCACCGACGTGGTGCGTCGACATCTGATCGGCCTCGGGCTGGCACCCGTCATACTGGCCGGTGGCACCGGCCTGTGGTGCGACGTCGGGCCGCCGACGGGCGAAGCGGTGGCGTTGCGCGCCGACCTCGATGCGCTTCCGATCGCCGAGGCCACCGGCCTGCCCTACGCGTCCACCTTCCCCGGGGTTTCCCACGCCTGCGGCCACGATGCGCACACCACGATGCTCATGGGCGCGGCGACGGTACTCGCGGCGACGACGCCACCGCACCGGGTGCGACTGATCTTTCAGCCCGGAGAGGAAACCAGCCCGGGCGGTTCGCTCAACGCCATCGAGTCCGGAGCACTCGAAGGGGTGTCGAGGATCTTCGCTCTGCACTGCGATCCGCAACTCGAGGTGGGCTCGCTCGCTACGCGCACCGGACCGATCACGTCCTCCAGCGCATCAGTGACCGTGCGTCTGTGGTCGGCGGGCGGCCACACCGCGCGGCCGCACCTGACCGGCGATCTGATTCACGCGACCGCGGTGCTGGTCACCGGGTTGGCCTCGGTACTGGACCGGCGCATCGACGCCCGTACCGCGACGGTACTGACCTGGGGCAAGGTGGACGCGGGGAAGGTCGGCAACTCCGTTCCCGAGGCCGGCGAACTGGTGGGGACTCTACGTAGTGCGTCCCGGGAGACGTGGGCGACCCTCGAGCCGATGGTGGAGCGCACGATCGGTGAACTGCTCGCACCGTACGACGTGCGGTACGAACTCGCGTACCAGCAGGGCGTTCCACCCGTCGTCAACGACCAGGACTGCTCGGCAGAGTTGCGGGAGGCCATCGCGTCGGCGGTAGGACTCGACAACCTGGCCGAGGCCCAGCAATCCAGCGGCGGCGAGGATTTCGCGTGGTACCTCGAACATGTGCCGGGAGCGTTGGGGCGGCTCGGCGTGTGGGACGGCACGAACGACCCACACGAGCTGCACCAGCCGGATTTCGATCTCGACGAGCGTGCCCTCCTGCACGGCGTTCGCACTTTCGTTGCGCTCGCCCGCGGGAACGGGTGAGTGCGAGAGCCGCTCGGTTCCGGACCTCACACTCGCTGGGGCTGCAACAAGATCAACTCGCGAGTGCGGTACTAGGCTGTGGCCGTGACCGAGCCGACCTCCCTCGCCCCAGCGTCCGCACCCACCACGGTGTTCATAGCCGACGACCAGGCCATGGTGCGGCAGGGCTTCGGCGCGCTGCTCGCGGCGCAGCATGACATCAGTGTCGTCGGCGATGCCCCCGACGGGCGCATCGCGGTGACGGAAGTCGCACGGCTGCGCCCCGACGTCGTGCTGATGGACGTGCGGATGCCCGAGATGAACGGTCTCGACGCGGCGCGTCAGATCCTCGCGGACACTCGCGAGCCGAAGACCCGGGTGCTCATGCTCACGACCTTCGACCTCGACGAGTACGTCTACGAAGCGCTGGGCATGGGTGCGAGCGGGTTCATGCTCAAGGACGCACCGGCCGACGAACTCGTTCGCGCCGTTCGCGTGGTCGCCGAGGGACAGGCGCTGCTCGCGCCGACGGTCACCCGCAGATTGATCGCCGACGTCACCAGTCGGCGTGCGCCTGCGCGTGGTCGCGCCCGTGCGCTCGACGTCCTGACCCCGCGCGAACTCGAGGTTCTCGAACTCATCGCACACGGCCTGTCGAATCAGGAGATCGCCGCGAAACTCTTCGTCGCCGAACAGACGGTGAAGACGCATGTCGGAAAGGTGCTCGGCAAACTGCACCTCCGCGACAGGGCGCAGGCCGTGGTCCTCGCATACGAATCCGGCGTCGTCACCCCGGGCTGAACCTTCCCGCGCGGTCGTCGGCTTCCCACATCGGCAGCAGACGAGCTGCTGATGTGGGAAGCCGGCAGGGTCGCGGGAACTGTGGTGATGTCCGATCGACATGCCGTAGGTGCCCTCAGCGGGCAGGATGTCGAGACGGCACGATTCGACGCGGCGGAAGGTTTCGGCGGATGACCAGGATCGGCATTCTCACCAGCGGCGGCGATTGCCCCGGACTCAATGCGGTGATCCGCGGGGCGGTCCTCAAGGGAACCGAGGTGCACGCCCAGGAGTTCGTCGGATTTCTCGACGGCTGGCGAGGGCTGGTGGACGGTGACGTGATCCCCTTGGATCGCAGCCGGGTTCGGGGTCTCGCCCAGCAGGGCGGCACCATCTTGGGTACGAGCCGATTCGGCCCGTATCAGGGGCCCGACGGAGGAGCACAGAACATCCAGGCCACACTCGACCGGCTCGGGATCGACGCCGTCGTCGCGATCGGTGGTGAGGGGACGGCCTCCGCATCGAAACGTCTGTTCGAGGAAGGCATCAGGATCGTCGGCGTCCCCAAGACCATCGACAACGACCTCAGCCGGACCGACTACACATTCGGCTTCGACACGGCCGTCGAGATCGCCACGGTCGCGATCGACCGTCTCCGCACCACCGGCAATTCCCACAAGCGCTGCATGGTGCTCGAAGTGATGGGACGGCACGCCGGATGGATCGCACTGCACTCGGGGACCGCGGGAGGAGCACACGCCATCCTCATCCCTGAGCAACCCGAGAGCCTCGAGCAGATCTGCGAATGGGTCACCAGCGTGCGCGATCGAGGGCGCGCACCGATGGTCGTGGTCGCCGAAGGCTTCACCCTGCCCGAGATGACGGAGGCCCATTCCACGAAGGGTCTCGACGGATTCGACCGGCCCCGCCTGGGGGGGATCGCCGAGGTGCTCGCACCGCTCATCGAAGAGCTCACCGGGATCGAGACACGTGCGACGGTGCTCGGGCACATCCAACGTGGTGGTGTCCCGACCGCGTTCGACCGCGTCCTCGCCACGAGGCTCGGGATGGCCGTCACCGACCTGGTGGCAGACGAGGAATGGGGACACATGGTTGCCCTGCACGGAACCGACATCGCCCGGGTCGGATTCGAGGAGGCGCTCGCCGACCCCAAGTACGTGCCGGACGAGCGCTACCAGGAGATGCGGGTCATCTTCGGGTGATACCGGTCGGCGTCTAAAATCGTGAGCATGACTGCCTCCGTGTCTGCCGACCTGCTCGCCTACGACGACGTGCTCGCGAAGTTCGAGCCAGTGATGGGCATGGAGGTGCACGTCGAGCTGCACACCGCCACCAAGATGTTCTGCCCGTGCCCGACCGAGTTCGGTGCCGAGCCGAACACTCAGGTCTGCCCGGTCTGCCTCGGCCTTCCAGGCGCCCTGCCGGTGGTCAACCAGCAGGCGGTGGAATCCGCGATCCGCATCGGACTCGCATTGAACTGCTCGATCACCCCGTGGGGACGGTTCGCGCGGAAGAACTACTTCTACCCGGACCAGCCGAAGAACTACCAGATCTCGCAGTACGACGAGCCGATCGCCACCGACGGTTACCTCGACGTCGTCCTCGACGACGGCACCACCTGGCGAGTCGACATCGAGCGTGCCCACATGGAGGAGGACACCGGCAAGTCGTTGCACGTCGGCGGCGCGACGGGCCGGATCCACGGTGCCAGTCATTCGCTGCTCGACTACAACCGCGCCGGTGTTCCGCTCGTCGAGATCGTCACCAAGCCGATCACCGGCGCCGGGGAACGCGCACCCGAGGTGGCTCGCGCCTATGTCACGGCATTGCGCGATCTGCTGAAGGCACTCGATGTGTCCGACGTCCGGATGGATCAGGGCTCGATGCGCTGCGACGCCAACATCTCCCTCATGCCGATCGGCGCGAACGAATTCGGCACTCGCACCGAAACGAAGAACGTCAACTCCCTCAAATCGGTCGAGGTCGCTGTCCGGTACGAGATGCGTCGCCAGGCAGCCGTCCTCGTCGCCGGCGGTGAAGTGATTCAGGAGACCCGCCACTTCCAGGAGTCCGACGGCACCACCTCGCCCGGACGCCGTAAGGAGACCGCGGAGGACTACCGCTACTTCCCCGAACCCGACCTCGAGCCTGTCGCCCCCGACGTCGCTTGGATCGAGGAACTGCGCGCGACGCTGCCGGAGCTGCCGTGGCTGCGCCGCGCCCGCATCCAGGCCGACTGGGGTGTTTCCGACGAGGAGATGCGCGACCTCGTCAACGCCGGCGCTCTCGATCTGGTCATTGCGACCGTCGATGCGGGCGCCCCGGCCTCCGAAGCACGCTCGTGGTGGGTTGCGTACCTCTCGCAGCAGGCAAACACCCGCGGTGTCGAACTCGTCGATCTTCCCATCACCCCGCCGCAGCTGGCTCAGGTGATCGCGCTGGTCGCCGAGGGCAAGCTGACGAACAAGCTCGCGCGCAAGGTCGTCGACTACATTCTCGAAGGCGAGGGCGAGCCCGCACAGATCCTCGAGGCGCACCCCGAACTCGTCGTGGTGCGCGACGACGGCAAGCTCCAGGCCGCCGTCGACGAGGCACTCGCCGCGAACCCCGACATCGCCGACAAGATCCGCTCGGGCAAGGTTGCGGCTGCCGGCAAGATCGTGGGCGACGTCATGAAGGCAACCCGTGGACAGGCCGACCCCGCCCGCGTCAAGGAACTCGTGATCGCCGCGTGCAGCTGATCTTGGGTCGCTAATGTAGCGATCCATGGACGCTGCTGTCGCCACCTCGCTCCTCTGGATCACGGTGGCGGCGGTTCTCGCACCGCTCATTGCCGGTGTGCTGCCGCGTCGACTCGTACCCGAGGTCGTGCTGCTGCTCGTCGCCGGAGTCGTGATCGGGCCGTACGTGCTCGAGATCGCGTCGGTCGACAGCGAGATCGAGATGTTGCGCGAACTCGGACTGGGACTGCTGTTCCTGCTTGCGGGCTACGAGATCGACCCCAAGGAACTGACAGGGCGCGGCGGCCGCCGCGCCCTGGTCACCTGGATGGTGTGTTTCGGTGTCGCCGTCGGTGCGGTGACGGTGCTTTCTGCAGCCGGTGTCGTCCATTCCGGTGTCGCCGTGGCAATCGCGCTCACCTCGACGGCACTGGGCACTCTGCTGCCGATCCTCGCCGACCGCGGTCTCGTCGCGACCGAACTCGGCCGCGCAGTACTCAACCACGGTGCTGTCGGTGAGCTGCTGCCGGTGATTGCGATGGCGATCCTGCTGGGAACCCGCGGCGCCGTCGGATCCTTGATCGTCCTGGGTTTGTTCGCGGTCGTCGCGGTGCTCGTTGCCCTGCTCCCACGGTGGGTCCTGCGAGAAGGATCACATTTCCTGCAGTTCGTCCGGAACACCTCGGACACGACTGCGCAGACTCCGGTCCGGTTGGTGATGCTGCTACTCGTTGCACTCATCGCGGTGGCGGCAGTGTTCGATCTGGACGTGATCCTCGGTGCGTTCGCCGCCGGGTTCATCCTTCGCAGGGCAGTTCCGAAGGGGGACGAACAACTCGAGTCGAAGCTCGACGGACTCGCCTACGGGTTCATGATCCCCGTCTTCTTCGTCACCTCCGGAATGGCGATCGACGTGAACGCGGTCGCAGGCGAACCCGTCGTGCTGGTCGCATTCCTCGTTCTCCTGGCTCTCGTGCGAGGGGTGCCGGTGTTCGTCGCGTCGCGTCTCGATCGTGGCGAGGGCGGAACTCGGTTCGACACGTCGGAGCAGATTCAGATCGCGTTGTACTCCACGACCGGTCTGCCGCTCATCGTCGCGGTCACGGGCGTCGCGGTGTCGGCCGGGCACATGTCCACCGCGAGCGCATCGATCCTGGTCGCCGCCGGAGCTATCACTGTGCTGATCATGCCGACGCTCGCCGGGCTGCTACCAGAGCGTCGGGAAATGGCCGGCGCGGACCGTCAGTCGAATCCTCCACCACCGGCGGGGAACTGAATACGGACGACGCGGTCGTCGTTGGGGCCGGGCTCGCCGCCCGACTTGTTGACCGTCGAAACCCACAACAGGCCATCGGGTCCGGCGGACGCACCACGCAGCATCCCGTAGCGATCTTCCAGGGTCACGGTCGGTGCGGCCGTCACAGCGCCTGTTCCGGGATCGATCGACAGCACCGCGACCGCCTTCCCGTCCGTGAGCGACACCGCGAGACCATCGGGGGCAGCGGCACAGCCTGCTACCCCGGGCTTCTCCGGCCAGGTCCAGGCGGGTCCGGCTGCCACTGCGCCGTCCATGCTCACCCTCTGCAACCGGTCTTCGAGCACGGTCCGGTCGGTGACCCACAGGTTGCCGTTCGGATCACGACACACGTCTCCTGCTTCACCGACGCCGGCGAGCGTCACGGTCGGTGCGGCCGTTGCGCCGGGCACGGGCAGCGGAAGCGACAGGAGTTTGCCGGACAGCGACGAAGGATTGTCCGCAGCGGCCGGATCCCCCGCATTGCCGGTGAGGACCGCGAGTTCGGTCGGCGAGACGAATTCGAGCGCACCCGCATTTCCGGTGGCGCCGCGCGGGATCCCGGTGAGGACGTCCTTGGGAACATCGCCGGCCGCGATCCGGACGACCCGGTTATCGGACGGGGTGGTGATGTAGGCGTAGAGCAGGCGGTCCTCGTCGAAGGTGGGGGACAGGACGACATCGTGCAATCCGCCGTCGCCCGAGCCGTCGACCGGCACCGTCGCTACCTCGACGGGTTCCTCGCCGACCGTGACGCTCATGATGCGGCCCGTGCGGCGCTCGGTCACGAGGGCGGAATTGCCGTCGGGAAGGGCGATCAGACCGCCGGTGGTGTCGAGGCATGTCGCAATCACTGCGGGATCGGGATCGACACACGGACCCGGAGGGATGGGCGGTGTGCTCGGCGTGGTCGTCGTGCTCGGCGATTCCTCGGGGCCGACGCCGCCCGCGTCGAACGACGGTGCGGATGTGAACGGTGTGGTGGCTGCGTCGTCGAATCGTGCGCAGGACGGAACGAGGAGCACCCCGATCGCCAAGGCCACCGCGCTCGTACGTAGCTTCCACGAACCTGCCGACCGCGCGCCCCTCGTCATGCAGCAAACGTTACCGGGACGACGCGCGGCGGCGCGTATGCCGGGTACGGGCGGCCCGGAGACCTACCCTGGAATCGTGGCCGACAAGGAAACCGGCGGCAAGCCGGACACAGGTTCGAGTCCCTTCGACGACCCGACGTTGCAGATGCGCCGGGAACGTCCTTCGATGCTCGAATCCGAGGACGATCTCGGCTTCGACAATTCGGCACTCGACAACTCCGGGTACAGCGCGCCCTACGCGGCGCCGACCGAGCAGATTCACCGGCCTGCCGCGGCGGGTCCGGTGGCCACCGGGGAACCGCCCGTCGCCAAAGCTCGGCGCGGATCCCTTGACCTGGGGCTTCTCGTGCTCAGGCTCGCGGTTGGCGGAATCATGATCGTCCACGGGCTCCAGAAGCTGGTGGGTCTGTGGGGCGGTCCGGGTCTTGACGGGTATGAAGAGTTGCTCCGTGAGGCGGGCTACCAGCAACCGGGCATCCTTGCGATCGTCGGTGCGGCCGGTGAGCTCGCGGCCGGAGCATTCCTCGTTCTCGGCCTGCTCACGCCGCTCGCCGCGGCGGCGATCGTGGCGATCATGATCAACGCGGTGTTGTTCAAACACGAGATCGAACCCGGTGTCCAGTTCTTCGCGAGCGAACAGTCGGGAGTCGAATTCGAGGTGCTCCTCGCGGCAGCTGCGGTGTCGCTCACGCTCACCGGCCCGGGCCGGATCGCCGTGGATGGCCCGCGTAAGTGGGCGACCCGGCCGTTCGTCGGGTCGTTCGTCGCGCTGCTGCTCGGTGTCGCGGCGGGCGTGTGTCTGTGGATCTTCGGTCGCTGAGACCGGCCGGACGAGACAGGCCGCCGCGATCGGATGATCACGGCGGCCTGTCCTTGTGCGGAGTGGTCTACGGCACCTGCCGGACCGCTCCCTTGTCTGCGGACGTGGCGAGCGCCGCATAGGCGCGCAGTGCCTTGGAGACGGTGCGTTCACGGTTGACGGGCTGCCACGGGCGCTCGGAGGCCTCCATCTTCGCGCGACGCTCGGCGAGCACATCGTCGTCGACGAGCACCTCGAGCGCGCGGGTGGCGACGTCGATGCGGATCCGGTCGCCATTCTCGATCAGGCCGATGACACCGCCCGACGCCGCCTCGGGGGAGACGTGACCGATGGACAGACCTGACGTACCGCCGGAGAAACGGCCGTCGGTGATCAGGGCGCACACCTTGCCGAGGCCGACACCCTTGAGGAACGAGGTGGGATGCAGCATCTCCTGCATGCCCGGGCCACCGGCCGGTCCTTCGTAGCGCACGACGACGACGTCGCCGGGTTTGATCTTCTTACCCAGGATCACCGAGACCGCTTCTTCCTGGGATTCGACGACGAAGGCGGGGCCCTCGAAGTGGAAGAGGTCTTCGTCGATGCCCGCGGTCTTGAGGATCGCGCCGTCCGGGGCGATGTTGCCGCGCAGCACGACGAGTCCGCCCTCGACTGTGTAGGCGTGTTCGATGTCGTGAATGCAACCGCCGACCGCGTCGGTGTCGAGCGACGACCAGCGGTTGTCGGTCGAGAACGGTTCGGTGGTGCGCACTCCGCCGGGAGCGGCGTGGAAGAGTTCGAGGGCTTCGTCCGTTGCCTTGCCGGAGCGGATGTCCCAGTCGTCGAGCCACTGATCGAAGCTCTCGGTGTGGACGGTGTGCACGTCGGTCTCGAGCAGTCCGCCGCGGCGGAGTTCGCCGAGGATCGCGGGGATTCCGCCGGCCCGGTGCACATCCTCCATGTGGTAATCGGAGTTCGGTGACACCTTCGCCAGGCACGGCACCTTGCGGCTGATCGCATCGATCGTCGAGAGATCGAAGTCGACCTCACCTTCCTGCGCTGCGGCGAGGGTGTGCAGCACCGTATTGGTCGAACCGCCCATGGCGACGTCGAGGGCCATCGCGTTGCGGAACGCAGCGGGCGTAGCGACGTTGCGGGGCAGGACCGATTCGTCCTCGTCACGGTAGTAGCGCAGTGCCGCCTCGACGACGGTGGTACCCGCCCGCTCGAACAGCGCACGACGCGCCTCGTGGGTCGCGAGGGTCGATCCGTTGCCCGGCAATGCGAGTCCGAGTGCTTCGGTGAGGCAGTTCATCGAGTTCGCGGTGAACATCCCTGAGCACGAACCGCAGGTCGGGCACGCACTGCGCTCGACCTCGTCGAGGCCGGCGTCGTCGACAGCTTCGCTTGCAGACGCGGAGATCGCAGTGATGAGGTCGGTGGGTGCCTGAGCCACCCCGTTCACGACGACGGCCTTGCCGGCCTCCATCGGGCCACCGGAGACGAACACCGTCGGGATGTTCAGGCGCATGGCCGCATTGAGCATTCCGGGTGTGATCTTGTCGCAGTTGGAGATGCACACGAGCGCGTCGGCGGTGTGCGCGTTGACCATGTATTCGACCGAGTCGGCGATGATCTCGCGGCTCGGAAGCGAGTACAGCATTCCGCCGTGGCCCATGGCGATTCCGTCGTCGACGGCGATCGTGTGGAATTCACGTGCGACGCCACCGGCGGCCCGTACTGCGCCGGCGACGATGTCGCCGACGTCCTTGAGGTGGACGTGGCCGGGCACGAACTGGGTGTACGAGTTCGCGATGGCGACGATCGGCTTGCCGAAATCGGAATCGGTCAGGCCGGTGGCGCGCCACAAGGAGCGCGCGCCGGCTGCGTTACGTCCGACGGTGGTGGTGCGTGACCTCAACGGGGGCATGGGCTGACTTCCTTGACGGGGCTGGTGGTGCGGCGCGTCGACCTGGTGTGCCCGGCTGTGGCGGTACTGGGGCGCGACACGAACGAATCTACGCCCGTGTTATTTGCTGTCGGGATCCGACTCTGTGTCGGTCGGTGTATCGGATATCACGTCGTCGTCGTTCGATCCTTTTTCCGCTTCGGCGAGCTGTGCCTCCCGGGCCGCCGCGTACGGGTCGGTGATCCGTCCTCCGGAGGCCTCGGCCAGTTGCGGCAGGCGCCCGAAGGTGACGACGGGGAGGGCAACCTCGGTGTCGTCCGTGAGGGTCGCGCGTGCCCAGCCACGCTTGGGGAATCGGATGCCCTTCAGCGAATCCCAGCCGATCTTCGTCGTGGAGAACGTCGCGCGCGCGACGATGCCGTCGGGGCCGACGACGGTGCGCACTCGCAGAACCCACGCGGCGACGAGGAACGGGATCACCAACATCCACGAGAACGCGGCCGGCCATGCCATCGCGGGGGACAGCACCGCGAGGAACAGGAGACCGCACGCGAGGAACGACAGTCGCGAGATCTGAATGACCTGCGTCGTCGGTTCGGTCGTCGGTTCGGGAGTGTGGGAGGATGGGCTCGGTGGCACGGGCTGCTGTGGAGATGACACCTCACCATCTTCTCACCGCAGCCATGGCATCTCACATTCTGGGACAGTGACCGAACCAAGTTGACTGTTGTACTCCACGCGCCTACCGTCGACCGCGTGAATCAGAATGGGTTGCTCGTAATCGGCCGGCGCGTCGTCGCCTGAGCCGCTTATTGCAACTCGCCCACGACGCGCCACCCTCGTACAGCACAATGCTGACGAGGGTTTTTTGTTGCCCGGAGCCAGAATCAGAGGAATTCGTAGTGAGCGCACCAACCGCACGACCTCAACCCTCACCGCGGAAGCCGGGGTCTGCCACCCCGACTGCCGCAGCGGCCGCGACGCAGCCCGCCGGCCGACGCTCGGTAGCCCCCGAGCGGGTCACCGGCGCCCAGGCTGTTGTCCGGGCTCTCGAAGAGCTCGAGGTCGACACGGTGTTCGGTATTCCCGGTGGTGCGATCCTTCCCGTGTACGACCCGCTCTTCGACTCGAAGGGCGTGCGTCACGTGCTCGTCCGTCATGAGCAGGGCGCAGGCCACGCCGCGACCGGATATGCGCAGGCCACCGGCAAGGTCGGTGTGTGCATGGCCACGTCCGGACCGGGCGCGACCAACCTGGTCACCCCGCTCGCCGACGCGCAGATGGATTCGGTCCCGGTCGTCGCGATCACCGGTCAGGTCGGGCGTCCGCTGATCGGTACGGATGCCTTCCAGGAAGCCGATATCTCGGGCATCACCATGCCCATCACCAAGCACAACTTCCTCGTCACCGAAGGTACCGACATCCCGCGCATCCTCGCGGAGGCGTTCTACCTCGCGTCCTCGGGGCGGCCGGGCGCTGTGCTCGTCGATATCCCCAAGGACATCCTGCAGGCGCAGACCACTTTCAGCTGGCCGCCGGAGATGCACCTGCCCGGATACCGTCCGGTCACCAAGCCGCACGGCAAGCAGGTTCGTGAGGCCGCGCGCCTGATTGCCGACTCCACGAACCCCGTCCTGTACGTCGGTGGCGGTGTGATCAAGGCCGATGCGTCGGCCGAGCTACTCGAGCTCGCGGAACTCACCCGTATCCCCGTGGTCACCACGCTCATGGCGCGCGGTGCATTTCCCGACACCCACGAGCTGCACTGCGGTATGCCCGGCATGCACGGCAACGTCGCAGCCGTGGCGGCGCTGCAGAGGAGCGACCTGCTCATCACCCTCGGTGCCCGGTTCGACGACCGCGTCACCGGTCAGCTCGATACGTTCGCCCCCGATGCGAAGGTCATCCACGCCGACATCGATCCGGCGGAGATCGGCAAGAACCGGCACGCCGACGTGCCGATCGTCGGCGACTGCAAGGAGGTCATCGTCGAGCTGCTCGAAGCGGTCCGCGCCGACCTTGCGACGGGCACCACGCTCGAGTACACGAAGTGGTGGGCCTACCTCGACGATCTCCGCAGCACCTATCCGCTGTCCTACGACCGGCACACCGACGGCACCTTGTCGCCGCAGTACGTGATCCAGGCCGTCGGCAAGCTCGCCGGACCCGACGCGATCTACTGCGCCGGAGTCGGCCAGCACCAGATGTGGGCTGCGCAGTTCGTCGATTACGAGAAGCCGCGCACGTGGCTGAACTCCGGTGGCCTCGGCACGATGGGCTACGCCGTGCCGGCCGCGATGGGTGCCAAGATGGGCAAGCCGGAGGCCGAGGTCTGGGCGATCGACGGTGACGGCTGCTTCCAGATGACCAATCAGGAGCTCGCAACCTGCGCGGTCGAAGGTGTGCCGATCAAGGTCGCGTTGATCAACAACGGCAACCTCGGAATGGTGCGTCAGTGGCAGACGCTGTTCTATGAGAAGCGGTACTCCAACACCGATCTGTCCACGCACAGCCTGCGTATCCCCGATTTCGTGAAGCTGGCCGAGGCTCTCGGCTGCGTCGGTATCCGTGTCGAGCGCGAGGAGGACGTCGAGGACGCGATCCGCCAGGCCCAGGCCATCAACGACCGTCCCGTTGTCATCGACTTCATCGTCGGCAAGGACGCCCAGGTGTGGCCCATGGTCGCAGCGGGCACCAGCAACGACGAGATCATGGCCGCCCGCGACATCCGTCCGTTGTTCGACGACGACTCCGCCGACGACCCCACCGTGATCCACGAGACCATCGAGCGCGACCGCGCGCGCAGCGAGCAGGCTGCCGCCGAGGAGGAAACCAAGTGAGCACGAGCCACACCCTCAGTGTTCTCGTCGAGGACAAGCCGGGCGTGCTGGCCCGAGTCGCATCGTTGTTCTCGCGGCGCGGCTTCAACATCGAATCGCTCGCGGTCGGTGGCACCGAGATTCCGGAGATCTCCCGGATGACGATCGTCGTGACGGTCGACGAGTTCCCGCTCGAGCAGGTCACCAAGCAACTCAACAAGCTCGTCAACGTGATCAAGATCGTCGAGCAGGAGGACGAGGCGTCCGTCGCCCGTGAACTCCTGTTGATCAAGGTGCGCGCCGACGCCAGTGTGCGCACGCAGGTCATCGAGACGGTGAATCTGTTCCGCGCCAAGGTGATCGATGTCTCACCCGAATCGCTGACCATCGAAGCCACCGGCACCCGATCGAAACTCGATGCGCTGCTGCGGATGCTCGAACCGCACGGCATCCGCGAGATCGTGCAGTCCGGAGTCGTGGCGGTCGGACGCGGTCCGAAGTCCATCACGGCGACCCGTTAGCCTGAACACACCCATATTTTCTGAAAGAGGTAACCACTGTGGCAGTCGAGATGTTCTACGACGACGACGCCGACCTGTCGATCATCCAGGGCCGTAAGGTCGCGGTCATCGGATACGGCAGCCAGGGACACGCGCACTCGCTGAGCCTGCGCGACTCCGGCGTCGAGGTTCGTATCGGCCTCAAGGAGGGCTCCAAGTCGCGGGCCAAGGCCGAAGAAGCGGGCCTGACCGTCGGCACCCCGGCCGAGGTGTCGGAGTGGGCCGACGTCATCATGGTGCTCGCTCCCGACACCGCGCAGGCATCGATCTTCAAGAACGACATCGAGCCGAACCTGAAGGACGGCGACGCGCTGTTCTTCGGCCACGGCCTCAACATCCACTTCGACCTGATCACGGCTCCGGCAGGCGTCACCGTCGGCATGGTCGCGCCGAAGGGCCCCGGTCACCTCGTGCGTCGCCAGTTCGTCGACGGCAAGGGCGTCCCGGCGCTCATCGCCATCGACCAGGACCCGAAGGGTGAGGGTCAGGCGCTCGCGCTGTCCTACGCCAAGGGCATCGGTGGCACCCGCGCCGGCGTCATCAAGACCACGTTCAAGGAAGAGACCGAGACCGACCTCTTCGGCGAGCAGGCAGTGCTCTGCGGCGGCACCGAGGAACTGGTCAAGACCGGTTTCGAGGTCATGGTCGAGGCGGGCTACGCCCCCGAGATGGCCTACTTCGAGGTTCTCCACGAGCTCAAGCTCATCGTCGACCTCATGTACGAGGGTGGCATCGCCCGCATGAATTACTCGGTGTCCGACACCGCGGAGTTCGGTGGCTACCTGTCCGGTCCGCGCGTCATCGACGCCGGCACCAAGGAGCGGATGAAGGAGATCCTCGCGGACATCCAGTCCGGCGAGTTCACCCGTCGTCTCGTCGCCAACGTCGAGAACGGCAACACCGAGCTCGAGGGCCTGCGCAAGGCCAACGCCGAGCACCCTATCGAGGTCACCGGCAAGAAGCTGCGCGACCTGATGAGCTGGGTCGATCGCCCGATCACCGAAACCGCCTGATCGGTTCGGACTTCTCCCGGAGGCCCGGTACACCTCGAGGTGTACCGGGCCTCCGGTGTCTGCGGACCACCCGCGCCCCGGCCCGTCGGGAGTGATACTGGACGAATGTCGCTCTGGACCGGGCTCTGTCGGTTACCGGGTATCGCCACCGCACGTACGTACCGGCGCGGCTGGCTGAGGAGCGATATCGGCGCCGGACTCGCACTCAGCGCCCTCCTCGTGCCCGCAGGGATGGGATATGCGCAGGCGGCGGGCCTGCCCCCATACACCGGCCTGTACGCGACGATCGTGCCGATGCTGGTGTACGCGTTGGTCGGGCCCTCTCGAATCCTCGTGCTCGGACCGGATTCCGCGCTCGCCCCGCTCATCGCGGCCGCGGTGATCCCACTTGCATCGGGGGGTGACCCACAGCGGGCGATCGCGCTCGCCGGTGTGCTGTCCGTGCTGGTCGGCCTGATTCTCCTGATCGGGGGAATCCTCCGTCTCGGGTTCATCACAGAACTGCTGTCCAACCCGATCCGCCTCGGATTCCTCAACGCGATTGCGGTCATCGTCATCGTGGGACAGCTGCCCTTGCTGGTGGGTAGCGAGGACGACGAGACCGGTGTGCTCGCCGAGCTCGCGGACGTCGTCGACGACGTCTTCGAAGACGGTGTGCACCTACCGGCGTTCCTGATGGGGGCCGCGTGCATCGCCGTGATCGTCGCTGGTCGGAAACTCGTTCCCGTCGTCCCGGGTGTGCTGATCGCCGTCGTCGGCGCGGTCGTGGCGACGGCAGTGTTCTCCCTGACCGACCGGATGGCGATGGTCGGAGCACTGCCTTCGGGTTTCCCGGCGCCCGCGCTCGGTGGTGTCGGATGGGCAGATGCCGCCGAGTTGCTCGGGCCCGCCGTCGCGATTGCTGTGATCGCGTTCGCGGATACGGCGGTCCTGTCCCGTACGTTCGCGATGCGGCACGGTGAGCACGTCGATGGTAGCTCGGAGATGCGTGCACTCGGTGCGGTGAACGTCGCGGCGGGGGTCACGGGTGGATTTCCGGTGTGCGGTAGCGGCAGTCGCACTCCGGTCGTCGAGGAAGCAGGGGGTCGCACACAGCTCGTGGGTGTGGTCGGCGCGCTGACCGTTCTGGTGTTCCTGTTGGTCACGCCGGGGCTCACCGCCTATCTCCCGCAGGCAGCGCTCGGAGCGGTCGTGATCGTGGCGGCGAGTTCCCTGATCGACCTCGGTGCGCTCCGGCGTCTGTGGACGGTAAGCAAGGTCGAATTCGGGCTCTCTGTAGCGGCATTCGCCGGTGTTGCGCTTGCAGGGGTCCTGCGGGGCGTACTCGTCGCCATCGGCCTGTCGCTGATCGTCGTGCTGGTGCGTGCATGGCAGCCGCACCGTACCGAGCTCGTCGAATTGCCCGATGTCGCGGGATATCACGACGCGGAGCGGCACCCCGAGGGGCATCGAATCGATGGGCTCGTCCTGGTGCGGTTCGACGCACCGTTGTTCTTCGCGAACGGATCGATCCTCACCCGGTATGTCCGAGAACTCGTGCGCGACGCCGAAAGTCCGGTGCACTGGGTGGTGCTCGCGGCGGAGCCGATCACCGATCTCGATACCACGGCGGTGGAGGCCATCGAGGAACTCGACGAATATCTCGATCGCAAGGGGATCCGTCTCGGCTTTGCGGCCATGAAGGGGCCTGTCAAGGATCGGTTGAATCGAATGGCCACCCGGGGCCGCTTCGATGAGGAGCGGTTCCATCCGACCGTCCGCACCGCGGTCATCGCGTTCCGGCATCGCAAGGACGACGTCGATCGTCGAGATGTGGATGCCCCTCCGCGAGATGTCGTCGACGGAACAGAGTTGCGAGGAGACCCGGTGCCGGACGAGGAAGGATGACCTCGACGGTTCGAAGTGTCCGAATTGTGATCAGTGTGCCTGGTGTGGCACCTGGGTTCGGCCGGCCGGTTCTCGTACGGTACCGCCATGGGACGGAGTCTGAGAACAGCGGCAGGAGCGGTGATCCTGACGGCACTGTGTGTCGGCGGCGCCACGGCTTCTGCGGGCGCCCAACCGGCATTGCCGGGCATCGTGATCCCCGGCGTCGAGGTCCCCACGATCGGGGATGTTCTTCCCCCGGCTCGCTCGGAGCTGTTCGGTGGTGGCCGAAACCTGTTTCCCGACAGGAGGTTCGTGGCACTGTACGGGCACCCCGGCGGACCCGCGCTCGGGGCCTTCGGAGAACAGGACACCGCCGGTGCGATCACGCGAGTGCGCGACCTCGCGGACCGGTATCAGCAGTTCTCGGCGGAACCGGTGCTGCCCGCATTCGAGATCATCGCGACCGTCGCATCCGCCGATCCCGGTACCGACGGGCGCTTTTCGCGCATCACGCCACCTGATCTGTTGCGGCCTGTGATCGACGAAGCGGAGGCGGCGGGTGTCTACGTCATTCTGGATCTGCAGCCCGGCCACACGCACTTCCTCGAACAGGCCCGGATCTATGAAGAGTTCCTCGCGCGACCGAACGTCGGTCTCGCACTCGACCCGGAATGGCGGCTGGCGCCGGGGCAGCAGCACATGGTGCAGATCGGGTCCGTCGATTCGGCCGAGATCAACGAAGTGGTGGCCTACCTCGCCGACATCGTGCAGCGGCACGATCTGCCACAGAAGATGCTCGTTCTCCATCAGTTCCGCAGTTCGATGATCACCGGGCGTGAGTTCGTCGATGCCGGCAGGCCCGAAATCTCGGTGGTTCTGCACGCAGACGGGCACGGGTCACCGGCGCAGAAGTTCGACACGTGGAGCGCGCTGCAGAGCGGACTCCCGCCGCAGATCCACATGGCGTGGAAGAACTTCTACGACGAGGATCTGCCCACGTTCACCCCCGAACAGACCATGGCCATCGAGCCGAAACCGGTGTTCGTGTCGTTCCAGTGAGTACCGGCGAGTAGCCGCCCCATCCCCGTGGGCCCGCAGAGACCGCCGGGGCACTAAACTATGGGCGGTCACGGCTTCGACATGCCTACCGTCAGGTGCCCGCGCCGTCGACTACTCACCACATCCACGACACAGGGAGTTTGCACGTGAGCCAGAATGGCCGTCCAGTAGTCCTGATCGCCGACAAGCTTGCGCAATCGACCGTCGATGCCCTCGGTGACGGAGTCGAGGTGCGCTGGGTGGACGGCCCGGACCGCCCGGCGCTGTTGGCCGCTGTGCCCGACGCGGACGCATTGCTGGTGCGGTCGGCCACGACCGTCGACGCCGAGGTCCTCGCCGCAGCTCCGAAGCTGAAGATCGTCGGCCGCGCAGGTGTGGGCCTCGACAACGTCGACATCGCCGCCGCCACCGAACGTGGCGTGATGGTCGTCAACGCTCCCACCTCGAACATCCACTCGGCGGCCGAGCATGCCGTCGCGCTGCTGATGTCGGCCGCGCGGCAGGTGCCCGCCGCCGACCGCACACTGCGTGAGCGCACCTGGAAGCGCTCGAGCTTCAACGGCACCGAAATCCTCGGCAAGACGGTCGGTGTCGTGGGCCTCGGCCGGATCGGCCAGCTGTTCGCCCAGCGGCTCGCTGCATTCGAGACCCACGTCATCGCGTACGACCCCTACCTGCCCGCCGCGCGCGCCGCGCAACTGGGCATCGAACTGGTCGACATCGACGAGCTCGTTTCGCGCGCCGACTTCATCTCGGTGCACCTCCCGAAGACGAAGGAGACGGCAGGCCTGATCAACGCCGAGCGTCTGGCGACGGCCAAGGACGGCGTCATCATCGTCAACGCCGCCCGCGGCGGCCTCATCGACGAGGATGCTCTGTACGACGCACTCACCTCCGGCAAGGTCCGTGCTGCCGGACTCGACGTGTTCAACACCGAGCCGTGCACCGATTCGAAGCTGTTCGACCTCGACAACGTCGTCGTCACCCCGCACCTGGGTGCCTCGACCTCCGAGGCGCAGGACCGCGCCGGCACCGATGTCGCCAAGAGCGTGCTTCTCGCCCTCGCCGGCGAGTTCGTCCCCGACGCCGTCAACGTTTCCGGCGGCCCGGTCGGTGAAGAGGTCGCGCCGTGGCTCGAACTCGTCCGCAAGCTCGGCCTGCTCGCCGGGACCCTCTCGCCCGAGGCCGTGCAGAACGTGCAGGTCATCGCGAGCGGTGAGCTGTCCGTCGAGAACGTCGAGATCCTCGGTCTGGCTGCGCTCCGCGGCCTGTTCTCGGCCAGCAGCGACGAGCCGGTCACCTTCGTCAACGCTCCACAGCTCGCCGAGCAGCGCGGCGTGAGCGTCGAGGTCGAGAGTGTCAGCGAGGCCCAGACGCACCGCAGCTCCGTCGAGGTGCGCGCCGTGGCAGCCGACGGTGGAGTCACCACCGTTGCAGGCGCCCTCACGGGCCTGCAGCAGGTCGAGAAGATCGTCAACATCAACGGACGCAGCTTCGACCTGCGTGCCGAAGGTCACAACTTCATCGTCCACTACCAGGATCGCCCCGGCGTTCTCGGCACCTTGGGCACCGTCCTCGGCAACGCCGGCATCGACATCCAGGCCGCAGCACTCAGCCAGGACGCAGAGGGTGACGGCGCGACCGTGATCCTGCGCGTCGACCGCGTCGTCGCCGACGCCGAGGTTGCCCAGATCGTCGAACAGCTCGAAGCGCGTGTCGCGCAGGTCGACCTGTCCTGACCATCGCATTGCACCGTTCAGTGGCCGCGACCGTCTGTACGGTCGCGGCCACTGTCGCACAGGAAGAGAGCACAGAAATGAAACTTGCGGTCATCCCCGGTGACGGCATCGGTGTCGAGGTCACGGCCGAGGCACTGAAGGTCCTGAACAAACTCGTGCCGGATCTCGACACAACGGAGTACGACCTCGGCGCGCGCAGGTACAACACGACCGGTGAGCTCCTGCCGGAGGCCGATCTCGCGGCGATCCGTGAGCACGACGCGATCCTGCTCGGCGCGATCGGCGACCCCTCGGTCACTCCCGGCATTCTCGAGCGCGGCCTCCTGCTGAACATGCGCTTCGCTCTCGATCACCACGTCAACCTCCGTCCGTCGCGGCTGTACCCGGGATCGAAGTCCCCGCTCGCTGCGAACCCCGACATCGACTTCGTCGTGGTGCGCGAGGGTACGGAGGGCCCGTACACGGGCAACGGTGGCGCAATCCGCGTCGGCACTCCGCACGAGATCGCCACCGAGGTGTCGGTCAACACCTGGTTCGGCGCCGAGCGTGTCGTGCGTTACGCCTTCGAGCTCGCCCGGACCCGCCGCAAGCACCTCACGCTGATCCACAAGACCAACGTGCTGTCCAATGCCGGCGCGATCTGGACCCGCGCAGTCGAGACCGTCGGGAAGGAGTTCCCGGAGGTCGAGACGGCGTACTGCCACATCGACGCGGCGACCATCTACATGGTCGACGACCCGTCTCGGTTCGACGTGATCGTCACCGACAACCTGTTCGGCGACATCGTCACCGACCTGGCCGGTGCGGTCACCGGAGGTATCGGCCTTGCCGCCAGCGGCAACATCGATGCCTCGGGAACGAATCCGTCGATGTTCGAACCGGTCCACGGTTCCGCACCGGACATCGCAGGTAAGGGCATCGCCGACCCGACGGCCGCGATTCTGTCCACCGCGTTGCTGCTGCGCCACCTGGGCCGCGACGACGACGCAGCGCGTGTCGAGGCTGCCGTGGAGGCAGATCTCGCCTCGCGCGGTGATTCGCCGATCGTGACCACCGAGATCGGCGACCGCATCACCGCCGCACTCTGACCACCGGTGCGCGGTTCCGGTAGTACGTACTACCGGAACCGCGCACGGCATCAGTCGTTCTTCGGTACCACCGGCACCGCGGCCGCAGGGGCGATTGCCGAGAGTGCGAACGCTGCGGGAAAGCCGACTGCGGCGATGAGTGCGCCGAACACCGGGCCCACGGCCGCGGCGAAGACGAACTGACCGGTGTTCTGAACGCCGAGTGCCCGTCCACCCCAATACGGTCCGGCGATCTCGGCGACCGCCGTGAACGCGAGGCCGTTGGGACTCGATGTGGCGACCGACGCGACGAGCAGCACTGCAACGGCGACGGGGAAGTCCGTGAGTGAGGTCGCCGCGAGCGCGACCATCGACACCGCGGTGATCACCGACACGATTCGCAGCGGGCCCAACCTGCTCCCGACCCGATCGGACCACGCTCCCACGGCGACCCGGCCCAGCGCGCCGAGGATCTGTGCCGCAGTGATCACCAGTCCGGCTCCGGTCTCGTCCCAGCCGCGGTCGACGATCAACCACACCAACGCGTATGTCCACACGACATATTGAGGAATCACCAACAGGATCGACGCGATGTGGATGCGGGTCAGCGCAGCGCCGGTCCGGTACGGATTCGCCAATGCTCCGGTCCGCGCTGCTTCAGCCCGGTCGGGACGTGGCGGGTCGACGATCCCGATCGCGCATGAAACGGCGGCGACGCCGCACACGAGCGCGGGAAAAGCCAGTGCCCACGCAGTCCCGTGATCGCGTGCCAATTGCGGAATGACGAGTGCGGAGGCAGCGACGCCGAGCGGCACCGACATCTGACGGATCCCCATCGCGAGCCCGCGCTGATGTATCGGAAACCAGCCGACGACGACGCGACCACTCGCCGCATTGGCACTCACCGCGCCCGCGCCGGCGCACATGAGCAGAATTCCGAGGGCCGCAGGTGATGTGGTGAACATCGCAGTGGTGACTGCAGTGGCGGTGATCGCCATGCCGGCGGACAGTGCGAGGCGCTCGCCGAAGCGGTCGGCGAGGGCACCCCAGGCGACGAGGGTGAACATGCCGCCGAACAGCGGTGCGGAGGCAAGGGTCCCCGCCTGCGCGAGGGTGAATCCGGCCTCGTCGTGCCAGGTCGGGATGAGGAATGCGGCACCGTTGACGACCGTCGCCTGCGCGGCCTGGGCGAAGACACCCAGCGCCAGGATCAGCCACCGTCGGTTCCCGAGGGTGAGCGTGTCCACCATGACGTCTCACTATCTGAGAAATATGTCCCGTAGAATGAAATTCCAAGGGAACTCTATACCTCGGCGACCGGCAGGTCGATCGGAGTGCGCAGCCACGGATAGACTCCCCGCATGCGCCTTGGTCGAATCGCCAGTCCGGACGGTGTCGCTTTCGTCAGTATCGAAGGGGAGGGAGACTCCGCCATCGCGAAAGAGATCGCCGAGCACCCGTTCGGTACGCCCACCTTCACCGGCAGGAGCTGGCCGCTCGCGGATGTGCGGCTGCTCGCGCCGATCTTGGCGAGCAAGGTGATCGCGGTCGGGCGCAACTATGCGGCTCACGCGGCAGAGTCGGGCAACGAGGTGCCCGATGAACCTGTGATCTTCCTCAAACCGAACACGTCCATCATCGGTCCCGGTGCGCCCATCGTGATTCCGCGGAACACGTCGCTGGTGCACCACGAGGCCGAGCTCGCGGTGGTCATCGGACGGCCGTGCAAGGACGTCACTGCGGCGAAGGCCCGCGAAGCGATCCTCGGTTACACGATCGCCAACGATGTGTCCGCCCGCGACCACCAGGCGAAGGACGGTCAATGGGCCCGCGCCAAGGGGCACGACACGTTCTGTCCTCTCGGCCCCTGGATCGAAACCGATCTCGATGCCGCGGACCTCGAGATCTCCGCCGAGGTCAATGGGTTGACCCGTCAACGCAGCCGGACTTCGATGATGGTGCACGACATTCCGGCACTCGTGGAATGGGTGTCGGCGGTCATGACCTTGCTACCGGGCGACGTGATCCTCACCGGTACGCCGGAAGGCGTCGGGCCGATCGAAGCCGGCGACACCGTCTCGATCACGATCGAGAAGATCGGCACACTCACCAACCCCGTGGTTGCGAAGGGCGCCTGAGCTGCCGGTCCGCCGTTCCTGCGGGGCGGCCGGGGACTAGCCTGGAAGGGTCTTGATTTCCGTCCCTCGACCCGAGTGAGCCGATGACCACCAGCGAAGTTCGCGTCCGTTTCTGTCCGTCCCCGACCGGTACCCCGCATGTCGGTCTCGTGCGCACCGCCTTGTTCAACTGGGCATTCGCACGGCACCACGGCGGCACGTTCGTCTTCCGTGTCGAAGACACCGACGCCGCCCGGGACAGCGAGGAGTCGTACCAGGCGATCCTCGACGCGTTGCGTTGGCTCGGCCTCGAATGGGACGAGGGGCCAGAGGTCGGTGGCCCCTACGAGCCCTACCGGCAGTCCCAGCGACGAGGCCTGCACCTCGACGTCGTCGCGAAACTCCTCGAGGCCGGTGAGGCATACGAGTCGTTCTCGACGCCGGAGGAGGTCGAGGAACGGCACAAGGCGGCCGGGCGAGATCCCAAGCTGGGATACGACAACTTCGACCGCGACCTCACTGCCGAGCAGCGGCAGGCCTACCTCGACGAGGGGCGCAAGCCGGTCGTGCGACTCCGGATGCCGGCCGAGGATCTGACCTGGAACGACCTCGTGCGCGGTGAGACGACGTTCAAGGCGGGCACGGTGCCCGACTTCGCACTCACGCGCGGCAACGGCATCCCGCTGTACACGCTCGTCAACCCCGTCGACGACGCCCTGATGAAGATCACTCATGTGCTGCGCGGTGAGGATCTGCTCTCCTCGACGCCCCGTCAGCTCGCGCTGTACGCCGCACTGCAGCGCATCGGCGTGGCAGATTTCACCCCGGAGTTCGGACACCTGCCGTTCGTGATGGGTCAGGGCAACAAGAAGCTGTCCAAGCGCGACCCGGAGTCGAACCTCTTCCTTCATCGGGACCGCGGATTCGTACCGGAGGGCCTGCTCAACTACCTCGCGCTCCTCGGCTGGGGGCTCGCCGACGACCGCGACGTGTTCTCACTCGACGAGATGGTCGCGGCTTTCGACATCTCCAAGGTCAACTCGAACCCGGCCCGCTTCGACCAGAAGAAGGCCGACGCGATCAATGCCGAGCACATCCGGTTGCTCGAGCCTGCAGATTTCGCGGCGCGCTTGAAGGCCTTCCTCGTCGAACACGGCCACATCGCCCCGGATGTCGACGATGAACTCTTCGCAGTGGCCGCGGATCTCGTCCAGACACGAATCGTCGTCCTCAGCGACGCATGGGGACTGCTGAAGTTCCTGTTCGTCGACGAGGCGGACTTCGAACTCGACGAGGCGTCCGCGGCGAAGAACCTCAAGGACGACGCTGCGGCGGTGCTCGACGCGACGATTGCGGCCATCGACGGCCTCGACGCGTGGACCACCCCCGAACTCGAGGGTGCGCTCAAGGCGAAGCTGATCGACGAACTCGGCCTCAAGCCGCGGAAGGCGTTCGCGCCCGTCCGTGTCGCCGTGACCGGCTCTCATGTCAGCCCGCCGCTCTACGAGTCGATGGAACTGCTCGGTCGCGAGCGGTCGCTCGCGCGCCTGCGGGCCGCCCGCGCGTCCATCGCCTGATCCTGGCCGGAGGGGAGGGGGCACCCGGCATCGCGGCGGGTGCCCCCTCTGTTTCTTCTCCCAGGTGACTGCTCGTACTGAAGGCCACGCAAAACTATGCGCTTGACCTGGCGATTTGTAGTTCCGTACCCCGTTGGTGTTAATCTTCTTCTCGGTTCGGAACGGAGGCCGGAGCGCAAACAGCGCAGGCCGAAGGAACAAACCATTGGGGTATGGTGTAATTGGCAACACAGCTGATTCTGGTTCAGCCATTCTAGGTTCGAGTCCTGGTACCCCAGCTGCGATACGGTGATTTGCCATCGTATCTCAGCCGGTTTAGGCTGGCTGAGCTTCCTCCGGGGAGCGCAAACAGAAGAAGATCCTGGCCCCGTCGTCTAGCGGCCTAGGACGCCGCCCTCTCACGGCGGTAGCGTGGGTTCGAATCCCATCGGGGCTACCATGGATCTCCTCCGACCTCCGGGTCGGAGGGATTCTTCTTCTGTAGGGTTCGATCACCGGACACGGTCGATCGAGTCCGGGCAAGGTCCTGGCCCCGTCGTCTAGCGGCCTAGGACGCCGCCCTCTCACGGCGGTAGCGTGGGTTCGAATCCCATCGGGGCTACAACGAAGAAGACCCTCCGGATTTCCGGAGGGTCTTCTTCCTTTCTGGTGGTCAGCCACTCTTGCGCCGGAATTGGCGGTGGTGGTCTGCATTGGCATGCGGACCGTGGGCCTTCGACGTCGCGTCGAGATGTGCTGTGCCGCCGCTCTTGCTCTGTTTCTTGCGTTCGAGCGCTGCGAGGAACTCTTCTTTGATGCGTTCTTTTGCCGGGTCGGTCATCTCTCTCCTACCTCCCTCCTGATGGCGAATGTAGCGCGGCAGGAGCGGCCTGTCGCGTGATTTTCGCCGTCAACGACCGGCTCGAGGCATGTACGCGGCGGTCGTGCCGCCGAGGGGGACAGCGGGCATGCCGAGCTTGCGGTGGTCCCAGGACCGAATGCGTTGCGGCACCACCCGTACCGCCACCCTCTTGTGCATCATCTGTTCCACGGCGGGGCGCACGTCGTCCGTGTACGGGCCGGTGTAGCGCTCCCACACGTCTCGGCAGACGCCGAACAGGGTGTCGTGATCATCGACGATCTCGGCGCGACCTTCGATCGCGACGCCGCGCAGCTGGTCGTACGTGTCGCCGGCTTCGACGAGTGCGGTGATGCGATCGTCGCGGCGAAGGTTCACGACCTTCTGCGATTTCGCTTTCGTCTCGAACCAGATCTCGCCGTCCTGCACGGCGTACCACATGGCCACCAGATGCGGTGTGCCCTGCGGTCCCAGCGATGCCAGTGTGGCGACGCGGCTCCTGTGGAGGAAATCGTTGATCTCCGGTGCTGTCATAGCGATCTCTGCGCGGCGGTTCGTACCCATGCGCAGAACTGTGGCACACCCGGTCGAGGTGTGCCACCAACGCCGCTCGTGCGCCAGCGGCCCGAATTCTGCGGATTACAAACGCTTGTGCAGTGCTTCTGCAGCGGCGAGTAGGTCGGCAGCCCAGCGAGCGCCCGGTCGGCGGCCCATTCGGTCGATCGGGCCGGAAACCGAGATCGCCGCCACCACCGCGCCATTGCCGTCGCGCACTGGTGCGGCCACGGAGGCGACACCGGGTTCGCGCTCGGCTGCGCTCTGCGCCCACCCGCGTCTGCGGACCTCGGAGAGCACGCGTTCTCCGAAGGCGGCATCGGGAAGGAGGGTGCGCTGGGTGGCCGTATCGGCCCATGCGAGCAGAACTTTGGCGCCGGATCCGGCCGTCATCGGGAGGCGGGACCCGACGAGAACGGTGTCGCGCAGGCCGGTCGGCGGTTCGAGTGCGGCGATGCAGACGCGTTGCGTGCCGTCCCGGCGATACAGCTGCACGCTCTCCCCGGTGATCTCGCGAAGCCGGGGGAGGACGAGAGAAGCCGCTTCGACGAGCGTATCGCCTGCGCCTGCAGAAAGTTCGGCCAGGCCGGGGCCGGGTCGCCATTGGCCGTCGCCGTCGCGCATCAGGAGGCGATGGACCTCGAGTCCGACCGCGAGACGGTGTGCTGTCGCACGCGGTAGGCCGGTGCGCGCACACAACTCGTTGAGGTTGCATGGTTGCTCTGCCACCGCGTGGAGGACCGTCATCGCTTTGTCCAGCACGCCGATCCCGCTATGCTGTCTCATAGGTCGATACCTCCGTCTCGCATAGTGGGAAGCATAGCGCATCCGGTTCGGGACGGAAACGGCACCAGACGCGACTCGGACAGCCCCGAGCTTCGGGTTCGCGTACGGCACGTACGACAGGTGGAGAGAATGGCTGGAAAGACTCTGGCAGAGAAGGTGTGGGACCAGCACGTGGTTGTGCGCGGTGAAGGAGAGGGTTCGGCGCGTCGGCCCGACCTGATCTACATCGACCTGCATCTCGTACACGAGGTCACCAGCCCGCAGGCATTCGACGGCCTGCGGCTGGCCGGGCGAGGCGTGCGTCGTCTCGATCTGACGATTGCAACCGAGGATCACAACGTCCCGACGATCGACATCGACAAGCCGATCGCTGATCCCGTGTCGCGCACACAGGTCGAGACACTGCGCCGAAACTGCGAAGAGTTCGGCGTGCGGCTGCACCCGATGGGCGACCTCGAGCAGGGCATCGTGCACGTGGTCGGCCCTCAGCTCGGCCTGACACAGCCCGGCATGACGGTGGTGTGCGGCGACAGCCACACCGCCACCCACGGAGCGTTCGGCTCGATCGCAATGGGCATCGGCACCAGCGAGGTCGAGCATGTACTGGCAACCCAGACGTTGTCGCTGCGTCCGTTCAAGACGATGGCGATCAATGTCGATGGCGAACTGCCCGCGGGTGTCACGAGCAAGGATCTGATTCTTGCGATCATCGCGCAGATCGGTACCGGAGGCGGACAGGGCTACGTGCTCGAGTATCGCGGCGAGGCGATTCGTAAGCTCTCTATGGAGTCTCGGATGACGATCTGCAACATGTCGATCGAGGCGGGCGCCCGGGCAGGGATGATCGCGCCCGACGAGATCACCTACGAGTTCCTGAAGGGGCGCCCGCACGCACCGCAGGGCGATGACTGGGATATTGCGCTGGCTGCCTGGGAGCAGCTGAAGACCGACGAGGACGCAGTTTTCGACGCCGAGGTCCACATCGACGCCAGCGCGCTCACCCCGTTCGTCACGTGGGGAACCAATCCGGGGCAGGGCCTCCCTCTCGGCGCATCGGTGCCGGTACCGGAAGAGATCGCCGACGAGACCGAGCGCCACGCAGCCGAGAAAGCTGTGCGCTACATGGACCTCGAGCCGGGTATGCCCTTGCGTGAGATCAAGGTCGACACCGTCTTCGTCGGGTCGTGCACCAACGGCCGCATCGAGGACATGCGGGCAGTCGCCGAGGTTCTGAAGGGCCGCAAGGTTGCTGAAGGCGTTCGGATGCTCGTTGTTCCCGGATCGATGCGTGTTCGTGCTCAGGCCGAGTCCGAAGGTCTCGGCGAGATCTTCGTTGCGGCAGGCGCGGAATGGCGTCAGGCCGGCTGCTCGATGTGCCTGGGAATGAACCCCGATCAGCTTGCGCCGGGCGAGCGTTCCGCATCGACGTCGAATCGCAATTTCGAAGGCCGCCAGGGCAAGGGTGGGCGAACACACCTCGTGTCCCCGGCTGTGGCCGCCGCCACCGCCGTTCGCGGCACACTGTCCGCCCCGGCGGATCTGGACTAGAGCACGGGACGAGGAGAGAATTCGATGGAAGCCTTCACTACTCACAAGGGCATCGGCGTTCCGTTGCGCCGGTCCAATGTCGATACCGATCAGATCATTCCCGCGGTGTACCTGAAGCGGGTCACCCGCACTGGATTCGAGGACGGACTGTTCGCCGGATGGCGCACCGACCCGGCCTTCATCCTCAATACACCCCCGTTCGACCGCGGCAGCGTTCTCGTGGCCGGCCCGGATTTCGGAACGGGATCCTCCCGAGAGCATGCCGTCTGGGCCCTGTCCGATTACGGCTTCCGGGTGGTGATCTCGCCGCGTTTCGCCGATATCTTCCGCGGCAACGCCGGGAAGGCCGGACTGCTCGCCGCTCAGGTCGGCCAGGACGATGTCGAATTGCTCTGGAAACTCATCGAACAACAGCCGGGTCTCGAACTCGAGGTGAGTCTGGAAAGTCGGACTGTGACCGCCGGAACAACCGTGGTGCCGTTCACCATTGACGACTACACACGGTGGCGTCTGATGGAGGGTCTCGACGACATCGGGCTGACATTACGCCAGGTAGAAGCGATTTCCGAGTACGAGAAGGCAAGGCCTTCTTGGAAACCGCGCACCATCGAGGTGCCCTGACAAGAGCCTCCGACACCGCCGTGCGGGCCCGCGCCGAACCGGATTCGGCGCGGGCCCGTCCCCGTATTTGCATGAGAATTGGCGTGGCACATAGACTCTTGACCGTTTGCGGGGCTACCGTGGACTCGAGTCGGTCTGACGGTGGACCGTGATATGCGGAGGAAATCAATGAACAAGGCAGAATTGATCGACGTTCTGACCGAGAAGCTCGGTTCGGACAGGCGCACCGCGACGGACGCTGTCGAGCACATCGTCGACGCGATCGTTCGCGCCGTGCATGCCGGCAACAGCGTCACCATCACCGGATTCGGTGTGTTCGAGCAGCGTCGTCGCGCGGCTCGTGTCGCTCGTAACCCGCGTACGGGTGAGACCGTCAAGGTCAAGCCGACGTCGGTTCCGGCTTTCCGCCCGGGTGCTCAGTTCAAGGCGGTCATCGCCGGCACCCAGAAGCTCCCGGCGAGTGGTCCGGCAGTCAAGCGCGGTGCCGCTGCGGCAGTGAAGAAGTCCGCTGCTGCGAAGAAGGCTGCCAAGAAGACCGCAGCCAAGAAGACTACGGCGGCGGCAAAGAAGACCACCGCGGCGAAGACCACCGCGGCGGCGAAGAAGACCACGGCGGCCAAGAGCACTGCGGCCAAGAAGACCACGGCGGCAGCAAAGAAGACCACCGCGGCCAAGAAGGCTCCGGCCAAGACCACGGCGGCCAAGAAGACCACCGCGGCCAAGAGCACTGCAGCCAAGAAGACCACGGCGGCAGCAAAGAAGACCACCGCGGCCAAGAAGGCTCCGGCCAAGACCACGGCGGCCAAGAAGACCACCGCGGCAGCAAAGAAGACCACCGCGGCCAAGAAGGCTCCGGCGCGGAAGACCACGGCTCGCAAGTCCGCGGCCAAGAAGTAGGTCTGTGCGACATCTCATCGGCCCGTGCACTGCGGGCTGAGCACTTCGGCGGCTACCGGTTTCCGGTAGCCGCCGAAGTTGTGTCCGATGGAGGCGAGGGGCGGGTTTCGCGGTGCCCGAATCCTTGCTGGTACTCAGGCCTGTCCAGGGGCGAGGGGAGTGTCGAGGTATTCGGCCGCGACGAGCCGCCCGCAGTGGAACGACAGGATCCATGTGCTCGCCTTACGGGTGCGACCCTCTGGGAGATCGAAACCCGACTCTTCCGACCACCACTGGAGAAGATTCGGAATCACACCCCCCTGGCTGCACAGGACGGGGACCGTCCCGCTCTCGATGACGTCGGCGATCCGTTTGCGGGCGAGCGCGGGATCGGCTGTGTAGTCCTCTTCCGACAGTGACGGTTCCAGAGCGATATCGACGCCGAGGAGATGGGCAAGCGGTTCTATCGTCTGGGTGCATCGCGCACGGTCGGCCGAAAAGAGGGTATCGGCACCGAAGGCGGACAGCTGCGGCACCAGCGCAGCGGCCTGCCTCCGGCCCTTCTCCTCGAGCGGGCGGGCCCGGTCGTCACCGTCGTAGTCCCTACGACTGCCGGCCTTGGCGTGCCGTACGACGAGCACCGTCCGGGTATCGATCGGCAATTCCAGGAATCGGCGGAGCACCGTGTGGTCCATCGAATACGTCAGTTCATCGAAAGCAGTGTCGGGCGAAACCCATCGGAGGGCGTCCACCTCGTCGTTCGCGACGAAGTCGCCGGACTCGCACCGAGCCGTCCAGTAGTCGACCTGCTTACGCGGGTACAGAACGTCCCCCGTCGCTTCGCTCGCCCCGGACCCGGAATCCCCCGTCGCTTCGCTCGCCCCGGACCCGGAATCCCCCGTCGCTTCGCTCGCCCAGGACCCGGAATCCCCCGTCGCTTCGCTCGCCCAGGACCCGGAATCCCCCGTCGCTTCGCTCGCCCCGGACCCGGGAAGGGAATAGGTGACTCTTCCGAGGCCACGCCCGAGAACAGCCCGGAATCCGGTCTCCTCCTCGGTCTCCCGGAGCGCTGCAACGATCGGTGTCTCCCCGGGATCGAGCTTGCCCTTCGGGAAAGTCCAATCGTCGTACTTCGGCCGATGGACCAGGGCCAGTTCGAGGCCCCCCTCACCGGGTCTCCAGAGAACCGTCCCCGCCGCAAGGATGTCTTCGGGGGACGATTCGTCCGATAGCTTGGTCACATGTCCTCCGTTCACGACGTGCGAATCCGCATGAGCTCGACCTGATGATCGCGCGCGGCAGTCCCCGGCGCGGGGCTCGCGGACCAGGCACCATCGGATTCCAAGGTCCAGCACCGAGTTGCGGGATCCAGCGCGGAGTCGAAGATCTGGCCCAGCTGCAAGCACAACTGAGGGTCTTTCACCTGGACCATCACTTCGACGCGGCGGTCGAGATTGCGATGCATCATGTCGGCGCTGCCGATCCAGAACTCGTTGCTGCCACGGAAGTGGAGGATGCGGGAGTGTTCGAGGAATCGTCCCAGAATCGATCGCACGGTGATGTTCTCGCTCAGCCCCGGCACACCCGGCACGAGGGCACAGATTCCGCGAACAACGATCTCCACGGAGACACCGGCGCGGGAAGCGCGGTACAGCGCGTCGATGACCTGTTCGTCGACGAGCGCGTTGGCTTTGAGGCGGATTCCTGTGGGCTTGCCTGTCGAATGATGCTCGATCTCGCGCTCGATGCGCTCGATGATGCCCTTGCGTACTCCGTGCGGAGCCACGAGAAGATTGCGGTACTGCGCTTTTCGTGAGTAGCCGGTGAGGGTGTTGAACAGGTCGGTCAGGTCGGAGCCGATCTCGGGTGAGCATGTGAGAAGACCGACATCCTCGTACAGCCGAGCAGTCTTCGGATTGTAGTTGCCGGTGCCGATGTGGCAGTAGCGCCGGATCGTCGATCCCTCACGGCGGACCACGAGCGAGGTCTTGCAGTGGGTCTTGAGGCCCACCAGTCCGTACACCACGTGGACGCCGGCCTGTTCGAGCTTGCGGGCCCACTGGATATTCGCCTGCTCGTCGAACCGTGCCTTGATCTCGACCAGTGCGACGACCTGCTTGCCGGCCTCAGCTGCGGCGATGAGCGCATTGACGATTGGGGAGTCGCCGGAGGTGCGATACAAGGTCTGCTTGATCGCCAATACCTGGCTGTCAGCGGCCGCCTGCTCGATGAAACGTTGCACGCTCGTGGAGAAGGACTCGTACGGATGATGGACGAGCACGTCGCCTTCGCGCAGCGTCGAGAAGACGCTCTTCGGCGTTTCGCGTTCGCCGAACGCAGGGTGCGTTGCCGGCACGAACGGAGCATCCTTGAGGTCCGGGCGGTCGACGGCGTGTACTTGCCAAAGGCTGGACAGATCGAGCAGACCCGGCAGCTGCACCACATCGGACGGATCGACATCGAGCTCACGCAGTAGCAATTCGAGCATGTGCTCGGTCATGTCGTCCGAGACCTCGAGCCGTACGGGAGACCCGAAACGGCGGCGCGCGAGTTCGCGTTCGAGGGCCTGCAGCAGATCTTCGTCGCGGTCCTCCTCGACGTCGAAATCCGCATTACGGGTGACTCGGAATGCGTGGTGCTCGACGACCTCCATTCCGGGGAACAGAACGTCGAGGTGCGCAGCGATCAGTTCCTCGAGAGGGAGGAAGAGCGGAATCTCGTGCGACCCGTCGACCTGGTCGACCCGGACATACCGGTCGACGTTGTCGGGGACCTTCACGCGCGCGAAATGCTCGCCCGCCGAATTCAGATCCTTCACGGTGACAGCCAGATTCAGGCTCAACCCACTGATGTAGGGGAACGGGTGAGCGGGGTCCACGGCGAGCGGAGTGAGGACGGGGAAGATCTGCTCGGCGAAGTATCGGGTCAACCGTATCTTCTGGGGCTCGTCCAGATCCGACCAACGGATGATCGAGATACCTTCGGCGGCAAGGGCGGGAAGCACCGACTCGAGAAAGACCTGGGCTTGGCGGCCGGCGAGCTCCTGCGTGCTCGATGCGATGAGTGCGAGCTGCGCTCTCGGCGACAGGCCGTCGGCGGACCGTACCGACAGTCCTGTTTCCGCGCGGCGTTTGAGGCCGGCGACCCGAACCATGTAGAACTCGTCGAGATTGGACGCGAAGATCGCCAGGAACTTCGCTCGCTCGAGAAGCGGGATCGACTTGTCCTCGGCGAGGGCGAGTACACGCGCGTTGAAATCCAGCCAGCTCAATTCTCGGTTGAGGTATCGGTCGGCCGGAAGTCCGTCCGCGCCCAGGACGCGGTGTTCGGCCGCGGCGGGCGGTGCAGCGGGTGCGGTCGCACGCACTGATCGGGAAACGGCGCGGGCAGGATATGCATCTTCGGATCCGACGTTCGAGTCGGTGGTATCGCCGTGGGTCACTACCTCATTGTTGCAGGAACATCATGAATCCGTGAGTCAGTGGATGCCGGGTGATCGTTCCGGGAGCGCGAACCCGATCCGGTCGAGGACCCGACTCGTGGCGGCGCCGGTGCCGAGCCGGACAGCCGCCTCGAGATCGTCGATGGTGTCGACGTCCAAGCGCAGCCCGTCCAGTGGTTCGGTCAGCGCCTTCGCTCCGGATCGGACGTGCCGTCGCGCGGAGTCGACTCCGAACATGGGCTCGAGTGGACCATCCGGCGTGCACTGGAACAGAGCCGCGGTTCCGGTGCCGGTGTGATCGGCGACAATCGCTCTGCCGAACAGTCGTGCTTCGGTGAGCGCAGCCGCGAGTTCCGATGATCGCAGAGCTGGAAGGTCCGCCTGCAGTGCGACGAGATCGGTTCCCGGTGAGTGCGCGCGAACGTGTGCAGCGGCGACGTCGAGTGCCGCGTTGAGGGGATCGGACTCGCCACGATATACGGGATCGGGCAGTACCCGGGCGCCGTGCCCGAGCGCGACGTCGGTTGCGATCGGATCCGACGTCACCACGGTGGCGACAGCACCGGGTAGTCCCAAGGCCGCGGCGAGTGTGTCGATGAGCATTGCGACGACCAGGTCGGAGCGTGTGGACGGCTCGAGGATGTGTGCGAGCCGTGTCTTCGCCAGGCTCAATGCCTTGACGGGGACGAGCACGTGCACATCGGTCATTCTCGGGATTCTGCCAGTTCCACGACCGGATGCATCCCGGCGTGCCGTCTCGCGGTGTACCCACCGGGTTTGGGCGATACTGGACGCACCCGTGGTGGAGATGCATCCGGCGAGGCCGTGATGCGGTGGGACGACAGCGCAGCGAGACGACTGCACAACGAGACGAGTGAGGGGGACCGTGTGACCAAAGCGGCGATACTGGGTGCGGGTTCATGGGGGACGGCATTTGCGAAGGTTCTCGCGGAGGCGGGTACCGACGTGACCGTCTGGGCGCGCCGGGAGGAGATGGCGCGGTCCATACGCGAGCGGCACGAGAACCCCGACTATCTTCCCGGCGTCGATCTGCCTGCAACCCTGTCTGCCACCTCCGATCACCGGGTGGCGCTCGACGGCGCCGACTTCGCCGTTCTCGCGGTGCCGTCCCAGACGCTGCGGGTCAATCTCGCGCAGTGGCGGGACGACATCGCCGACGACACGACCCTGCTCAGTCTTGCGAAAGGGATCGAGAGCGGCACCCTGATGCGGATGAGTCAGGTGGTCGGCCAGGTCACGGGAGCGGACCGGAATCGGATCGCGGTGCTGTCCGGGCCGAACCTCGCGCGTGAGATCGCGGCAGGTCAGCCTGCCGCCACGGTGATCGCGTGTCCCGAGTCCACCCGCGCGATCGAAATTCAGAAGGCCTGTGCTACAGGGTATTTCCGTCCTTACACGAACACCGATGTCGTCGGGTGTGAAATCGGTGGTGCGTGTAAGAACGTGATTGCGCTCGCGTGTGGCATGGCCGCCGGTGTAGGTCTGGGGGACAACACGGTGGCGAGCATCATCACCCGCGGTCTCGCCGAGATCATCCGACTCGGAACGGCGCTCGGGGCCAAGCCCGCGACGTTGTCGGGTCTGGCGGGGGTGGGCGATCTCGTCGCCACGTGCACCTCACCGCTCTCACGCAACCGGGCCTTCGGGGAGCGTCTCGGTCGAGGGGGGACGCTCGAGAGCGCTCAGGAAGCCACGCACGGTCAGGTGGCCGAGGGAGTGAAATCCTGTACGTCGGTGCGGGAACTTGCCGCCAGTTACGACGTCGAGATGCCCCTCACGGACGCAGTGCATCGCGTCTGCCACGAGGGCATGTCCGTCCAGGACGCGATCGGGTTGCTGCTCGGTCGCCGTGTGAAGCCGGAGTGATCCTGATGCTCGGAGATTCGACTCGCTGCGTCGAAGCTGTTGCTGTAGAAGGTGTTCCAGGGGATCCCTTGCAGAGGGGGCCGGTGTTCGCGGCGCCGTATCGACTCGGTGAGGACGAACTCACCGAGTCGGACACCTACGCACGGGCGTCGAACCCCGGATGGCGCGACCTCGAACGGGCACTCGCAACCCTCGAGGACGCGTCCGCAGCTCGCGTCGTGGGCTCCGGGATGTCCGCGATCACCGTTGCACTCCGTGCGCTGGCAGGCCCCGGCGGGGTGGTCGTGGTCCCGTCGGACGGCTACTACCAGGTGCGCATGTACGCGCGTGACTGTCTCGAACCCTTCGGTGCGGTGGTCCACGAACTGTCGGTGCCCGAGTTCGGCGACGGCACGCTCGGCACCGTGCTCGCGGATGCGCCCGAGGGTGCGGTGGTCCTCGTCGAGACTCCGTCGAACCCGGGCCTCGACACCGTGGACCTTGCGGCGACCGCAGCGACCTGTCGCGCGGCCGGTGCACTCCTGCTGGTCGACAACACGACGGCCACGCCGCTCGGCCAACAGCCGCTCTGCCTCGGCGCCGACGTCGTGGTGGCCAGCGGCACGAAATCGCTCAGCGGGCACAGCGATCTGCTGTTCGGGTACCTCGCCGTGCGCGACGACACCCTGCTTCCGCGCATCGATCGTGAGCGGTTGCTGTCGGGGACCGTGTTGGGCCCGTTCGAGACCTGGCTCGCCCATCGGAGTCTGGGTACGGCGGGATTGCGCTTCGAGCGGCAGTGCGCGAACGCGCAGGCGATCGCGCAGATGCTGGCAGAGCATCCCGCCGTCGCGGGCGTACGTTATCCGGGCCTGCCGACGGACCCGGCTCACCCTGTCGCGGCGGCGCAGATGCGCAGGTTCGGTCCCCTCGTCACCTTCCGGCTCGACAACGCCGACCGCTTCCACCGCTTCGTGCGCTCGTCGGAGCTGGTCGTCTCTGCAACCAGCTTCGGTGGGATCCACACAACGGCCGATCGGCGCGCCCGCTGGGGTGATCAGGTGGCTCCGGGGTTCGTGCGGCTGTCGTGCGGTATCGAGGACACCGACGATCTGCTCGCCGATCTTGATGCAGCGCTACACACCTCGTGAACCACGGGAAACCGGCTGGGGCCGAAACCGCCGTTACCGGTACGGTATGTGCCGTGAGTAACCCCCGCACCCGGGTGGCTGTCGTGTTCGGCGGCCGCAGCAACGAACATTCCGTCTCCTGCGTCTCGGCAGGCAGCGTCCTGCGCAACCTGGATCCCGACCTCTTCGAAGCCGTCCCGGTCGGGATCACCCTGGATGGCGCCTGGGTACTCGCAAGCTCGGATCCGGAGAAGCTCGCCATGGCCGGGCGTGAACTGCCCGTCGTCGACACCACAGGGTCCGCGCTGGTGCTCACCGCCGACCCGACGCGAAGTGGCGACCTCGTAGCTCTCGACGAGGGCGATTTCGGCAAGGTCTTCGCGTCGGTCGACGTCGTATTCCCCGTGCTGCACGGCGCCAACGGTGAGGACGGCACCCTCCAGGGGCTGCTCGAGCTCGCCGGGATTCCCTACGTGGGGCCGGGCGTCCTCGCGAGCGCCGCAGGTATGGACAAGGAATTCACCAAGAAACTGCTCGCAGCGGAAGGCCTGCCGGTCGGCTTCCAGATCGTGCTCCGCCCCGGCGTCGCGACGCTCACCGACGACCAGAAGGATCGCCTGGGTCTGCCCGCGTTCGTCAAGCCCGCGCGCGGTGGATCATCGATCGGCATCAGCCGCGTCACCGACTGGGCGTCGTTCGACGCCGCTGTGGACAAGGCACGCCGACATGACCCGAAGGTCATCGTCGAATCGGCGATCGTCGGCCGCGAGGTCGAATGTGGCGTCCTCGAGTTTCCGGACGGCGATGTCCGGGCCAGCGTCGTCGCCGAGATCCGCATGCCCGATTCCTCGGGCAATCACGAAGCGTTCTACGACTTCGACACCAAGTACCTCGACGACGTGTGCGAATTCGACGTTCCGGCCAAGCTCGATGACGACGTGTCCGACGAGATCCGCGACCTGGCGGTACGCGCCTTCCGCGCACTCGACTGCCAGGGACTTTCCCGGGTGGACTTCTTCGTCACCGAGAACGGTCCGGTGATCAACGAGATCAACACGATGCCCGGTTTCACGTCGATCTCGATGTATCCGCGGATGTGGGAGGCCGTCGGCATCGACAACCGCGAACTCGTGTCCACCCTGATCCGCACTGCACTTGCGCGGGGCACCGGGCTGCGCTGATACCCGTTCCTGCCGAGGCTGAAGCCCGTTCCGGCCCGAGCTGCCTGTCGGCTCGGTCACCATCGCGACTACGCTGTGGCCATGACTGCCGTGACCCCTGACTCCACCGCATCGAGTTCCGCGGAAGCCGAGGCGATCGACACCCGCGAGGCGGTGCACGCTGCCGCTCGCGGTGCCCGTGTCGCCTCGCGGCGTCTCGCCCTGCTCACGACCGCGCAGAAGGATGCCGCCTTGCACGCGGCAGCCGACGCGCTTCTCGCTGCGTCGGACGCGGTACTGGAGGCCAACGCCGCCGACATCGACGCCGCGCGCGCAGGCGGTACCGAGGAATCTCTCCTCGATCGACTGCGTCTGACGGAGGCCCGCATCGAGGGCATCGCATCGGGTCTGCGTCAGGTCGCCGGACTGCCCGATCCGGTCGGCGAAGTGGTGCGCGGCTCCACGTTGCCCAACGGGCTCGAACTCCGCCAGCTCCGCGTGCCGCTCGGTGTGGTCGGCATGGTCTACGAGGCGCGCCCGAACGTCACCGTCGACGCGTTCGGTCTCGCACTCAAGTCGGGCAACGCAGCGTTGCTGCGCGGCTCGTCGTCCGCAGCACATTCGAATGCTGCGCTCGTGGAGGCGCTGAGGGGTTCGCTCGCCGCTCAGGGATTGCCCGAAGATGCGGTGCAGTTGCTGCCGAGCGCCGACCGGTCGTCGGTGACGCACCTGATCCAGGCCCGGGGGCTCGTCGACGTCGTGATTCCGCGCGGCGGTGCCGGCCTGATCTCGGCGGTCGTCCGCGACGCGACTGTGCCCACCATCGAGACCGGTGTGGGGAACTGCCACGTCTACATCCACTCTGCCGCCGATCCGGTGATGGCGGAGAAGATCGTCGTCAATGCCAAGACACGCCGGCCGAGCGTGTGCAACACCGCCGAGACGATCCTCGTCGACAAGGCCGTCGCAGACACCGTCGTGCCGAAGTTGTTGCAGGTCCTGCAGTCTCACAGCGTGACCGTTCACGGCGACCTACCCGGACTCGTTCCCGCAACCGAGAACGACTGGGCCGAGGAGTATCTCAGCCTCGACGTGGCCCTTGCAGTCGTCGACGGTCTCGACGATGCGGTCGATCACATCGACAAGTACGGCACGGGCCACACCGAGGCAATCGTCACCTCGGACCTCGCTGCCGCCCGTGAGTTCACTGCGCGGGTGGATGCGGCGGCCGTCATGGTCAATGCGTCCACCGCCTTCACCGACGGGGAGCAATTCGGGTTCGGCGCCGAAATCGGAATCTCGACCCAGAAGTTGCACGCTCGCGGCCCGATGGGCCTACCCGAACTGACTTCCACCAAATGGGTGGTGTGGGGCGACGGCCACACGCGGCCCGTCTGACGACCAGACGACCACTCGACCGATCAGCACGACGAAAGGACACAGCGTGGATCGTGCGCTGCCGACCACTCCGCCGATCTTCGCGGACGTCCAGGACGTGATCGACCGGCTCGCAGAGACCGGCTACCTCGCCGACAAGGCCACGGCCACGTCGGTGTTCCTCGCCGACCGGCTCGACAAGCCGCTGCTCATCGAAGGCCCCGCCGGCGTCGGCAAGACCGAGTTGGCACGCGCCGTCGCGCAGACTTCCGGCGCCGAACTGGTCCGGCTGCAGTGCTACGAGGGTGTCGACGAATCCCGCGCGCTGTACGAGTGGAACCACGCGAAGCAGATTCTGCGCATCCAGTCGGCGGGGGCGAACGCCGCGGCGGGCGAATCGTGGGATTCGACGAAGGAGGACGTGTTCTCCGAGGAGTTCCTGCTGTCGCGTCCGTTGCTCACTGCGATCCGGCGCGACGACCCGACCGTCCTGCTCATCGACGAGGTCGACAAGGCCGACGTCGAGATCGAGGGTCTGCTCCTCGAGGTACTCAGCGACTTCGCGGTGACGGTCCCCGAACTCGGCACCATCCGGGCGTCCCGCAAGCCGTTCTCGGTCCTGACGTCGAACGCGACGCGCGAATTGTCCGAGGCCCTCAAGCGCCGGTGCCTGTTCCTGCACCTGGATTTCCCGGACGCCGACCTCGAACGCCGGATCCTGGCGAGCCGCGTCCCCGAGCTGTCCGAGGCGGTCGCAGAACAACTCGTCCGCACCGTCCACGTGCTGCGTGGCATGCAGCTCAAGAAGGTGCCGTCGGTCGCCGAGACGATCGACTGGGGTCGGACGCTGCTTGCTCTGGGAATGGACACCCTCGACGATGCAGCCGTACGTACCACTCTCGGCGTCGTTCTCAAGCATCGGTCCGATCAGGACCGTGCAGCAGCCGAGCTCCGGCTGAATTGACATGGCCGCGGCACCGACATCCGGTCCGGGCGGAACGCTGAGGGCGCCGCACGGAATTCCCGGTCATCTCGTCGGATTCGTCGAAGCGCTGCGGCGTCGCGGCATCCCTGTGGGTCCGTCCGAAACTGTCGACGCGGGCCAGGTCATGTCGGTGATCGACCTGCTCGACCGAGAGATGCTGCGTGAGGGACTGGCGTGCACACTGCTGCGGCGGCCCACGCACCGCCCGACCTTCGACGCGTTGTTCGACCTGTGGTTCCCGGCGGCCATCGGCCGGCGCGGTGCCGAAGGCGCCGAATTCACGCTGCCCCGCACGCCCTCCGGCGAGATCGACCTCGAGGCAGTGCGCGACCTGATCGCCGAACTCCTCGCCGACGACTCTCCGGACGCGCTCGCCACGACCGAGATGCTCACCGCGCAGCTCGTCGAAGAACTCGGCCAGTACAAGTCGTCGAACGGGCCGTCGTTCTCGGCGTATCAGACCCTGCGTGACGTCTCCCCGGAGACGTTGCTCACCCGAATTCTCGAGGGGCTCCTCGGGAACGCATCGAGCGACGACCGCGACACCGGCGACTACGAGACCGAGGTCGCGCGGCAGACCGCGGCACGACGGATCGCCGACTTCCGGGCGATGATCGAACGGGAGACCCGGCGCCGCACCGCCGAACAACTCGGTCGCGACCGAGTCGAGAAGTACGGGGTCCCGAAACTCGCCGAAGAAGTCGACTTCCTGCGCGCCTCCGACGCCGAGCTCGTGGCGTTGCGCCGCCAGGTGATGCCGCTCGCACGGCTTCTTGCGAGTCGGCTCGCGGCACGACGACGCCGTAGCCGCGCCGGTGCCATCGATCTGCGGCGCACGCTACGCAAGTCGATGTCGACGGGCGGTGTGCCGATCGACCTCATCAATCGCAAGCCACGCCCGGCACGGCCGGAACTCGTCGTCATGTGCGATGTCTCGGGTTCGGTCGCGGGGTTCTCGCACTTCACGTTGCTGCTCGTGCACGCGTTGCGCGAACAGTTCTCCCGGGTTCGGGTGTTCGCGTTCATCGACACCACCGACGAGGTGACCCACCACTTCGCGGCCGGCATCGACCTCGGTACAGCGATGTCGCAGATGCTGCGCGAAGCGGAGCTGATCACGTACGACGGCCACTCCGACTACGGCAACGCCTTCGCCACGTTCAACGAGAAGCACGCGCACAGCCTTACCAGCCGCAGTTCCCTGCTGATCCTCGGTGACGGCCGGAACAACTACCGCAACCCCAACCTCGATGCCCTCGGGCACATGGTCCAGGTTGCGCGGCACGCGCACTGGCTCAATCCCGAGCCGCGTGGCCAGTGGGGCGCCGGGGATTCGGCGGCGCGAGTGTACGCAGAGGCCATCACGATGCACGAATGCCGCTCGGCGAAACAGTTGGCCGAGGTGGTGGCCGCTCTGCTGCCGGTCTGACCCCGTAAGCTGGACAACCGTGCCTCAGTCAACCGACCGATACCCGGCGTCCCCGCGACGTCTGGGCGTCATGGGCGGTACCTTCGATCCCATCCACAACGGGCACCTCGTCGCCGCCAGTGAGGTCGCCGCCAGCTTCGGCCTCGACGAGGTGATCTTCGTACCGACCGGGCAGCCATGGCAGAAATCCGGGCGGCGGGTCAGTGCTGCGGAAGACCGGTATCTGATGACCGTGGTCGCCACAGCATCCAACCCCCGGTTCACCGTCAGTCGCGTCGACATCGACCGCGGCACCGCGACCTATACTGTCGATACCCTCCGTGACCTCCGGGAACAGTATCCCGAGTCGGAGCTGTATTTCATCACTGGCGCCGATGCCCTCGCATCGATCCTGTCGTGGCAGGACTGGCCGAGGTTGTTCGAGCTTGCTCGGTTCGTCGGGGTGTCCCGTCCCGGTTACGACCTCAGCGTCGAGCACCTGGCACCGCACCTCGAGGGGCTTCCCCCTGAAGCGGTGAGCCTCGTCGAGATCCCGGCGCTGGCCATCTCCTCGACGGACTGCCGAACACGGGTCCACAATCATCGTCCGGTCTGGTACCTCGTGCCCGACGGTGTGGTGCAGTACATCAGTAAGCGTCACCTCTACGTGGACGCGCCGACGACGAACCACTTGAACACCGAGAGAAAGAGCACGTAGTGAGCGCAACGGCAGAAGCCCTCGAGATGGCCCGCATCGCGGCCCTCGCCGCAGACGAGAAGCTGGCGACCGACGTCGTGGTGCTCGACGTCTCGGAACAACTGGTGATCACCGACTGCTTCGTCATCGCATCGGCACCCAACGAGCGTCAGGTCAACGCGATCGTCGACAACATCGAGGAGAAGCTGCGCGACGCCGGTCACAAGCCGGTCCGTCGTGAGGGCACTCGCGAAGGACGATGGACCCTGCTCGACTACATCGACGTCGTCGTGCACATCCAGCACGAGGAGGAGCGGAACTTCTACGCCCTCGAGCGTCTGTGGAAGGACTGCCCGACGGTCCCGGTCGACGGCGTAGGTGGCCCGCGTGCCGCTGCGGACGACGCGGAGGATGAGTGAGTGCGCCGGTGCGGGTGCGGCGCCTGATCCTGCTGCGTCACGGACAGACCGAGTACAACGCGACCAGCCGGATGCAGGGTCAGCTCGACACCGATCTGTCCGCTCTCGGCCGCCGTCAGGCACTGGCGGTGTCCCACACGATCGCCGGTTTCGATCCGATCGCGATCGTGTCGTCGGATCTGCGACGTGCGTACGACACTGCGACGGCGATCGGCGACCGTGCAGGTCTTCCGGTCGAGATCGATCCGCGGCTGCGTGAGACGCACCTGGGGCAGTGGCAGGGCCTGACCCACACCGAGGTCGATGCGAGCCATCCGGGCGCGCGTGCTCAGTGGCGCGGGGACGCGACCTGGGCACCCCCTGGAGGCGAGAGCCGCGTGGACGTTGCCGAGCGGAGCAGACCCGTCGTCGAAGAGTTGCTCGCCAAGTACGAACAGTGGAGCGAGCGGCCGATCGTGCTCGTCGCCCACGGCGGGTTGATCGCAGCGTTGACGGCATCGTTGCTCGAACTGCCGGTCGATCGATGGCCGGTCCTCGGAGGTCTCGGGAACACCGGCTGGGTGCAGCTCAGCGGTTACGGTGAGTCGCCGACATGGCGCCTCGATGTGTGGAACGCGTCGGCATCGGTGTCGCCCGATGACGCGCTCTGAACCCGGTACCGTGTCGCCGCGGCCTTCGCTGCTGGTGATCGGTGACTCGCTCAGCTATTACGGACCGAAAGGCGGCCTGCCCGCGGATGATCCGCGGATCTGGCCGAATCTCACGGCAGCAGCGCTCGGCTGGGATGTCGAGCTCATCGCCCGCATCGGCTGGACCACCCGCGACGCGTGGTGGGCAATGACGCAGGATCCGCGTGTGTGGGCGGCCATTCCGCGAGCCGGCGCGGTAGTGCTTGCCGTCGGCGGGATGGATACATTGCCATCCCCGTTGCCCACGGCGCTGAGGGAAACCATGCGGTACCTCAGGCCTGCCCCACTGCGTCGCACCGTGCGCAGCGCGTACGGCTGGGTCCAGCCACGGTTGTCACCGCTCGGCTGGCCGGTTGCGCTCCCGCCGCGGGTGAGCGTCGACTATCTCGAAACCATCCGGGATGCGATCGCGTACATGCGACCGGACCTGCCCGTGATCGGGACTTTGCCGTCCGTCCACGACAGCGAGCAGTACCGGTCGGTGCATCGCGGGCGTCGTCCCGCGGCCCGGGCGATTTCGCAGTGGGCCGACGAGAAGTCGGTTCCCCTCGTCGATCTCGGTGAAGCAGTGCGGGAGAACATCTTTTCGGACGACGCGAACCCCGACGGTATCCATTGGGGGTGGGACGGGCATCGCAACGTTGCCGAAGCGATGATCGACGCGGTGCGTATGACTCGTCCGGATGCGCAACCCACTGCGGACGGCATACGGTAGGTGCTGTGTCAGTAGTGGTGGTCACCGATTCGTCGTGTTGTCTCGATCCGAAGATGGCGGAGCGATACGACATCCGGATCGTTCCCCTGCACGTGATCTCCGACGGACGAGACTATCGCGAGGGTATCGACGAGCTTCCCGAGGACCTGTCGGGGGCCACCACGTCCGGTCCGTCCCCGGCCGAACTGCTCGAGGTCTACACACGTGCCTTCGACGACAGCGACGGCGACGGCGTGGTGGCGGTGCACCTGTCCCGGCTGTTGTCGGGTACCTGGGAGGCTGCGAAGAACGCCGCCGACTCGTTCGGCGATCGGGTGCGCCTGATCGATTCGCAGAACACCGCGATGGGCCTGGGATTTGCTGCACTCGAGGCTGCGCGTGCGGCCGAATCCGGTGCCGACCTCGACGACGTGTACTCGCGGGCCGTCGAGGTGGCCGCATCCGGACGCACCCTGCTCGTGGTCGACCGCCTCGACCATCTGCGCCGTGGTGGCCGAATCGGCACGGCCACCGCCCTGCTCGGCACAGCCCTCGCAATGAAACCCGTCCTCCATCTCGTCGACGGGAAGCTCGTGTTGCGGGAGAAGACGCGGACGATGACCAAGGCGATGGCGAAACTGGTCGACGGCGTCGTCGCCGAGGCCGGACGGACCCCACTCCTCGCGGTGCATCATCGCGGAGCACCCGAACGTGCGCAGTTGCTCGTGGAACAGCTTGCCGAGCGGATCCCCGACGCGGCCGAACTCCTCACCTGTGAGATCGACGGAGTGCTCGGAGCTCACGTCGGTCCCGGGGCGATCGGGATCGTCGTCGCGCGCCGCTGAGCGGACGGTTATCCACAGCCGCCCCATCCATCCACAGATTTCCCCCAACGGTCGTCTGCGAGCATGTTCCCTCCCGTGATGAGATTAGCGTCGCGGCATGGGCAGCGACGGGGACCTCGCCAGAACGCGGCTGGATGCGATCGCGCGATCCGCCACGATCGGGCGAGTCGGGAACGACGACGCAGACGAATACGACGACCTGCTCGCAGACCGCTCCGGACACGATGAGGTCGCCGAGCCGCAGAGCGTGATCGAACGGATGCGCTCCGCGCGCTGGGACGCCGGTCGCGGTGGCAGTAGGGCACTCGCCGGGGTTGCCGTTGTGGCGGTTCTCGTCGCAGCGGTCGTCGTATGGCGAGATCGCCCCGTGCCCGAGGCCGTTCCGCCGTTACCCGCCGTCGAAGTGGTCGCGACGTCGTCGCGTGCCCCCGCACCGGAACCACCGGCGGAGGTGGTGGTCAGTGTGGTCGGGCTCGTGGCGAAGCCGGGCCTGGTGCACCTCCGGCAGGGCGCGCGGGTCGCGGATGCACTCGACGCGGCGGGTGGGCCCGGCGAGGGCGCAGATCTGCTGGGACTCAACCTCGCTCGGCGGGTGGCGGACGGAGACCAGATCATCGTCGGGGTGTCGCCGCCACACCCGGTTCCGGAGGGCAGCGCAGTATCTGCAGCCGCGACCGAGGATGCGGGCGAAGCCGGCGGCGGCACAGAGCCGGGACAGAATCCGCTGAATCTGAACACCTCCGATGAGGCCGCGCTGGATGCCCTGCCCGGAGTGGGCCCGGTCACTGCATCGGCGATCGTCGCGTGGCGGCAGAACAACGGACCGTTCACCGACGTCGAGCAACTCTCGGAGGTGGAGGGGATAGGACCTGCCAGGTTGGCCCGGTTACGCGAGTTGGTGACCGTGTGACCGCACAGGCCACCGTCGACGCCCGACTTCTGCCGTGCGCCGTCGCGGCATGGGCGGCGACCCTGGTCGGCCTGTACTCGGGTTGGCGGATCTCGGCACTCGTGACCGCGGCGGCGGTGCTGGGGGCGCTGGTCGTCGCACTGTTCGCGACGGGCAGTGCCGTTCCGTGTGTCCGAATGCGCAGGGGGCATTCGCATACGCGGAACGGGGTGATGCGAGGCGTGCTCGCCGTTCTCGTCGTCACCGCGGGATTCGGTGGGGCCGTCGCGATACGGATGTGGTTCGTCGAGCATCATCCGCTCGCGACGGCCCCGGCAGGTACATGGGTTACCGCGGTGGTGGAGCCGACCGATGATCCACGGGTAGTCCGGGGTTCACCATTCGGAGGTGAGCCACAGGTACGCATTCCCGTCGCGATCCGACACGTGACGCTGGGGGGTGAGTCGATGACGGTCGGGGGCAGAGCGGTCGTCTTCGCTCCCGCGCACGGCTGGCGGCATCTGCTGCCGGGGCAGCGAGTGACCCTGAGGGGCCGGGTGTCCGAGAACGTGGCCTCCGGAGGCACCGACCCGGGGACCTCGGTTGCGGTGCTCCGGGCCGACGGGCCACCGCGTGCGACAGAAGCACCCTCGGCACTTGCCGAGTGGGCCGGAGGTGTTCGCGAGGACCTCGCCGAGGTATCAGCGCGGGCGCTCGGACCCTCGGCGGCCGGATTGTTCCCCGGACTGATCGTCGGTGACACGAGCCGGCTCCCTGACGACGTGCGCGAGGACTTCCGGGTGTCCGGCCTGACGCATCTGACGGCGGTATCGGGCGCGAATGTGAGCATCCTGCTCGGCGCGGTCCTGCTACTGGTCAGGTTCGTCGGGATAGGGCCACGGACGGGCGCCTTCCTGGCGGGTGTGGCGTTGGTGCTGTTCGTGGTCGTCGTCCGTCCGTCCCCGAGCGTGGTGCGCGCCGCCGCGATGGGAGCGGTCGCCCTCCTCGCGCTCGTCGTCGGGCGGCAGCGGCAGGCGCTTCCCGCGCTCTGCGCCGCGATCGGAATTCTCCTCCTGGTGTGGCCGGAACTCGCGGTGGATGTGGGATTCGCGCTGTCCGCAACGGCCACCGCGGGGCTCGTGCTCGTCGCGCCCGTGTGGGTTGCCCTGCTGCAGGCGCGTGGATGGCCACGCGCTGTGGCGGAGGTATGTGCCGTGTCGTGTGCGGCGTACGTCGTGACCGCACCGATCCTTGCGGCAGCGACGGGAACTGTCAGTGTCGTTGCGGTGGTGGCGAATGTTCTGGTGACCCCGGTGCTTGCGCCGCTGACCGTCCTCGGTTCGGTCGTCGCGCTGTGCGCGTCGGCGGTCCCGGGAGTCGCCGAGTTCCTCGCGCGCGGCGCAGCACCGATGTTGTGGTGGCTGACGACTGTCGCCGATCGCGCCGCCTCGCTGCCCTCGGCGGAACTCTCGCTGCCGGATGGAATCCCGGGAGCAGCGGTGATCGGCGGCTCAGCTCTCATCGGCTGTGTCCTTCTGCGTCACAGGAGGATACGGGTTGTCGCCGGTATCGCATTGGTGTCGACCCTCATGGTGTGGGTTCCTGTACGCCTGTTCGCGCCGGGCTGGCCGTCGAACGGTTGGGCGTTCGCGGCCTGCGATGTGGGGCAAGGAGACGCGGTGGTCCTCGCGGTCGGTGACGGGAGAGCGGTTGTCGTCGACGCGGGGCCGGAAAGCGCACCGGTCGATCGGTGCCTGCGACGATTGCATATCGACTCGGTACCGGTCGTGATCATCTCGCACCTGCATGCGGACCACATGGGTGGAGTGCGCGGAGTACTGCAGGGGCGCCGCGTGGGGGAGGTGATCGTGGGTCCGGGTGCGGTGTCGCGCGACACGGTAGGAGACCTCGCCGACGCGGCAGGCGAGTTCGGGGTGCGCATCCGGGAGACGACGACCGGGGAGGTACTGCGTGTCGGGACGGTGACGATCAGAATCCTCGGGCCTCCGGCCGAGCGGTCCGCCGAGTCGGAGAACGATCTTTCGCTGGTGATGGTTGCGGAGACGACTGTGGGACGCATTCTGCTTCCGGGTGATGCGGAGGCACCGGCTCTCGACGCGTTGGTGCGCAGCGGGGCCGACCTGCGCGCCGATGTCCTCAAAGTTCCCCACCACGGCTCGCGGACGACGCCGGAAGCCTTCGTGGCCGCGGTGCGTCCCCGTGTTGCGGTGATCAGCGCAGGACGCGACAACACGTTCGGGCACCCGCACCCGGAGATCGTCGAGGCCTTGAACAGCGTGGGCTCCCGGATACTGCGGACCGACCTACACGGGGACGTCGCGGTGGTGCGGGCCGGGTCCGGGGCACTGGCCGTCGTGTCGGACTCACGTGGCACGATCGGTCCGTGAGCGACACACCCCTGCATCTCGTTCTCGGCGACGAAGAACTCCTCGTGGATCGCGCTGTCTCGACGATCATCGCGGACGTACGTACGCGGAGTGGCGCCGGCAACAACCTTCCGGTGTCGAGGCTGCGCGCAGGTGATGCGGGCGTCCCGGAATTGGCCGAGCTTCTGAGCCCGTCGCTGTTCGCGGAGGATCGGGTCGTGATTCTCGAGTCCGCAGCCGACGCCGGGAAGGATGCGGCGGCCTTGATTCTCGACGCGGCTGCAGCACCTCCCGACGGCGTCACCGTAGTCATCCTGCACACCGGCGGGGGTCGCACGAAGGCGATGGTCGGGGCACTGCGGAAGTGCGGCGCCGAAGAGCACGCCTGCCAGGCCCCCGACAAGGCAGGGGAACGCGCGAAGTGGGTGCGCGCATTCGTGCACGAGGAATTCCAGGCGGCCGGCGTGCGGGTCGCCGGCGACGTCGAACAACTCGTGATCGACGCGGTCGGATCCGATCTGCGTGAGCTCGCGGCGGCGTGCAGCCAACTCATCGCCGACACCGGCGGCAAGATCGACGCGAATGCGGTCCGGCGCTACTACTCGGGCAGAGCCGAGGTCACCGGATTCGACGTCGCCGAGAAGGCTGTGGCGGGAGATCTCGCGGGTGCGATGGAGGCATTGCGCTGGGCAATGCATCGGGGGGTTCCGCACGTCCTGCTGGCTGATGCTCTCGCCGACGCCGTGCACACGATCGCCAAGGTGGGATCGGCCGGACGGGGAGATCCGTTCTCCATGGCATCGGGCCTCGGCATGCCGCCGTGGAAGGTCAAGAAGGCGCAGGGTCAGGCGCGTCGCTGGGCGCCGGAATCGGTCGGTATCGCGCTCGGGGTGGTCGCGGCACTCAACGCCGACGTCAAGGGCGCGGCTGCCGATTCCGATTATGCGGTGGAGTCCGCCGTCCGCACCGTCGCGGAACTGGTCGCCTGACGGTTCGTTGCGTCGTCTGCGCGACGAAAGGCCGCACCCTCGAAAGAGTGCGGCCTTCGGTCAGCAGAGCTTGCGTCCTCTACCTCGGAGTTGAGGGCTCAGAGCTTGTTGGCAAGCTTTGCGAGAGCGGACTTCTTGTTGGCAGCCTGGTTGGCGTGGATGACACCCTTGCTGACTGCCTTGTCGAGCTGACGGCTGGTGGAGACGAGGAGCTCGCTGGCCTTGTCCTTGTCGCCAGCGGCCGCGGCCTCGCGGAAGGAACGGATTGCAGTGCGCAGCGAGGACTTCACCGACTGATTCCGGAGCCGGTTGCGCTCGTTGGTGCGAATCCGCTTCACCTGGGACTTGATGTTGGCCACGCGTAAAATCCTGTCGTCTTGCTGGTAGTTGATAGGAAAGCTCTGGGTGCACTAGGGCACGACGATCGACGATACCAGCGTTGGGGGTAATGCCAAAACCGAGGCGGTCGCGACCACCCGCAGTCGCGGAGCCCTACTCCAGAGGGGATGTGACTTATCTCATACCTGAGTGGTGGTTCGGCTACGCGTCACTCCGGTTCGCATGACACTGACGGCATGACTCCAGAACGTGAAACGAACCTCGAGGAGTTCGGTCCCGACGACTTCTCCGACCTCAAGAAATGTATCGCCGAAGCAATCGGAACCTTCGTGCTCGTATTCTCCGCGGTCGGCACCGCAGTGTTCGCCGGCGCGAAAGTCGGCAATCTGGGCGTTGCCCTCGCATTCGGTCTTACGCTGCTCTTCCTCGTCTACACCATCGGCCCGATCTCGGGGTGTCACGTCAACCCGGCTGTCACCCTGGGACAGCTCATCGTCGGGCACGTCACGCCCGTCCGCGCCATCGGATATTGGATCGCCCAGATCGTCGGTGGCCTCATCGCCGGTATCACCATCTTCGCGGTTGCGTCGTCGCTGCCGTCCTACGATCGCGCAACCGATGGACTGGGAGCGAACGGTTGGGGCGCACACAGTCCGTCCGCGATCGAGGGACCACTCGGCGGTGTGATCGAGAACGGCTACGGAATCGGCGCCACCATGATCGTCGAGGTTCTGCTCACGGCCCTGCTGGTCTTCGTCGTGCTCGCCAGCACCGATCAGATCTCCGATGTACTCAACGCGGGAATCGCGATCGGCTTCTCACTCGCCGTGATCCACCTGATCGCCATCCCGATCGACAACACGTCCGTCAACCCGGCACGCAGTATCGCAGTGGCGTTCTACCAGGACGGTGCGCTCGCCCAGTTGTGGTTGTTCATTGTCTTCCCGCTCATCGGAGGCGCGGTCGGCGCCCTCGTCTACACGTTGCTGTTCGGCCGGGACCGGGGAGTACGCGCGTCGTAGAACGGCAGTTGCTGCCCGGATTTCGTGCGACGGGCTTCCTACGCCCAGCCGAAATCCGCGCGGAGGCGGGATGCGACCTGATCGAAGCGGGAGCGCTCGAGGATCGCACCTTCACGGCGGATGCCCTCCTCCGGGACATCCAGGATGCGGTCCAGCCGGATCCAGCTCGGACGGTTCTGGCGGTCCCACGGACCGGTGCCGATACCGACCCAATCGCGGTGCCCGTCACGGTCGCCGTTCGACGAGAGCATCAGGCCGAGCAACGTCGCCCCTTCACGTCCGACCACGAGCACCGGACGGTCCTTGCCCTGGCTCGCGTCCTCCTCGTACTCCACCCATGTCCACACGATCTCGCCCGGATCGGCACGACCGTCGAGGGCGGGGGAGTACTCGATCGTCCGCGCTCGATGGGCTGTGGGGGTGGTACGAGAAGCGACGGGACGACCCGGAACGGGTACGGGCGCAGCCCGGCCGGGCTGCTGGGTCAATGCCCCCTTCGCGCGGTCGAGTGCTCCCGACTGCTGGAGCTGCTTGTACAGCCGGGGGCCGTGCTCGACTGCGAGGCGTCCGAGTTGCTTGCCCATATTCATCCACTTGCCAGCCACGATCGGCCAGTGTAGCCACGCCCCGAGGTAGTCGAAGTCACCTGTCGGTACAGCCGAGGACCCCGCTGTTGCGCGTCTTGGATATTCTTCAAGGTGACCGCGGCCCCAGGCCGCTGCCGGCCCGAGTCAGGAGCACGACATCAGCAGTATCGCCGACACCACGTTCACGGACCCCGCCAAGATCCGGAACTTCTGCATCATCGCGCACATCGACCACGGCAAGTCGACGTTGGCGGACCGCATGCTGCAGCTCACCGGGGTGGTCGAGGAACGGCAGATGCGCGCCCAGTACCTCGACCGGATGGACATCGAGCGTGAGCGCGGCATCACGATCAAGGCGCAGAACGTCCGCCTGCCGTGGAAGCTCGACGGCGACGACTACGTCATGCACCTGATCGACACCCCTGGCCACGTCGACTTCACCTACGAGGTCTCGCGCGCGCTCGAAGCATGTGAAGGTGCCGTGCTGCTCGTCGATGCCGCGCAGGGGATCGAGGCACAGACCCTCGCGAACCTGTACCTCGCCCTCGACAAGGACCTCACGATCATCCCGGTCCTCAACAAGATCGACCTGCCGGCTGCCGACCCCGACCGGTATGCGGGGGAGATCGCCAACATCATCGGGTGTGAGCCGTCGGACGTCCTGCGGGTCTCAGGCAAGACCGGTGAGGGTGTTCCTGCGTTGATCGACGAGGTGATCCGGCAGATCCCCGCGCCTGTCGGCGATTCCGATGCACCGGCGCGTGCGATGATCTTCGACTCGGTGTACGACACCTACCGCGGCGTCGTCACCTACGTCCGTGTCGTCGACGGCAAGATCACGCCGCGCGAGAAGATCAAGATGATGTCGACCGGCTCGACCCACGAACTGCTCGAGGTCGGCATCGTCTCCCCCGAACCGAAAGCGACGGCCGGGCTCGGAGTCGGGGAGGTCGGCTACCTGATCACAGGTGTGAAGGACGTGCGTCAGTCGAAGGTCGGCGACACGGTGACGCTCGCGCGCGGAGGAGCCACGGAACCGCTCACCGGCTACCGCGAACCGCGACCGATGGTCTATTCCGGCCTGTACCCCGTGGACGGTTCCGACTACCCGGTGTTGCGCGATGCCCTCGACAAGCTCCAGCTCAACGACGCCGCACTCACCTACGAACCGGAGACCTCGGTCGCGTTGGGTTTCGGATTCCGATGTGGCTTCCTCGGTCTGCTGCACATGGAGATCTCCCGCGAGCGACTCGAGCGCGAGTTCGGGCTCAACCTGATCTCCACCGCCCCGAACGTCGTCTACCGCGTCGTGCTCGAAGGCGGAGAGGAAGTCGTCGTCACCAATCCGTCGGTCTGGCCCGAGGGCAAGGCCCGCGAGATCTACGAGCCCATCGTCAAGTGCACGATCATCGCGCCGAGCGAGTTCATCGGTTCGATCATGGAATTGTGCCAATCGCGGCGCGGTGAACTCGGGGGTATGGATTATCTGTCCGAAACCCGTGTCGAACTGCGTTACACCATGCCGATGGCCGAGATCATCTTCGACTTCTTCGACTCGCTCAAGTCGCGTACCCGCGGATACGCGAGCATGGACTACGAGGAGGCCGGCGAACAGGAGGCGGCACTGGTCAAGGTCGACATCCTGCTGCAGGGTGAGGCGGTCGATGCGTTCAGTGCGATCGTGCACAAGGATGCCGCCGCTGCATACGGCAACAAGATGACGACCAAGCTCAAGGAACTCATCCCGCGTCAGCAGTTCGAGGTGCCCGTGCAGGCTGCGATCGGTTCGAAGATCATTGCGCGCGAGAACATCCGCGCCATCCGCAAGGACGTTCTCGCCAAGTGCTACGGCGGCGACATCAGCCGTAAGCGCAAGCTGCTCGAGAAGCAGAAGGAAGGCAAGAAGCGCATGAAGACGATCGGTCGCGTCGATGTGCCACAAGAGGCGTTCGTGGCAGCCTTGTCGTCGGATGCGGCGTCGGACAAGCCCAAGAAGTAAGTGCTCCTCGAAAGGACCCGCCCGTGCTCGAGACCTGGTTGACCCGTGAACTCGGAATCACGATTCCGCTGGTGGGTGCGCCGATGGGCGGTCGGGCGGGTGGCTCGCTCGCCGGTGAGGTGACTCGCGCCGGTGGGCTCGGCCTGATCGGCGCAGCCAGGTACAACACCGCCGAGTGGCTCGAGGAGCAGGCCCGCAGTGCCCGCGAGATCGGTGGCGGGCACCTCGGATTCGGTCTCATGACATGGTCGCTGGACGACGACGATTCACTTCTCGGTGCGGTCCTCGCACATCACCCGCAGGTGGTGACCCTGTCGTTCGGTGACCCCGCTCCGTATGTGAAGCGGGTCCACGCTGCCGGCGCAGTCGTGATCTCCCAGATCAACACCCTCGAGGATCTTCGGGTCGTCGAAGCTGCCGGGGTCGACGCGGTAGTGGCGCAGGGCCACGAAGCAGGCGGTCACACCGGGAGGATCGGGACCCTGCCGCTGCTGCAGGAAGTGCTCGAATCCACCGAACTTCCGGTACTTGCCGCGGGTGGCATCGCGTCGGGCCGCGGGCTTGCTGCCGTGGTCGCGGCCGGAGGAGTCGGTGCCCTGGTGGGAACGGCGCTCCTGGCCAGCCCCGAAACCGTAGGACCGGACTACGCGCGAGAGCGGTTGCTCGCGGCGGGGAGCGCCGACACCGTGTACACGGACGTGTTCGACAAAGCCCGACACCAGCCGTGGCCTGCCCGGTGGTGTGGCCGCGCCCTGGTCAATTCCTTCACCGAGACGTGGCACGGTCGCGGAGCCGACGAGCAGACCCTCGCCGACGAGTACACCGCCGACGACCCGGATATCGGAGTCGTCTATGCCGGTGAGGCCGCAGGCCTCGTCCGATCTCAGAGACCGGCGGGCGACGTCATCCGTGATATCGGCGCGCAGGCAGAGCAGTTGCTCGGTCGTTTCCACTGACCTCTTTTGCTTCGACCCCGCTCGGGATAAGGTATGCCTCACCTTAAATGGAGAGGGTTGACCCATGCGTGTGAGATTTCTGGCCGTGTGCGCCGCAACTGCACTCGTCGGTATCGGAGTGGCAGGATGTTCGACTGCCGACGATGCCGATACCGCATCCGCCGGTGCTACCGACACGAACAGCGCCGCGGGCGCAGCCAGTGTCGAGCACGTTTTCGGAACCACCACGGTCGAGGGCGCCCCGGAACGCATCGTCGCGACATCCAGCCAGTGGGTCGACGCGCTCCTCGAACTCGGCGTCCAGCCCGTCGGCTACATCAGTGCAGGCGCGATGGGTGACGATCGGGGTCTCTACCCGTGGCAGAGCGATGTCTCGGGCGACGCCGTCGACCTCGCGGCCGGCAATCCTGCCGCCGTGGACGGGCCACTGCCCGTCGAACCGATCGCAGCGCTCGAACCCGATCTGATTCTCGGCAACTGGCAGGTCGCCACCCCTGAGGCGTACGACACGCTCGACGCGGTCGCTCCCACGCTTGCGCCCCTCAGTGAACTCGGTGTCGACAACTGGGACGCGCAGCTCCGCGCGCTCGGCACGCTGCTCGACCGCTCCGACGAGGCCGAGCAGGTCATTGCCGACACCGACGCGCAGATGGACGAGGCGGCACTTCCCGGCCTCGAGGGTAAGACCGGCGTCCTCGCGCAGTACATGTTCGCCACTGACCAATTCGTGGTCGTCGCCGATCCGGACGATGGTGCCGCAGCCCTCTTCTCCCGGCTCGGGATGACATTGCCGCAATCACTCGTCGACGAAGCCGGCGTCAGCCAAGGACGCCTGATGCTCAGCCCGGAACGTGTCGATGCGCTCGTCGCGGATCTGCTCATCATCCTGCCCAACGGAGGAACCGAAGCCGATCTCATGGCGCTGCCGGGATTCGATCAGCTGCCCGCGGTGACCGGCGGCGGACTCGCGGTGGTCGACTATCCGACGGTCGTGGCGTTCAACACACCGTCGGCGTCGTCGACCCTCTATGCGCTCGGCGCGATCGGCCCCCAGCTCGACGCCGTCGCTGGTTCGTGACGGGTTCAATGCCGTACGTGCGCGGGTCTGAATTCGCCTGACTCGGTGCGCTGTTCGGCGCGGATTACGTGAACGACCGCGTTGATCTGAGCGAGATGGGTGAAGGCCTGGGGGAAGTTGCCCAGGTGCTGCCCGGTCGCCGGATCGATCTCCTCGGCATACAACTTCAGTGGGCTCGCGAAATCGAGCAACCGTCGACACAGAGTGGACGCCCGATCCACTTCGCCGATCTCGACGAGTGCGGACACCAGCCAGAACGAGCAGATGGTGAACGAGCCCTCCTCGCCGGAGAGTCCGTCGTCCGTGTCTTCGACTCGGTAGCGCAGAACCAGGCCGTGCTCGGTCAGTTCGTCCGCGATCGCGAGCACCGTTGCATGCACACGCGGATCGTCGGACGGCAAGAACCGGAGCAGCGGGATCAGTAAGTTCGACGCATCGAGTGCCGGATGGCCGTACCGCTGCGTGAAGACACCACGTTCATCGACGCCGTGCTCGAGGATATCCGCCTTGATCTCGTCGGCGATCGCCGACCAGCGCTCGGCGTGGTCGGGCTGACCGTGCATCTCGGCGAGCTTGGAGCCGCGGTCCAGCGCGACCCAGCACATCACTTTCGACGACGTGAAATGCTGGGGGTCACCGCGTACTTCCCATATTCCGCGATCGGGTTCCCGCCAGTGCTCGACTGCCTGCTCCACTTGGCTGCTCAGTAGGGGCCACAACGATTCGGGTATCTGCTCACGCGACTTCACGTGCAGATACACCGAATCGAGTAGGGCTCCCCACACGTCGTGCTGGCGTTGCCGGTACGCGTCGTTGCCGATGCGGACAGGCTTGGCATTGTCGTACCCGCACAGATGGTCGAGCGTCGATTCCTCCAGCACATGTTCGCCACCGACCCCGTACATGACCTGCAGGGGGTGATGACCGTTGCCGTCGGCGCCCTGCGAGACGTCGAGGATGAACGAGAAGAAATCGTCGGCCTCTCGATCGAGACCCAGGGTGTACAGACCCCACAGGGCGAAGGTGGAGTCGCGGACCCAGGCGTATCTGTAGTCCCAATTGCGTTCGCCGCCGGGGGTTTCCGGAAGTGATGTCGTGGCAGCCGCGAGTAGTGCGCCGGTCGGGGAGTACGTGAGCCCCTTGAGGGTCAGAGCGCTGCGTTCGAGATATGCGCGCCACGGATGATCGGGGAACCTGCCGGTCGTGACCCATTCGCGCCAGTAGTCCTGGGTCGTGAGCATTTTCGCTGCGGCTTCCTCGAACGTGTGCGGCGGCGCCGGCTCACCCCACGACAGGGCGACGAACACGGTGTCACCCTTTCTCATCCGGGTGCGGGCGCGTGCTTCCCTGCCCTCGATGCCCAGCCGCATGTTGGAGGTCAGGCGCAGCCGGGGATGCTCGTCCGGTGCGTCCGCGCACACGGCCGTCGCTTCTTCGTACACCGTGCCGGTGTATTCCCACCGCGTGCCGCCGCGGTGGTAATCGAACGCGGGTTCGCAGCTCATGTTCAACTCGACCGTGCCGTTCACGCATCGAACCGTGCGCAGCAGAATGTGCTCGGCCTCCCAATCCGACGGGGTTCGCCGCTGAATGGTGGACCGTTGGTGCAGGTCGTACCACGGTCCCATCGCCAAGGCGTCACGGACGACGATCCATCCGGTCTCTGTCTGCCACGTGGTCTCCAGCACGATCCCTCCCGGAAGGTACCGGCGGGCGGCGGGCACCGTCCGGTCGTGGGGGCCGATGCGGAAGTGACCGGCGCTGCGATCGAGCAGTGACCCGAACACACTCGGTGAGTCGGGGCGCGGCACACACAGCCATTCGACTGATCCGTCACGCGCGACCAAGCACGACGTCTGGCAGTCCGACAGGAAGCCGTAGTCGCCGATCGGCGGGAACGGGGTGCGGTTCGGCACGGTCGACGGTAGGTGCACGGTGGAGGCCATCTTTCCATGATCGGTCCCGGACAGGTGTGACGCGGGGCAAACGGGCGGACGCATTACAGTGGACGGGATGGAACGGGTGGCATCGTGGTGGGACGGGTTCGAGCTGTGGCTCACGGGCCTGTCGTTCGTGCCCCAGGCCGCATTGGTGCTGATCGTGATGGTGCCGCTGTGCGGGGTGGTGGCCTGGTTGCTCGACCGCGTGGTCGCCGCCGGCTTCGCTGCGGTGGGGCGAGGCGAACCCGAACCTTCCCCGGCCGGCGGGGAACCCGCACCATCGGCACCGAACACGGAGGACTGTTGACATGCCACGCTCGCGGGTGACCCTGGCGCTCATCGCGCTTCTCGTTCTCGTTGTTGTCGCGTGGTTGCTCACGCTCTAGGTGTGATCTCCCACAGCGGACTCTCCGCTGGACCTATGGTCAAGCTCTGCTAAAGTTCCCCGCGTGTCCACGAACGTGTTGCCCAGCGCGCGCCATCAACTGGCGTTGATTGCTGTCGGCATGCCGTCTGTTGCCGACATAGACTGTTGTTGTCGCTGATCCACCCGCACCGATGTCAGCGGTTTCACCGCGCCGGTAACCGGGTTCTGCGATCCCGTGGTGTTCGCCTGCAGTCGATTCTCCAGTGAACTTCTGCAGGCGGCGTTGTGCCCGCCGACTCTGTGGACCGGCGCCCGTCACTGCGTCTTCGCGATGACATCGATCCCGATTTCCGAATCCCAGATCTGTCCGCTCTGTTCCGTCAGGGACAGCCAGCAGGAGGCCCCCTCGATGAAGTTACGTTCCAAGTTTTTCGGCGCTGCCGCGCTCGCCGTCGCGACGGCTACCGTCCTGACCGCGTGCTCGGGTGGCGGTGCCAGCGATACTGTCGGCGGTGACGCGGGCGCCGACGGCTCCGGTGGCACCGTCAACCTGTACGCGTACGCGGTTCCCAAGGTCGGGTTCGACCTGCTGATCCCGGCATTCCAGGAGACCGAGGCCGGTGACGGCGTCGTGTTCCAGCAGTCCTACGGCGCCTCGGGCGACCAGTCGCGCAAGGTGCGTGACGGTGCCGAAGCCGACTTCGTGAATTTTTCCGTCGAACCCGACATCACGCGACTCGTGGATGCGGGTCTCGTCGACGAGGACTGGAATGCCGGTGCAGACAAGGGCCTGCCGTTCGGTTCCGTGGTGACGATCGTCGTGCGTGAGGGCAACCCCAAGAACATCCAGGACTGGGACGACCTCCTGCGTGATGACGTCGAGGTCGTCACGCCGAATCCGTTCAGCTCGGGATCAGCCAAGTGGAACCTGCTCGCCCCCTACGCTGCGAAGAGCAACGGTGGTCAGGACCAGCAGGCCGGGCTCGACTACGTGACGGCCCTCGTCCAGGACCACGTGAAAGTGCAGCCCAAGTCCGGTCGCGAGGCCACCGAAACGTTCCTGCAGGGCACCGGCGACGTGCTGCTCAGCTACGAGAACGAGGCACTGTTCATCGAGCGCAACGGCGATCCTGTCGAGCATGTGACGCCGCCGGTGACCTTCAAGATCGAGAACCCGGCTGCGGTGCTCAGCGATTCGGCGAACGCGGAAAAGGCCCAGGCATTCCTCGACTTCCTCTACACCGAGGAAGCCCAGCGTCTGTGGGGTGAAGCCGGATTCCGGCCCGTCGATCCTGCTGTTGCAGAGGAATTCGCCGCGGACTTCCCGGAACCCGTAACGTTGTGGACGATCGACGACCTCGGTGGATGGGGTGCCGTCGATGACGAGCTCTTCGCCGAAGGCACCGGCGCCATCGCCGTGATCTACGACAACGCAACGAAATAGAGCCGGAAGCAGAGCCCGACCGTGAGTACCCCAGTAGAAGCGCCCTCCCCGAAGCAGCGTGGCCGACGCACCGCGAAAGTAACCGGTGCCGTAGGCCCGCTCGGGATCGGCGTCGCCACCCTGTGGCTGAGCATCATCGTCCTGCTGCCACTCGCGGCCCTTGCCACCGAAGCCTTCTCGGAAGGCTTCGGTGGCTTCTGGGACGCTGTCACAGCACCGAATGCCCTGGCCACCCTTCGCATCACGGTCACCGTGTCGATCGTGGTGGCGTTGATCAACGCGGTGATGGGCACATTGATCGCGTGGGTACTCGTGCGGGACGAGTTTCCGGGCAAGAAGATCGTCAACGCACTGATCGACCTGCCGTTCGCTCTTCCCACGATCGTGGCGAGCATCGTGCTGCTCGCTCTGTACGGACCGCAGAGCCCCATCGGCATCCAGCTCAACGCGACACAGCCCGGTCTGGTCGTTGCGCTTGCGTTCGTCACGCTGCCGTTCGTGGTGCGATCGGTTCAACCCGTCCTGATCGAGGCCGACCGAGAGGTCGAGGAGGCTGCGGCATCACTCGGTGCCGACAACTTCACGACCTTCCGGACCGTGGTGCTGCCGACCCTGGCACCCGCGATCCTCGGCGGAGTCGGGCTCGCGTTCGCGCGCGCCATCGGGGAGTACGGCTCGATCGTGCTGATCGGGGGGAACATTCCCGGCCAGACACAGGTGGCATCGCAGTACATTCAGCAGCAGATCGAGATCGACCGGCCCGTCAACGCCGCGGCGGTCTCGGTGGCACTGCTGCTCATCGCGTTCGTGGCACTGTTCGTGCTGCGGCTCGTCGCGAACCGCGGCCGTGTCCGTGAGGAGAACGACGCGTGAAACTCTCTCCGCTCTCGCGCATCTCGCTACGTGTGATCGCGCTCGGCTACCTGGTAGTACTGCTGGTCGTGCCGATCGGCGTCATCCTCTACCGCACCTTCGAGAACGGTGTGATGGCGTTCGTCGACTCGATCTCGACGCCCGCAGCGATCTCCGCGCTCAACCTGTCGTTGCTCATCGTCGCGATCGTCGTCCCCGTCAATGTCGTGTTCGGCATCGTCGTTGCGCTCGCACTGGTGCGCGGACGATTCCCGGGACGCGGACTTCTGCAGTCCGTCGTTGATCTGCCGTTCGCGGTGTCGCCGATCGTCGTCGGTGTTGCGCTGATCATGCTGTGGGGCGCGGGCGGCTGGTTCGGTGGACTCGAATCCTTGGGATTCAGAGTGATCTTCGGACTGCCCGGCATGGTCATCGCGACGATCTTCGTCACCTTGCCGTTCGTGGTGCGCGAGGTCGAACCTGTCCTCTACGAGATCGGAGAGGAACAGGAGCAGGCCGCCGCGACACTGGGTGCCGGCACGTGGCAGACGTTCCGGCGAATCACCCTGCCGGCAATCCGCTGGGGATTGACGTACGGCATCGTCCTCACCGTCGCCCGCGCGCTCGGCGAGTTCGGTGCGGTCATCATGGTTTCGTCCGGGTTTCCCGGGGTATCTCAGACTCTCACGTTGCTCGTCCACGCTCGCTACATCGACGACCACAACACCTTCGGCGCGTACAGCGCGGCCACCCTGCTCATGGCCATCGCAGTGGTGGTCCTGCTGCTGATGACATTGCTCGACCGCAAGAGGAGCACCAAAGCATGATCACCGTTACCAGGGCGTTCAAGAACTACGGCGACTTCTCCGCGCTCGACGACGTCTCACTCGACATCCCGCCCGGCTCGTTGACTGCACTGCTCGGTCCGTCCGGCTCGGGTAAATCGACGTTGCTGCGATCGATCGCCGGGCTGGAGTCCCTCGACGGCGGCACCGTCCACATCGCGGGCAACGACGTCACGCACGTATCGCCGCAGAAGCGTGGGATCGGCTTCGTGTTCCAGCATTACGCTGCCTTCAAGCACATGACGGTTCGTGAGAACGTCGCGTTCGGTCCGAAGATCCGCAAGCTCCCGAAGCGGCAGATCACGGCGAAGGTCGACGAACTCCTCGAGGTCGTCGGGCTGGACGGATTCCAGCATAGGTACCCCGCTCAGCTGTCGGGTGGGCAGCGGCAGCGCATGGCGCTCGCCCGTGCTCTGGCGGTGGACCCTCAGGTGCTCCTGCTCGACGAGCCGTTCGGTGCGCTCGACGCGAAGGTGCGCGCCGACCTGCGGACCTGGCTGCGCCGACTCCATGACGAGGTTCACGTGACCACTGTGCTGGTCACGCACGACCAGGAGGAGGCGCTGGATGTCGCCGACCGCATCGCCGTGATGAACCGCGGGCGTATCGAGCAGGTCGGCACGCCGGAGGATCTCTACGACCGCCCGGAGAACGACTTCGTGATGTCGTTTCTCGGGAACGTCTCGAAGTTCAACGGCAGGCTCGTGCGGCCGCACGACATCAGGCTCGGTCACGAACCCGGACTCGAGGTCGCGCAGGCGTCCGGTACGGAGGAGCTCGGTGTCGCCCGCGCCACCGTGGAGCGGGTGGTGCATCTCGGATTCGAGGTGCGCGTCGAGTTGACCAACGCCGCCACCGGCGAGCCGTTCATCGCGCAGATCACGCGTGGCGATGCGCGTGCACTCGGTCTGAAGGCAGGGGATACGGTGTACGCGCAGGTCACTGCCGCACCCGGTGAGCCCGTTGTGGTGAGCGCCGACTAGCGGGGGCCTCAGCTACGGCAGATGAGGACCGGGCACATCGAGTGGTGGATCAGATTCTGACTGGTCGAGCCGAGCAGCGCGGACGCGATGGTGCTGCGTCCGTGACTGCCGACGACCACCAGCTGCGCGTGCGCGGAATGTTCGAGAAGCATCACGTCGGGTTTACCGCGCTCGACGCTGTACGAGATGTCCACGTCGGGATGCTTCTCGCGGTGGCCCGCCAGGCTCTCCGCGAGTTCCGCGGTCCGGTGCTCCTGGTAGGCCTCCCAGTCGGTGAATCGTGAGCCTTCGCCGTAGGTGAGGGTGGACTGCTCGGTCCAGGTGTGCACCGCGGTGAGCGGTGCGCCGGCCTTGTCCGCGATCTCGAAGGCGTGGGCGATGGCTTTTGCGCTCAATGCGCTGCCGTCGACCCCCAGGACGATGCGTTTGCCATCGAGTTCGGCCGGACCGGGCTCGCCGCGCCACGACACGACCGGACAGTGTGCATGGTTCGCGGTGTGCACGACATCGGATCGCGCGAACATGGACTGCAGCTCACTCGTCGTCGTGTGGCCGAGCACGATCATGCGTGCGGTATCCGACATTTCCACGAGGGTCTGCGCGGGCTTACCTACCTCGATGGTGCGTTCGACGACGACCTCGGGTTGTGCGGCACGCACCGCGGCCTCCGCCGCGTCGAGCGCTTTCCCGCCGTCAGCGGTAGCGCCGTTGCTCGATGGCCGCTCAGTGACGACGTGTGTCAGCCGAAGGGGTTCGCCGAAGCGAAGCGCGATCGATGCGGCCCAGCGTGCTGCGCCGAGCGCGCTCTCGGAGCCGTCGATGCCCGCCACGATTCCCCGTCTGGTCGGTGCTGTGCCCATGGTGGTCTCTCCTTGCTCTGTCACCAGTGTGGTACAGACCACATCTCCCCGCCAGGGTTCGATGATCTTCGGTGCCCGAATGGTTACGGCGCGACACACCCGCCCAGGTGTGCGACGGTTCAGTCGCCGACCGCATCCTTACCACGCTGCACGATCTTCGGGTCGGCGGCGAACACCACTTGGCCGTCCTTGTCGTCGTAATCGAACTGGTTGAGGAAGAATCGCATGGCGTTGATGCGGGCGCGCTTCTTGTCGTTGGACTTGATGGTGGTCCACGGTGCGTAATCGGTGTCGGTGCGCCGGAACATCTCTTCTTTTGCGGCGGTGTATTCGTCCCACTTGTCGAGGGATTCGAGGTCCATCTCGGACAGTTTCCACCGGCGGACCGGGTCGAGCTGGCGAATTGCGAAGCGGGTGCGTTGCTCGTTCTGGGTGACGGAGAACCAGAACTTGGTCAGGGAGATTCCTGCGTCGACGATCAGCTGTTCGAACAGCGGGGCGTGGTTCATGAAACGGTCGTATTCGCGGTCGGTGCAGAAACCCATGACCCGCTCGACGCCCGCGCGGTTGTACCAGGAGCGGTCGAACATCACGAGTTCACCTGCGGTGGGGAAATGCTGAATGTATCGCTGCATGTACCACTGCCCGGACTCGCGGTCGGACGGTTTGCTCAATGCCACCACACGTGCGTGTCGAACGTTGATGTATTCCTGGAAACGTTTGATCGTGCCGCCCTTGCCTGCTGCGTCGCGCCCCTCGAACACGATGATGTGCTTCGTCTTGTTCTCCAGCGCCCATGCCTGGAATTTCAGGAGCTCGATCTGAAGGAGGTATTTCTCGACCTCGTAGGTCGCGCGATCCATCCGTTTCTTGTATGGGTAGTTCTCACGCCAGGTGTCGACAGCCCGTCCATGGGTGTCGATGAGGTCGGGATCCTCGCCGTGATCATCACGGACCGAATAGCCTTCGGTTCGGAGACGGTCGATGTAGTGCCGTAGCTCGTTCTGCACGCGTTCTCCTCGCGGATCCGGATCCCCGACGAGCGGGTTGCCCACGGACGGGGTAGGTACCGTTCTAGTCGAAGAAAGTGAATGCCGCGCGAACACACGCGGTGGCGGATCCTGTGTCGTGTGTGATGTGCGTCAGGCGGCGACTAGCGACCGGGACGCAGCGACGGCAGACAGATAGCGGGAGACGATCACGGCGCCGACGGCTTCATGATCGGTGAGGGTCGCGGCTATGTGTACATCGTGGACATCCCGGAGAGGTCCGGCTGCGGCACAGGCCCGGTCCCACAGCAAGCCGGGTGCCAGCATCCAGGGCGCGAGCACGAGAGTGCGTGCACCCGAGCGGGTGAGCTCCGTCAGTGCCGATTCGACGGACCCCGTCAGTGCCGATTCGACGGACGGCTCGGTGGCGGTTGCGAAGCACGTCCTGCCCAGCGTCCACCCGGTTCCGGTGAGTACGCGCGGTGTGACAAGCGCGGTCGACGCATTCGCACCGACCCGTCGCGAGCCGACCGCGCAGAGTGCGATCCCGACGGTGGGGTCGTCCGGCGACACATCTGCGGCGATGATGTTGTCGCGCGCCGCCGCCACCAGTAGTTCGTCGTCGCCCAGAATGTCGGCGGACACGACGTCGAGGTGCGGGTTGCGGTTCCTGGACTCCGCCAGCAGGGCCGGGAGATCGATACGCGCGTGGAATGCACTGCCGAGCAGCAGCGGAACGACGACTGCCTGTCGATGTCCTTCGGAGGCCACGGCATCGAGGACCTGCGGCACCGACGGGCTGTTCAGATCGAGAAACGCGAGTCTTACATCGAGTTCTGGATACCGGTCGCGGACAGCTGCGAGCGCGGCAGCCACGGCCCGCGCAGAACGCGGGTCACGGCTGCCGTGCGCGACAGCGATCAGCGGGATCATGCGGGGACGCGGTCCCCCGCGCCGATCTCACCGAGTTCGATGTCGGAGAGTCCGTTGCCGACCAGACCTGCCGCGAGGGTGTTTCCGCCGGCCGGATCGATGAGGAGGAAGCTGCCGGTGCGCCGGTTGATCTTGTAGTCGTCGGCGGCGATCGGCTCGGCTACGCGCACCGAGATCCGCGCGATTTCATTGAGTTCCAACGACTCCGGGTTCGGAACCGACGTCAGGTTCTGCTCGTCGAAACGCTCCTCGAGCGCACCGACGATCGCCTGCGTGGTGCGCGTGCCGTGCTTGAGCAACAGACGAGCACCGGGGCGCAGCGGCTTCTCGGCCAGCCAGCACACGGTCGCCTCGAACTCGCCGATCGGCTCCGGTGCACCCGGGGCAGCGATGACATCGCCGCGGGAGACGTCGACATCGTCGGCCAGGATGAGGGTCACCGACCGGCCGGCGTGCGCGACGTCGAGTTCGCCGTCCGCGGTGTCGATGCGTTCGACAGTCGTGCGGATTCCGGATGGCAGGATCACGACCTCATCGCCGGGACGAACCGAACCGGCACCGATCTGTCCCGCGTAGCCGCGGTAATCGGGGAACTCGGCGGTACGGGGCCGGATCACGTACTGGACGGCGAACCGCAGGCCGACATCGTGTCGCCCGTGTACATCGGCGTCGACCGGGACGGACTCGAGGTGCTCGATCAGCGTCGGGCCGTCGTAGTACGGGGTATTCTCCGAGCGGGTCGCGACGTTGTCGCCGTGCAACGCCGACACCGGGATCCCCTGCACGTCCTCAGGCGCCCAGCCGAGCGAGCGTGTGAGCGAGTTGAACTCGTCCCTGATGTCGGCGAAAACCTGTGCCGGATCCTCGACGAGGTCGATCTTGTTGACGGCGAGCACAAGCTTGGGCACGCCGAGCAGCGCGAGCACCGCTGCGTGCTTGCGGGTCTGCTCGATCACGCCCTTGCGTGCGTCGACGAGCAGCACGACGAGCTGGGCGGTGGAGGCGCCCGAGACCGTGTTCCGGGTGTATTGCACGTGACCGGGGGTGTCGGCGAGCACGAAGCTGCGCTTCGGCGTGGCGAAATACCGGTAGGCGACGTCGATGGTGATGCCCTGCTCCCGTTCGGCGCGCAGGCCGTCGACGAGGAGCGACAGGTCGGGAGTATCGAGGCCGCGATCGACAGATGCGCGGGTCACGGCATCGATCTGGTCGGCCAGAACGGATTTCGTGTCGTACAACAGACGGCCCACGAGCGTGGATTTGCCGTCGTCGACACTCCCGGCGGTAGCCAGGCGAAGGAGGTCGCTCATGATCAGAAGTAGCCCTCTCGCTTGCGGTCTTCCATGGCCGCTTCGGAAACTCGGTCGTCGCCACGGGTCGCGCCGCGCTCGGTCAGGCGGGATGCCGCAACCTCGGCGAGGATGGCTTCGTTGTCGGCGGCGTCGGACAGCACCGCGCCGGTGGTGGAGCCGTCGCCGACGGTGCGGTAACGCACCGAGAGGGTCCGGAGCTCTTCGTCGTCCTTCGGGCCACCCCACACGCCGGGGGTCATCCACATGCCGTCCCGCTGGTACACGGGACGTTCGTGCGCGTAGTAGATGCTCGCGAGTTCCACGTTCTCGCGCGCGATGTAGCGCCAGATGTCGAGCTCGGTGAAGTTGCTCAGCGGGAACACACGCACCTGCTCGCCGGGGGCGTGCCTACCGTTGTAGAGGTTCCACAGCTCGGGGCGCTGTCGCTTGGGATCCCATTGGCCGAATGCGTTGCGCAGTGAGAAGATACGCTCCTTGGCGCGCGCACGCTCTTCGTCGCGGCGTGCGCCACCGAAGACCGCATCGAACCGGTTCTCGGAGATGGCGTCGAGCAGAGGCACGGTCTGCAGGGGGTTGCGGATTCCGTCGGGTCGCTCGGTGAGGCGCCCGTCGGCGATGTAGTCCTCGACGCTCGCGACGTGCAGCCGCAGGTTGTACTTCTCGACGACGTGGTCGCGGAAGGCGAGCACCTCGGGAAGGTTGTGGCCCGTGTCGACATGTAGCAGCGCGAAGGGGAGCGGTGCAGGCCAGAACGCCTTGATCGCCAGGTGGAGGAGGACGGTCGAGTCCTTGCCACCGGAGAACAGGATCACGGGACGTTCGAACTCGCCCGCCACCTCACGGAAGATGTGGATCGCTTCCGACTCGAGGGCGTCGAGAGTGTCGAACTTGTGTCCGTCCAACAGTGCTCGCTGTTCGGAGGTCGTCGTATCGATGAGTGTCATGAGGAGTGCAACCCGCATTCGGTCTTGGCTTGGCCGGCCCAGCGTCCGCTGCGCGGGTCGGCCCCGGGAAGTGGTTTGTTCGTGCACGGGGCGCACCCGATGGACGGGTAGCCCTCGTCGACGAGGGGATTGACGAGAATCCCGTGTTCGTCGATGTAGTTCTGCATGTCCTCATCGGTCCATGCCGCGATCGGGTTGATCTTCACGAGCCCGAACGCCTCGTCGAACGAGATCAGCGGCGCGTTCGCTCGAGTGGGCGATTCGACTCGCCGAATTCCGGTAACCCACGCGCGGTAGCCGCTCAGGGTTTCCTTCAGCGGTACGACCTTCCGCAGGCGGCAGCACTCGTTAGGCTCGCGGGCGAACAGGTCCTTGCCGAGCAGGGCATCCTGTTCGGCAACCGACTGCTTCGCCGCTGCGTTGATCACATTGACCCCGTACACCTGCTCGACGGCGTCGCGGGTGCCGAGGGTCTCGGCGAAGTGGTAACCCGTTTCGAGAAACAGGACATCGACGCCGGGGCGAACCTGCGCGGCGAGGTGCACGAGCGCCCCGTCCTGCATGTTCGATGCCACGATGTACGAATCGCCGAAGGTCTCCTCGGTCCATCGCAGCAGTTCCTGGGCCGACGCGCCTTCGAGGTTTGCCGCCCCCTGCGCGGCGAGCTCATGAAGGTCGTCGGTGGTGTGTGTGGATGTGCTCATCGAAGATCCGCCTCGTCTGCGCGTACGGCCCACTGGGCGAACCGCTCGCCCTCGTTCCGGTGCTTGATGAAGTTGCGCACGACACGTTCGATGTAGTCACCGAGTTCGGTGCTGTTCACCTTGTGTTGGCGCAGCTTCCGGCCGAAGCCACTGTCGAGTCCCAGGCTGCCGCCCAGATGCACCTGGTAGCCCTCCACCTGGTTGCCCTCGCCGTCGTCGACGAGCATGCCCTTGAAGCCGATGTCTGCGATCTGCGACCGGCCGCACGAGTTGGGGCAGCCGTTGATGTTGATGGTGATCGGGACGTCGAGTTGGGCGTTGATGTCTGCGAGGCGTTCCTCCAGCTCTGGTGCAAGCACCTGGGAGCGCTTCCGGGTCTCGACGAACGAGAGCTTGCAGAACTCGATGCCGCTGCACGCCAGCAGGTTCCGGCGCCACGCCGACGGGCGCGCATGAAGACCCAGCGGTTCGAACTCTGCGATGAGCTCTTCGACCTTGTCGTCGGCGACATCGAGGACGATCAGCTTCTGGTGTGGGGTGAAGCGAATTCGGTCCGAGCCGATCCGCTCGACCGCGTCGGCCACCTTCGTCAGGATCGTGCCGGAGACACGGCCCGCGATCGGGGTGAATCCGACGGCATTGAGGCCGTTGCGGAGCTTCTGCACACCGACGTGATCGATGGGACGCGCCGGCTGTTCCGGGGCGGGGCCGTCGATGAGTGGCCGCTTCAGGTACTCGGTCTCGAGGACCTCCCGGAACTTCTCGACGCCCCAGTCCTTGATGAGGAACTTCAGGCGGGCCTTGGACCGCAGGCGGCGGTAGCCGTAGTCGCGGAACACCGCGACGACGCCTTCCCACACATCTGCAACCTCGTCGAGCGGGATCCATGCACCGACCCGCTGCGCGAGCATCGGGTTCGTTGACAGGCCGCCGCCGACCCACAGGTCGAATCCCGGGCCGTGCTCGGGATGATTCACGCCGACGAATGCGACGTCGTTGATCTCGTGCACGACGTCCTGCTGACCGGAGATCGCGGTCTTGAACTTGCGGGGCAGGTTCGAGTATTCGGGGTTGCCGATGTAGCGGCGGACGATCTCGTCGATCGCCGGGGTTCCGTCGACGATCTCGTCGAGGGATTCGCCTGCGACGGGGGAGCCGAGCACAACGCGCGGGCAGTCGCCGCACGCCTCGGTCGTCTTCAGGCCGACCGACTCGAGGCGGCGCCAGATCTCCGGGACGTTCTCGACCTCGATCCAGTGGTACTGGACATTCTGCCGGTCGGACAGGTCGGCCGTGTCGCGGCCGAACTCGGTGGAGATTCCACCGATGGTCCGCAACTGCTTCACATCGAGTGCACCGCCATCGCAGCGCACGCGCATCATGAAGTACTTCGCCTCGAGCAGATCGAGATTCTCGTCACCGGTGTACGTGCCGTCGTAGCCCTGCTCACGCTGGGTGTACAGACCCCACCAGCGGAATCGGCCGCGCAGGTCGGACTTGTCGATGCTGTCGAAACCCTGATGCGCGTAGATGTCCTCGATGCGGCGGCGGACGTTGAGGGGGTTGTCGTCCTTCTTCGCCTGCTCGTTCGCGTTGAGGGGCTCACGATAACCCAGTGCCCACTGGCCCTCTGCACGGCGCTTGGTGGGCTTCGCCGATCGACGACGGGCGGGAGGCGACGAATCGGCGGGGGGAGCGACGTCGGTGGTCGACGACATACGGTTCTCCTGGATTGAAGGACCGGATCGAGAACGCGAGGGGGCTGGCCTCATGCGAACACGCCTCGACCCGGCGGGATCTGAGAATTGCCGGAGTTGGTGTCGTACTAGCGACAGGCGGCGCAGGGCAGACAGATGGACGCGCAGACACGCTTGAGGTCGACGTGGCGTCGCGCCACGAGTCGCACTCCGAGTCCGGTCATGACGATCATTGTGCCATGTCACGGGGTCGATTCCGAATCCGGGAGGGTATTTCCACCCGAAACGGGGGAAATATCGAGGTAGGCGGGCTGCGCCTCGTCGGTGCCTGCTGGATCTCTGGAACACTGGAAGCCGTGAGTGAGACGAAAACCGGCAGCGAGCTCGGTGCAGGACACGGGTTCGAACTGCCGGCGACAGCACTCGACGGAGTCGGCAGCAGACCGTTCGGTGTGTATGTGCATGTGCCGTTCTGCGCGACCCGCTGTGGCTACTGCGACTTCAACACCTACACCGCGGGCGAGCTGGGATCCGCAGCATCGCCCGAATCGTGGCTGGAGGGCCTTCGACGTGAACTCGACCACGGAGCCGCGATGCTCGACCGCAGCGGTCGCGGCACTCCTGCTGCCGAGACCGTGTTCGTCGGTGGCGGCACCCCGTCGCTGCTCGGCGCCGACGGACTGGCCGACGTACTGAGCGCCGTCCGCTCGTCGTTCGGGCTCGCGCCCGGCGCCGAGGTGACCACCGAATCGAATCCCGAATCGACTTCTCCCGAGTTCTTCGCACGGATCCGCGAAGCCGGCTACACACGCATCTCCCTCGGCATGCAGTCTGCGGCCTCCCACGTGCTCGCGGTCCTCGACCGCACCCACACTCCGGGGCGTCCCGTCGCCGCGGCCCGAGAGGCCCGTGAGGCCGGATTCGGACACGTGAATCTCGACCTGATCTACGGCACACCGGGTGAGACCGACGGCGATCTCGACGCGTCGCTCGATGCCGTGCTCGAGGCCGGCGTCGATCATGTGTCCGCCTATGCGCTGATCGTCGAGGACGGCACGGCGCTGGCCCGGCAGGTACGTCGCGGCGAACTCCCGGCGCCGGACGACGACGTGCTCGCGTCCCGGTACGAGCGTATCGACCGCCGACTCGCGGACGCCGGTCTCACCTGGTATGAAGTCTCCAATTGGGCTCGTGCCGAAGATCTTTCGTCCAGATGTGCCCACAACCTCGGCTACTGGGACGGGGGCGACTGGTGGGGCGCCGGGCCGGGCGCGCACAGTCACGTCGGCGGGGTGCGCTGGTGGAACGTCAAGCATCCCGCGCGGTACGCGGGCGTTCTCGCCGACGGGCAGCTACCGGTCGCGGGAAGCGAGACGTTGACGGCCGAAGACATCCACACCGAGTCGGTGATGCTCGCCGTGCGGCTGCGCACCGGGCTTCCGTTGGCAGAGCTGGACGCCGGTGAACTCGCCGCGGTCGGGACGGTGGTCGATGACGGTCTCGCCGTCGTGACGGATGAACACCTGATCCTCACCGAGCGCGGCCGGTTGCTCGCCGATGCCGTGGTGCGGACAATCCTGCTCGGCTCCGACCGGGTATGAGCTAGAGGAACCGCGGTTCGCCGAGGATCTCGGGTCCGGCCGGATCCGTCGCGTCCGCCGATGCGGCACCCGAGAGTGGCGCGAGTGCGTCGTAATCGAAGACTCGGGCATGGAGTACCGGCCGGTTCCGCAGCGCGGACTGCACGGCCCGGTGCAGACCGTCCTCGAGATACAGCACCCCTTTCCACTGCACAGCGTGGGGAAACAGATCGCCGTAGAAGGTCGAGTCCTCCGACAGGAGTCGATCGAGTTCGAGAACCTTCGTGGTGGTGACGATCTCGTCGAGGCGGATCTGACGCGGAGGGATCCTCGACCAGTCGCGCAGCGACAGTCCGTGATCGGGATACGGCTTTCCGTCCCGGACGCCCTTGAAGATCATGCGCCCACAGTACGCACGGAGTGCCGGATGGATCGGCTCGGCTCCGAGACCATTAGACTGGGCGGGTACGGCACACAGTGCACCCGTGCTCGCGCGCGAGGTGCACTCGTTCGGGCATGCACGGGTGGAACGGAGGTGGGCAGATGTCGAGCACCGAGGACCGGAGATTCCAGGTTCTGCGGGCGATCGTGGCGGACTACGTGTCCACCAAGGAACCGATCGGATCGAAGACGCTCGTAGATCGTCACAACCTGGGTGTATCGAGTGCCACGGTCCGCAACGACATGGCGGTCCTCGAGGCCGAGGGATACATCACCCAGACACACACCAGTTCGGGACGCGTACCCACCGACAAGGGCTACCGGCAGTTCGTCGACAGGATCTCCGAGGTCAAGCCCCTGTCCGCGGCCGAGCGTCGTGCGATCCTGCAGTTCCTCGAGTCCGGCGTCGACCTCGACGACGTGCTGCGGCGAGGGGTTCGACTGCTGGCACAGCTGACCCGGCAGGTCGCCGTGGTGCAGTACCCGACCCTGTCGTCGTCGTCCGTACGACACCTCGAAGTGGTCGCCCTGACCCCGGCACGTCTGCTCCTCGTGCTCATCACCGACTCCGGACGCGTCGACCAGCGGATCGTCGAACTCGGCGACGTCCTCGAGGACGAGGATCTCGTGCGGCTGCGCGATCTGCTCGGCAGCGCGCTGAGCGGTAAACGGCTTGCCGCCGCGTCGATCGCCGTGTCCGAACTCGCTGAAGATGCACCGGAAGACCTGCGTGACGCCGTGATCCGCTGTGCCACCGTTCTGGTCGAATCCCTCGTCGAGCATCCGGAGGATCGACTCGTGCTCGGCGGCACCGTCAACCTCACCCGCAACGCCGCCGACTTCGAAGGCCAGCCCGGCATGCCCGGCTCGTTGCGCACCGTCCTCGAGGCCCTCGAGGAGCAGGTGGTGGTCCTCAAACTGCTCGCCGCCAGTCAGGACGCCGGCCGGGTCACCGTCCGAATCGGCGAGGAAACCCAGGTCGCCGAGATGCGCAGCACTTCCGTGGTGTCCACTGGATACGGTGCGGCAGGCACAGTGTTCGGTGGGCTCGGTGTACTCGGCCCCACCCGGATGGATTACCCGGGAACCATCGCGTCGGTCGCAACCGTTGCGAGATATATCGGTGAGGTGCTCGGCGAGCGCTGAGCATGTCCAATTCTGTGTAGATGAAGTAAGGACGAGAACCAAACGTGGACTACTACGGGACGCTCGGTGTGTCCAAGGATGCGACCGACCAGGAGATCAAGCGGGCGTATCGAAAGCTGGCGCGTGAGCATCATCCTGACGTCAACCCGGACGAGTCGGCGCAGAAGCGATTCCAGGAGATCTCTGCCGCCTACGAAGTGCTCTCCGACCCGGAGAAGCGGCGCATCGTCGATCTCGGCGGCGACCCGCTCGCTGCGGGCGGAGGTGCCGGAGCGGGAGGATTCGGCGGCGCGGGTTTCGGCGGTCTCGGCGACGTGTTCGAGGCGTTCTTCGGTGGTGGCGGGGGAGCCGGAACCCGCGGTCCGCGCGGCCGTGTCCAGCCGGGTGCCGACTCGCTGCTGCGCACCCGCCTGACGCTCGACGAATGCGCTCGCGGCGTCACCAAGAGCGTGACCGTCGACACCGCGATCCTGTGCGACTCGTGCACGGGTTCCGGCACCCACGGCAATTCCAAGCCCGTCCGATGCGAGACGTGTGGCGGCGCCGGTGAAGTGCAGTCGGTTCAGCGTTCGTTCCTCGGGCAGGTCATGACCTCCCGGCCGTGTCCCACGTGTCGTGGAGTCGGCGAGACCATCCCCGACCCCTGCCACAAGTGTGGCGGCGACGGACGGGTGCGAGCGCGCCGCGAGATCACGGTGAAGATTCCCGCCGGTGTCGGCAACGGGATGCGCATCCGCCTCGCGGCGCAGGGCGAGGTCGGACCGGGAGGCGGACCGGCCGGCGACCTGTACGTCGAGGTCCAGGAGCAGCAGCACGACATCTTCGTCCGCGACGGCGACGACCTGCACTGCACCATCCGCGTGCCCATGGCCGACGCGGCGCTGGGTACCTCCGTGAGCCTCGAGACGATCCTCGACGGGTCCATCGACATCACCGTCGATGCGGGAACCCAACCCGGCTCGGTGTCGGTGATTCGCGGGCACGGAATGCCGAAACTGCGCTCGGGTGCGCGCGGCGACCTGCACGCCCACCTCGAAGTGGTGGTACCGACCAAGCTCGATCACAAGCAGACCAAGCTCCTCGACGAATACCGGACGGTGAGTGAGCGGGACCGCGTCGAAGTCGTGTCGAAGTCGTCGCAGCATTCGTCGGGCCTGTTCTCGCGTCTGCGCGACGCGTTCAACGTTCGCTAGGCGACCAACGGTGGCCGCGACGCTGTTCTATCTCGACCCGCTGCCCGAGACCGGGGCGATTGCCGTCCTCGACGGCAAGGAGGGACGGCACGCAGCGACGGTGCGTCGCATCTCCGTCGGAGAACGACTCGTGTTCTCCGACGGCAGGGGCGGCGTCGCCGACGTCGAAGTGACAGCAGTGGCCAAGGACCGGCTCGAGGCCACCGTGCTGAGACGCGGCACGATCGAACCGGCGCGTCCGGCGGTGACCGTCGTGCAGGCCCTTCCGAAATCCGACCGGTCGGAACTCGCCGTCGAACTCGCCACGGAAGCGGGTGCCGACGGGTTCGTGCCGTGGCAGTCGTCGCGTTGCGTTGCGCGGTGGGATTCCAAGGCGGACAAGGGATTGGCCAAGTGGAAGGCGGCGGCGACGGCCGCGGCGAAGCAGTCGCGTCGGGCCTACGTTCCCGAGGTGGCGTCGCTGCACCGCACCGCCGATGTCGTGTCGCGTGTGCGGGCGACGGTCGCAGACGGTGGTGTCGTCGCGGTGCTGCACGAATCGGCCACCGTCCCGTTCTCGTCCCTGCGTCTTGCGCAGGCACCCGAGCTCGTCCTCATCGTCGGTCCGGAAGGCGGGCTCGACGACGGCGAGGTCGAAGCGCTCATCGGGGCAGGTGCGACGGCGGTGTCGCTCGGGCCGACAGTGTTGCGTACCTCGTCGGCCGCGGCGGTCGCGCTCGGCGCGGTGGGTGTGCTCACCGACCGGTGGTCCGTGACGCCTCTGCACTGACCGGTTCGCAATACAATGAGGTTCACAATGACATCAGTTGCCGGATGAGATCCGTCTCGTCGACCCTGGTGCTGTGCCCGTCCCGGACCACCACCTCACCGCCGACGAGGACGGTGTCGACGATGCGACTCGTGCCGGTGGTGAGGATGCTCGCTCCGGGATCGCGAACCGGCAGGGTCGCGAAGTCCCGATCGAACCGGACGAGGGTCAGATCCGCCGGGTCGCCGACCCGGATACCGCCTGCGCGGGACGGAAGCCCGAGCGCGGAGTTTGCTCCACCCGTGGCGATGTCGATCATCTCCGCGAATCCGAAGAGGTCCGCCTTTCGCCGGACCGCTCGTTGAACGTAGGCGCCCGCGCGTAACGACTCGAGCATGTCCTGGCTGTCGTTACTGGCCGCCCCGTCCACTCCCAGACCCACCGCGACACCGTCGGCGATCAGATCCGGTACTGCAGCGACCCCGCTACCGAGGCGCATGTTGGAGACGGGGTTGTACGAGACGGCAACACCGTGTTCGGCGAGAGTGCGGCGTCCGGTGGCATCGAGTTCGACGCAATGCACCGCAATCATGCGGTCCCACAGGAACCCGTGTGCGGCAAGGTATTGCACCGCACCTTGTCCTGCATGCTGACGGCACATCAGTTCGTCGGTGGCGGTCTCGAGCAGATGGATCGAGACGGTCATGTCGCGTTGTCGGGCGAACTCCCGGATTGCTGCCATGCCGTCGGGCGTCACCGATCGTGGATTCGGCACTGCGAGTCCGACCGCGATCCGGGAGCCGTCGGCTGCTGCTGCCAGGTGGTCGGTGTGGGCGAGCACGTCGTCGAGCGATTGCATCAGGCGTGGTTCGAATCCCCACTTGCGGGTGGCGTCACCGCGGTCTGCGACTCCGCGGCCGAGCACCGCGCGGATTCCGGCGTCGCGCAGTCCACGCAGCACCGCGTCGTGAACCTCGGACGACGGATGTGGCCACATGTGCTCGACCAGGGTGGTCGTGCCACTGCGCAGCGCCTCGAGGGACGCGGCGACGGTCGCGATGTAGGCACGTTCGGGGGTGATATCCACCGACTCCTCACCGACCTGCAACAGCCAGTCGAGCAACGACACTCCCTCGGCGATGCCGCGCATCAGGGATTGCTGCAGGTGGGTGTGGGTGTTGACGAATCCCGGAATCAGGTGTCCGCCGGACCCGTCGATTCGGCGTGCGGCGGGCCACGGCACGTCCCCGGTGCCGATCGCACCGATGTGGCCGTTGTCGACGAGAACGTCACAGCCCGAAAGCCATTGCCCGTCGGTGTAGACCGTCACATCGGTGATCGCCGTGGTGGTCGCGTCGTTCGGCAAGATCATCGTGTGCGTGCCTGGTAGTTGGCCTCGACCCGTTGTCGCAGGTAGTCCTCAGCGGTGATCGGGGGATACTTGCCCTGCGGGCTCTCGATCAGCACGTCCCGGTTGGCCTGGGCGAAGAACGCCAGGCTGTACCGTGCGCCGCGGTGCTCGTCGCCGCCCGGAGGCCGTACGCGGTGGAAATTCGACGGAAGCAGGTCGTCGCTCCATCGCATGAGCATGTCGCCGATATTGCAGGTGATCGCATCGTCGGACGGTTCGATCGGGGTCCAGGCCTCACCGTCCATCTCCCGGCCCGGGCACACCTGAAGCCCGCCCTGTCCGTCTCGTTGGAACAGCAGGGTCAGGCAGTCGAAGTCGGTGTGTGCGCCGGCCCGCCAGGTGTCCGGCGCGGACTCGAAGTGCTCGGGGAGTGCGAAGTAGTGCAGCATTCGCAGGGTGCTCTGGTAGCTGTCGGCGGCGGGATCGTGTGCGCGGGTGAAGAAGTCGGGGACGAAGCCGAGACGCTCGGCGAAGCAGGACAACAGGCGCATCGCCAGCTCCCAGCAGCGATGCTCGAACGCGAGTGCGGTGTCGCGGAACCCGGCAAGCTCCTCCTCGCCCGGCCACAGGCCGTCCATGTGTGGTCGGGTGATCTGGAATGACTTCCGTGTTCCCACCGTCGACATCGGCCCGTATGTCGCCGATGTACCCGATGCGGCGGCGTGCGCAGGGGTCGCTGCCCAACTGGACCGGGCGTGTCAGGAGGTCGGGTTCGTGCAGATCGTCGGACACGGCATCCCGGAACGGACGATCGACGATCTCGCCGCAGCACTCGACGCGTTCTTCGCGCTGCCGTTGGAGACAAAGAAGGGGTACCGCCGCGGGCCTGCGGAGAACCGCGGCTATGCACCACCGAAGTCCGAATCCCTCAGCATGAGCCTCGGAGTCCCCTCGGCCTCGACGATGAACGACTTCTACGAGGCGATCACCGTGGGCACCGAAGCATCGGCCTTCCCCGGCCTCGACCTGCCCGAAACGAGTTACGCACGCAACACCTGGCCGGAGGCGGTGCCATCCTTCCGCCCTGCGGTCGAAGAGTACTTCCTTCGGGCGCAGGGGCTCTCGCGGGTGCTCGTGCGTGCATTCGCGGATGCGCTCGGGCTCCCGCCCGGTTACTTCGACGGCCTTGTCGACCACTCGATCGAGGTACTGAAGATGAACAACTACGCGCTGCCGGAATCCGAGATTCGAGTGGTCGACGAGCTGACCGGAATGGGTGCGCACACGGACTTCGGCATCGTGACCGTCCTCTGGGCGGATCAGGTTCCCGGACTCCAAGTGCTCGGAGCCGACAGTCGGTGGCACGATGTGCAACCCTGCGACGGTGCACTGCTGATAAACCTCGGCGACGCGATGGCCAGGTGGACGAACGGCCGGTGGCGTTCCACGATCCATCGGGTCGACCCTCCGATCGTCGGTGGCCGGATCCAGCGCCGCCGCTCGGCAGCGTTCTTCTTCGACGGCAATCACGACGCCGTGATCGAGACACTGTCCGGATGCCTCGCCGACGGGGAGAGCGGTTATCCGCCGATCACGATCGCGGAGAACATCGCCTCCAAGCTTGCCGGCATGAAGTCCGGCGTTGCGCCGGTAGGCCTGCGCGAGGCCGAGCGTGTCCTGGCTGCCGACACCCACTGACCGTGCGAAGTACACGCTGAGCGTCCAATGTCCATCGCCGGCCGACCGCCGCGATACCCTGGCGTGTGGCCCGAAACAGCGGAGACGAGATGACCACGACCGAACGGGCCTTGCTGACGGAATCGGTCCACGCCACCCTGCGGGAGCAGATCTTCGCGGGCGAATTGCCCCCGGGTGCGGCGTTGAGCGTGCCCGCGCTGGCCGCGAAGCTGAATGTGAGCCGGACCCCGGTTCGGGAAGCAGTGCAGCAGCTCATCAGCGAGGGAATCGCGGTGTACACCCGCAACGCCGGCGCGAAGGTCGACGTCGTCGACGACGAGACCATCCGGGCTGTGTTCGAGGTGCGAGAAGTGCTCGACGGTCTGGCCGCGCACCAGGCCACCCTGCGGGCCACATACAAGAACATCGAGGACCTGTCGGTGCTGGTCGTCGACCAGCGGGCGCTTCTGGACACCCCACCTGATCACCGGCGCGACGCCCGGATGGATCTCGAGTTCCACACCGCGATACGAGACATCGCGGGCAACAAGCCGCTGCGCGAGGCATCGACCCGGCTCGACGGGCAGGCGCACCTGTACCGATCGGACATGTGGACCATCGAGGAGAACCGGCGAATCGCGGTCGACGAACACGAACGGATTCTGGCAGCGATCCGATCCGGGGATGCCGAAGGCGCGCGGTCGGCCGCGTCCGCTCACGTCGCGGGCCTGCTCGTGCGGACCCGCAGGAAATAGCCGGCGCCGTGCCTCCCGGCCGAGAGCGGGACAATGATCCGCATGCCACGTATCCGCATCGACTACGGTCCCGAGCCCGCCCAGTTCGGGCATCTGTACACGCCGGGTGGGGTCGACGGTCCGGTGCCCGTGGTGATGCTGATCCACGGTGGGTACTGGAGCGCCGACTACCACCTGAACCTGGCGACGCCGCTCGCGTCCGAGCTCGCTCGGCGCGGGGTCGCCGCCTGGAACGTCGAGTACCGCAGGGTCGGGGCGGGTGGTCGCTGGCCGGAGACGAGCGCCGACATCGAGGCTGCGCTGGCTGCGACCGAGGCGTTGCTGCCCGAAGCGTCGCCGGTTCCGTTGGATACCGGCGACGTCCGGATCATCGGCCATTCCGCGGGAGCGCAGCTCGCGCTGTGGGTTGCCGGGCAACGGCGTAACCCGGTCGGACCGAGTCGGGTGATATCGCAGGCCGGAGCGCTCGACCTGGCGTCCCGCGCTGCTACCCGCAGCGGCAGCGTGCTCGAGGTGCTGTTCGGCGTGTCCTATTCCGACGATCCTCAGGTGTACCGCAGCGCGTCGCCGTTGGACCGCGTACCGACCGGTGTTCCCACGGTGTGCATCCACGGGTGCGACGACGAGCAGGTGCCGGTGATGGCAAGCCGTCTCTACGCGGACGCCGCAGGTGCCGCAGGTGATCGCGTGGCGTTGTGGGAGGTACCGGGGGAGGGACACAACGCTTTCCTCGACCGGAGTACCCGCAGCTGGGACCTCACGTTGCAGGCGGTGCTCGATGAGGATCCGTGGGCGCATTCGTGAGTCGTTCCGGTGATCGCGGTACCGGTCGGGGAATCGAGGGCGACGTGGAGCGGGAGGGAAGGATTGCCGCGACCAGCAGTGACCCGGCTGCCAGAGCTATACCTCCGACCAGGCCGGCCTGACCGATGGCGTCGGCGAACGCTGTGCCCGCGGCCTCCCGCAATGGTTCCGCGTGGGACGAGGCGAGGGGATTCGCGGCGAGCTCGTCCGCGACGATCGACGCGCCACCCACGGAGTCACCGGCCGCGGTCATGGCCAGTTCTGCTTGTTCGGCCATCGATCCTGTCAGATTCCCGAGCGGCAGTTCTGCCAGGAAGTCCGAGATCTCCCGGTGGTAGGTGGTTGCGAGAACTGAGCCGAGCAAGGCGATTCCGAGCGAACCGCCGAATTCGACGGCCGTGTCGTTGAGTCCGCCTGCTGCGCCGAGCTCATTCTCGGGAAAGCCCGCCATGATCAGGTCGGTCGCGGGCGGGGTCGAGATGCCGATGCCGCTGCCGAGGAGCAGCAGGCAGGCGAGGTAGATCCCGTATCCGGAATCGGAGTGGCATTGCGTGAGCACGAGCGTCCCGGCCGTGGCCGCGGCCATCCCGGCGGTCACCGTCGCGCGGGCTCCGATCAGGGGCGTGAGACGAGCACTCACGGCTGCGCCGGCGGAGACCGCCCCGGCGAGCGGAAGCAGGCGTAGACCCGTTTCGAGCGGCCCGTAGTCGAGCACGAACTGGAACTGCTGTGCGACGAAGTAGATGACCCCGAAGGTTGCGAAGAACAAGAGCAGCACCGAGATGCACGCGGCCCCGACTGCCCGGTCGGTGAGTCGCCTGAGGTCGAGCAGTGGTCGAGGATGCCGCAATTCCCATGCGACGAATGCCGCCGCTGCCGCCACGGACGCCACCAGGACCGCCAGAGTTCCTGCGCTCCAGCCGAAGTGGAATCCGTCGATGATCGCGTAGACGAGACCGCCGACGGTGACGATCGACAGCAGTCCGCCGATCCAATCGGTGCGGTCGACATCGGCAGCGCGGGACGCCGGGACGAGAGCAAGGGAGGCAAGTGCCGCCGCTGCAGCGATAGGCACGTTGATCAGGAATGTCGAGCCCCAGGCGTGAGATTCGAGCAGCCACCCCGCCAGCAGGGGGCCCAGTGCAATCGCGAGTCCGGACGTCGCGGCCCACGCCGCGATCGCACGAGCGCGTTCGTGTGCCGGGAACATCGCAACCAGGAGGGAGAGGGTGGCAGGCATGATCACGGCAGCGCCGACGCCCATCACGATGCGAGCGGCGATCACCTCGGTGACGCTGTCGGCGAGGCTTCCGTACACGGCGCCTGCGGCGAACACTGCGAGACCGGTGAGGAGAGCGCGTCGTCGGCCGAACCGATCTCCGAGGACTCCGCACAGGAGCATGAGTGCCGCGTACGGAACGGTGTAGCCGTCGATGATCCACTGCAGGTCGGAACTCGTGAGCTGCAGGTCGCGCAGCATGCTGGGCGCGGCGACGATCAGCGCGGTGTTCGCCATCACCACGATGAGCAGGCTCAGGCACAGGATTGCCAGACCGGCCCATCGGCGCGGATAGAGGTGATCGGCCTCTACTGATCCCCGAGTATCCGGAGTGGTGTCGGTCATGTGGACCTCCTTGCTGCAGGCTGTAACCGGCTCGATTACACAGTCGTGTGCAATCTAGTTAGTTGCACATATGTGTGCAACTAGACTGGAAGGTGAATCACATGTGCGGCGAAAGAGGATGAGCAGCGTGGAGGAACCGGTCCCCAGCCCGCGGAAGCGTGCGAACGCGAACCGCTCACGGATTCTCGACGCGGCGATGCGCTGCTTCGCGGGAGACCCCGACGCGAGCATGGGCGACGTTGCGAAAGCCGCGGGCGTGGTGCGACGTACCGTATATGCCCACTTTCCCAACCGGGACGCGCTCGTCGAGGGGCTCGCAGACGAGGCAGGCGCGGCGCTCGCTGCGTCCGTCGAATTCCCCGAGCCGGAGGACGCTGCCGTGGCACTCGCAGCCGGTGTCCTGCGCCTCGGCCCGGTCAGTGATCGATACCGGGTACTGCTGTCGTTCGCGCGGAAAGAAGTCGGTGAGGAACGCATCAGTGAGCTGATCGCGCCGGTGCGCACGCACACCTACGGTGTCGTCGAACGGGGTCGCGCAGCAGGAGTGTTCTCCGCATACCTGCCGACCGTCGTGCTCGTCGGGATGATGGAGGGCCTGACCATCGCCACGCTCGAACAGGCCAACCGCGGTGTCGTGGACGATGCGAGTGGTGCCATGGCACTCGGAGTGCTGGTCCTCGCCGGTGTCGCCCCCGATCGGGCCTCGGAGGTCGTCGGGTCGGCGCGGCGGTGGCTGCAGATCACGGCGTGAATCCGGGTCACGGCACGGGGCCGGACGCGGTCCGCAGCACAATGCTGTGAATGCGCGCACCGTACGGCGCTAGACTGGGTTTCGGACACGACGCCCGTCGTGTCCGTATCTGAACCGAAAGCAGGCCGTTCCGTCCACGTGAGTGAACCAGACCGCACCCGCGACCCCGACGACGCAGACCGGATCCCGGTCCGATCGAGCCTGGATCTCCCGCCCGAGGCTGCAGCACCCCTGGTGGGCGCAGCCGACGAGAACCTCATCGCACTCGAAGCCGCCCTTGCCGCCGACATCCATGTGCGCGGCAACACCGTCACCCTCAGCGGTACTCCCGCAGACGTCGCCCTCGCCGAGCGCGTGATCGGTGAACTGGTCACGCTGGTGCGCAGAGGGCAGCAACTGGGCCCTGACGCCGTGCGCCGTACCGTGGGGATGCTCACGAACGGGCTGTCCGATTCGCCGGCGGAGGTGCTCAGCCTCGACATCCTGTCGCGACGCGGGAAGACGATCCGGCCGAAAACTCTCAATCAGAAGCGGTACGTCGACGCGATCGACGCCAACACGATCGTGTTCGGCATCGGTCCGGCCGGCACCGGCAAGACGTACCTGGCGATGGCGAAGGCGGTACAGGCCCTGCAGACCAAGCAGGTCACCCGCATCATCCTCACCCGCCCCGCAGTCGAGGCGGGCGAACGCCTCGGATTCCTGCCCGGAACCCTCCACGAGAAGATCGACCCGTATCTGCGACCCCTGCACGACGCGCTGCACGACATGATGGACCCCGAAGCGATCCCGAAGCTGATGCAGGCCGGAGTGATCGAGGTCGCGCCGCTTGCGTACATGCGTGGGCGGGCGCAACCGTTGTCCACCAAGGTCCTGACCCTGGGCGGGTTCCGTCGGATCGGGGACGTGAAAGTCGGCGACGCGGTGATCGGGTCGGATGGAAGGCCGACCGAGGTGCTCGGCGTCTACCCACAGGGATTCAAGGACATCGTGCGAGTGACCACCCAGGACGGGGCAACCACACTCTGCTCGACCGATCATCTTTGGTCGGTGTACACGCGCGACGACCGTCGACGCGGCAAGGAGCCGCGGGTCCTCGCGGCCAAGGAGATGATCGGTAACCTCCGCGCCGCGCACTATCATCGTTACGAACTTCCGATACTCGCGGAGCCGGTGGCATTCGACGCCTCTCCGGTGCCGCTGGACCCGTACGCGCTCGGGCTGATGATCGGTGACGGGTGTATGTCCGGTGTGACGACGCCGAGTTTCACCACCGCCGACCCGGAACTGGTAGAGGCAATTGTCACTGCGATTCCCGGGATCGTCGCCCATCGTAAGTCGGATATCGACTACGTGCTCAACAGGATCACGTCGCCAGGTGAGGTCCTCACCATCGAGAATCCTGTCACCCACGCAATGCGGGTGCTCGGTCTCTGGGGCACAAGGTCCCCGACCAAGTTCGTACCTGAAGAGTACTTGTACAATTCGGCCGATGTGAGGCTCGCCCTCCTGCAGGGGCTTCTCGACTCCGACGGCGGACCGGTGAGCCAGGCAGGGCGGACGTGCCGGGTTCAATACACGACGGTCTCGGATCAATTGCGGGATGACGTCCTGTTCCTCGTTCAGTCGTTGGGTGGGGTGGCGTACAGCAGAACCCGCGCAGCCGAGGGGCGAAAGCCCGGACACGCCAGAGGTCGCGACGTGGAGTACCGATATGACGCGCACGTTATCGACATCCGTCTACCCACGGGATATGCACCGTTCCGGCTTCGACGAAAAGCTGCGAAGTACTCGGAGAACATCCCCAAAGCCCCCAGGCGGTACATCGAGAGTATCGAACCTGCGGGCGCCGCAGAGGCTGTCTGTATCCGGGTCGCAGCTGCCGACTCGCTGTATGTTACCGAGGATTTCCTGCTGACTCACAACACCCTGAACGACGCATTCATCATCCTCGACGAGGCGCAGAACACCACTGCCGAGCAGATGAAAATGTTCCTGACCCGTCTGGGATTCGGATCGAAGATCGTCGTGACCGGCGACGTCACCCAGGTCGATCTGCCCGGCGGCGCCCGATCCGGTCTTGCTGCTGTTGCCGAGATCCTCGACGACATCGACGACATCCACTTCGCGAGGCTCGACAGCAGTGATGTGGTCCGTCACCGACTCGTCTCCGACATCGTCGACGCGTATGGGCGTTTCGAAGCCGAGCGAAGTGGCGATGCGGGCATCGGAAATCGAGCCCAGCGACGAGCCGCACAACACCGGGTGCAGCGCCGGTGATCATGCCGCCCGACCCGAATCCGTCAGCAGCGCAGAAGGAACGACTGTCATGAGCATCGAAATCTCGAACGAATCCGGGATGGAGGTCGTCGAGGAAGAGTTGCTCGATGTCGCCCGTTTCGTCATCGCCCGGATGGACGTGCATCCCGCTGCGGAGCTGTCGATGGTGCTCGTGGATTCGAACACCATGGCCGACCTGCACGTGCGCTGGATGGATCTGCCCGGCCCGACCGACGTGATGTCGTTCCCGATGGACGAACTCGAGCCGGGAGGTCGTCCCGACGCACCCGATCCGGGGCCGTCGATGCTCGGCGACATCGTTCTGTGCCCGCCGTTCGCCGCCGATCAGGCAGAGAAGGCAGGCCATTCGCTCGACCACGAACTGGCTCTTCTCACGGTCCACGGCATGCTGCACCTGCTCGGTTACGACCACGCCGAACCTGAAGAAGAAAAGGAAATGTTCGGCCTGCAGAACCAGTTGCTCGCCGAGTGGTACGAAGAGTTGCGTCTCGCCGAGCGCGAGGCCCGGCTCGCTGTGCGCGATCAACAGCTGCTCGGAAAGGCCGGATTCGTCGACAATCCGGAACTGTGACCGTGTCGCCGGATGATGCAGCCACGGATGGTGCAGGACGCGTAGAGGTGAGACCTGCGTGAGTATCGTGATCTTGTCGTACGTCCTCACAGTCCTACTCGTGATATTCGGTGGGCTCTTCGCCGCAATCGATTCGGCGCTGAACACGGTCTCGGCGGCGCGCGTGGAAGAGCTCGCGAAGGAGGGGCGTGCAGGTGCTCGCAGGCTCCTCGCGCTCCTCGAAGACCGCCCCCGGTACGTCAATCTCGCCGTGCTGCTTCGTATCCTGTGCGAACTCACGGCCACGGTCGTGCTCGCCGGAGAGCTGCTCGATCATCTGAGCCGCACCTGGGCTCTCGTCATCAGCGCTGCGGTGATGGTCGTGATCGACTACGTCGTGATCGGAGTCGGGCCCCGCACACTCGGCCGTCAGCACGCCTACACGATCGCGCTCACCGCCGCTGTGCCCCTGCGCGTGCTGGGTGTCGTCCTGGGACCGATCAGCAGGGTCCTGATTCTCGTGGGTAACGCCGTCACCCCTGGGCGAGGGTTCCGCAACGGGCCGTTCGCCAACGAGATCGAACTGCGCGAACTCGTCGACCTGGCGCAGGAACGTGGCGTCGTGGCCGATGACGAGCGACGGATGATCCAGTCGGTCTTCGACTTCGGCGACACCAGTGCGCGCGAGATCATGGTGCCTCGCCCGGAGATGGTCTGGATCGAGAGCACCAAGACCGCAGGGCAGGCGACGTCGCTGGCCGTGCGCAGCGGACACTCCCGCATCCCGGTGATCGGCGAGAACGTCGACGACATCTGCGGAGTCGTCTATCTGAAGGACCTGGTGCAGCAGACCTACGACGCGAGCGACGGCGGGCACAGTGTCTCGGTCTCCGACGTGATGCGCCCACCGGTATTCGTGCCCGATTCGAAGCGTCTCGACGACCTGCTCTCCGATATGCAGCGCGACCGCAATCACATGGCCGTGCTCGTCGACGAATACGGCGGCATCGCAGGCCTGGTTACGATCGAGGATGTCATCGAGGAGATCGTGGGCGAGATCGCCGACGAGTACGACGCAGGCGAGATCCCGGATATCGACGATCTCGGCGACGACACCTACCGCGTGTCCGCGCGACTGCCGGTCGAGGATCTCGGCGAACTGTTCGGCATAGAGATCGACGACGACGAGGTCGATACCGTCGGCGGACTCCTCGGCTACGAACTCGGTCGCGTTCCGTTGCCCGGGTCACAGGTACGCACTCACGGACTCGTCCTGCGCGGCGAGGGCGGACCCGACGTCCGTGGCCGCGTCCGCGTGAATACCGTGTTCGTCCGGCGCGTTCCGGAATCCGAAGACTCACCCACCTCTCGAAAGGAGGACGGCGCGTGCTCTGCATCGTGAACGAGGACGTAGCAGCGTCGAACACCAGATGGCAGAACGCACAATGAGCGACTCCGATTTCCGTTCCGGATTCATCTGTTTCGTAGGGCGGCCCAATACCGGGAAGTCGACGCTGACGAATGCGCTGGTGGGCAGCAAGATCGCCATCACGTCGTCGCGTCCGCAGACCACCCGCCACACCATCCGCGGGATCGTTCACCGTGACCACACGCAGCTGATCCTCGTGGACACTCCCGGATTGCACCGGCCCCGCACTCTGCTCGGCCAGAGACTCAACGACCTCGTGCGCGACACGTACTCCGAGGTCGATGCCATCGGCATGTGCTTTCCCGCCGACGAGAAGATCGGCCCGGGCGACCGCTGGATTCTCGACCAGGTCCGCACCGTGGCGCCGCGAACCCCGCTGATCGGCATCGTGACGAAGATCGACAAGGTGGGCAAGCAGCAGGTCGCGGCGCAGCTGCTCGCGGTCTCGCGGCTGCTCGGCAGCGATACCGACGTGGTCCCCGTGTCGGCGACATCGGGGGAGCAGGTCGAGGTCCTCGTCGATGTGATCGCCTCTCACATGGAGCCGGGACCGGCGTTCTACCCCGACGGCGAACTCACCGACGAGCCCGAGGAAACGCTCATGGCCGAGCTCATCCGCGAAGCAGCGCTCGAAGGTCTCGGCGACGAGCTTCCACATTCGCTCGCCGTGGTGATCGAAGAGATTCGTGAGCGTGAGGGGCGCACCGAGAAGCAGGGTGAGATGCTCGATGTCCATGCTTTGCTCTACGTGGAACGCCCGAGTCAGAAGGGCATCGTCATCGGCAAGGGCGGCGCGCGACTGCGTCAGGTCGGCACGGCAGCGCGCACCCAGATCGAGAAGCTGCTCGGGGTGAAGATCTTCCTGGATCTGCACGTGAAGGTCGCGAAGGACTGGCAGCGCGATCCCAAGCAGCTCGGCCGCCTCGGATTCTGACTTTTCACCGGCGTGTCCGGTCGATGTCGTCAGTGGAAGCCATAGATGTCGGAAATGTCCGGCGGGGCTAGGGTCTCCGCATCGTTGTCGATGCGGAGGTCCGAATGCGCGTGTATGTCGTCCCCCTCGTGGTTGTCACGGCGTCGTTGCTTCTCACGACCGGGTGCGCGTCCGAAGACGAATTCGCCGCGGGACCGGTCACGTTCGCTCCTGGAGAAGAGATTCTCGTGGATCTGTCGATGAAGCCCAGCAACGTCGGTGGACGTAGTGGGCCGTTCTTCTCCGGTTATCGCCCGCAGGTGTCGTTCGCGTCGGCGGAGGCGATCACCTGCACGATCAAGGGCCCAGCGCATGGTGAGCCGTTCGCGCCGGGGACGAGGTCGACCGTGCCGATCGTGTGCACCGCCGAGGTGACAGTCGACTCGGAGGATATGGAGGTCGGCGTCCTGGAGGAAGGCCGGGAAGTAGGGAGTGGCACGGTGCGACTCTGACGGACCATTCAGGCGTCGCGCTGCACCTCACGGTTGCGTGGTCGCCCCCCGGAGCAGGAGGAGCGTCGCGGCGGCGAGATCCGTGCCGGATCCTGTCGACAGGCGTCGCAGTTGTAGTCCGGCGATCGTCGCGACCAGGACCGGCCCGAATGTCTCCGCGTCGGGGACATCGAGTGCCCGCAGGATCGTCACGGTCAGCGCATCGTACGCGCACCAGCATTCGTCCGCGGTTGCACGTAGGTCCGGATCCCGGCCTGCCTGGATCCACAGCTCGTACGGTGCGATCCGCTCGGCAGTGAACGCCAGATCCTCCGCGATCCGCCCGGTGAGAGCTGCGGCTTCTGTCACCGAAAGTGACTGGGATCGATACGATTCCGCGATCGTACGCAGTCGTTCGGTCTCCTCCTCGACGAAGGTCGTGAGCGCGGCCTTCAGAAGATCGGACTGGCTCGGAAAGTGGTAGGTGATCGACCCCAGCGACACTTCGGCCAGGGAAGCGATGCGCCGATTGGTGATTCCGGCGATCCCGTGCGTCCCGACGAGATGAAGCGTTGCATCGATGATTCGGTGCCGGGCATCGGTGGCCACGACTACCACCACCGGGCGGGGCTCTGTTCGTGCCAGAGCAGTGCCGATTCGAGTTGGGCCGCAAGCGACACGAGCATCGGCTCGGAGTCGTCGTGTCCGAGAAGCTGTGCGCCGACGGGTAATCCGTCGTCGGTGAAGCCGGCGGGCACATTCACGCCGGGCCACCCCAGTACGTTCCACGGCCACGCGTACGGGCACGCGGCGGTGATCACCTTGTCGGTGGCCCACCCGCCGAGACCGTCGATCGCGTCGACCGGTAGGGGCGGCGTGGCGGTGGTGGGGGTCAGTACGACGTCGAAGCGGTCGAAGATCCGGCCGACGCGGCGACGGAGCCGGGGTTCGGCGGCTCTCGCGGCGCGAAGCGGAAGTCCGTGCAGAAGTTTCCCGGTATGAGCATTGGCGCGGGTGCGGGGATCGACGAGTGACGGGTCGGGCAGCGTGCTCGCCCAGTCGTGGATACCGGCCATCGACCGCGGGAGGAAATCCAGACCGAACGTGATTCCGTAATCAGGGTCGGCGAGGATCACCTCGTGTCCGAGATCGCGGAGCGTGGTGGAGAGTGCGGCGATGCGGGTGCGTACCCGGGGATCGAGCCGCCTCGGTGTGGCGGTGAACGGAAGCTTCAGGGACAACGCGATTCGCAGTCGTCCGGGGTCACGTCCCACTGCGTCGGACACCCTGATCGGGTCGCGGCGATGGAGGTCGCCGGGTCGGTTGCCGCTCACTGTGTCGAGGAGGAGCGCGGCATCGGCGACGGTGCGGGCGAGCGGGCCGTGGGTGGTCAGACCGTGGAACGCCTCGGGGTGGGGCCACATCGAGATCCGACCGCGTTGCGGCTTTATTCCCACCAGATTGGTCCAGGCGGCCGGGATTCGAACCGAACCGGCGCCGTCGGACCCGAGCGCTGCGGGGACCAGTCCGGCCGCGACCGCCGCAGCGCTTCCTCCGGACGACCCGCCCGGTGTGTGCTCGCGCGACCAGGGGTTCCGTGTGTGCCCGTAGGTCGGGTTCCCCGTCAGTGGCCACTGACCGACCTCGGACGAGTGGGTCTTGCCGACGATCACTGCGCCGGCGTCGCGCAGTCGGCGGACGACCTCGGCGTCGTGTTGCCGAGTCGGGAAGTCGCCGGGGCAGCCGAAGGCCGTGGTCTCACCGACGATGTCGGTGTCGTCCTTGATCGCGATCGGGACGCCGAGCAGAGGAGCATGTTCGCCCCTGGCGCGGCGACGATCGGCCTCGGCCGCCTCGGCCAGCGCCGCTTCCCGCCGCACGACGCGGAAGGCGTTGAGCGTGGATCGGCTCGCATCGATCCGGGCGAGTGCGTCGCGAACGAGCTCGACCGAGGTGGTGGTGCCCGTGTCGAGTGCTGCAGCCGTGTCGGTCAGTCCGGTGGGCCGGGCGGGTACGTCGTGCGTCGTCATGCATCCCCCAAGGTTGTTCGTTCGAACGAACAATAACGTGTTCCAGTGTCTGACGTCGAGGTTTCCGAAGGCGGGCCCGCCCACACAGCGGGTGCTGTCGTGCCGGCATGACACACTCGGATGCGTGAGGTTGTACAGGGACAACGCGGTGGTGCTGCGCCAGCACAAGCTGGGCGAGGCCGACCGCATCGTCACCCTGCTCACCCGCCGCCACGGGCTGGTCAGAGCAGTCGCGAAGGGGGTCCGCCGCACCCGCTCGAAGTTCGGAGCGCGCCTCGAACCCTTCGCCCATATCGACGTGCAGCTACACCCCGGACGCAACCTCGACGTCGTCACTCAGGTCCAGACCCTCGACGCATTCGCAATCGGCATCGTCGACGACTACGGGCGCTACACCACCGCGTGCGCGATCCTCGAGACGGCCGAACGCCTCGCGGGCGAAGAGCGCGCGCCTGTTCCCCGGCTCCACGCGCTGACCGTCGGAGCACTGCGTGCAGTGTGCGACCGGACGCGTCCTCCCGAACTGGTCTTCGACGCCTACCTGCTGCGCGCCATGCTTTACGCGGGGTGGGCGCCGGCGATCACGCACTGCGCCCGCTGCGACCGACCGGGCCCGCACACGGCGTTCCATGTCGGGGCGGGCGGCGCGGTCTGCGTGGAGTGCCGGCCGCCTGGGGCTGCAACTCCCGCGCCGGGGGTTCTCGACTTGATGGATGCGCTCAATCGGGGCCGCTGGGAGGCCAGCGAAACTGCGTCGGCCTCGGTGCGCAGCCAGACGAGCGGCCTGATCGCAGCGCATCTGCAATGGCACCTCGAGCGTCAGCTGCGGACGCTGCCGCTCATCGAACGCGGTAGTCCGCACGGGGCCGGAAGCTCGGGATCCGGCGTCAGGCAGGATGGAGATCGTGATTCGACGACGCGAACCGCACCGACCGGCTGACCGCACCATCCGACCACCCGACCCCCATCCGTCGGGTGCGCGTGCCCCGATCATTCAGCCCGAGCTGATTCCGCAGCACGTCGCGCTGGTCATGGACGGAAACGGTCGCTGGGCGCAGGAGCGTGGGCTGCCTCGCACTGCCGGTCACGAACGCGGTGAAGCCGTTCTGATGGACGCCGTGTGCGGCAGCATCGAGGTGGGCGTCAAGTGGCTTTCCGCCTACGCGTTCTCCACCGAGAACTGGAAGCGCAGCCCCGATGAGGTCCGGTTCCTCATGGGCTTCAACCGTGACGTGATCCGCCGCCGCCGCGACGAGATGCACGAGATGGGTGTGCGCGTCAGGTGGGCCGGGCGCCGCCCGCGTCTGTGGCGCAGCGTGATCAAGGAGCTCGAGATCGCCGAGGAGCTCACCAAGGACAACGACGTGATGACCCTCGTGATGTGCGTCAACTACGGTGGCCGTGCCGAGATCGCCGATGCGGCCCGCGAGATCGCGCGTCGCGTCGCGGCCGGCGAGTTGGATCCCGAGAAGGTCACGGAGGCCACGGTGGCCCGCTATCTCGACGAGCCCGACATGCCCGACGTCGATCTGTTCCTCCGGCCGTCAGGCGAGCAGCGGACGTCGAACTTCCTGCTGTGGCAATCCGCTTACGCCGAAATGGTATTCCAGGACAAGAACTTTCCCGACTTCGACCGACGTGACCTCTGGGCAGCCTGCGTCGAATACGCCTCCCGCGACCGCCGGTTCGGAGGTGTGAAATGACGGCATTCGTGGAGCGGATAGCGGGCCTGCTCGCTCCGTTCGTCGATCTGCGGACCTCCCAGGTGAACGGCGACGGCGCCCTCGGCTTCGATTACGGTGCCGTCCCGTTCGCGGCGCAGGTGGTCACCCTCACCGAGGGGCTCGACGTCGTGTCGCTCACGGGGATCCTCGGCTGGGACCTCCCGCTCGGCGACGACGTGCGCGACCGGGTTGCGACGGCCGCCGATGCCGTGCAGTTCGGGTCGGTGCATCTGATCGAACGCGACGCGGAGGCAGACGTCGTCCTGCGTTACTCGTTCCCCATCAGCGGTCTCGAAGACACCGCGCTGACGACGATGCTCCTGTTGGTGCTCGACGGTGCCGCGAGCGCTCGCGAGGTGGTCGGCGCCTCGACAGGTTCTGCCGGCGAGGCGAAGTAACCGGTCAGTCCTCGGCGAGTGCACAATCCCTGCATGTGCCGAAGATCTCGATGGTGTGGCTGACGTCGACGAATCCGTTCGCGTCGGCCATCTCGTGTGCCCAGCGCTCGACTTCGGGTCCGTCCACCTCGACGGTGAATCCGCAGCGGCGGCACACGAGATGGTGGTGGTGCCCGGAGGAGCATCGCCGGAACATCGACTCCCCGGAATCGGTTCGGAGTACATCGACGCTGCCCACTTCGGCGAGCGACTGCAGCGTGCGGTACACGGTGGTCAGGCCGATTCCGTCGCCGCGCTTGCGGAGTTCGTCGTGGAGGTCCTGGGCCGTCCGGAACTCTTCCGTGTCATCGAGCAGAGCGACGATGGCGCTGCGTTGCTTGGTCGAGCGAACCCCGACGAGGGGCTTGCGGGCGGAGGTCAAGGCGGAGGTCAACCTTCCTGTTCAGGTGTTCCCAGGATGGTTTCCTGGGCGGTGGGTTCTTGGGCATGGGCAACAGCGTCGACGACGATGTGCGCGAGATGATCATCCGCGAGCCGGTACAGGACTTCACGTCCGGACCTGTCGCCGCGGACGACGCCGGCGGTCTTCAGGACACGCAGGTGCTGGCTGATCAGCGGTTGAGTAGCGCCGAGCGCTCCGACGAGCTCGTGCACGCAGCGGGAGGATTCCCGCAGTTGGAGGACGATCGCGATCCTGATCGGCGCGGACAGCGCGCGCAGGAGTTCGCCTGCTGTGACCAGCGTGTCGTGGGGGATCGGCTGCCTGATCCCGGCGGGTTCCTGCGATCCGGGAGTGCGAGCGTCCACCGTGCAGTCGCGATGACCGGTGTCGAGACTCAAGAGTGCTCCTTCGGAGGGGGAACCGCGCGTTAATGCAAACCGATCTCATTTTGATATGCATAGATGTGCATGTCAACCGCCGCGTGTTCGGTGTCCTGCACCGGAGCGATAGTCTTGGTGATCGACGCATGCTGCGAACCCGCATCCGAGATGGAGAGAATCCGAGTGGCACCCAAATCCAAGATCGATACCGTCGCCAACCTCGCCAAGCGCCGCGGGCTGGTCTACCCCTGCGGTGAGATCTACGGCGGCACCAAGTCGGCCTGGGACTACGGGCCGCTCGGCGTGGAACTCAAGGACAACATCAAGAAGCAGTGGTGGCGCAACATGGTCACCAGTCGCGACGATGTCGTGGGCCTCGACTCGTCGGTGATCCTGCCCCGTCAGGTGTGGGTCGCCTCCGGTCACGTCGGTGTGTTCAACGACCCGCTCGTCGAGTGCCTGAGCTGTCACAAGCGTCACCGGCAAGATCACCTGCAGGAGGCGTACGCCGAGAAGCACAAGCTCGACGATCCGGACACGGTTACGATGACCGAGATCGCGTGTCCGGATTGCGGCACCAAGGGCCAGTGGACCGAGCCTCGCGACTTCAACATGATGCTCAAGACCTACCTCGGTCCGATCGAAAGCGAAGAGGGCCTGCACTACCTGCGCCCCGAGACCGCCCAGGGAATCTTCGTGAACTTCGCCAACGTGCTCACCACGTCGCGCAAGAAGCCGCCGTTCGGCATCGGCCAGATCGGCAAGAGCTTCCGCAACGAGATCACGCCGGGCAACTTCATCTTCCGCACCCGCGAGTTCGAGCAGATGGAGATGGAGTTCTTCGTCAAGCCGGGTGAAGACGAGGAGTGGCACCAATACTGGATCGACTACCGCATGGATTGGTACACCGGTCTCGGTATCAACAAGGACAACCTGCGCCTGTTCGAGCACCCCCAGGACAAGCTTTCGCACTATTCGAAGCGCACTGTCGACATCGAGTATCGCTTCCACTTCCAGGGCAGCGAATGGGGTGAGCTCGAGGGGGTCGCCAACCGCACCGACTTCGATCTGTCGACCCACGCGCAGCACTCGGGCGCCGACCTGAGCTTCTTCGACCAGACCACCAACGAGCGCTACACGCCGTACGTGATCGAACCCGCGGCAGGCCTCACCCGCTCGCTGATGGCGTTTCTCGTCGACGCGTACAGCGAGGACGAGGCGCCCAACGCCAAGGGCGGCGTCGACAAGCGAACCGTGCTGCGCCTCGACCGTCGGCTCGCGCCGGTCAAGGCTGCGGTGCTGCCGCTCTCGCGCAACGCGGATCTCAGCCCGAAGGCCAAGGATCTCGCCGCCCAGCTTCGCCAGAACTGGAACATCGAGTTCGACGACGCGGGCGCGATCGGCCGTCGCTACCGTCGCCAGGACGAGATCGGGACGCCGTTCTGCATCACCGTCGACTTCGACACCCTCGAGGATCAGGCCGTCACCGTCCGCGAGCGCGACACGATGGCGCAGGAGCGCGTGAGCCTGGATCAGGTCGAGGGTTACCTCGCGCAGCGCCTGATCGGGTGCTGATCGCCGGAACCCGCGTCTGGTGATGACAGGCACAACGGCAGAAGGCAGGCACACCGCGTCGACACGGTGTGCCTGCCTTTTCGTGCGGCTACTGTGATCTGTCGGTTTGCGCCGTGATCGGCTCGGCGAGCCCCTGCGCGTCGCACTCCTTCTGCAGACGGGCGAGCGTCTCGTCGAGACCGGCGCCCAGGCGAGGGCCGGGGGTGAAGGTCGCGGGAAGATTCCGCATTCCCTGGATGATGCCGATGGTCTCGTAGTGCACGGCCTCGCTGGGGTCGCAGTGGAAGTCGGGCATCCGGTCCAGCACCGCGACGAGCATCCGCTTGAACACTGTTCGCGCGACGTTGGATCCGATGCAGCGGTGGATCCCGAGTCCGAAACTGAAGTGGCGGTTACCCTTTCTCTCGAGATCGATGCTGTGAGGATCGTCGAACAGTGACGGATCGCGATTGGCCATGGCCCACGAGAGCCACAATCGTTCGCCTTCCTGGAACTGGGTTCCGGCGTATTCGCAGTCTGCCGAAAAGGTGCGTCCGTCTCCCGGTGCAGGTGTGAAGAACCGCAGGAACTCCTCTGTTGCGGAGTCGAGTAGCGTGTCGCGGTCGCGGCTGAGCAGTTCTCGCTGGTCCGGGTTGTGGGACAGCCATTCGAGTGAGTGCGCGGTGAGCGCAGTCGTCGTGTCGAATCCGCCACCGATCAACAGCGACAGCATGCCGAGAACTTCCACGTCGGGTGGGTGCTCGCCGTCGATGTTGGCATGCACCACCGCGTTCACCAGACCGGGGCGCGGATCGACGCGGGCTTGCGCGACGGCGGCGTAGAGGTCGGCGCCCATCGCGCGTTGAAGGTCGGCGACGCGGCCACGGTCGGGAGAGTCGGGCGGCGTATACACCGACGCGTGCACCGGCTCGTTGTAGATCGCCCACTTGGCGAGCGGGATGCCGAGCATCCCGAGGGTGAGCACCGCCGGCACGATATTGGCGAGATCGTCGACGAAGTCGATCCGCCCGGTGGTGATCTTCTCGTCGAGGCAGGCGCGGACCACCTCGTCGATGACGGGAATCCATCGCTTGACGGCTGCCGGTGAGAGGTACGGGTTCAGGGTCTGGCGGTAGTAGCGATGCTCCGGCGGGTCCATCTCGAGCATCCCGCCGCGTGCACCGTTCGGTAGTTCCCCGGTGGGAATCGTGATGCCCTTGTATCCGCGGCGGACACCCTGGACGTCGTTGTCGTTGGAGATGTCTCCGGACCGGGCGAGATGGAATACCTCGTCGGCCCCGGCCGCGACCCAATGTCCGCCGTGGGTTTCGGTCCACGCCATGGGGCAGCCTGCGTGCATGTCCTTGGTGATGGTTTCGAACTGTTCTCGGTACTCGGGTGCGTGTCGATCGAAGTGGATGCGGTTCCTGCCGGAATCGGTCTGAGTCACGACCAGAAGCTCCTCGTCTGAGAGTGTGGCGCGCATCACCGTGAAGCGGCGATTGACGGCAAGATATCAGGGTTCTTCACATCAAGAAAGGTGATTGGAGGAAAGGGAGAGCGGTATTCTCCTGAGCGTCGGATCGCGTACTTATCAGAAGCTGTGCACGCCGGTGATCGGGCTGGGTAACGGGGACCGGCACCGACCCGGGACATCGCTGCCGATCTACTCTCGCCCTTACAGGGCGGGCTCGGCGCCGTGGGTGTACCGGGCCACCGCTGAGTCTTCACCACAGCGAAGCATCCCGGCCTTCTCCAGCACACGTGCTGAGGCCGGATTCGAGAGCTCTACCACGGCCGAGACGCTGTGGACCAGCGGCGTGGCCAGAGGCCAGCGCCACCATGGCGCGGGTTGCCTCTGAGGTGTAGCCGAGCCCTCGACGTGAGGCTACGACGCCGTACCCGATTCGACGACGCCTTCGCTCGGTGGCTACAGCGGACTGATGGAACCCACGACCAGCCCGCTCTCACGCTCGACGATCAGTCTGTAGCCATCGTCATGCGACACTCCTGGTCGATTCAGATGACCGGGCCGCCCAGTGAGCTCACACGACCCGGAAGAAGGCATGTCGATGACGCATCCGGCGGACCATATTCATCAACCTCCCTGATCGCGATGTTCGACACGCGGTGAGCGCGGCGCATTCACAGTAGTCGAGCGGGTCGGTCAGAAGCGGCCACCGCTCGACCCGCCGAAGCCACCGCCCCCACCGCCGCCGAAGCCACCACCCCCGAAACCGCCGCCGAAGCCACCACCACCGCGGCCACTGTTCAGGACGCTGTTGATGAGGATGCCGCCGAGGATCGCGCCGGTCATGTTGCCGCCCGACGAGCCGCCACCCGGCGGGCGCTGCTGACGGTCCCACTTCTGCACGTCGTTCTGGGCCGAGCGCAACGCCTTCGCGGCCAGGCTCGCGGCGGCCTGGGCGTGCTGCATGGCGGCGGCGGAATCCGATTGCGCCAAATGCTGCGCCGCCTGTAGGTGACGCTCGGCCTCCGACAAGCGGGTGCGGGCCTGCGCTCCGACCACACCGCGCCTCGTGCCGATGAAATCCGATGCGGCGGTGACCTGCGCTTGTGCCGCTGCAAGATCCTGCTCGAGGCGTCGGCGGGCCTGTTCCGCGGCTTCCTGCGCTTCGCGGGTCTGCGCGCGCAACGCGTCGAGCCGCGCATCCGTTTCCACCACGCGTGTGAAACTGCCCAGCGGGTCGTTGTGCTGCTCGGCCCGCGCATGATCGAGCGCCTCCTGCGCCGCCGTACGCGCATCGTCGAGTTCCGGCCCGCCCGCCGATGCAAGCTTCGCGGCGTCCGCGATGCCCTGCGCCGCATCCTCCATCGCTGCGGGAAGGGTCGCGATGGCTCGTCGGATGTCCTCGGCGGCATGGTCGAGGGAGTCGAGCAGCGTGGTCGCATGGCCCAGACCGCCCTCGGCCTCACGGATGGCGCGCACCGCGTCGCCCTGCTCGCCGGCGGGTCGCGCGACCGCGGTCCTGCCCTCGTCGATCGCCTTCTCTGCGAAGGAGATTTCCTCCTGTGCGAGCTCGACGTTCTCGGCGACGGGGGTGAGCGCGCCGGCCGGGAACTCGCCGCGCAGCTGCGTGAGGATCGCCTCGGACTCGGGGAGCCGTGCCCGTAGCCCGATTGCACGTTGAGTGAGCGCGTCGAGGCGTTTCGGGGCGTCGAGCAGCAGGTTGCGCATGTTGTCGAATGCCTCGACCTGCTCGTCGAGATCGTTGTTTGCCTTACCGCACGACGAGATCAACTGGACGAGCATGTCCCGCTGTTGCTGCGGGGTCTCCGGGATGTCGTCGTCGAGACGCTGCCTGATCTCGAACGCGGACGCGAGCGCTGCTCGGGCTTGCTCGAAGGCCCGGTCGAACGGTTGCACCGCGGACTGCCCGAACTCACCGCGTGCCAGTTCGAGTGCCTCAGAACTCGATCGGACCGCGTTGTCGGTCTCCACGAGCACTTCCTGTGCGTACAGTTCGAGCCCCTCGAGCGGCAGCGAACGCAGGCTGTCGACGTCGTTCGGATCGATCTGGGCGGCCTGCGCGGCACCGGCCTCCGCGCGCTTGCTCTTCGACCGGCGGGAGTACAGGTACACCCCGCCCGCACCTGCGGCGATGACCCCACCACCGACCAGCAGCGTCGTCACGGGTGCGCTCGACGGCGTCAGCGCATTGTCGAGACCCTCGGCAGCGGCGACCGCGGCTCCCGCCCAGTCGGTGGGTTCGCGCAATTCGGGCACAATGTCGTTCGAGCTGATGCGGTCGCGTTCCGATGCGCTGACCTCGGATCCGTCGGGAGTCCACAACGCGAATTCGCGATCCTCGGTCGCAACCGCGAGCAACGCGGTGTCCGGCCCGAAGTTGCTTGCCCGTGCGGTGGCCTCGGCCCAGCTGTCATACGGCTGACCGTCGAAGGTCGATACGTACGTGACCCACAGCTGCACCCGATGCTCGTCGTACAACGTGTTCGCCGCGGCCTGTATGCGGTCGGTGTCATCGTCGGTCAGCACACCGGCTGTGTCGGTGATCGGTTGCGGAAGCCGCGAGGGCGGCTCGGCGGAGGCCAGTGCCGGAGCCATCAACCAGGCTGCGACCGCGAGCAGGGCGGGGACGAGGGGGAGTGCGGTTGTCGAGGGATGCCGTTCCGCTGCCGAAGGGGGAGCCATGGGACGAATCTATCGGTTTCGTGTGTCCGGGTGGCACCGTGGCGCGTGTCCGCGTGGCCGTCCGGTGGCGCACTGGCAGAATCGGGGAGTGAGTACCGCAGCCCGCCGCCGCCCCGATATGGCCAGGAGCGTCGACGAAGACCAGCGCAGTTTCGGGTCCCGCCTCGGTCGGTGGTGCCGTCGTCTGATCGCCGGGTTGCTCCTCGCCGCGGTCCTGGTGGTCGGCGGTACGGCAGTGCGGGTGTGGCAGGTCGCGCGCATCGACGACTGGACGACCGCCGATGCCATCGTCGTCCTCGGTGCCGCGCAATACTCGGGGACCCCTTCACCGGTGTTCGCGGCGCGCCTCGAACAGGCGCGCATGCTCTACGAGAACGGTGTGTCCGACACCATCGTCACGGTGGGCGGCAAGCAGGAGGGCGACCTGTTCACCGAGGCGGCCTCCGGCAAGAACTACCTCATCGAGACCGGCGTGCCTGCGGATGCCATCGTGGCAGTCGAGGAGGGGTCCGACACCCTCCTGAGCATCAAGGCGGTCAGTGAGGAAATGAGTGAGATGGGATTGTCATCTGCCGTCCTGGTGAGTGATCCGTGGCATGGCCTGCGCACACGGACGATGGCACGCGACGCGGGCCTCGATGCATGGACCGCGCCCACCCGGCAAGGCCCGGCAGTGTTCACACGCGAGTCACAGTTCCACGGCATCGCCCGGGAAACCGGGGCGCTCATCTGGTACCAGCTCACGCACTACTCGGCAGATTTCGAATACACGGCAGACCAGTGAAACAAGGTCGCATCGACTGAAATGTCGCATCGACTGAAATAGGGTCGCATCGACGAAGGGGCGGTGGGATGCCGGGATACAGCGAACACGATCTCGCGCGGCGTGTGGAGGAAGCGCCGAAGCGATCGGGGCTTGCCGGGGCGGAAGCGGCTGCAGCCGACCGCACCGCATTCGCGCGCGACCGCGCTCGCGTCCAGCACTGCGCTGCGCTGCGCCGCCTCGCGGACAAGACACAGGTGGTGGGTCCCCGCGACGGTGACACCCCACGCACCCGCCTGACCCACTCGATGGAAGTGGGCCAGATCGGTCGCAGCATCGCCGAAGGGCTCGGGGCCGACCCCGACGTCGTCGATCTGGCGGGGCTCGCCCACGACATCGGCCACCCGCCCTACGGGCACAACGGTGAACGCGCGCTCGACGAGGTCGCGGCGCCGTGCGGGGGCTTCGAGGGCAATGCCCAGAACCTGCGGATCCTGACCGCACTCGAACCGAAGATCCTCCACGCGGACGGCACCAGCGCAGGATTGAATCTCACCCGCACCTCGTTGGACGCGACCCTCAAGTATCCGTGGATCCGTCCCTCTCCGGGCGCGAAGTTCGGCGCATACGACGACGACGCCGACGAACTGGACTGGATCCGCGACGGTGCGCCCGAACGCCGCCGGTGCCTCGAGGCTCAGATCATGGACTGGTCCGACGACGTCGCCTATTCGGTGCACGACGTAGAGGACGGCGTGATCGACGGTCGCATCGACCTGCGGGTCCTCGGCGACGCCGACTCGGTGGCGGGCCTCATCGTGGTGGGCATGAGGGAGTTCGCCGGATTGGACCCGGCCGAGTTGGTGGAGGCCGCGCAACGCCTGTCCACCCTGCCCGTCGTGGTCGGAGTGGGAACCTATGACGGAACACTCACCAGCTCGGTCGCGCTCAAACGGCTCACCAGCGAACTCGTCGGCCGCTATGCGACGGCAGCGATCAGTGGCACCCGCGAGGTCACCGGCAACGCGCCCGCCGCCCGCTACGACACCGACCTGGTGATCCCTCCGATCGTGGCGTCCGAGGTCGCGCTGCTCAAGACCATGGCGCTGCAGTTCGTGATGTCCGACAGCGCTCATCGGGCGCGACAGGTAAGCCAGCGTGAGCGCATCCACCGGGTGGCCGAGTGGTTGCTGCGCACAGCGCCGGTGGGACTCGACCCGATCTTCGTCGCCGAGTGGGAGACTGCGCCCGATGATGCCGCGAAAGTGCGGGTCATCGTCGATCAGATCGCGTCCTGCACCGAATCGCGACTCGAGCGGATCGACCGCGACAGCCTCGCCGCACAGGCCAGCTGGGGCTAGCAACCACCGCCGCCGGCCGGGTCGGGAACACGGCCTAGACTCGTCGGCGTGGCCGGCAGAATTTCAGACAGAGACATCGCGGCCATTCGCGACCGCGTTCGGATCGAAGACATCGTGGGCGACTATGTCGCTCTCAAGCGCGGCGGCGCCGACTCGATGAAGGGGCTGTGCCCCTTCCACGACGAGAAATCGCCGTCGTTCCACGTCCGCCCCAACCACGGGCATTTCCACTGCTTCGGGTGTGGTGAAGGCGGCGACGTCTACTCGTTCATCCAGAAGATCGAGCATGTCACTTTCGTGGAAGCCGTCGAGCAGCTCGCCGAACGTGTCGGCTACACCCTCAGCTATGAGGGTGGAGGACCCTCCGTGCAGCGTGATCGCGGTACCCGCGCGCGCCTCGTTGCCGCGAACGCCGCCGCGCAGCAGTTCTATGCCGAGCAGCTCCGCAGCCCGGATGCACAGACAGCGCGCGACTACCTCACCGAGCGCAACTTCGACCAGGCCGCCGCCGAGATGTTCGGGTGCGGCTATGCACCTGCGGGCTGGGATCAGCTCACCAAGCATCTTCTCGGTCGCGGATTCGAGTTCGCGGAACTCGAGGCCGCGGGATTGTCGCGGCAGGGGCGTCGCGGTCCGATGGATCGGTTCCACCGTCGGCTGCTCTGGCCCATCCGTAACCTCGCAGGCGATGTCATCGGCTTCGGCGCCCGTCGGCTATACGATGACGACACCATCACCGCCAAGTACATGAACACGCCGGAAACGGTGTTGTACAAGAAATCTCAGGTGTTGTTCGGCCTCGACCTCGCGAAGCGGGAGATCGCAAAGTCGCATCAGGCGGTGATCGTCGAGGGCTATACCGACGTCATGGCCATGCACCTCGCGGGAGTGAAAACCGCCGTCGCCTCGTGTGGTACCGCGTTCGGCGACGAGCACCTCGCGATGCTGCGTCGTCTGCTCATGGACGACAGTTACTTCCGCGGCGAGGTCATCTACACGTTCGACGGTGACGCCGCAGGTCAGGCCGCGGCGATGAAGGCGTTCGAGGGCGACCAGAAGACCGCAGCGAAGACGTATGTCGCGATCGCCCCGGAGGGAATGGATCCGTGCGAACTCCGGCAGGCGTCCGGCGACACGGCCGTCCGTGATCTCGTCGCGCGGCGCACCCCGATGTTCGAGTTCGTCGTCAAGTCGATCCTGCTCGAGCACGACCTCGATACCGCGGAGGGACGCGTCGAAGCGCTCCGTCGCTGTGTGCCTGTCGTCGCGCAGATCAAGGACCGGTCACTGCGCGACAACTACGCGGTGCAGCTGGCGCACTGGGTGGGCTGGGACGACATCCCCATGGTTCGTCGCCGGGTGCAGGACGAAGCGCGTCGTGGGGGCGGTCGGGCATCAACGCCCGCACGTCGGCCCGCTGCTGTCGACAAGAGGACCTCGTCGCAGCAGTCGGCGATACGCCGCCCACGGCCGGGAGATCCTGCGCTGTGGCCGCAACGCGACGGGCTCAAGGCTGCCCTGCAGTATCCGGGTGTCGCGGGCACGGTGTTCGATTCGCTGCCCGCAGAGACGTTCACCGACCCCGCCTACTCAGCCGTGCGTGAGGCGATCGCTCACGTCGGTGGTGTCGGTTCGGGAATGGGAGGCGCGGAATGGGTCGACGCCGTCGGCCGTGCAGCGACCGACCCGGTCGTGCACTCATTGGTGACGGAACTCGCAGTCGAGCCGATCCCCGCCGAAGAGGATCGCTTGCCCCGCTACATCGGGGGAGTGCTGGCGCGCCTGCAGGAAGTGTGGGTGGGTGAGCAGGTGGCGGAGCTCAAATCGAAGCTGCAACGCATCTCGCCTGCCACGGAGTCCGACGAATTCCACGCGCTGCTCGGCGACCTCGTCGCATTGGAGCAGTATCGTCGCAGCTTGCTCGACCAGGCCATCGGCGATGCGGGCGGCGACGGCCTGGCCGGCTGACGCTATTTCTTGAGCTGATCCCGCGGGATCATGATCGTGGTCGTCTCGTCGATCGGCTTCATCGGTTCGAGCTTCGGCTGTGGGCTCAGAGAATCCGAGAGCTTCTGGCGTCCCACCTCGATGGCCTTCTTGGTGACCGGGCTGGCGGCCACCGCCTTCGCGGTCTTGCTGATCTGTTCGTATCGGGCTCGGCCTGCCCGGGTGCCGAGCACGTACCCCGCGGCAACCCCGACCAACAATCCCATCAATGTGTCGTCCTTCCACCCAGTGTGCGCGTCCTCCCTATCCTGCCCGATGACGCTCCGCATGCCCACATGCAGGCGATTTGGTTCTGCGGTGGAAGGGGCGCTATGGTTTTTCACGCACCGAGGGAAAACGCGGAGCACAGCAGGTCAATCCCCTGTAGCTCAATTGGCAGAGCATTCGACTGTTAATCGAAGGGTTGCTGGTTCGAGTCCAGCCGGGGGAGCGCACAGAATCCTCCCACCCCATGCGGGGTGGGAGGATTCTTTCGTTTCGGCGCCCATCGGGTGTGACGTATCCGACAGCATGGCTGGTTTGAAAATCTTCCTCCGCGTACTGGGGTTTCCTCGCGTCGACAACCTGAGGGAACCCGAGCAAGCGGAGGAAGGTCCGAACCGGTCGCGACCCGGTGCGTAGGAACGCGTCGGCTGCCGGGTACCATGCGTACGCGCTATCCGGAACGGAGAGCGTTCTGCAGCGATGTGTCGCTGTGGAGGGGCGGTAGCTCAGTCGGTTAGAGCCGTGGACTCATAATCCATTGGTCGCGGGTTCGAGCCCCGCCCGCCCCACGTCAGAGGGTGTTTCGGTCCACGTCGGTGGACCGATCCATCGTTTATTCATTCTTTTCGGCCACAACACGGTCCAGCAACTGGGCCACCGCCGAGTGTGTTCTGCGGCGAGACATGTAGCGATCCATGGTCATGGAGACATGCCGGTGCCCGAGATGATCGGCTCCGACGCGAGGCGACAGGCCTTCCTCGTCGATCAGGGTCGCAACGGACTTCCGGAAGCTGTGGGTTGTCGTGTCCTTGACTCCGAGGTCGTCGCGGACCTTGCGCCACTGCTTACCGAAGTTGTTCGGGTCGCGCAGCGTGCCGGCGGTCGACGGGAAGATCACTCCCAGGTCTCCGTGCTGTGGCTGATCCGCACGTCGCTTGAGTACCTCCAGTGCGAAAAGTGGCAGCGGGATGGTTCGCAGCCCGGCAGCAGTCTTTGCTTCCTCCACGCGTTTCAGGCCGGCGCCTTTGGCGCGCACGACCTTGCCGCTCACCGTGACAGTCCCGGCCTCGTCGTCGACATCGGCCCAGCGGAGAGCGAGCAGCTCCGAACGACGGAGACCGGTTGCGATGAGCAGTGTGATCGGGTCGACGAGATCATTCGCCTTGCAATACTCGGAGTCGTCCAATGCGATCAGCAGTGCGCGTAGCTCGTCGGCGGTGAGGGCGCGAGCACCGGCCGGTGGTGTCTTGGATTTGATCGGGGAGACGTCTCGGACCGGATTGCTGTCGAGGGCACCCGCGAGGACCGCAAGTCCGAGTGCGCCACGGAGGATCGTCTTGGCTTGGCGGGCCATGGTCGGCCCGTGCGTCTTGCTCATCGCCCGTATCGCGGTGTCGACGCGTCGGGCCGTGGCTTCGCCTACCCGGACACCTCCGAGCTTGCCCTCGAGCTTCCCTGCCGCGAACTTGTATGTGTCGATGGTCGCGGCTGCTCGTCCCTCTTCCTCGAGACGTGCAAGATAGGTCCGAACCAGCGCCGCGATCGTCGTTGAGCTCGTCACCTCGTCCTCGCTGGGCGTGCGCCGAGAGTCGAGGTGTTCGAGCAGTTCGTCTTCGGCGAGCTTGCCGTATTGGTCGCGTCGACCGGGCGGCGTCCGGCGCTCGACGATGCGCACCACGCCGTCGTCGTCACGGAACCTGCACCGAGCGAGCCATACTCCCTTTCCGAGATCCTTGCGCGTGATTTTCCCGTGCTGCCCGATGCGCAGCGGGGGTCTACCCCGCGGCATCGCCGTCGACCTTCCGATGTTCCTCGACGAGGATCCCGCGTCGCTTGGCCGTCGCGATCCACCGGGAAGCCGTCTGCTTGGTGAGTCCGTACTCGCGGGCAAGGACGGCGATCGGCTTCTGTCCGGTAGCCATGCAGAACGCGAAGATCTGCGAAATCGACTCGAGTGCCTCTTCGGTGGGGCCATCGTCGACGAACTCTGTTGAAGGCCAAGCAAAATCGATTGCCCGGAACGACTCGCCATCCGGAGTCGGCTCGATCGCCTGCACGACGTTGAGTTTCTCTGCAGCCAGTTCGACCCAGCTGCCCACTGGGATCCGGCGCAGGTGGTCCGAGGTGATCGGCGGACCGCCTTCGGTTCTTGCCGCGCGTAGTTCGGTGCACGCCAGGCGTCCCTCGACTACATCGATTTCCAGCTCGACGTGGTGCTCGATCGGCTCGATGTCGTCGTCGGCCGCGGTAGCGGTGACTCGCGCAGGTACCTGAGCGAAGAGGCGGCCGCCATACAGCGACCATCCGGAGTTCTCGGGCAGAGGGCCATTCGTCGTTGTGAAGCTCGGCATGTCAGTCATCTTGACACATTGCGAACAGTCCCGACAGGGAGTCTTGATACCTGATTCTCAACGTGCTACTTCTTGTCGGGACAGTTCGCAAATAGTCTCACTGGAGGGATTGAAATGCAGACGAGTGACGATCGTTGGATGACCAGGCAGGAAGTTGCCGATCGGTTGAAGGTGCCGGCGAAGACGCTTGCGCAGTGGGCGAGCCGGGGGCGAGGGCCACGCTTTGCGCGCATCGGACGGCATGCTCGCTACAAGCTCAGCGATTGCATGGCGTGGGAGAACGAGCAGTTCGCAGGCGGCTCTCAATGATGGCCACCGCTACGAACATCGCCGCCGGTGGGGGAGTTGGAGCTCCGAATCCCACCGACGGCGCGTCGAAACAAACCAATCACCAGAATGGCAGTTCGCTTGTGACCGTACCTGTGACGGGCGCGCTGCGCCAGACCGAACCAGTGTTCGTGCGCTGACGAAAGTCGTTTCTCTACAGCGCTATTGACCGTCACCCCGAGGAGCCGGAATCCTCGGAGACCGGCTCCTCGGGGCTGTCAGAAAGACATGGGTATGCCCAACAATCGCAGGTCCTCCGCTTCTCACGTGACTGCCCTCGATCGGCTTCGGGAGCGTTGGCTCGAACATGGACTGGTGTGGCGAGACGGTCCCGGTAGCACCGCATCGGCGCAGGCCCCTGGGCACTCGACCGCCGACAGGTCGGTGACCTTTCGGCAGATCGCGGGCCAGGTCTTGATGAACTCGCATGCCGACGACAAGTCGGCTGTCCTCGACGCTCTCGGCCTCACACTGTCCGACCTCTTCGACAACCCGGCCGGTACTGCCTACAAGTATCGGGACGGCCGCACGGTCTTCCGGAGCTACGACGACCGTGGGCGAAAGCGATTCAGCCAATCGGGAAACACGAAAGGCCGGGATCTCTTCCGGGTCGAGAGGCTCGATGACCATCGCACCGGCGTGCCGGTGTACGTCGTGGAGGGGGAAAAGGATGTGTTGGCGATGGAATCTGGGGGTGCTGTCGCGGTATCGCCTGCGATGGGAGCGGGTAAGGCTGGCCTGTTCGACTGGTCCCCGCTGGCCGGCCATACCGTGGTGATCGTCGCCGACGACGATGAGCCCGGCCGAAAGCATGCTCTGCAGGTGTACGAGATCGTCGAGCCGATCGCTGCCGGCGTCGCGATAGTTCAGGCAGCGACCGGCAAAGATGCGGCAGACCACATCGCGGCCGGACATGGCCTCGCCGAGTTCGTTCCTATCGACGTCGACGGCAGGGCAGGTCGACGACTAAAGGTCACTCGCGGCTCCGACGTAAAGCTCCAGCGTGTCCGCTGGGTAATGGAGGACTGGATTCCTGCGGGATCGCTGACGCTTCTTGCCGGAAGGGAAGGTCTTGGCAAATCCACGATCGCCGCTGCGCTGTGCGCGCAGATCACCTGCGGCACGCTTGAAGGTGAACTGCATGGCACGCCTCGGAACGTGCTGTACGTGCACTCCGAGGATGCCCGTGAGTTCACCGTCGCGCCGCGCCTCAAAGCAGCGGGCGCGGACATGGACCGGGTCCTGTTCGTCGACGTCGAGACTGCGCACACCGATGCCGGCACTCTCGTCCTCCCACTCGACAACATCGCGCTCGAGCGGATCGTCGCGAAGGAGTATGTGGCATTCGTTGTGCTCGATGCGGCGACGTCGTCGATGTCGTCGGATCTGTCGGGCCGGGACGATCGAGCAGTGCGGCAGTATCTCGAGCCGCTTGCGCAACTCGCCGCACGACAAGGCTGCGTCGTCTTCGGCCTCTGCCACTTCGGCAAACGGGATGGCGCGGATACCGGGAAGCTGATCCTCGGTTCAATCGCGTGGTCGCAAGTGGCGAGGTCGGTGCTCTCGGTCGCCAAGGACGACGATTCGGGGCACCTCTTCGTCACCAACACCAAAGCCAACCTCGCACCGAGAGTGCGATCGATGGAAGGAGAGGTCGTCTCAACGTCGGTCGTGACTGAGGATGGCGACACGGAAGTAGGGGTTCTGCGGTGGCTGGGCGAGACCAGCCGTGATGCCCGCGAACTGCTCAGTGGGCCAGACGAGGAGGCCGAGGAGCGCGACGAGATCACGATGGTGATCCGCGGCTACTTGATCGAGTGTGGTGGTTCGGCGCCGGCTGCTGAAGTTCTCAAGGTGACGCGAGCCGCGGGGTTGGTCGACAATGCGGTGAAGAAGGCGCGGAAGCGGGCCGGAGTTCGTACGGAACGGCGGGGGTATGGGAAGGGGGGATCGTGGGTATGGACTATAGATTCGGCCATAGGTGCCAATGGTTCCCCTGCGTGCGGTCTGGAATCTTAAGGAACCTATGCTGCACGGCTCCTCGCTAGCGTCCCGTTATCTCGTGGGCAAGATGCGATCTGTGCGTAGGGCGAGGTTGACGGAGGGTTCCGTCCATGAAGATGGTGTACGAGCTGCAGCCGAATGAGCCTGTGGGCGTGTCGTAACCGAAAGAAAGGCGGCCACCGCGTGATCCTATGGAGTGAACCTTCCACTGCACTCTCGATCAGAGTATCCCGATGACCGCACCGAACATTGTCGACCCTGCCGGCCTGGTTGGCGAGGCATTGGCCGAAGAATCCCCGGACCTGATGCGCACCCTGCTGCAGACCATCAACGCACTGCTTTCCGCCGATGCCGACGCGGTCGTCGACGCCGCATGGGGACAACGCTCACCGCAGCGCACCACCCGGCGCAACGGCTACCGGCACCGCAGTCTCGATACCCGGGTCGGCACCTTCGACGTCGCCGGGAGGACATCTTGGCGTTCATCGCCTTTCCCAAGGACGTATGGGTCAGATCTGGTCGAACAATCCGACCGAGCGGCTGAACACGGCGATCCGGTGCCGCACCGACGCGGTCGGGACCTTCCCGAATCGGGACGCGATCGTGCGTCTGGTCGGTGCGGTCCTGCCCGAACAGACCGATGAATGGCTCGAAGGCCGATGCCATCTCGGCCTCGATGTCCTCGCCCGATGGCGTCTGAACACCGACACCGACACCGACAGCGAGACGGGAGCGGACACCATGCCTGCGCTCAGCGCCTGAGACCTACGGGTCACGGAGCGCTACACCACTTCTAGGGACTTGACCTGGTACTTCATGTCCTGGCGAGTCTTCTTTTGGATCGTCCGCAGCGGCCCGTACCATCAGATGATGGTAGATCCTGGGAGTGCGGCGGTCGCGATTGGCGCAGCGAATGCGGGCACATCACTCGCAATGAACGTTGGTAAAGGTCTTGGTGCGATGCGGCGCGGTTTCCAGTTGCTGGGTACTTTTGAACCCGGATGGTTGTCTCTTCGCCCTGACTCCGATTTTCATCTTTCGGCTGGCGATGTCGAAGATATCGAAAAGTTCCTTTCCTCAACACAGATGGAGCCGGTTCTCGCGTTTCTTCTCATTTCCGAGCTCTCGAAATCGTCTCCAAATCGTGGCCAGGCACTAGCTACCTTCGAGACCGTGTTTGATAATGAGGCAGACCGATGGCTTGCCGCTAGTGGTGGAAAGTGGAAGAAGCGAAAAGAAGATGTTCGGATGAGGCTGCGCTCTCTATATGACAATTCGCTTGGATTCCACTCTGAATGCATATCATCTGACGATCTTGATGGTTACGAGCACTTCATCAACTCTCCCATTCTTAATGGTGCTGGAAAAAGCTCCAATTCTGGTCGACATCTTGAGCGTCTAGTGGAGCTAATGAAGGATTTGTCTAGCCTCACGCGAGCGGTCGGCATCAGTCGAGATCTGGCTCGAACGATTAGCTCGGTCCAGCATCAGCCCATAATCAACCACACGGAGCTCGACAGCTCTTCCGATTTTGAATCACTCTACATTCGACGCAACTTTGTTAGTGATGAAGATCATCAAGTCTTTGCCGCAGATGATTTGAATCCTTCGTCTTCCCCTTTTCGGGCTGTTGTCATGGGTGATCCAGGCGCTGGAAAGACAACTTTTGTCCAGCATTTCAAAAAAGAGATCTCGGGGATGGATTCCGGGGTTCCGGTGGTGGAGATCGTATGCCGTCATTACGCAAAGATGGAGTGGGATAAATCAATTATAACGCACGCAGTTGAATCTATAAATGCAGATCACTCGATGAGATTATCTGCTCAGGACTTTGAAAGCATCCTTCTGCTAGGCAGGGTATGTCTGGTTTTTGATGGGCTTGACGAGATTACCGAGCGGACGCGCCGCTCTGAGATGATCACTCGTATCGAGAGTATCGCGAGCCAGTATCCTGTTTGCTCGATTCTTGTAACAACACGACTGCTCGGCTACGACAGGGCCCCTCTCCCAGCGATTCTGTTCTCGCATCTTCGGCTTGACCAATTTGACGGACATCAGTTCGAAGAATACTGCGAACGTTGGTTCGGGCAGAGGGGAAGAAATGACCTCGTCGAAAGTTTTATACGTGACTCAGAGTCGGTGTCCGATCTGAGGTACAACCCACTGATGCTTTCCCTCATGTGCGCGCTCTACCGAGAGCATGGATCTCTTCCGACCGATCGCCGGGGCGTGTATCAAAGATGCGCTGACCTGCTGTTTCGACGCTGGGATGATCATCGTCAGATCGAACAGCCCGGCGCTATGCCGCAATACGCCGAGCGACTGATGCAAGAGATCGCCCGGTGGGTCTACACCTCCGCATCTGTTCAAGATGGAATTGAAGAAAACCAGCTGGTGATGGTTCTTGCGCATTCTTTGGTAGATCGGGACGGATTTGACCAGTCGGATGCGGAGAGAGATTCCAGAAGCTTCGTGGAATTCTGCGCTGGCCGTGCTTGGCTGCTCGCAAGCTTCGGGACGAACCATCGCGGCCAGCGAATGTTCAGATTTACCCATAGAACATTTCTTGAGTACTTCGCTGCCGAGTCGTTTGTAAGGAGATCGGAATCGCAGGACCAGATCTGTCAGGAGATAAAGAGAGTATACGAAGAGGACGCGACCTCTGTTGTGCCAGAACTTCTTATACAAGCGTACGATTTTCGCCGGGATGGAGGCGGCACCGCGGTATTCAAGCAGTTGCTACAGGAGGGGTCCCATAACCTACTCCTGCTCCGTCTGATGGAAGGAATAGGAATGCCTTCGCATTTCAGAAGGCAGGCCTTCCTTCGCATATTTTCCATCTGGGAATCAGAGGAATGGGTCTCTCCTAGCGAGCTAGAACTAGTTTTATCCCTAAACGAGCAGGCGCGTGGACAACTCGTGCGTGAGTTCCTGGTAGCGGACGCGGGTCCCAACCATGACGCCGCTCGTTCATGCCTCATTAAGGCATGGGCTGGTCTTGAACTCAGTGGTTATCGCTCGCGGTTTCATGACTATTGGAGTCCGATAGTGGATGAAATTGCTAGGGATATGGAGGCGCGCGGAGTCACGCCTGTCTCTCAGGCCACTGCGAACTGGTTAATTTCTCGCCACATCGAGCCAAGGGATTATGGTTGGCGTGGGTGGGATGCGGTGGTGTGTCAAAGCAACTACGGAGCTGTTCCGGGTCTTATCTGGTGGAATATAGACGCGCGCCTTGGGAGATCTGAGGATTTGCTGGATAACCAGTTCCGGGACAACGCTATATATGAGGCATATACGCAGATATCCAATGGCGCGAAAATTCCGGAACCGCTACTTGAGGGTCTTCGGTCCTGCATCGTTTGGTCGGGTGCGGAGTACTTGGCTTGGGGGCTTCCTGATGGATATCCGAACGCCCCCCTGGACGAAATTCTCACCAATATTTTGCTGTACGTAATTTTCGCATTTCATGAAAGTGAGGAAGATGTAGAATTCTTCATTTCTTTGACATCCAAACTATTCGGCGAAGGCTTGAGTGCTGCCTTGGAGTTGAGAGACTTCAATGTCCAGATAGGTCCACGCACTAGCAGGGGTCGGGAGCTACTAGCGCGAGAGTTTGTAGGCAGGTTTCCTCAATGGTTGCGACGGTGGGTGGATGGCAGGAGTGCGTTCGTGCTGCGGTCAGACGAAGTAAAATAGAAGTTCGGGATAAAAGTCCCGAGTTGCACCAGTTTAGTGTGCCAACCCCCGACCGGGGATTCGCGATGCCGAGGGAGTCGAGGATGTGCACGGCGTCGTCGGTGAGTGGATCGAAGGCGGTGTGTTGGCTCACCTGGTGCAACTCAGGATCATCGCTTATTTCTCTTTTATGAGTCAGAGTTGATCAGAACCAATGGGAAGCGCGGGGTGTGGACTGCAACGTTTTACGTTGCGCGTCAACCTGCAATGGGAATCAGTAGGCAACGGACGCACAGCTTAGTCGATAATCCATTGGTCGCGGGTTCGAGCCCCGCCCGCCCCACATTCTCTCCATATCTGCGCGTGCTTTGCTGTCGAGTGTGATGATGACGGCGTTCAGGTGGGCTGCGACAGTTCTGGCGGGTCTCGCGACCCTCGTCGGCGCGGTCGGGGTCGTGCTGCACTACAGCACCTCGTCGGCGCGACTTCCTGTCCTCGCGGCATCCGCGGCGTCGTACATGATGATCGGGTCGGTGCTCGGGGCAGTGGTCTTCGCGCTGTTGCGGTACCGCGTCGCCACCGCGGTGGCGCTGCTGATCGTCGTCGCCGCGGTGTGGATCCAGGCTCCCCGGTACGTAGGGGAATCGGCCGGTGGTGGGGGAGATGTGCTCACCGTGATGCAGGCCAACGTTCTCTTCGGTGAAGCCGACCCGGCAACTGTGGTCTCCGAAGTCGAGGAGCGCCAAGTCGATATGCTGACCGTGAGTGAGCTGACACCCGAAGCGGTCGAAGCCTATGCGCGCGAAGGCCTCGATCGGATGTTGCCGTACCACTTCGTGGCGCCGGAGCCCGGTGCGGGCGGGACCGGGATCTGGAGCCGCTTCCCGTTGTCCGACGAAGTCGAGTACGACGGGTTCGTGATGAACCAGGTCTCGGCGACGGCAGACGTGCCCGGGACCGGACCCGTCGCGGTCTACGCGTTCCATCCGGTGCCGCCGGTCTACGACACGAAGGTCTGGGCCGACGAATTGTCGCGCCTGCACGAGATACTCGAATCTGCGCCGCCGTCGGCGCCGGTGGTCGCCGGCGCCGACTTCAACGCGACCTACGATCATGCGCAATATCGGGCGATGCTGACCGGCCGGCTCAGAGACACCGCAGAACAGGTGGGCGCGGGCTTCCTCTTCACCTATCCGACCGACAAGCGGATTCCCCCGCTGGTCGGCATCGACCACATTCTCGTCGGAGGCGGACGTGCGACGTCGGTGGAGACCGTGACCCTACCGGGATCGGATCACCGGGCGGTGGTCGCGCAGATCGAGCTCGACCGGCCGCCGCGGTGACGGCGGGTCACTCCGAGATCCACACGCCGTCGGGGAGTGGAGAACCCATGCCGTAGAGCCGGACGCCGTGTGTGTCGGCGCCCGTGATGGTGGCGGGAGGAGACTGGATGAACCAGACTCCCGGGACGAGTTCGGTCAGCCGCCGCTGAACGTCGTAGTACGCGGCCTTACGCTCTTCGGTCGTGATGCCGACACGTCCGGCCTCGAGTGCGGCGTCGAGACGGCCGTCGTCGATGCCTGAGGTGTTGCCCTGGGAGCTGCTGTGGAAGGCACTCCACAGCGGGCCATCCGGATCCTGGATGTTCGCGGACGAGATGGTCATGTCGAAATCACGCGAGTTGACTCGTGTCTGCGCTGCAGCGAAGTCGAGGGTCTCCACCTTGACCTCGACATTGTCGAACGCGCTGAGCTGGGCCTGCAGGGTCTCCGCGGCCGCTCTGGCTTCGGTCAACGAGTAGGTCGTGAAGGTGAACGACAGCGGCTTGCCATCTGCGGCAAGCTCGTCGAACAAGCGCTGTGCCTCTTCCGCATCGCTTTCCTGAAGCGAGATGTCCTCGTAGAACGGTGATCCCTCGGGGAACAGGGTCTGCGGGACCACGCCGTTGCCTTCGAATGCAACGAGGTTGACGCCCTCCATGTCGGCGGCGAGATTCACGGCTCGCCTGGCGCGTTCGTCGTCGAACGGAGCGCGGCGGGTGTTCATCGCGAAGTACTGGCCGCCCCCCATCGGCACGATCTCCGTGTCGAGCCCCAGGCTCTCCGACTTGGACAGGTTCAGCCAGTTCGATTCCGAGGCCAGGTCCGCGCTGCCGGTGGAAAGTGTGTTGAGACGTTGATCGGCGGCGGGAACCGTACGCAGGGTGATGCCGTCCAGGTATGGCCGGGGTGCGTCCCAATATTCGGGGTTCTTCACCAGTTGGATGACGTCCTGACGGGCCCACTCGGTGAGGGTGAACGGGCCTGCCCCCACCGGATTCTTGTCGAACGCCTCCCTGCCCTTCTCGAGGGCGGTCGGTGACGCGATCCAGTTCAGTGCGGAGACGAGGAGGGAATTCGGGAAGGTCGGGTTCGGCGACACCAGCGTCACGTTCAACGTGTCCGCGTCGACGGCCTCCACGTCGGCGATCTGCTCGGCCTGACGGAGCGACGCGGAGCCCTTGCTCGGGTCGCGCAGCCGATCCCAGTTGTACTCGACCGCGGCGGCATCGAGTGGCGTTCCGTCGGTGAACTGCAGTCCCGGTTGCAGCTCGAGGGTGAACGTCTGCCCTCCGTCGGCGGTCGAGAAGTCGGTGGCCATCGAATACTCGATTTCCTGCGTCTCGACATTGTTGGTGATCAACGTGCCGTACAGGGCATTACCCAGAAGCGGGGAGTGGGTCCAGACGTTGGAGATGTCCGACGGGTCGAGGCTGAGTGGCTCTCGGCCCTGGATGGCCTGCAGGGTGCCACCGGCGACAGGGTCGCCCACCGGGGCATCGTTGCCTCCCGAAGTAGTTCCGTTCTCGGGAGCACCGCAGGAGGTGAGCACCAGTGTTGCTGAACACAAGGCGGCGATCGCCGTGGAGATGAGACGCCTGCGTCTGATCATCGGATTCCTATCGTAGGGCCAGGGTGCGACGAAGTGGATGATGTGTGCTGCGGGAGAAGTCCGGATCACATCGGATCTCGGTGCGGGCCGGCGAGCTGGCCGCCGTCGACGACGAGGGATGTGCCTGTGCAGTACGAGCTCTCGTCCGACGCGAAGAACAGGACGGCATGTGCGATGTCCTCCGGGGTGCCGAATCGAGTGAGTGGTTGTTTCCGGATCGCAGATTCGAGCCGCGCTTTCACTGCTCCGGTGTGTTTGGCGGTCATCGGTGTCCGGATGAATCCGGGGTGGACCGAGTTGATGCGCACATTGTGGGGACCACCTTCGAATGCCACCGTTCTGGTCAGACCGGTGACCGCGAACTTCGATGCGGCGTACGACGTCATCCCATCGACGCCGACGAGCCCGTCGATCGAGGAGATGTTGACGATGGACCCGCCACCGTGCGCTCCCATCACGGGCAGCGCGGCGCGGGTACCCATCCACACCGATGAGAGATTGAGATCGAGGATTGCTCGGTGCCCCTCGTAGACCTCGTCGACGATCTTGCCGACACCGCGTCCGCCGCCGGCGTTGTTGACGAGCACATCGAGCGGTGCGAAATGCTCGCTCGTCTTCGCCAGCAGGTGATCCCAGTCGTCCTGGTCGGTGACATCGGCGTGGACGAACAAGGCGGCCGAGCCCAATTCGTCGGCAACACTCTTACCCGATTGATCGTCGACGTCGGCGATGACGACACGCGCACCCTCGTCGACGAACCGCCGTACCGAGGCCTCGCCGATGCCGCTGGCACCGCCCGTGACCACTGCAATCTTGCCTTCGAGCCTGTCGCTCACTTCCAACTCTCCTCATCTGTGGGTCTTGCAGGTACTCGGATCTGCGCAGTGCTCACGCCATGAACGACCCACCGTTGATCCGAACGACCTGACCGGTGACGAATGACCCTGCCCCCGAAGCGAGTTGAAGTACGGCCAACGCGATGTCGCGGGTGGTGCCGACGACCCCGAGCGGCGACGCCGAGGCCATCATCTCGACATACGCCGCACGTTTGTCGTGGTCGACCGTGCCGTCGGTGTCGGTCCAGTGCTGGTCGGTCATTCCCGTTTCGACCCACCCCGGCGCGATGGAATTGACGCGGATACCGGCCGGAGCGAGTTCCAGCGCGAAGGTGCGAGTGGCCTGCACGACGGCACCTTTCGACATCGCGTAGGTGATCCGGCCGGGGCTCGTGCGGTCGATGATGCTCGACGTGAGGTTGATGATGCTCCCACCGGGCCTCATGACCCGGCCCGCTGCCTGGCAGGCGTAGAACGTGCCGCCGACGTTGATCCGGAGAACCCGCTCGAGTTCGTCCGGGGTGACGTCGAGCGCGTTCCGCATGATCATGACCCCGGCGGCGTTGACGAGGATGTCGAGATGCCCGTACTCCGCGACAGCGTCGTCGACCACGCGTGACACCGCTACGGGATCGGACACATCCAGGGTGTGCGTGGCGATCGGGGTTTCCTGCTCCTCGCTGCGTGCGCGCGTTTCTGCGAGACCCGCCTCGTTCACATCGGTGGCGACGACGCGCGCGCCCGCTGCGGCGAGGACCAGCGCGGCCTCCCGGCCGATGCCGCTGCCACCCCCGGTGACGAGTGCGACCTTGCCGGTGACGAGGAAAGCGTCGGTGATCGTAGATGTGGTGATCGATGACATGGAGTTCTCAATCCTGCGTGGCATTGGAGAAGGCGACGTTCCTGCCTATGTGTTCTTCCTTCATGCCCCAGGGGCTCAGGGCCAGCGCTCCACCGTCGACGACCAGGGTCTGGCCCGTGATCTTTGCGGAGAGGCGCGACGCGAGGAACAGCACTGCGTCGGCGATGTCGCGGCCGCGCGGTGGTGCGAGGGCGTTGACGACATCCTCCCCGAAGGGGATCTCCGGGAGATCCCAGTTGCCGCCGCCGACATTGCCGGGCGCCACCGAGTTGACCCGCACACCGTCCTTGCCGTACTCGTCGGCGAAGGTCTTCACGAGCGACATGACGCCGGCCTTCGCGGCACCGTACGCTGCATGGAATCGTGACGAGCCGATACCGTCCACCGAGGTGAGCGCCATGAGAGAACCGCCCTGCTCATTGGCCGCGAGGTGCGGGACGGCCGCCTTGAAGACGTAGAAGACCTGCGTGAGGTTGACGAGGAGCTGCGCGTTCCAGTCGTCGTCGGAGAACTCCGCGGCCTTGCTCCACATGGCCTGGCCGACGATGTCGACGCAGACATCGAGGCCGCCCATCCGGGATGCAGCCTCGTCGACCGCGCGACGAGCCTGATCGGATTCGAGTACGTCGGCGACGATCGCGAACGCCTTGCCACCTTCGTCGGTGATCTCGCGGGCGATCTGTTCGGCTCGTTCGGCGTTCTTGTCGACGCACGCCACGGTGGCGCCCGCGCGTGCCAGTTGCAGTGCGGAGCCGCGGCCGTGTCCGGCACGCGTCGGAACGAATCCTGCGCCGATGACGATTGCGCGGGCGCCGTCCAAACCTAGATCGATCATGTGTGCAACTCTCTGCTCGGTGGGGGTTGTCGAGACGTGATGCTGAATCAGGACACGGTGACGAACGGTGCCTGTTCTTCGGAAGTGTGCGTGTCGGAATCGATTCGGGTGAAGATGAAATCGTCGCGTGCGAAGTTCAGGAAGCGTGTCGCGAGATCGAGACCCGTCAGAGGAGTGCTCGTGCTGAGCCGGCCGTGCTCGTTGACGTAGTAGTTCTTCTCGGGGTTCGCGGCGGGATCGAGCCAGATGAGCCTGCTTGCCTCGTCGTCGACCGCGTTGTTGTACTCCCAGAACGCAGCATCGGTGACCTCAGCACTGTGGTGATCGTCCTCGATGACGGCGATCATCACCCGGGCGATGTAGCCGACCCACGACTCCATCCACGCGGGAAGGCCGCCGAGCCCGATTCCGCCGCCGGTCGCCGGCTGCGCGTTGGGGCCGTAGAGCACGAACATGTTCGGGAATTCCGGGATCGCCAGGCCCTGGAAAGCGCGGGGCCCTCCGTCCAGGTTCCAACGATCTTCGATGTGGACACCCCCGCGACCACGGAAGTCGATGGGCCAGAGCCACTTCGTCACTTCGAAGCCGACGGCGGTGAGGACGAGATCGACATCGTGGACGGTGCCGTCGGCGGTGACGATGCCGGTCTCGGTGAACTTCGTGATCCCGTCCGTCACCAACTCCACGTTGTCGCGGGTGAGGGACCGGTACCACTTGTTGTCGACGACCGGACGTCGCGCGGCCGGGGTGTAGTCGGGGATGAGGCGTTCGACGAGGTCGGGTCGATCGTCGACCTGAGTGCGGATGTACTGGGTCAGGTTCTCCCGGAGTTTGTCGTTGCTCTCGCTGAAGTGGCCGCCGGCGGCGCGCCATTCGGGATCCGGGGTGATGGTGCCGCGGGGATCGGCGGGTTTGAGGGCGGTGGTGCGGGCCCAGTTCCAATAGTGCGGGATATTGTCGAGGACCCACCGCATTTCCTCGGTCACCGGCTCGCCGTAGCCTTCTCGCGGTGCAATCCACTGTGGGGTCCGCTGGAATACGTAGACCTGATCGGCGTCCTCGGCGATCCGGGCGAGCAGCTGGACACCGGTGGAACCGTTGCCGATGATCGCGGCAGTCTTGCCCTCGACGTCGTGCTGCTCGGTCCATTCCGTCGTATGGAGAATCTCGCCCGTGAAGTCGTCGATTCCGTCGGTGTCCAGCTTCTTCGGAGTGGAGAACAGCCCGGTGGCCGTGACGGTGAAATTGCAGGTCACAGTCTCGACCTCGCGGGTCGCATCTGCGACGCGTAGCGACCACGTGGCCGACCGCTCGTCGAATTCGGCCGACTGCACTTCGTGCTCGAACCGGATGTGGTCGTAGACGCCGTAGGTCTTCGCGACCGTCTCGATGTAGTGGCGCACTTCCGGTTGCCGCGCGTACTGCTCGGACCACGCGTAGTTCTTCACGAAACTGTATTCGTAGGTGGTGCTGGCGGTATCGACGCGCGCGTCCGGATAGGTGTTGATGGCCCAGGTTCCTCCGACATCCGGACGTCGCTCGTAGATCACGTACGAGATTCCGAGTTGCTCGAGCTGTACACCCATCGCGACACCGCAGAGCCCGGCCCCGACGATCACGACGTGGAAGTCGTCCGCGCGTCGGGGACGCTCACGGGTCCACCGCGAGAAGACGGGAAACTCCTCCAGGGCAGGCATCGTCCGTGCGACGAAGAATTCCTCGTCGGTGAGTTCCTGCCCGAGCGCGATCTCGATCATCGTGCGTATTTGCTTCTCGTCCAGACTCCTGGGGACATACGTGGCGGCTTCCGTTGCCACGAATTCTTCGGCCTTTCGGAGGAGTTCCTCGCGGGATTCCTCGGCGATTGTCATCTCGAATGCGGCGCCGCTGCGGATGGGGACGAGTTCGAGTTTCATCGCAGCGAGGGCAGGGTCGCCGGTGGCATGGAGCAATGCCAACCGCAGCGCGTGGAGATTCGATTCGGCCAGCGCGCGTCGAATGAACAAATTTTGTGCCATCTGACTCTCGTTTCAGTATATCGAAAAAGGTTTCAGATCTTGATGGATTACGCTAGCGTCAGCCGTTATCGGCGTCAACGATCTTCGAGAAAAGGATGTGGATGGCTCTCTCGGCGCGGCGCGCACTCCAGGTGCTGGATTTTCTGACCGCGAATCAGCGGGGCACGTTCACTCTGAGCGAGTTGTCCCGGGCCCTGGATGTGAGTCCCGGATCGATGTTTGCGGTTCTCAAAGTGATGAACGACGAGGGTTATGTCTCGCGGCACCCGCGTCACAAGACGTACACACTCGGTCCTGCCGCCGCGGCAGTCGGCCATGCCTCGGTAGATGCGCACCCCGTCATCGAGCTCGCGCGCATCGAGATGGTCAATCTGGCCGAATCCACGGGGCTCGAATGCACGGGCACTGTCCAAGTGGGCCGGGATGTGCTCTGCATTTCGGTGGAAGGAAAGCCGACGGGACGATCGGTCGAGCTCGCGCCGGGCCAGCGCATGCCGCTTCAACCGCCGATCGGTCAGCCTTTCCTGGCCTGGATGCCGCCGGCCGAGGGGCGTGAGTGGATCGCCGAACTACCCGAGGATCTACAAGAGCGTGTGGCCGACTACCTCCGCACCTACGGTTCGGTGGTGCGGCAGCGAGGGTACTCGATCGGACTCGACGACTTGCGCCCTGGTCGCCCCTCTGTGTCGCAGAAGCTCGCGGAACGTCCCAACGATCGCGACCTGCGAGAATCGCTGTTGCAGCAGTTCTTCGAGCAGCTGCCCGACTATGCGGTGCTGGAATTCGAACCGGACGCCGTGTACAACATAGGAAATATCGCGGTCCCCGTGTTCGATCCCGATGGGCGCGTTGCGTTCTGCCTCACGCTCCTTCATCTGGGTGAGATGGACGGCAGGTCGATCCCTGTAGCCGCGCAGCCTGTGATTGCTTCGGCCCAGCTGCTGACTCGGCAGATCGGGGGCCGTGCACCGAGCCATGACTGGGCCGAGACGCTCTGACCGATGCCACAACGAGGACGGATATGACCGACACGGAACCTTCTTCGACGAGCGAGCACCTCGCCGTCGAGATCGAGACACTCGATTCGGCGCCGGTGCCGATTCTGCGGGTACGGCCCGCCGGCGCTCGTCCGGATGCGGCGCTGTTGCACTTTCACGGTGGCGGATACCGGAAGGGTTCGCCTCGGATGTTTGCCGACAGCGTCGCCCGGATCGCGGCGGCGTGTGAGACCCAGGTGTACGCGGTCGGTTACAGGCTGTCCGGCGAATGCGCGTTTCCCGGAGCCATGGACGACGCGGTCACGGCGTACCGGTGGCTGGCGGGGATGATCCCCGGCGATCGTGTCGCGCTGTGGGGTGATTCTGCAGGTGGAGGGCTGGCGGCGGCGCTGCTCCTGCGTCTGCGGCAGCTCGAGGTTCCAGGACCTGCCGGCGCATTTCTCTTCTCGCCGTGGGCTGATCTGCGCAACACCGCGAATAGCTTCAGGGACAATGAGCACACCGATGAGCGGTTCTCGCTCGAGCAGGCAACCGAGGCGGCGGCTGCATACCTGTCGGGTCATCCTGCGGTGGATCCGATGGTCTCGCCGGTGCTCGGCGACTGGGCGGGGCAGCCGCGACTTATCTTGCAGTGCAGTGATTCCGAGGTGCTGAGGGATGACACATTGTTGTTGGCGCGGACGGCGGAGGACGCCGGAGTCGATGTGCGCGTGAAGATGCACGAAGGTGTGCCGCACATCTGGAATCTGTCCTACCCTGCGACGCCTGCTTCGGAGTCGGCCGTTTCGTACATGGCCGAGCAACTCGACGAGCTGTTCGGGTCGAATCTTCGACGCTGAAGGGTTGCCTCCGACGGGCGGGAGAATTATGTTCTCCTGGTGCCGGATCGAAATTCTGGTGCGCGACGACAGGGAGAACGGGTTGGCGACGATCGACATGGACGGGGTTCGCGAAGTCGGGCGCGAGCTGAGCAATTGGGGTCGGTGGGGAGACGAGGACGAGCGCGGCACGCTCAATCTGCTGACGCAGGCGAAGGTCCGGGAGGCCACCGCGACAGTCCGGCGAGGGGCATCGTTCTCGCTGTCGATGCCCGCCGATGAGCACGGACCTCACGACATCCGGACCAGCGGGCGCTTCAACCCGATTCACACCATGACCCGATATCGTGGTGACATGCCGAAAGGTCAAGTTCTCGATGTGTGTTCGTCGGAGGACATGCTGATCCTCGGGACCCATTCGACGACGCACTTCGATGCGCTGGCGCACGTCTGGTACGACGACCTGCTCTACAACGGTTTCCATCACGACACCGCCGTCACCGCCTGGGGCGCGGAACGCTGCTCGATCCAGAACCTGGTGCCAGGGGTCGTCTCCCGCGGGATCCTCGTCGACGTCCCGCGTCATCTCGGCGTCGACTACCTCGCACCGGGAACCCGGATCACGCCGGACATTCTCGACTCTGTGTTGGACGAAGCGCGAATCACTGTGTCCGAGGGCGACATCCTGTTGTTGCGTACGGGTACGTATCCCCATCATCGACGCGGCGCCGACGTCGGACTCAGCGGTTCGCCGGGACTCACGTGGGAGTGCGCCCGGTGGATCCGGGGCCACGGCATCGCGGCCGTGTGCGCCGACAACCTGGCCGTCGAGGTGCTCGGCGCGAATCCCGGCGGGCCGATGATTCCGTTCCACATGCTCGCGCTCCGCGACATGGGTCTGCTCATGGGTGAGATGTTCGACTTCGAGGACCTCGCCGAGGACTGTGCCGCGGATGGTGTGTACGAGTGCATGTTCGTGGCGTGCCCGCTCAATATTCCGGGCGGCGTCGGATCGCCGCTCAATCCGATCGCGGTCAAATAGCGGGTCGTTCGTCGGTCAGGTTCGACGTATCGCGTCGAAGCCGATGATCAGCGCATCCACCGCGAGCGACACGCGTGACTCGATGCTCGGGACGCCGGATCGGAGCGCCTCCCTGAAGCAGGGGAATTCGCCGGCCGGGAGGTGGTCGTCGAGTTCGCCGATCTCGTCGGCCGGGCGTGCGAGGTGCTGCCCGATGATCATGCTTGCGACCGAGTAGATGATCCGCAGCCCGACGTCGGGGTCGAATCCGGCGTCCACCAGCATCTGCAGCAGCCGTTCGATGGCCGCCGAATTCTGCTCGGTCAGACCGGGTCTCGATGCGAAGAGGATGACCGTGCCGGGATGTGCCTCGAGCCCGTGGTGCAGGTCGCGGGCGTAGATGCGAAGCGCTTCGTGCCATGAAGTGAAGGTCGCCGTGTGGGACAGCGACTCCGTCAGGACGTGTTCGACGAGGGCATCTTCGAGGGCCTGCTTGTTCTTCACATGGTGATACAGCGTCATGGCCTCGACGTCCAGCTCGTTCGCGAGCTTGCGCATGGACAGCGCGGCTGCGCCATCGCGGTCGACGAGGCTTACTGCCGCTTCCAGTACCAGCGTTCTGGTCAATCCTGCGTGTCTGCCTTGCGCGCGGGGTTCGCTCACCACATCCTCCTTGACGCCTCTTACGGCGTAAGATTACCGTGGTGGTAAGTCATACGCCGTAAGAGAGGGTCTGGAAATGAGCACCATGACCGAGGTTCGTACGGAAAATCGCTGGACGAATGTGATGCAGGCACTGTGGACCGGCGTCGGCCTTCAAGTGGTGTGCATCGTGTTGCCGCTGCTGGATCTGTGGGTGTTCGGATCCATTGGTCGGAACGTGGAGAGCGCGTATCCCGAGTGGGGAGCGGGCGACGTGCAGCTCGACCGCAATGCGATCGTCGCCTATCTGGTAGCCGTCGGCGGGCTGGGTCTGGCGGGCTGGTTGGGTGCACTGTGGTGCGCGAAGCGGGATCGGTGGGTGCGAGCGAGCGTGACGACCCTGTTCATCATCGGCATGAGTGTGCTGGCCTTCGATGCGGGAGTGTCCGGCGAGGCCTACGACCGGATCGTCCCGTTGTGGCTGGGATCGGCGCTGCTGATCATTCCGTTGTTCCCGGGAGTCACCGCGCTCCTTGCCGCGTGGGTCAAGGCGCCTCGGCGGTGAAGTGCGCCAGAATTACTCGAGTGTAGCCGAGGTCGACGTTACTCCTTCAGGTCATCGGCGCCGTCGTGGAGCGTACTTCTGGGTCGCTCCGATGCGAGTGACGACGGGTCGCCCACGGTGTTCTCGTGGGCGACCCATCTCTACCGTCTACTGCTCGTCATCGGCGGCGGGAGTCAGAGCGACAGGATGGACGCCGCTGCAGTTCCCGGAGCGCCGTAGACCTGCGCGAGGCCGACTCGCGGGCTACCGGGAACCTGACGTTCGCCGGCGGTCCCGCGGAGTTGGTGGACGAGCTCGTGCACCTGGCGGATGCCCGACGCGCCGATGGGCTCACCGTTGGCGATGAGACCGCCATCGGTGTTCACGGGCAGCGATCCGCCGATCTCGGTGGCGCCCTCGGTGATCAGCTTCTCCTGGTCGCCATCGGCGCACAGGCCGGTCTCGGCCATGTGGATGACCTCGGCGCCCGCGTCGGTGTCCTGCAGCTGTGCGACGTCGATGTCCTCGGGTCCGATTCCCGCGGCCTCGTACGCGGCCTTCGCTGCGTACACGGTGGGGGAGACGTCCTCCTCGGTCGCGGCCCACGTCGCGTGTACCTCGTAAGCGCCGTACGTGCGGGTGCGGATCGCCGTCGACCGCAGGTATACGGGCTTGTTCGACGAGAACTTCGCCGCAAGGTCGCCACGGCACATGATGACCGCGGCGGCGCCCTCGTCGGGGGCGCAGAACATCTTTGCGGTCAGGGGGTAGTTCAGCATCGGCGACGAGAGGATCTCGTCGAGGCTGAACTCGGTGCGGCGGAAGGCCTTCGGGTTCTTTCCCCCGTTGCGGTAGTTCTTCGCGGCGACTCGGGCCAAGGTCTCGTGCGAGATGTCATGGTCGATGACGTACCGGTTGGCTTTCATACCGAAGAACTTGGTGGTGACGAACTGGCCGTTCTCGGCATACCAGGCCGGAAGGCCCAGCATCGCGGGATCGGCGGTGAAGGCGCCGCGAGGGTGCTTGTCGGTGCCGACGGCGATACCGATGTCGTACTTGCCGGAGCGGATGCCGTCGGCGGTCTGCTCGATCGCGCTGGCCGATGTGGCGCAGGCGTTGAACACGTTGGTGAAGGGAATGCCGGTCAGGCCGACCAGGCGGGTGACGGCGTCGGTGTTGTCCACCTCGTAGCTGCCGCCGATGCCGAACTGGATGTCTTTCCATGCCACGCCCGAGTCTTCGAGCGCGAGCTGGATCGCGTCAGCGGCCATCTCGATGGCCGACTTGGCGCCGAATCTGCCGAACGGGTGTAGGCCCACACCGATGATGGCAACGTCGTTCATAGTTCTTTGGACTCCTCGATCGGGTGTAGGTGGCTCAGATCGGCGCGAACGCCCAGGTGACGATGTCGGTTCCCTCGGCGTCCGTGTAGAAGGGCACGAAGGTGAGTTCGAGTTCCATGCCGGGCTTCAGCTTTGCCGGATCGTTCTCGGTGAGGCGGGCCTCGACGCGGACCACATCGCCCAGCTGGACGAGGCCGAAGGCGAACGGTTCGAAATTCTCGGCGGTCTCACTGCCTGCGTAGGGCTGCTTGGGGACGAACCCCTGAGTCGTCCATGCCACGAGAGTTCCGCGTCGGGGCAGCAGTAGCTCGGAGATGGCGGCCCCGCTGCAGCGGGGGCACCGGGGCTGTGCCGGCCACGTGGTTGCCGAGCAGTCGTCGCAACGACTGCCTCTCAGCTGCGGGTCTTCCGCCGGCCATGTGGATACGTCGGGCGCGAGCGCCTTCGTCGTCATATGTCGTCCTCCGTTGTCCGATGCCGTCGCGTCGCTTCTTGCCGCATACCGGCATGGTGTTCACGTTAGACGGAAATGCCATTCTCTACAATGAGAGTGAACTGTCCGGATCGGTGCCTGCCGCGACATTCCCCACCTCGTGCACCGTGGATCGACGCGATGGCGCGCAATGTTGTCGGGCAGCAGCCGAACGAGGAGTCCTGATCGACACTCGGCGAGGTAGCGGAAAATTCCGGTAGAACCTGTTCCAATTTTCTTGATTTGTGGCTAGTGTCACGTGCACAAGCTGCAATGTGATGGAGGGCGTAGCCAGATGAAGACCAAGGGTGCACTGCTGTGGGGGCTCAACGAGGCGTGGTCGGTCGAGGAGATCGAACTCGGTGATCCGATCGCCGGGGAAGTGCAGATCCGCATGGAAGCCGCCGGCATGTGCCACTCGGATCATCACATCGTCACCGGCGCGACCCCGATGCCGTCCTATCCGGTGATGGGTGGTCACGAAGGATCAGGGGTCATCACCAAGGTCGGCGACGGTGTCGTCGGGCTGGAAGTGGGCGACCACGTCGTCCTGTCGTTCATCCCGGCGTGTGGCCGGTGTCCGTCGTGCGCGTCGGGGCAGTCGAACCTGTGCGATCTCGGCGCGGGACTGCTCAGCGGTCAGGCGATCTCCGACGGGAGCTACCGCATCCAGGCGCGCGGCGAGAACGTCATCCCGATGTGCCTGCTCGGCACCTTTTCTCCCTACATGACGGTCAATCAGACCCAGGTCGTGAAGATCGAGAAGGACATCCCGTTCGAACTCGCGGCGCTCGTCGGGTGCGGCGTCCCGACCGGCTGGGGTTCGGCGACCCATATCGCCGACGTCAAGGCAGGAGACTCGGTCGCTGTCATCGGTATCGGTGGTGTCGGTATGAGTGCGCTGCAGGGGGCGGTCGCCTCCGGCGCGCGCCACGTCTTCGCGATCGACCCGGTGCCGTGGAAGCGTGAGCAAGCATTGAAGTTCGGTGCTACCCACGCATACGCCTCGATCGAGGAGGCGATCGTGCCGATCATGGAGATCACGTGGGGACGGATGTGTCAGAAGACCATCATCACCGTCGGTGAGATGACCGGCGATCTGGTCGATCCGTCGCTCACTCTCACGGCGAAGGGCGGCAAGTGCGTCGTCACCGCGATGGGCTACATGGCCGATATGGACGTCAAGCTGAACTCGTTCCTGTTCTCGATGCTGCAGAAGGACCTCAAGGGCAACATCTTCGGCGGGTGCAACGCGCGCGTCGACATCCCCAACCTGCTCGATCTGTACCGATCCGGTCAGCTCAATCTGGCCGACATGGTTACGCGGACGTACAACCTCGAGCAGATCAACGACGGTTACAAGGACATGCTGGACGGCAAGAACATCCGCGGTGTCATCCGATACACCGAAGCCGACTGGTGACGAGGCGTCTGTGTGGGCGATCTCGTAGTCTGATCGGGTGCCCCCGTAGTCTGTTCTGGTGCACAGTCTCTCTTTGATCTCCGACTGGCCCGTCGATCACGCCGCCGGCGCTGTTCTCACTCGCGACGGCGGCGTTGTCGGGTCCGTGGGTGATCTCGCCGAGGTCTACCCCCTCGCGTCCGTGACCAAGCCTCTGGTCGCGTATGCGCTTCTCGTGGCCGTCGAAGAGGGCGCGGTCGAGCTCGACCAGCCCGCAGGCCCGCCAGGGTCCACGGTGCGCCATCTGCTCTCGCATGCGTCGGGGCTCGCATTCGGCGACCGAACCGTCCAGGCCGAGCCGGAGCGCAAGCGCATCTACTCGAGTGCCGGATTCGAGGTCCTCGCGGAGCTCGTCGAGACCGAGACCGGAATCGGTTTCGCCGACTATCTCCACCAGGCGGTGTTCGAACCGCTCGGGATGGGGGCATCGACACTGTCGGGGTCGGCGGGCCACGGCGCGAATTCGTCGACGGAGGACCTGATCCGCTTTGCAACGGAGCTGTTGAATCCCGTCCTCGTGTCGCCGGAGCTCTTCGACGAGGCGACCCGGGTGCAGTTTCCGGGACTGAACGGAATCGTGCCGGGATACGGAATGTTCAAACCGAACGATTGGGGTCTCGGTTTCGAACTGCGGGGGGAGAAGAATCCGCATTGGACCGGGACGGGGAATTCCCCGCGGACTTTCGGTCATTTCGGTCAATCAGGCACGTTTCTCTGGGTAGACCCCGAAATCGACACTGCCTGCATAATACTCACAAATCGGGCATTCGGTGTATGGGCGAAGCCATTGTGGACCGAGTTCAATGACGCCGTGCTGGGGGAAATCACAAGAACCTCTGCCGTTCGCTAGCGAAACAGGCGCAACACCGGCACACTATCGGATAGCTGCATTGCATCGCCTTTGTGAAGAGGTCGTTGGGGAAGACGTCCTCGTCTGATCGGAGGTGAATGTATGCGCGCATCGAACCAGTTCGCGGATGCGACGACCGGGGTGGTCTATGTCCATTCGTCGCCGGCTGCGGTGTGTCCGCACATCGAGTGGGCGCTGGCGTCCACATTGGACAGCCGCCCCGACTTGACGTGGACGGGGCAACCTGCTGGTGAGGGACTGCTTCGCACTTCGGTGGATTGGACCGGCCCCGTCGGAACCGCGGCAAGGTTGGTCGAGGCGCTGAGGGTGTGGCCGATGCTCAGGTTCGAGGTGACCGAGAACCCGAGCGAAGGGGTCGACGGTGAGCGGTACAGCCACGTGCCGCAGCTCGGGCTGTGGCGTGGCAATACGAGTGCGAACGGCGATGTCGTGATCGGCGAGATGCGCCTGCGGACGATACTGGCCTCCGCCGACGTCGAGGGCGAGATCCACCGCTGTCTGGGCACCGCATGGGACGACGAACTCGAGCCCTACCGGAGCGGAGATGACGGCGCGCAGGTGACCTGGCTTCGCCGCGACGTCGGTTGATCGAGATTCGTCAGCGATGCACGTATGTAGCCGGGTCTGCCATCCGTAGATGGCAGACCCGGCTACATACGTGGGACTAGCCAATGTGCCCCTGGCGGGGCGCCCGTTCCGGGCTGAAAATGGTGTGGTGGTCGCCCGTCGACGCCGTTGCTCCTATGGTCCTTCGAGGCCGTGGATTAGCCTGCGCGTGGGGACCGGGCATGTGCCCTTCAGTGTTGCCGTGACCACCAGGTCACGAGCACGAGGATCAGACTCGTTCCTCCCATCGGGTCCCTCCGGGCGGCCACCCCTCATTCACCATCTGCGAGGAGGTTAACCACTTCAATGGAACACAGTGGCCGCACCTGATCTCGTTGAGTCGAGCAGGTGGCGAGCATGGTTGTGTGTCTGGTGATCTATTTTCGGATCAGAGCGGGATGTTCTTGTGCCGGCCGCGGCGCGACGGTGCTGCCGCGAGGGCTGCCGCGAGTGTGCTGCGGGTCTTCGACGGCTCGATCATCTCGTCGACCACGCCGATGGTCATCGCCCGGCCGACTCCGCCGGCCAGCGCCTCGTGCTCGGCCGCGAGACGATCGTGCAATGCCTCGCGCTCGTCGTCGGGCGCGGCGGCGAGCGCCTTCTTGTGCAGGATTCCCACCGCAGCCTTCGCGCCCATGACGGCGACCTCCGACTCCGGCCACGCGAACACGGCGGTTGCACCGAGTGCACGCGAGTTCATGGCGATGTAGGCGCCGCCGTAGATCTTGCGGGTCACGAGCGTCACGCGCGGCACCGTGGCTTCTGCGAAGGCATGAAGAAGTTTGGCTCCACGCCGCACGACGCCTTCCCATTCCTGGCTCACGCCGGGCAGGTATCCGGGAACATCGACAACGACGACGAGCGGCACGCCGAATGCATTGCACATGCGCACGAACCGGGCCGACTTCTCGGCGCTCTCGGAATTGAGGCAGCCGCCGAGACGCAGCGGGTTGTTGGCGATGACACCGATGGTTCGACCGCCGAGGCGCCCGAAGCCTGTGACGATGCTGCGTGCCCAGCCGCCCTGGAGTTCTTCGAAACTCGATTCGCCTTCGACGTTGTCGAGCAGCTCGTGGACGATCGGCCGCACGTCGTACGCGCGGCGCGCGGACGCGGGCATCAGCGCACGGAGATCGGTGTCACCGAGCTCGGCGGCGGCAACATCGAACTCGCCTTGCTCCGCGAGCATCGACACGAGGCGGCGTGCGCGATGGAGCGCATCCTCCTGGTCTTCGGCGGCAATGTGCGCGACACCGGACTTCTTGGTGTGGGTGTCCGGTCCGCCGAGCGACTCCATATCGACCTGTTCGCCAGTGACGCTCCGCACCACGTCGGGGCCCGTGACGAACACGCGACCTTCCGGAGCCATGATGACGATGTCGGTGAGAGCCGGGCCGTAGGCGGCGCCGCCCGCGGCGAAGCCGAGGACGACGGAAATCTGAGGGATGTGTCCTGATGCGCGGACCATCGCTTCGAAGACGAGGCCGACTGCGTGGAGCGCTTCGACGCCTTCGGCGAGGCGTGCTCCGCCGGAATGGAACAGCCCGACGATGGGATGTTCGTGCTCGATCGCGGTGTCGATCGCGTGGACGATGTGCCGGCACCCCTCGACGCCCATGGCACCGCCCATGACGGTAGCGTCCGAACAGTAGGCGACGGTGCGCACACCGTCGATGCGGCCTATCGCGGCGAGGACGCCGGAGTTGTCGCGCGGGTGGAGCAGTTCCACCGATCCCGGATCGAACAGCTTCTCGAGGCGGGCCAGCGGATCGCGGGGGTCCACTGCGCTGTCACGCTGGGTGGCTGGATCCAGAATTGTCATCGGGTGCTCCTCGGGCGAAACGCGGTGAGTGGGTGCGGTGGAGGTTCCAGAGCGGAACCTCCACCGCCTGCGCGGCGTATGCCGGTCGGGTCAGGCCCGGCCGAACGCGATGGCGACGTTGTGCCCACCGAAACCGAACGAGTTGTTCAACGCGAAATCGATCTGTCCGTAGCGCGGTTCCCCATGCACCACATCCAGGTCGATATCTGGATCCTGGTTCTCGAGGTTCAGCGTGGGAGGAATGACTCCGTCACGCAGGGCCAGGACCGTGAGTACTGCCTCGAGTGCACCGACAGCGCCGATCGAATGACCGAGTGCGGACTTCGGTGCGTAGATCGCGGCGTGATTTCCCACCGCTGCGCCGATGGCCTTCGCCTCGGCGATGTCTCCGATCGGGGTGGACGTCGCGTGAGCATTGACGTGCCCGATGTCGGACTTGGACAACCCGGCGGTCTCGATTGCGCGGGTCATCGCACGGGCTGCGCCCGTACCTTCCGGATCGGGCGCCACGATGTGGAACCCGTCCGACGTGATGCCGGAGCCGAGGACGCGAGCGTGAATCGTCGCGCCACGTGCCTTGGCGTGCTCCTCCGACTCGAGGACCATCAGTGCGCCGGCTTCGCCGAAGACGAATCCGTCGCGGTCCTTGTCGAAGGGACGGGAGGCGCCCTGGGGGTCGTCGTTGCGGGTGCTCAGCGCGCGCATCATCGCGAAGCTGGCGGTGGCAACCGCATCGAGTCGACTCTCGACCCCGCCGGTGACAACGATGTCTGCGTCGCCCATGGCGATCATCCGGTGGGCGTTCGCGATGGCCTCGGAACCCGACGAACATGCCGAGACGGGAGTCAGGACTCCCGCACGAGCACCGAGTTCGAGACCCACCGTGGCCGAAGGGCCGTTGGGCATGACCATCTGCACCACGAACGGCGACACCTTGCGGTATCCGCCCTCGCGGAGCTTGTCGACGGCGTCGATGAGGGCATCTCCGCCACCGAGGCCTGTGCCGATCACGACACCGAGGCGGTCCTGGTCGACCTCCGGGCTACCGGCGTTCGACCACACCGTGCGGGACAGAGTCAGCGCGAGCCGTTCGACGAAACTCATCCGCCGGATCTCGACCCGCGACAGCGACTCGTCGGGGTCGACCTTCAGCGTGCCGCCGATGCGGACGGGAAGGTCGAAGTCGTCGACGAACCCACTGAGTGTGCCGATCCCACTCTCGCCGGCGAGGAGTCCCTTCCATGTGGCATCCACATCACCCGCGATCGACGTCGTGGTCGCGAGAGCCGTGACGACGACGTTTCGTAGCGTCCGAGGAGAAGGGGAGGTCACGGCAGTGCTCATTCGCCGTCGTTGGTGGCCTGAACGCCCTCGGCCTCGAGCTTCTGGATGTACGAGACAGCGTCACCGACGGTGCGCAGGCTGGCGAGATCCTCGTCGGGAATCTTCACGCCGTACTTGTCCTCGGTCTGAACGGCGATTTCGACCATGGAGAGCGAGTCGATGTCGAGATCGTCCACGAAGGACTTCTCGATGGTCACCTCGGAGGGCTCAATACCGGTGACCTCTTCGATGATCTCCGCGAGACCGGTGATGATTTCTTCCTGGGTGGCGGCCACTTCGTGGCTCCCTTCTTGGGTTTGTCGACGGTGTTGTCGACGGTGTCGTGTGAAACCGGTCCGTACGGATGTCCGTGCCGGTGCCCGGGATGCCCGGGAGTCTTCGTGTACTGATACTCAGTCACTCGGCGCGCTGCATTGTTGTGTGCACAGCGCGCGCAGCAACCTAACCGAGAACCAGCGTTTCGGCCAACGTGTCGATGTCGGCGGGGGTCTCGAGCGCATTGTTGGGGGTGCCTCGCATCTCGCGCTTGGCAATACCCACCAGCGTCCCCGCAGGTGGCAATTCCACCACGGCGGACACCTGAGCGGACTTCAGGTAGGCGGTGCACAGGTCCCAGCGAACAGGTCGGGTGACCTGGGCTGCGATCCGGTCGAGTGCATCTGTCCCGGAAGTGGCGAGTGATCCGTCGAAGTTGGACAGCAGTGGACGCTTCGGATCACTGGGTGTGATCTTCGCCGCTGCCGCTGTGACGGCGGCCTGCGCGGGAGCCATGAAACGGGTGTGGAAGGCACCGGCCACAGGGAGCGACCGGACACGTGCCTTCGCAGGCGGGTTCGCTGCGAGTTCCTCGAGCGCGTCGAGGCGTCCTGCAGCGACGATCTGGCCCGCCGCGTTCATGTTGGCGGGTGTCAGGTCGAGTTCTTCGAGTCGGGCGAGGACCTCGTCCTCGGCGCCGCCGAGGACGGCGGACATCCCGGTGGGTTCGAGAGCGCATGCCTTGGCCATCTCCGTGCCGCGGATCGCAGCGAGAGAAACGGCCTCGTCGGTGGTGATGACGCCTGCGACGGCGGCGGCAGCGAGTTCACCGACCGAATGGCCGGCAGAGATCGTGTCCGCGGCGATCAGCCCACGTGCTTCGAGTGTCTCGAATGCCAGGAGCGCGGTGGCAACGACGAGCGGCTGGGTTACGGCGGTATCGGTGATCTCCTCGGCGGTAGCGGTGGTGCCGAGACGCTCGAGGTCGAGCCCCGACGCCTTCGACCAGAGCTCGAGTCGATCGCGAGCACCGGCCTGCTCCAACCACGGAGCCAGCATTCCTGGTTTCTGAGACCCCTGACCGGGGGAAAGCAGCGAAATCACGATGATCAGAGAACACCCTGAAGGCACTCCTCCGAGATGTCGGTGGGAATGAAAGGTGGGAGCAGGATTTGTAGGGTTCCTACAAATTCCCACGTCGGCGTTCTCCATCGGAAGCTTGCTCGTAACCGTTACGTGTCCTGTTCGCGAATTGTGAATCGAGTGACTGGTGGTGTGGGGGATCTCAGTTCGTTATGTCTTTGTGCCAGACGACCAACGGTTGCTGCGATTCGGAGCACGTACGCATCACGCGGATTTGTCGGGTCCCGACCCGTTACTTCGGTGATTCGCCTCAACCTGTACCGGACGGTATTTGGATGAACAAACAGCTTTCGGGAGCAGGACTCGACAGCACCGCCACTGTCGAGGTATGCGTCCAATGTGTCGGAGAGGGCCGAACCGGCGGCGGCGAGCGGGGCCACGACGTCGTCTTCGAGCGCGGTGATCGCTCCCGGGTCGCCCAGTAGGGCACGTTCGGGTAGCAGCTCGGTCGCGTGCACTGGACGGGGTGCGCCCGGCCAGCCGACGACGGCCTCCATTCCCGCCATCGCCTCGACCGCCGACGCGTGTGCCGACGCGAGCGTCGGCGTGGTCGGGCCGATGACGACGGGATCGTTCGAGAAGCTGTACATGAGCTCCTCCCGGAACGCGACGGCGTCGGGGCCGCCGTGGAGCTCCCCGCTGACCACCATCACGAGATGTTCGCCCTGTACGACCGCCAGTGCCGCGCGACCGTGCGCGCGGGCGATCGTGTGCACTGTCGTCACTGCGGACACGCCCTCCTCGGGCGGGGGAGAGCCGATGAGCACGGTGGCCGGGGCGGTCGCATCCCAGTTGAGGGTCGCGGCACGGGACTGCATGTCGGACCCCGTGTCGCCCCGGACGACGGCGTCGACCACCAGCGCCTCGAGGCGGGTGTCCCAGGCGCCCCGCGACTCCGCAGCGCTCGCGTACACCGACGCGGCCGCGAAACCCAGCTCACGGCCGTACCGGAGGATCGCCTCCGTCAGCGCGATCAGCTGTTCCTCGTTTCGGGCCAAGGCGGGCAGCCACTGTTCGAAGAACTCCATGGCCGCGCGGACCATGTCGACGGTCTGACGGAAGGTGAGCCTGCGCGCCAGATCCTGCGGAATCGCCTGGAAGGCCTCGAGGCTGAAGGTGATGTCGCTGTCGGGATTGCGTACCCATTCGAGGAAATCGACGACCGACGTCTGGATGATCAGCTGAACGTTCGAACGCTGCGACGCATCGAGGTCCGCGAAGAACGGCAACTGTTCCTGCATGACGTGGACGGCTTCGGTGGACATACGCCCCGAGAACTGCTTGACGCGCCGAAGCAGAGCATCGGGCAATGGTGCGCGTTCCGGGCGCTGCGGGGGTATCGGGCGTCCCGCAGGAGCACGCGATGCGCGCATCACCCGGCGCGGTTCCGGCTCGTCGTCCATGCGGTGAACCTACCCGGACGGGTCCGGGTAGGTTCACCGATGCTCGAGATGAGCGCACGCAGTGGAGGTCAGGCGACGCCCGGATCCGAGGTCGGCGCGGCAGCGGCCGCGACATCGTCGATCCGGTACTTCGTCGCTGCTTGGACCGCGCGAGCCGGGTCGATCGCACCCTCACGGCCGAGCGCTGCCAGCACGGCGACGACCGTCGACTCCGCGTCGATGTTGAACACGCGACGCGCTGCAGGACGGGTATCGGAGAACCCGAACCCGTCGGCCCCGAGCACGGTGTAGTCGCCGGGTACCCACTGGCGGATCTGATCGGGCACCGCACGCATCCAGTCGGACACTGCCACGAACGGGCCCGCCGCGTCGTTGAGCACTCGCTGCACGTACGGGACTGCGGGATCCTGGCCGGGGTCGAGCAAGGCCTGACGGTCGCACTCGACACCTTCACGGCGGAGCTCACCCCACGAGGTCACCGACCACACGTCGGCCGAGACACCCCACTCGTCGGCGAGCATCTGCTGGGCGCGCAGCGCCTCGGGCATGATCACGCCTGAGGTGAGGATCTGCGCCTTCGGGCCCGACGCCGCACCTCGCTGGTAGAGGTAGATGCCCTTGAGCAGGCCGTCGACATCGAGGTTCTCGGGTTCTGCCGGCTGTGTGTACGGCTCGTTGTAGATGGTGATGTAGTAGAAGATGTTCTCACCGCCGAAGCCAGGCTCGAGCGTTCCGTCCGCCGCCTTCGTGCCGCCGTACATGCGACGCAGACCGTCGCGCACGATGTGGGCGATCTCGTACGAGAACGCCGGGTCGTAGGTCACGGCCGCAGGGTTGGTGGAGGCGAGAAGCAGCGAGTGCCCGTCGGCGTGCTGCAGGCCTTCACCGGTGAGGGTGGTGCGTCCGGCGGTGGCGCCGAGCACGAAACCGCGCGCCATCTGATCGGCCGCGGCCCACAGGCCGTCTCCGGTGCGCTGGAACCCGAACATCGAGTAGAAGATGTACACCGGGATCATCGGCTCGCCGTGGGTCGCGTACGAAGTACCGACAGCGGTGAACGATGCAGTCGAACCGGCCTCGTTGATTCCCTCGTGCAGGATCTGACCGATCTCGCTCTCCTTGTAGGCGAGCATGAGTTCTGCGTCCACCGAGGTGTACAGCTGGCCGTTGCGGTTGTAGATCTTCAGTGACGGGAACCACGAGTCCATACCGAACGTGCGGGCCTCGTCCGGGATGATCGGCACGATGCGCTTGCCGATCCCCTTGTCACGGAGCAACTCCTTGAGCACGCGCACGACCGCCATCGTGGTGGCGACTTCCTGCTTGCCCGAGCCCTTGCGGACCACGTCGTAGGTCTTCTCCTCGGGCAGCTTCAGCGGCGCCGCGTTCGTACGGCGCTCCGGGAGGAACCCGCCGAGATTCCGGCGACGCTCGAGCATGTACTGGATCTCGGGCGCGTCGAAGCCGGGGTGGTAGTACGGCGGCGCCTTCGGGTCCTTCTCGAGCTCCGCGTCGGAGATCGGAATGCGCTGGACGTCGCGGAAGTACTTGAGGTCTTCGAGGGTGAGCTTCTTCATCTGGTGGGTCGCGTTGCGGCCCTCGAAGTGCTTACCGAGCGTGTAGCCCTTGATGGTGTGGGCGAGGATGACCGTCGGCTGGCCCTTGTGCTCCATCGCGGCCTTGTACGCGGCGTGGATCTTGCGGTAATCGTGCCCGCCGCGCTTGAGATTCCAGATCTGCTGGTCGCTGAGGTGCTTGACCAGTTCCTTGGTGCGCGGGTCGCGCCCGAAGAAGTGCTCGCGGACGAACGCGCCGTCGTTGGCCTTGTAGGTCTGGTAGTCGCCGTCCGGGGTGACGTTCATCAGGTTGACGAGCGCGCCGTCCTTGTCGGCGTGCAGCAGCGAATCCCACTCGCGTCCCCACACGACCTTGATGACGTTCCAGCCCGCGCCGCGGAAGAACGACTCCAGCTCCTGGATGATCTTGCCGTTACCGCGAACCGGGCCGTCGAGACGCTGCAGGTTGCAGTTGACGACGAACGTGAGGTTGTCGAGGCCCTCGGTCGCGGCGACATGTGCGAGGCCGCGCGATTCGGGTTCGTCCATCTCGCCGTCGCCGAGGAAGGCCCACACATGTTGCTGCGAGGTGTCCTTGATGCCGCGATCTTCCAGGTAGTGGTTGAAACGTGCCTGGTATATGGCATTCATCGGGCCGAGGCCCATCGACACCGTCGGGAACTCCCAGAAGTCGGGGAGAAGTCGCGGGTGCGGGTACGAAGGCAGGGCTCCGCCCTTGGCCAGGTGGCTGTGCTCCTGACGGAAACCGTCGAGCTGCTCGGCGGGGATTCGGCCTTCGAGGAAGGCTCGCGCGTAGATGCCGGGCGACGCGTGTCCCTGGATGAAGACCTGGTCGCCGCCACCGGGGTGGTCCTTGCCGCGGAAGAAGTGGTTGAAACCGACTTCGTACAGGGCGGCCGACGAGGCGTAGGTGGAGATGTGGCCACCGACGCCGATGCCGGGGCGCTGTGCACGAGTCACCATGATCGCGGCGTTCCAGCGGATGTAGGCGCGGAAGCGGCGCTCGACCTCTTCGTCACCGGGGAACCACGGTTCGCTCTCGGTGGGAATGGTGTTCACATAGTCGGTCGAGGTCAATGCCGGAATCGAGACGTGGCGCTCGCCGGCGCGCTCGAGCATGCGCAACATCAGGTAGCGAGCTCGGGAAGGTCCGGCAGCGTCGAGCATTCCGTCGAAGGACTCGAGCCATTCGGAGGTTTCCGCCGGATCGATATCCGGCAGGTAGGAAGCCACGCCCTCGCGGATGACCCGAACCCGGTTGCCCGTCGCGGGGGCTGGGGTGTCGGTCGAGGGGCCCGTACCCGAAACGCCGGGTGTGTCGGCGTTCGCTCGGGAGTCGGGTCCGTGGATCAGGTCTGTCAACGTCAGCTCCTCATCGTGGTGGGGCGCGCAGGTGTAGCGCCCACTCCGTAGGCCGGCCCTTGTGGGGGCCAACTCATCGACATCTGAACATGATGCACCCCTCATCTTCCCCCATCGGGCAGGATCGAGCACGACGCGGTCCGGCAGATCGGGCCTGGAACGCGGCCGAGTGGACCCTCTTCGGGGGGTGCGCGTAGCGTCGATCACGAGGATTCTCTGGGAAATCCGGAAGATTCTCCTGGGAATCCCAGCGTTTCGGGTTGCGCTCAGGCGCCCGACCATGTTCGCTTTGATCAATCGCACGTCACACCGGTACGCGGAACATTCCGCGGCCACAAACTTGAGGAGGAACCACCGTGGTCGCCGCGGCGGATGCCAAGAACTACGTTTCGAAGCTCGGTATCAAGCACGACCACGTGGTGCAAGAACTCGGCTGGGACGAGGACACCGACGACGAGTTGCGTGCTGCGATCGAGGAGGTCACCGGCACAGAGTTGCTCGACGAGGACTCCGACGAGGTCGTCGACACCGTGCTGTTGTGGTGGCGGGAGAGCGACGGTGATCTCGTGGACACCTTGATGGATGTCGTGAGCCCCCTTGCCGAGGACGGTGTCGTGTGGGTGCTGACCCCCAAGACCGGTCGCCCCGACCACGTCGAGCCCAGTGAGATCGCCGAATCGGCGACCACCGCCGGCCTGACCCAGACGTCGGCAACCAATCTCGGCGACTGGATCGGCAGCCGGCTGGTGCAGCCGAAGACCGGCCGTCCGCGCCGCTGAACCGCCACTTCCTCCGAATGAAGGACACCAATTACCGATGGCGATCGACGTTGGCGCCGAAGCGCCTGATTTCACCCTGAAGGACCAGAACAACCAGGAAGTCACACTGTCGAGCTTCCGCGGCGCCAAGAACGTCCTGCTGGTGTTCTACCCGCTCGCGTTCACGGGCGTGTGCCAGGGCGAGCTGTGTGCCGTGCGCGACGATCTGCCCACCTTCGAGAACGACGACACCGCGATCCTCGCCGTGTCGGTGGGCGCGTCCCCGACCCACAAGATCTGGTCAGCAGAGCAGGGTTACACCTTCCCGCTGCTGTCGGATTTCTGGCCGCATGGTGAGGTTGCTCAGGCCTACGGCGTGTTCAACGAGAAGCTCGGCTTCGCGAACCGCGGAACGTTCGTGATCGACAAGGCCGGCGTCGTGCAGTTCGCGGAGGAGAACGGGCCCGGAGAGCCCCGTGACCAGCAGGCTTGGGTCCGGGCGCTCGCCGCGCTAAAGTCCTGAGGTGAAATCGGCAGCCTCCGGTTGCCGATTTTTCGGGCGTGTAGCTCAGTGGTAGAGCTCTGGTTTTACACACCAGCGGTCGGGGGTTCGAAACCCTCCGCGCCCACCGATGTCAGTGCAGGGGAAGGGCACCTTCCGGGAAACCGGGAGGTGCCCTTCCTCCATTCGTGGACACACTTCGGACACGCTCCTCGAGTGTGCCCCGCTCGTCGGTGACCTACCGGCTGAGCGCATTGAACTGGCGGACCGCCAACGGTCCGAAGATCAACATGATCACCACAGGCCAGATGATGGCTGCCGGCAGAGCGTGGCCATCGATCCAGTAGGCCGGCTCCAGAAAGTCGATACCCGGGGTCTGGAACAGCTCGCGGATCGCCGTCGCCGTCGACGAGACCGGATTCCACGCCGCGATCGCGCCCAGCCAGCCGGGCATCATTTCCGGAGGTGTGAAGACCGACGAGATGAATCCCAAGGGAAATGCCACTGCGAAGAGCATTCCAGCGGTTTCGGTATTGGTGATGCACAGCCCCAGATAGATGCCCACGAGTATCAACGCCAGTCTCAGCCAGAGCAGCAGCGCGAAGGCCAGCAATGTTGCCCCGAGACTGCCGCCCGATCGCCAGCCGATCAGCAAAGCCACCCCGGCGATGATCACCAGGTCCAGGGCCGCTCGGATGACATCGGACAGTGCACGCCCGGTCACAGGCGCGGAAGGGGACATCGGCATCGACCGGAATCGATCCATGAAGCCCTTCTCCTTGTTGTGGGTCACCGCATAGGCGGTGTCCATGAACCCCAGAGCCATCGTCATGGCAAACATGCCGGGCATGGCGAAATCCACATAGCCTTCGCCGGCGCCCTGGCCGGTGACGTCCATCGCCGACCCGAAAACGTAGACGAACATCAGCACCATCACCACCGGGAAGCCGATTTGCCAGGCAAACGTGCTGGGCTGGCGGATCAGGTGGGTGAATTCTTGGAGCACAATGGTCCAGCAGTCGCGTGCGGCCCAGATCAGACGTGAACCGGTGGTCTCCGGAGCTGCGGTCTCGGCGAGCGCGGGTGTGGTGGTGGTCATCGCGTCTCCTGGAGAGTGCTTTTCGCAGCGGAGGTCAGGTACAGGAATGCCTCGTCGAGAGTCGGACGGCGCAGTCCGATGTCGGCGATGTCGATGTCTTCGGCTCGGATGGCGGCAGCCACCGATGTCAGCGCGGCGACGCCGTCGGGCACCGGGATGCTCAGGCGCCCCTCGGCCTCCTCCACGTCCGCCGCGGCGTCCAGGACCCGGACGATGACCGTGGCGGCCCTGGCCAGTTCGGCCGGGTCGTGGGCAACCAGCTCCAGCCGCTCGTCCCCGATCCGCCGTTTCAGCGCGGCGGGTGTGTCCTCGATGAAGTTCCGGCCCTGGTCGATCACACTGATCCGGTCGCACAGCTTGTCGGCCTCATCCAGATAGTGGGTGGTGAGCAGCACGGTTGTGCCCGCGTCCGCCAGGTTCCGCACTGCCTCCCACACCTCCCGGCGTCCGGCGGGGTCCAGGCCGGTTGTCGGCTCGTCGAGGAACAGGACCTGGGGGGCCAGGATCATCGAGGCTGCGAGGTCGAGCCGGCGGCGCATGCCACCGGAGAATTTCTTGGGTGATCGGCCGGCGGCGTCGGCGAGTCCGAAGATATCCAGCAGCTCGTCGGCGCGGCGCTGAGCGTCCGTCTTGCCGAGCCGGAAGAGTCTGCCGAACATGGTGAGGTTCTGGCGCGCCGTCATCAGGTCGTCCACGGCGGTCTGCTGGCCTGTCAACCCAATTCTGCGGCGGACTTCGCGGGGCTGGTTCGCCACGTCGAATCCCGCCACGCTGGCGGTACCGCCGTCGGCGTCGGTCAGGGTGGCCAGGATTCGTACCGTCGTGGTCTTGCCCGCGCCATTGGGGCCGAGTAGACCGTGGACTGTTCCACGGGGCACGAGGAGGTCGACCCCATCGAGCGCGACCTTGTCTTTGTACCGTTTGATCAGGCCGGTGGCCTGGACGGCCGGTCCTGAGTTCATCTCCGCATCTCCCCTCATTGTTGCGTACGGAGTACGCCATACGATGCACGCAGCACGGTAGCGTACGGTGTGCGCAGTAGGCAAGGCATTAACGCTAGGAGTGCACGTGACCGATCGGAATCCGCTGGCCAGGAGCCTTCAACTGTTGTGGGAAGGCCTTCCTGAGCGGGCGAAGGGTCCGAAGTCCAGGCTCACGCTGGGGCAGATCGTCACCGCCGGCATCGAACTCGCGGATGCCGACGGAATCGAAGCGCTGTCGATGCGAAAACTGGCACAGAAGCTCGACGTGGGCACCATGTCGCTGTATCGCTACGTGCCCTCGAAGGGGGAACTGCTGGACCTGATGCTCGATGCCGTGGTCGGCCCTTCGCAAGCGAGGAGGACCGCCGCTGAGCGGGGATGGCGCGAGTTCTTGGCCACTACCGCTCGTGAGACACGAAAGCTCTACATCACCCACTCGTGGGCCCTGCAGGCGAACTGGAGCCGACCGGTATTGGGGCCCAACAGTGTCGCGGACCTGAATCTGTTCTTCACCGGCGTGAAGAACTTGTCCTCGAGTGACCAGGAGAAGATGAACCTGGCGACGGTGATCGACTCCTACGTCACCGGCACCGTGCGGCAGGAACTCCTGTGGCTCAACGCCTCGTCGGAGTCGGGAATGTCGGACGACGAGTTCTGGACCTACCAGCTGCCCACTTTGAATCGAGTGATGAGCTCGGGACGATTCCCTGCAATGGCAGAGCTGTCCGAGAACACGTTCGATTCCACCTGGGAGGAGAACTTCGAATTCGGGCTCGGGTTGATCCTGGACGGACTCGAGGCGCGGCTGAGGCGACCGTAATTGCGGAGGATGTCGCCCGGCACGCCGGACTTCCGAACTACCCGGCGGTCATCGAGGCGGTGTTGTATGCCTCTGTCAGCAGAGCGCAGAACCCGTCGTCCAGGTCGTCCGCCGACGAGAGACTCAAGCGATGAGTGGTGACCCTGCCCGTCGTGGGATACGCCTCACGCAACGTCGGGTGGTGGACGCGCCGGGAGAGATCCAGGGCCACTTCGAGACGGGTGGCGTACAGGAATGCGGCAGCGAACCCCCTCGGCGTCGATGAGGACGCCCGAGCCCACGAGATCTCCGAAGTGTGCACCGTCTCTTCGACGTCGTCACCCAGCGCGAGGACCAGGGCGCGGAATTTCCGGAACGCGTCGACGGCCGCGGGATCCTTGTCGGCCAGGTAGTCGTCGACGGTCGAGTACATCGGGAACTCCTCGTGTGGTGAAGCACCGGGCAGTGACGTGTGCCAGTACGTGGTCACCGGTGCCCGCCGTATCGGTCGGCCAGCTTGTCGCTGGTGGTACGAGCTGTCGAGGCGGAACGCACCGAACCCGAACGCACGATCGTCGCCTCGTTCGACGGAGGTTCCGGCTTCGCCGGAGCGACTTCATCGGTGTCCCGCGCCTTCGCCTTGCGACGTTCCCGAATCTCCGCCCAGACGAAGTATGCGAGCCCGAGGGGCGCCATGATGCCGAATGCGAGCCACTGCAATCCGTAGGACAGATAGGGGCCGGAATCGAGTTGAGGCAGCGCCTTCGCCTCGAGGACGCCGGGTTGCTCCGGATCGAGCTGAAGGTATCCGTTGACGAGATCGAGCCCCGACGCCTCGGCGATCTGGCCGGAGTCGATGAAGTAGACCTGCAGGTATCCAGCGTCGGTGAAGGGATCCCGATCTTCGACGGTGCCCTCCGACATGCGGATGCGTGCCTCGAGAGCGACCGGTCCGGTCGGTGGATCAGGAATCTCGGGCACCGCCGTGCCCTCGACGGGACGCACGTAGCCGCGGTCGACGAGGATGGTCCTTCCTTCGTCGAGCACGAACGGGGTGAGGACCTCGTAGGCAGGCTTGGACTCGGTGCTCCGCAACCGCACCAGGACATCCGAATCCGGGACGTAACTCCCCTCTGCGATGACCCGCCGCCATTCGGTCTCGACGGTCGCGCCGCCGTCGCCGAACAGTTCGCCCACGGGCACCGGGTCCTGCGACACGGACTCCGCGATGCGCTCGTTGCGCTCACCTGTGCTCGTGTTCTTGCCGAGCTGCCACGGCGCCAGCACCGTGAAGCATGCGTAGGCGAAGCCAACCACTACCAGAGCGAGGACAAGCCAGCTCGGGCGGAGGAGAAATGACAGTCGGCGCACACGTCCACGGTAGACCGTGATGCGTATCTCACTGCTGTCGCACCCAGTCGAGCAGGCCGGGTACGCATGCTTCGATCTGTTCCCGTACCTGCTCGAATGCGGCCAGCCCGCCGTAATACGGGTCAGGAACCGAGTCGTCGTCGGCGTCCGGATCGAAGCTGCGTAGCAACACTCGACGCTCATTCGGGACGCCGAGCACCGCGAGTTCGCGGTCGTGGCCGGTCGCGAGCGCTACCACCAGATCGGCCGACAGATGATCGTCCCCGAGTTTCGCGGCTCGGTGCCCGGTCGGGTATCCGTGCTTCTGCAGGATGGCGTCGGTGCGGGGGTCGGCGTCGGAGCCGATGTGCCAGCCGTGGGTGCCTGCGCTGCTCACTCGGACCCGGCGGTCGAGCCCTTCTCGTCGCAGATGCTCGAGGAAGATCTTCTCGGCCATCGGCGAGCGGCAGATGTTGCCGGTGCAGACGAAAGTCACATGCAGCGGCGCCCCGGTCACGCTTGTTCCAGCCATATCAGTGAGTGCCTGTCAGGAGGAACTGGAGGTCGTCGACGGCGGCGACGGTCGTCGCTGCTGAGGCGCCCTCGCCTTCGGTGCCGTATCCCCACTCGACGAACAGAGTGGGAATGCCGAACCGGCCGGCACCGTGGATGTCGTGTTCGCGGTCGCCGACCATCACGACATCGGAGGTTCCGCCCTGTGCGGCACCGACTGCTTCGACACCGAGTGCGGCGAGGCTGTGCGCGACTACGTCGGCCTTCGCGCGCCGGACACCGTCCTCACTCGCCCCGCCGATGAACTCGAAGTGGTCCGCTATCCCGAAGTGTTCCAGAATCCGCACAGCAGCAGACTCGTTCTTGGAGGTCGCCACCGCAAGGCGGCTGCCGGTGTCGCGGACGGCCACGAGCATCGCGCCGATGCCATCGAACAGGGCGTTCTCGGACCAGCCGGTGGTGGTGTAGTACTCGCGGTAGGCCGCCGACCCCAGTTCGATCTCGGCGTCGCCGAGGCCGAACGAGCGCAATGTGTCGCGCATGGGAGGTCCGAGCAGCCACTCGAGGTTTCCGTCGGGAACGGTGAAACCGACAGTCTCGGCGGCATGGAGGAAACCGTTGATCACGCCCGTCGCAGAATCGGTCAGGGTGCCGTCGAGATCGAACAACACGACCGGGGCGGGCAGCAGCAGCGGGTGCGGAGCGGCGAGGAGGGTCACCCGGCCATTGTCCCTGGTTCCCGAAGAACCGCAGCGTAGGGTCGTCGGCGGGCATCAGGACTGTGCGTGACGCGACCGAACGCAGGAGGATTCGTGACAGCGACGCTTCGTGAGGTGATCGAGGTACTCGACACGGCGTATCCGCCGTCGTTGGCGGAGTCGTGGGATTCGGTGGGGCTGGTCACGGGCGATCCCGATGACCCGGTCCGCAAGGTGCTGCTCGCGGTCGACGCTACCGAGGCAGTCGTCGACCAGGCCCTGGAATGGGGCGGCGACCTTCTCCTCGTGCATCACCCGCTGCTGCTTCGCGGCGTCGACACCGTCGGCGCGCACACACCCAAGGGCGCGCTCATCCACCGCCTGATCCGGGGTGGCTGCGCACTGTTCACCGCGCACACCAACGCCGATCGCGCCGATCCCGGCGTATCCGATGCGTTGGCGCAGGCGCTGGGTCTGACAGGGCTGCGGCCGATCGATCCGAAGCCGGAACCGGCCACCGACAAGTGGGTGGTGATGGTGCCGAGGCAGGCATCCGGCCCCGTACGTGCTGCGTTGTTCGAGGCCGGAGCCGGTGCGCTGGGCAACTACCGAGAATGCTGCTGGACGGCGTCGGGCACCGGACAGTTTCGTCCCGTCGACGGTGCCGACCCGTCGATCGGTGCGGTCGGGGAACTCGAGCGGGTGGCCGAGGACCGCATCGAGGTGATCGCCCCTCGCCGGGCGCGCGCCACGGTGCTCGCGGCGCTGCGCAGCGCTCATCCCTACGAGGTACCGGCGTTCGACGTGTTCGAGCTCGCCGAGCTGCCGAGCAACCGTGGTCTCGGTCGCGTGGGAGAGCTGCCGCACCCACAGACACTGCGCGAATTCACCGAGACGGTCGCGGCGGCGCTGCCGCCCACGGAGTGGGGTGTGCGCGGTGCCGGCGACCCCGAACTCCCGATCCGGACGGTGGCGGTGTGTGGCGGATCAGGTGACTCGTTCCTCGGAAAGGTTTCTGCCCTGGGTGTCGACGCATATGTGACGGCAGACCTGAGGCATCACCCCGCAGACGAACATCTCCGGTCCGGTGGACCTGCGCTCGTCGACGTCGCACACTGGGCCAGCGAACAACCGTGGTGCGCGCAGGCGAGCGCGATCCTCGACGAAGCGTTCGGCGAGCACGACGGATGGCAGTCCCGCGTCACGGACCTGCGCACCGATCCCTGGACGACGGCGGCCCGCGCGGTACGGTAATCAGCTACGAGACCGTCGTCGCGGTCCGGCCGCGGCCAGGGGCGCAGACGTGGTCCGGCCGCGGCCAGGGCCGCAGGCGCAGCCATTCCCGTGTCCAGAACCCGAAAGCAGGAACCACCCGAGTGAACGTCGAACCCGCAGTGCAGGCAAAGCTCCTTTCCATCGCCTCCGTGGACAATGAGCTCAACCGTCTCGCGCACCGTCGCCGCACCCTGCCGGAACAGCAGGAGGTGGACCGGCTCCAGGCCGAGCGGGCGTCCCGGAAGGACGCGGCTGTCGCCGTCGAGATCGTGCTCGACGACCTCGACCGTGACATCCACAAGATCGAGGGCGAGATCGAGGCTGTGCGCCAGCGCGCACAGCGCGACCGCGCCCTGCTCGAAGGCGGCAGCGTCGGCTCGAAGCAGTTGACCGAACTGCAGCACGAGCTCGGCAGCCTCGAGCGCCGGCAGGCCGCGCTCGAGGACGACCAGCTCGAGGTCATGGAGCGGCGCGAGGCATCGAAGGCCGACCATGATCACGCCGGCGCGCAGGTGTCGCAGATCGACGAGCAGCTCGGCGACGCGACCCGCGCCCGAGACGAGGCTCTCGCCGACATCGAGGTTGCCGAAGGTCGCTGTCGTAGCGACCGTGAAACCCTGGTTGCGGCGTTGCCTGCCGAGCTGGTGGACGTCTACGAGAAGCAGCGTGAGCGGTCGGGCATCGGCGCGGCGCTGCTGCAGGCCCGTCGTTGCGGCGCGTGCCGCATCGAATTGGATCGCGGCGAGATCGCCCGCATCACGGCTGCGCCGGCCGACGCGGTCGTCCACTGCCCGGAATGCAACGCGATCATGGTTCGTACCAAGGAATCGGGTCTGTGAGTCGGGTCGTCGTCGAGGCCGACGGCGGTTCTCGCGGAAATCCGGGGCCTGCCGGCTACGGTGCGGTCGTATTCGACTCAGAGCACCGAGCGGTGCTCGCCGAACGTAAGGCGAGTATCGGGCGTGCCACGAACAACGTGGCCGAGTACCGGGGGTTGATCGCAGGGCTCACTGCGGCGGCCGAGCTCGGTGCCGCCGAGGTCGATGTGCGGATGGATTCGAAGCTCGTCGTCGAGCAGATGTCGGGGCGCTGGAAGGTCAAGCACCCCGACATGATTCCGCTCGCCGCGCAGGCGCGGGAGTTGGCGTCGAAGTTCTCGCGCGTGAACTACACGTGGGTGCCGCGCGCAGAGAACGGATACGCCGACCGGCTCGCGAACGAAGCGATGGACGCAGCCGCGAACCCGCTCGGAGCCGCGGAGAACGCCGAGGCACCGACGACGCCGAAGCTCGAGACACCGAAGGCACCCGGATGGACGGGTGCGACCGGCGCTCCGACACGGATGCTGCTCCTTCGTCACGGCCAGACCCCGCTGTCGGTGGAACGCCGCTACTCGGGTCGCGGAAATCCTGAGCTCACCGAGCTGGGCCGCGGCCAGGCGTCTGCGGCCGCGCAGATGCTCGCGGGACGCGGTGGCGTTTCCGCGGTGGTGTCGTCGCCGCTCGGCAGGGCCAGAGAGACTGCCTCCGCTGCCGCCGACGCATTGAACCTTCCGGTGACAGTCCACGAGGGTCTGATCGAGACGGATTTCGGCGAGTGGGAAGGCCTCACTTTCAAGGAAGCTGCGGAGCGCGACGTCGATCTGCACAAGAAGTGGCTCGGCGACACCTCGGTACGGCCGCCCGGGGGAGAGAGCTTCGACGACGTGCGCACCCGCATCGCGGGTGTCCGGGACGACCTGACGACCCAGTACCCGGGCTCGAACGTGCTCGTGGTCTCGCACGTGACGCCGATCAAGACGTTGCTGCAGTTCGCCCTGGATTCCGGTCCGTCGCTGCTGTACCGCCTGCATCTGGATCTGGCGTCGTTGAGCATCGCCGAGTTCTACCCGGACGGCGGATCGTCTGTGCGCCTGGTCAACGACACGTCGTATCTGTAAGAAGTTCGACCGCACACGAAAAGTGGCCGCGCAGACATGTCGGGGGTGTGCCTGCGCGGCCACTCATCAGGTCTATCGGCTGCACGCTCGGCTCGTTACACAGATTCCGAATATCTTTCTCGGGAGTGCCCGGACCTGCATGTGACGACGTCGTTGTGGCAGGGAGCAGGCGTGCTCTGCCAAGATGGATTCATCACTCGAGCAGGAGGAACAGTGATGAGCGGCTATCAGGTTCATGCGTACGCGACCCACCCTGCCCCCGCACCGTTCGCTGCCTCGCCCGCCCCGGAATTCGTGGTGGATCGCCGACCGTGGTGGAGACGCCACCCGATCCTCACCACCTTGGGGGTCCTGTGGCTGGTCGGGTTCGCTCAGGAGGAACCGGCGGTCGCTGCGGTGATGCTCGCCGTCCTACTCGCTGCGGTTGCGGCAGGGAGCCGCCGGCGCTCCCGCGACGAGCGTCGCCGCGAGGAAGCGGCCATCGTCGCTCGCGCCGACGCACAGCATCAGGCGTACCTCGATGGTGATCCTCGGGGAATCTACGGATTCCCGACCGAGCCGGCGACGCTCCCGCAACCGATTCCGTACTACCGCCCCGCCGCGCAGCAGCCTTGGATCGCGCCGAACGCACAACAGCCGCGTGCGCAGCACCACCAGTACGCACAGCACATGCAGCAGTGGCACACCCACACACATCACGGGCACTACCGGCGATACCACTGCTAGCGCGGCAGGGATTCAGCAGCGTGAACTCACAGCAGTTTGCGCACCGTCCGCATATTGCGGTTGGTGGTCACCGGCTTGTACCTGGCCGCGCCGATCTTCTTGCTGAAGTCGCTGCCGATGGTCGCGCCCTTCTCGACCTCCCAGTAGACGACGCCGTCACCGACCGCGATCTGTTCGACCGTCGGATCGAGAGTGTTGCCTAGGCCGGCCAGTTCACCGAGTACCGAATCATCGGCGACGAACACTGCGTACGAGTGCCGGCCGTCGACGTCCTCGTCGAACGGGTACGCCTCGGAAACGGCCGACAGGTACGACTGCGGATGGACGAACACGTACGCGTCGTACCCGAACGTGTCGGACAGGGAGTGTTCGATCCGAGCCTTCAGATCGGTAGCGGTGCCGTCTGCGTCGAACAACACATTTCCCGAGGCCAGGACCGTCCGGACATTGCCGAGGCCGATGCCGGTGAACAGCGCGGCGAGATCGGCCATCTTGATCCTGACGCCGCCGACGTTGATTCCGCGCAGCAGGGCTACGTATCGAGTCATGCTTACAGACCGTAGTTCGCGTCGGTGACAGTCGGGAGGCTAGTCTGTTCGAGCGGATGAGTCGGCCGGGCGACCGCGGGGCGGGGAACCGGCACCGAATGGTGCCAGGCCCTGAATCGAGGAAAGTCCGGACTCCACAGAGCAGGGCGGTTGCTAACGGCAACCCGAGGTGACTCGCGGGACAGTGCCACAGAAAACAGACCGCCTGCCCTCCGGGGCAGGTGAGGGTGAAACGGTGCGGTAAGAGCGCACCAGCATCCCGGGTGACCGGGGTGGCTTGGTAAACCCCGCCCGGAGCAAGGTCGAAGGCCGCACCGATTCCGTTCCGGGAACCGGTGCGGCTGCGCAGGTGTTCGAGGGCTGCTCGCCCGAGCCTGCGGGTGGACCGCTCGAGGCACCCGGCAACGGTGTGTCCAGATGGATGGTCGTCACCCCGTCTCGACGGGGACAGGATCCGGCTTACAGGCCGACTCGTCCGCTCTGCCTCCCGGTACTGCGCTGCCGGGGGTGCTGCTACTTGTCGATCACAGCGGCCCGACGACCAGCAGATGTGCCCAGTGCGAGGCGGCTTCCGGCCCGATGTACGGAAGAAGGGTGTCGAAGAGAATGTACGACATGTGTTCGGCTCCTCATTGATGACGGTCTGTGGTGCCGGGCCGACGGTACCAGCCACGCCGGACCTCGTGTAGCGGCAAAAAGTCGACCTTGTTCGGGCACACTTGAATCATGAGCGATGAGGGCTGGTACTACGACGTGAGCACAGGCAAGGTCAGTCAGGGCAAGGATCCGGGTGCCCTCAACCGCATGGGGCCGTACCCCGACAAGGACACAGCCGAGCGCGCCCTGGAGATTGCTGCCGAGCGAACCAAGGCGGCCGACAAGGCCGACGACGAATGGAACAACTGACACCGCGGCACGCACGAGGATTACAGGGCGCAGGAGAATTACGCCAGTGGTGACAGCACCCTTCGTCGTCGCCCCTGCGATCGACTTCGCAGCCGTACGCTCCGAATTCGGTCTCGACGACGGATATCCGGCGGATGCGCTCGCGGAAGCCCGCGCGTGCACGGACCGGTTCGGCGGCGACCGCGAGGACCGCACCGACCTAGCGCTGGTGACCATCGACCCCCCGGACTCCATGGACTTGGACCAAGCACTCCACCTCGAGCGCACGGCGGGCGGCTTCGTTCTGCACTACGCGATCGCCGACGTGTACGCCGTCGTCGAACCGGGCGGTGCGCTCGAAGCGGAGACGCATCGCAGGGGGCAGACGTTCTACCTTCCCGACGGGTCCGTTCCGCTGCACCCGCGGGAACTGTCGGAGGGTACGGCGAGCCTGCTCCCCGAGGCGATCCGTCCCGTGGTGCTCTGGCGGATCGAGATGGACGAACGTGCCGAACCCGTGGCGGTCACGGTACGTCGTGCGCTGATCCGCTCCGTCGCGCGACTCGACTACGCGGGCGTACAACGCGACACCGAGGCCGGGACACTGCATCCTTCCATCGCAGCGTTACCCGAATTCGGTCGGTTGCGGGCGGTGGCGGCACTCGGACGGGGAGCCATCGAGTTGCGTCTACCCGAGCAGGACGTGACACCCCTCGAGGACGGTTGGACACTGACGGTGCAACCCCGCACGGATGCAGACGACTGGAACTCGCAGGTGTCGCTGCTCACCGGAATGTGTGCGGCGCAGTTGATGCTCGATGCGAAGGTGGGCCTGTTGCGGACACTGCCACCTGCGGATGAGGACGCCGTCGCGGCGCTGCGTCGCACGGCGACCGCCTTGGGTGTGCCGTGGCCCGACGATGTGCAGGTCGGTGCGTTCCTTGCCGGTCTCGACGCGAACACGCCGTCGACGCTCGTGCTCATGAGCGAGGCTCCCACCCTGCTGCGCGGCGCATCGTATGCGACGTTCGACGGTGAACTACCCGGATCGAGCCTGCACGGTGCGATCGGTGCACCCTACGCCCATGTGACCGCTCCGCTGCGCCGCCTGTCGGACAGGTACACGACCGAGGTGTGTCTCGCGGTGTCCGCGGGCGCCGCGATCCCGTCGCACGTCCGCAACACGCTGCCTGTACTGCCGAAGATCATGTCGTCGACGGACTCGTTGTCGGGAAAGGTCGGGCGCGCATGCATCGACCTCACGGAGGCCGTCGTGCTCTCGTCGAGGGTCGGGCAGGAGTTCGACGCGACAGTGATCAAGGAGGCCACCGACCGTCGCGACGCCGAGGTGTTCGTGGCGGCAGAGACCGTCATCGCACCCTGCGCCGGGAAACCGCCGGAAGGCGAGCGCGTCACCGTCCGGCTGACCGGTGCGGATCCTGCCGCCCGGAAGGTGCACTTCACGTACGAGTTCGCACGCGCATGAGTACCGAGACCCGGACTGCGGGTGGCGGCAGGCATGCGGCGACGAGAATTGTCGTGGTGCTCGCCGCGCTCACGCTGATGCTCGTCGCCGCAGTGTGGTGGTGGGCGCCGAGCCGATACCTGCCCTGGGACACCGCGTCGTTCCCTGCGGTCGACTCCGAAGCGTTGTCGGCGGAGCAGGCGACCGTCGTGCAACTCCTCGAGGGCGAGCACCGGACGCAGCGCCCCGGCACCTTCTACTCGGAGGGTGTCGAAGAGCAGTGGTGTGCCGACTTCGTCAGCTGGATCATGCGGGAAGCAGGTATGCCGCTGTCGAATCCGCACTCCGGACACTGGCGGATCCCCGGGGTGTACACGCTGCAGGAATACTACGAGCAGCATGATCGCTTCGAATCGGTGGAGTCCGGCTACCGGCCCGAGGTGGGCGACGTCGTCCTGTACGAGAACACCGCAGGTTTCGGGCAGCACACCAACATCGTCGTCGCGGTCGACGGTGACGAGGCGATTACCGTCGGCGGCAACGAGTTCGGCCGAATTCGTGTCCACACGCTCGACTGGCGGGACGACTCGGCCGTGGTGGGATTCGGTCGGCTCCCGTGACGTCGCGGTGTCATCGGGGCAGCACGGTGTTATCGGAACAGGTCGGTCGCTTCCACCAGATGGTGGGTGATGCCGGGTTCGTGCGCGGAGTGTCCGGCGTCATCGACGATGTGCAACGCCGAGCCGGGCCAGGCGCGGTGAAGATCCCACGCGCTCATGGCGGGGCACACCACGTCGTAGCGGCCCTGCACGATCACGCCTGGGATGCCGTGCAGGAGATGGGCATCCCGCAGCAACTGCCCTTCGTCGAGGAAACCACGATGGTAGAAGTAGTGATTCTCGATTCGTGCGAAGGCGAGCGCGAAGCGGGGTTCCGCAGTGTCGGCGACGTGGTCGGGCTGCGGTAGCAGCGAACTCGTTCCGCCCTCCCACGTCGACCACGCGATCGCTGCGCGCAACGCGACGTCCGGATCGGGGGAGTGCAGCAACCGGTGATAGGTGTCGACCGGGTGCTCCACAGGTCCGGCGCCGGCCAGCGGTGCGAGAAAGCCTTCCCACAGGTCCGGGAACACCGCCCCGGCTCCGCCGTTGTAGTACCAGTCGATCTCGCTGCGGCGCAGCAGGAAGATTCCGCGCAGCACCAGTTCGGTGACGCGCTCGCGGTGACGTTGCGCGTACGCCAGCGCGAGTGTCGACCCCCACGATCCGCCGAACACCATCCAGCGCTCGATATCCAGGTATGCACGTAGCCGCTCGATATCGGTGAGTAGGTGGTCGGTCGTGTTGACCGACAGGTCGGCCCCGTCGGCAACATGTGGCCGCGACCGCCCGCACCCTCGCTGATCGAACATCACGATCCGGTAGGCCTCGGGATCGAAGAACCGGCGTTGTTGCGGCGACGTACCGCCGCCCGGCCCGCCGTGCAGGAACACGACGGGCTTGCCGTCCGGGTTTCCGCTGACCTCCCAGTACACCTGCTGATCGTCGCCGACGGAGAGGAAGCCGTGGTCGTACGGTTCGATCGGGGGATAGGGCTTACGTCGGTCGGCCATCGCCTAGAACCCGACGAGGGACGAGGCGAGATCGGGAATCTGCAGGGCGGTCAAAGTCTCGTCGCGCACTTGGGAGCACTGCTCGGAGGTGATGGTGTCGACGCGCGCACGATCCCCGGCCAGTGCGATCAGGTCGATTCCGTTTGCCGCACCCCATTCGCCGACGAGGATGTTCAGGCCACCCTTCCCGACGGACGGCGTGTAGGTGCGCCAGCTCCGCAGTTGGCCCTCGATGCGGGTGCACAGGTCGGCGGCCTGGGCTTCGGTGACGCCGCCGGGTGCGTGCGCGGGTTCGGACGCTGGTGGTGCCGGGGTGTTCGACGGTGTCGGATCCGAGGTGGTTCCGGGGGCGCACGCGCCGAGCAGGCCGATCATGGCTGCGGCTGCGGCTGCGGCTGCGGCAGCAGCGACAGGGACGCGTCGGAATCGGGTCATGTGGGAGCGCACCTCGCGGTTCGGTGGTCGTGGTCGTCGTCGAGTGTGCCATCGAAACCTGAAACGCCGATGAGCGCCCTTCTAAGCTGGGTTCAGGGTGTCCGACCGTCGAGGAGTCAGGTGACATGGCCGATCTCGCACTGCTTCACAGACTGGACGGAATCGGCTCATGACCGCGTCCGTTCTCGGCAATTCCGCACTCGTCCTCACGTTCATCTTGCTGGGCGGAGTGTTCGCGGCAACCGAGATCGCGTTGGTGTCACTCAACGCCGGCCGGATCCGTGCGCTCGAACGACGAGGTGGTCGGGCGGCCCGGGTCGGCGTGCTTGCGCGGGATCCGAACCGATACATGTCGGCCGTGCAGATCGGTGTCACTGTCGCAGGTTTCTTCTCCGCGGCATACGGTGCTTCGGCGATTGCACCTGGACTGGAGCCGATACTCAACGCGTGGGGGCTGCCGAACGGTGCGGCCTCCGCGATCGCGCTCGTCCTCACCACGCTCGTGATCTCGTACCTGTCGCTGGTACTCGGTGAACTCGTGCCCAAGCGTATCGCCCTCCAGCGCGCCACGAGTGTGGCTCTCCTGGCCGGGCCTGTGCTCGACAAGTTTGCGTTCGTGATGCGCCCGGTGATCCGGTTGTTGTCCGTGTCCACGGATCTGGTGGTGCGGGCCGTCGGCGGAGACCCTGCCGCGCGGGGCGAGGAGGTCACCCATGACGACCTTCGGGACATGGTCCATCAGACGGCGATTCCGGAGCACGAACGGATGCTGTTGTCGGAGGTCTTCGACGCGGTGGAACGTTCGCTGGCCGAGGTGATGTTGCCGCGCACCGAGGTGCACTTTCTCGAGGCGTCGGCTCGGATTGCCGACGCGCGTGACGAGGCACTCCATGGTGGGCACATCAGATATCCGGTGACGGGACGATCACTCGACGACGTCGTCGGGATCGTCCACGTCCGCGATCTGATTCTCGCCGATCCCGACGCGACGGTCCGCGACGTGTGCCACGAAGTATTGCACCTGCCGATGACCATCCCTGCGTTGACGGTGCTGCACGATCTGAGGCTCGGCGACCAGCAGTTTGCGGTCGTCGTCGACGAGTACGGCGGTACGGCCGGGATCGTCACCCTCGAGGACATCGTCGAGGAGATCATCGGTGAGATCGGCGATCGGAATCCGAGGATGGAGTCGAACTCGGATGCGGGGTGCGTCGACGGGTTGATGATCGTCGAGGACTTCTCGGCGGAGACCGGGGTCGTACTGCCGGACGGAGATTACGAGACAGTGGCGGGGTTCGTGCAGGAACGCCTCCAGCATCTCCCGGTCGTGGGGGACAGCGTCGTCGTCGGCCGCCATCGGCTTATCGTTGATGCGCTGGACGGCCGCCGGGTCGCGAGTGTTCGGCTGGTCGCGGTCGACGAAGAGAAGAACAACGACCTATGACGCCGATCATGACAGTGCAGATGCCGATGACCGCTCTCGCATCCGTGAGCGGCGTACGCGGCGAACCACCCATTTCTCCGATTCCGCAACCACGAACACCAGCAGACCTGCGCCGAGTACTTTGCCCCAGTCGGCAAGAGTCAGTGCCGCCGAACCGAAAACCGCCTGCATGAACGGTGCGTATGTGAAGAGCAACTGCAGGAGAGCACACACCGCGACGGCGCCGAGGACGTAGGGGCTTCCGAGCATTCCTTCGCGGTCGAGCACGGAGTTGTAGATGCGGCGGCTGTTGAACAGGTAGAACATCTCGGCAACGACGATCGCGTTGACCGCGACGGTGCGTGCGACCTCGACCGAGGTGCCGGATTCGAGCTCCCACAGGAACAACCCCAGAGAGCCGGTCATCATCAGTACGGACACCATCGCCACCCGCCACACGAAGAACGGGGTCATCAGTGACTGTCCCGGCGGACGAGGCGCACGCTGCATCACTGTCTTCTCGGTGGGTTCGAAAGCCAATGCGAGACCGAGGGTACTCACGGTGGCGAGGTTGATCCACAGCACCTGGGCGGGAGTCATCGGAAGGGTCAGCTGGAACACGATGGCGGCGATGACCACGAGTGCTTCGCCGCCGTTGGTGGGCAGCATGAACAACACGAACTTCTTGATGTTGTCGTAGACTCCACGGCCCTCGCGCACGGCAGCTGCGATGCTGGCGAAGTTGTCGTCCGCGAGCACCATGTCGGCCGATTCCTTGGCTGCCTCGGTGCCGCCCTCACCCATTGCGACGCCGACGTCGGCGCGGGTGAGAGCAGGGGCATCGTTGACCCCGTCGCCGGTCATGGCCACGACCTCGCCGTTGTCCTGCAGGGCACGGACCAGACGCAGCTTGTGTTCGGGGCTCGCGCGTGCGAATACGTCGGTTTCGGTGACGACGTGGCGCAATGCCGTGTCGTCGAGGGCCTCGATCTGCGCACCTGTCACCGGTGCCCTGCCGACGCCCAGGCCCATCTGGGCGCCGATCTCTGCGGCCGTGTCGGCGTGATCGCCGGTGATCATCTTGACCTCGATCCCGGCGCGGTGGCATTCGCGCACTGCGACGACGGCATCCTCGCGGGGCGGGTCGATGATGCCGACGAGCGCAAGAATGGTGAAGCCTTGGTGTGCGTCCTCGAATTCGAGTGTTCCTGTCGCGGGCTCGCGGTCGCGGTACGCCAGCGCCAGCAATCGCAATCCCTGTGCGGCAACCTCCCTGGCGCGACGATCCCAGTATGCGATGTCGACGGGGTGTTGGTCGTTTCTGTCGTCGAGTTGGTGTGTGCATGCCGAGAGCACACTTTCGGGGGCGCCTTTGAGGAGGATCCGTTCGCGTCGTCCGTCGTCGTGGCGGTGGAGGGTTGCCATGAAGCGGTGTTCGGACTCGAACGGGACGACATCGAGACGCGGCCATGCGGCGGTGGCTGCGTCCGCGGACAGGCCTGCTTTCCTGCCGAGGACCAGCAAAGCGGCCTCGGTGGGATCGCCGTCGATCTCCCACGACCCGTCGGCCTCGAACACCTTCGAATCGTTGCACAGCACCCCGGTCCGGATGGCGAGGTCCAGCGCGGCGGACGACTCCCTGGTGACTGTGGTTCCATCCCCGGTGGTCAGGGTGCCGACGGGCGCATAGCCGACTCCTCCCACATCGATCGTGCGGGACGCGCCGACGACCTTCTGGACGGTCATCTCGTTGCGGGTGAGGGTGCCCGTCTTGTCGGAACAGATCACCGTGACGGAACCGAGTGTCTCGACCGCCGGGAGCCTGCGCACGACGGCGTGGCGTTGCGCCATGCGTTGGACGCCGAGAGAGAGCGTCACCGTCATGACCGCGGGTAGACCCTCGGGTATCGCGGAGGCCGCCAGTGCCACGGCCATCGTGAACATCTCGGCCGGGGTCTCGCCACGTACGACTACCCCGAAGGCGTACGTGGCCGCCGCAGCGACCAGGATCACCGCCGCGAGCCAGCGCCCGAAACCTGCGATCTGACGCAGCAGCGGTGTGGTCGTGGTGTCGATGCCCGTCAGCAGCGCGTTGATGCGGCCGAGTTCGGTGTCGGTGCCGGTGGCGACGACGACCCCGTCGCCCTGACCGAACACCGCGACCGTCCCGGCATAGCAGGAGGAGCGGCGGTCACCGAGTTCGCTGTCTTCGTCGACGGGCAAGGTCGACTTCTCCACGGGGAGGGATTCGCCGGTCAGTGCGGCCTCGTCGATGCGGAGATCACGGGCGCGGATCAGACGCAGATCTGCGGGGACCCGGTCGCCGGACACGAGCCGGACCACATCGCCGGGTACGAGATCCACCGCCCCGATGTCGACGATCCTGCCGTCCCGGCGAACCCGTGTGTGTGGTGCGAGCATCGATCGGATCGAGTCGAGCGCCGATTCTGCTCGACCTTCCTGGATGAAGCCGATCAGGGCATTGACGACGACGGCGCCGAGCAGGACGGCGGTGTCGATCCAGTGTTCGAGAAACGACGTGACGATGGCAGCGCCCATCATCACGTACAACAGGACATTGTGGAACTGGCGCAGCAGACGCCACCACCAGCGGTCCGAACGGGGCGTGGGGAGGCTGTTCGGGCCGCGCTCTGCAAGCCGGCGGGCGGCCTCGGCCGAATCGAGACCCGCGGCGGATGCGTCGAGTCGAGTGAGGGTTTCACCCGACTCGAGCGCGTGCCACGGCGTACTCATTACCCGCAATTTACCGTCGCGGGGTCGTCAGCGCTTGGGTCGGACGAGCGGTCTCAGAAGGAATGTTCTGGGCCGGGGAAGCTCCCGCCGACCACTTCCGATGCGTACTGCGCTGCGGCATTACGCAACTCGTCGCCGACAGACCCGAATTTCTTGACGAACTTCGCGGTCTTGCCGTTCGTGTACCCGGCCATGTCCTGCCAGACGAGGACCTGCGCGTCGCATTCGTTGCCGGCGCCGATGCCGACGGTGGGAATGGTCAGCTTGCGGGTGACCTGGCCGGCGAGTTCGGCGGGAACCATCTCCATCACGACGGAGAATGCTCCGGCTTCCTGGACTGCGATGGCGTCGGCAATGAGCTGCTCGGCGCCGTCGCCGCGTCCTTGCACCCGGAATCCGCCGAGGGTGTTGACGGATTGCGGAGTGAAGCCGATATGTGCCTGTACGGGGATACCGGCTGCGGTGAGTGCAGCGATCTGAGGTGCGATGCGCTCGCCGCCTTCGAGTTTGACGGCGTGTGCGCCGCCTTCCTTCATGAACCGGATGGCGGTGGTGAGGGCCTGTTCGGGGGACGCCTCGTAGGTGCCGAAAGGCAGGTCGGCGATCACGAGAGCGTGCGGAGCGCCGCGTACGACGCCGCGGACCAGCGGGAGCAGTTCGTCGACGGTCACCGGCACCGTGGTGTCGTAGCCGTAGACGACGTTGGCGGCCGAGTCGCCGACCAGGAGTACCGGAATCCCGGCCTCTTCGAAGATGCGGGCGGTGGAGTAGTCGTACGCGGTCAGCTCCGCCCAGCGGGTGCCTTCGGCCTTCATTGTCTGCAGATGGTGGACTCGCGTCTTGCGCTTGGGGGTGTTTGCCGGGGCGGAGCCGCCACCGTACACGGACGTCACATTTTCCGACATCATTGTCTCTTTCTTCCTCGAGGCCCTTCTGAGGGTCCCCGGGCGGGTGATGACAGTCTCAGTGTGCCACCGGGCTCGGCTGCCGCTAAGGCCTCGAGGTGGTGGGGTTGGTCACATACGAACGGCGTACGGACACACATCGAGACCGAGTGGTGGACATGGCACGATCCACGGATGCCGGTTTCCGCGCGTGTGCGCCCCAGTCGTCTGTCCGCTGTCCTCGCCGCTGTGGGCGCTCTGGTGCTGGCGGGATGCGCCGGCACCGCGACCGAGGAGCGAGCGCCGTCCACCGTTGCGGTGCCGGAGGAGCTGGCGCAGTTCTATACACAGGGCGTCGAGTGGGGCGACTGCGGCGGCTTCGGCGTCGACGGCCCGATCCTGGCTCGCAGCGGTGCACAGTGCGGCCGGATCTCGGTGCCGCTGGACTACGACGACCCGGACGGGCCGACGGCGACCCTCGCGATGTCGCGGATCGCGGCCGACGACGAGCGGATCGGTTCGGTCCTGGTCAACCCCGGCGGACCCGGCGCATCGGGGTTGTCGACCGTGCTCGCCGCGGCAGGCACCGAGCTGGCCGCACAGTTCGACATCGTGGGATTCGATCCGCGCGGCATCGGTTCCTCCGATCCGCAGGTCCGCTGCCTCACTGCCGCGGAGACCGACGCCGATCGCGCTGTCGACGACGGAGATCGCAGTCCCGAGGGGATCGAGGCGTCCGAGAAACGTAACCGCGAGTACGCGCAGTTGTGCGCCGAACGCACCGGCGAGGATCTGCTCGCGCATGTCGGTACGGCGGACGTGGTGCGGGACATGGATGTGATCCGGGGTGTGCTCGGAGACGACTCCCTGAACTTCCTCGGATACTCGTACGGAACCAGACTCGGCACCGTCTATGCGGAAACCTTCCCGGATCGGGTGCGCGCGATGGTCCTCGACGGCGCTATCGACCCCGAGCAGGACCCGGTCGAGGAGATCGTGCTTCAGGCCGAAGGATTCCAGAAGGCGTTCGACGAGTTCGCTGCCGACTGCGTCGGACGCAGCGACTGCCCACTGGGCAACGACCCTGCGCAGGCGTCGGCCCGGTTCCATCAGATCGTCGATCCGCTGATCGCGGAGCCTGCCGGCACTACCGATCCGCGCGGCCTGAGCTACCGCGACGCGATCACCGGAGTGCAACAGGGCCTGTACTCGTCGGCGCTCTGGGGGTCGCTGCGAGGTGGGCTGAGCTCTCTCGCCGACGGCAACGGCGACACACTGCTCCGGCTCGCCGACCTGTACGAGGGCCGCGAGGACGACGGCACCTACAGCAGCATCAACGACGCGTTCAACGCCGTCCGATGCGTCGACGACCAGCCTGTCATCGACCGCGCCGTCGCCGGTGAACTCGATGTGCGTTTCCGGCAGGCGGCCCCGTTCCTCGACGACGGACGCGGAACCGGGGAGGCTCCCCTGGACGTGTGCGCATTCTGGCCCGTTCCGGCGACCGGAGAACCGCACACCCCCGACGTGCCGGACCTCGCTCCTGTACTCGTGGTCTCGACGACCGGTGATCCCGCCACGCCGTACCAGGCCGGGGCAGATCTGGCGCGCCAGCTCGGGGGTGCGCTGGTGAGCTTCGACGGAAACCAGCACACCGTGGTGCTGGATGGGATCTCCTGCGTGGACGACGTTGTGACCAGGTACTTCATCGATCTCGAGGTGCCCGAGACCGACCCTCACTGCTGACCCGGAGTCGGTGTGACCGACACGCCACGAACGGGAACGGCCGATGTAACACGGAATTAACGGATCATGCCTACGCTCGCCGATATGGATCGCCAGAAGGAGTTCGTGCTCCGCACCCTCGAAGAGCGCGACATTCGGTTCGTGCGCCTGTGGTTCACCGACGTGGTCGGGACCCTCAAATCCGTGGCGATCGCCCCTGCCGAACTCGAGGGTGCCTTCGAAGAGGGCATCGGCTTCGACGGTTCGGCCATCGAGGGTTTCTCCCGCATCTCCGAGGCCGACATGGTCGCGCGTCCCGATGCCACGACCTTCCAGGTCCTGCCCTGGACCGATGACCGCGGACACCAGTATTCGGCGCGGATGTTCTGCGACATCACCATGCCGGGCGGCACCCCGAGTTGGGCCGACCCGCGGCACGTGCTGCGTCGCCAGCTCAACAAGGCGAGCGATCTGGGCTTCAGCTGCTACGTGCACCCCGAGATCGAGTTCTTCCTCGTCGAGAACGGTGAACCCGGTGCACCACCGGTTCCGGCCGACGACGGGGGCTACTTCGACCAGTCGGTCCACCGTTCGGCGCCGCACTTCCGTCGCCACGCCATCGACGCACTCGAATCGATGGGAATCTCCGTCGAGTTCAGCCATCACGAGACCGCGCCCGGACAGCAGGAGATCGACCTGCGGTACGCCGACGCGCTCTCGATGGCCGACAACGTGATGACCTTCCGCTACGTGGTCAAGGAGATCGCGATGGCGGAGGGCGTGCGGGCGACGTTCATGCCCAAGCCCTTCCAGCAGTACGCGGGATCTGCGATGCACACCCACATGTCGCTGTTCGAAGGCGAGACCAACGCCTTCCACGATCCGGACGATCCGTTGCAGCTCTCGGCGACCGGCAAGGCCTTCATTGCCGGCATTCTCGAGCATGCCCCGGAGATCAGCGCGGTGACCAATCAGTGGGTCAATTCCTACAAGCGCATCGTGCACGGCGGTGAGGCTCCCACCGCAGCGTGCTGGGGGCCGTCCAACCGGTCGGCGCTCGTCCGTGTTCCGATGTACACCCCGAACAAGGCGTCGTCGCGCCGAGTCGAGATCCGGACCCCGGACTCTGCCTGCAATCCGTACCTCGCGTTCGCGGTGCTCGTTGCGGCCGGTCTGCGTGGAATCGAGAAGGGTTACACCCTCGCGCCCGAGGCCGAGGACGACGTGTGGTCACTGACGGCCGCCGAACGCCGGGCGATGGGGTACAAGGAACTGCCCACCGACCTCGACATCGCGTTGCGTGAGATGGAGAATTCGGAACTGGTCGCCGAAACTCTCGGCGAGCATGTGTTCGACTACTTCCTGCGCAACAAGTGGCGGGAATGGGAGAACTACCGGAGCCAGGTGACTCCATTCGAGCTCGAGCAGTACCTGGGGCTGTAGACGCCATGGTGAAGCCGCCGTCTGCGCGCTCCGCCGTACCTGGTCCCGGCCGGCTCGGACTCGTCGAGCGCACCGCAGCCGACGAGCTGGCGCAATTGGGGTGGACGGACGTCGAGAGCATCGAACTGATGTGGGCGTTGTCCAGGGCTCCCAACGCCGATCTCGCATTGCGGACCATGAGCCGCCTCGCCGACGTGCTCGGCGAGGACGGGTGGACCGAACTCGACGCGGCGCTGCGCACCGACAAGGGCCTCCGGGGGCGACTGCTCGCCCTGTTCGGCTCGTCAGCGGCGTTCGGCGACCACGTGGTCGCGCACCCCGACCGGTGGCGGATGCTCGCCGGATCTCTCGAACTACCCGACCGACACACGTTCACGGTTCGGATGCTCGACAGCGTCGAGTCGGTTCCGGAGACCGGAGGGCGAACCAATCGGCTGATCCACCGAGCCGGGATCACAGGCCCGGAGGCCGTTGCGGCGTTGCGGACGGCATACCGCGATCAGCTGATGCTCATCGCAGCAGCCGACCTCGCCGCGACCGTCGAGAACGAACCCGTGGTGCCGTACCTCGAGGTCGGGGAGAGGCTGGCCGACCTCGCCGACGCCGCGTTGACCGCGGCGCTCGCGGTAGCGTTCGCCACCGTCGTCCCGGACGGACCCTGTCCCACTGACATCGCGGTCATCGCGATGGGCAAGTGTGGCGCGCGCGAACTCAATTACGTCAGTGATGTCGATGTGATCTTCGTTGCCGAACCGGCCGATGCGAGAGCCAGCCGTATCGCGGGCGAGATGATGCGAATCGGAACCTCGGCGTTCTTCGAAGTCGACGCCGCGCTGCGGCCCGAGGGTAAACGCGGCGAATTGGTGCGTACCCTCGAATCTCATGTGGCCTACTACAACCGGTGGGCCAAGACGTGGGAGTTCCAGGCACTCCTCAAGGCCAGGCCGATGACCGGCGATCTCGACCTGGGTCGCCGCTACATCGAGGCCTTGAGTCCGTTGGTGTGGACGGCCTCGGAGCGCGAAGCATTTGTGCCGGAGGTGCAGGCGATGCGCCGACGGGTGGAAGAACTCGTCCCCGCGGATCTGCGCGAACGGGAACTCAAACTCGGAAAAGGCAGTCTGCGCGACGTCGAATTCGCAGTACAACTGCTGCAGATGGTGCACGGACGTACTGACGAATCGTTGCGCGTGCCCAACACCGTGGAGGCCCTGTCCGCGCTCGCCGACGGTGGCTACGTCGGGCGTGACGATGCTGCGAACCTGCGCGCGTCGTACGAGTTCCTCCGCTTGCTCGAACACCGTCTGCAACTCCAGCGACTCAAGCGCACCCATACCCTCCCGCCTCCGGACGACCGAGAGAACCTGCGTTGGCTCGCACGCGCGGCACACATGCGGCCGGACGGACGGAAGGATTCGCTCGGCGTCCTCCAATCCGAGATCAAACGCAACTCGGCGCGGATCCGTCGGCTTCACGCGCGGTTGTTCTATCGGCCACTGCTCGAATCGGTGACCAGGCTCGACAAGGACGCAGTGCGATTGTCGCCGGACGCCGCTGTTCGGCAGCTCGCGGCCCTCGGCTACACCGCACCCGAGCATGCCCTCGAGCATCTCACCGCGCTGTCCGGGGGCGCGTCGCGCAAGGCGAGAATTCAAGCCCTGCTGCTTCCGCAGTTGCTCGAATCTCTCGGTGAGACAGTCGATCCGGATGGCGGACTGCTCGCCTACCGGCGACTGTCCGACGCGCTGTACGACACGGTGTGGTTTCTGCGGGTACTGCGCGACGAGCCGTCGGTCGCGGAACGCCTGATGAAGGTACTGGGAACGTCCGCGTACGTGCCCGAGTTGCTCATCAAGGCACCCGATGTCATCCGGCTCTACGCCGATGCCTCCACGGGACCGCGCCTCCTCGAACCGAAACCCACCGAGGTGGGGAAGGCGATCGTCACGTCGTCGTCCCGTTACGACGATCCGTCTCGTGCGATCGCTGCGGCCCGTTCACTGCGTCGCGCGGAACTCGCGCGCGTCGCGAGTGCCGACCTTCTCGGGATGCTGTCGGTTCCAGAAGTGTGCGAAGCACTCTCGTCCGTCTGGTCGGCGGTTCTGGAAGCGGCACTGGCCGCGGTGATCCGGGGATCCGAGCGCGAGAAGGGCCTGGCCCCGGCACGAATCGCGGTGATAGGTATGGGCCGGCTCGGTGGCGCCGAGCTCGGCTACGGATCGGATGCCGACGTGTTGTTCGTATGCGAACCGCTTCCCGGCGCCGACGAGACCGTCGCAGTGAAATGGGCGGTGTCCGTTGCCGAGCAGGTCCGTAGACTCCTGGGCGCTCCGAGCACCGACCCACCGCTCGAAGTCGATCTCGACCTACGCCCCGAGGGGCGCAGTGGAGCGCTCGTGCGCACCTTCAAATCCTACGAGGCCTACTACACGCAGTGGGCAGAGACGTGGGAGGTCCAGGCGTTGCTGCGTGCCCATACTGTCGCGGGCGACCCCGACCTCGGGCTCCGGTTCCTCCACATGATCGACCGCGTGCGTTACCCCGAGGGCGGGGTCACTCAGGAGGCGGTGCGAGAAATCCGTCGGATCAAAGCGCGGATGGACTCCGAACGGCTTCCACGCGGTGCCGATCCTGCCACCCACACGAAACTGGGGCGTGGCGGACTGTCCGACGTCGAATGGACAGTGCAATTGCTGCAACTCCAGCACGCGCACGAGATCGAGGCACTGCGCAATACGTCGACCCTGGAGACACTCGATGCGATCGGTGCGGCCGAGCTCATCAGCGCGGCCGACGTCGATTTGCTCCGGGACGCGTGGATCACCGCGACCCGTGCGCGCAACGCCCTCGTCCTGGTGCGGGGAAAGCCGAGTGATCAGCTTCCGGGGCCGGGGCGACAGCTCGCGGCTGTGGCGAGCGCGGCCGGCGAACACAGCGATGACGCGTCCGAGTTCCTCGACAACTACCTGCGCGTCACGCGTCGTGCGCGAGGTGTTGTCGAGCGGGTATTCGGTGGGGAAACGAACGGGCACTGAGGTGTTCGTGCCGACCCTCAACCTCCGGCGAACATCTTGATGCGCTGTTCGCGGCTGCGTTCGAGGTGTATTCGCATGTGCTTGCGGGCGGCCGACTCGTCGCGCGCGCGGAGCGCTTTCAGAATGAGGTCGTGTTCGCCGTTGAGTACGTCGGGTTCGCCATAGGTCGAGGGCGGGCCCGAATCGTAGATCCGTAGCTGTGTGGTCAGCCGGATGAGAAGTGCGGTGATGGTCGCATTGTGCGCGGCCTGCCACAGTGCTTCGTGGAATCGGAAGTTGCCTGCCCGGACCTCGGTGTCGTCGGAGGCCGAGCAGCAGAAGGTATGGAGCTGTTCGAGCCGGGCCAGGTCGAGCTCGGTGTGGCGGATCGCGGCGGCTCCGGCGGCTTCGGATTCGAGGGCCACGCGCGCGGCGTAGATCTCGATGACATCCTCCGGGGTCCCCGACCGGACCCGGAACCCCCGAGTGGCGCGTTCGAGCAGTCCGTCGTGGGCGAGCCAGTTCAGGGCTTCCCGGATGGGGGTGCGCGAAGCTCCGTAGGTGTCGCTGAGCTGAGTCTCGTGCAGTGCAGCGCCGCTCGGGAACTTGCCCGCGAGGATGTCGGCGCGCAGCCGCAGGTACTGCTTCGACGTCTGGTCGTCGCGTCCGGTGGGAAGCTCTCCGAGCAATGAGCCGGTCAGGTCGGCCGTGGTCTCCCGGTCGGTCATCGCGCTCCTGTCCGCTGGTTCGGTGTATGCGGAGATTATGCCATCGTAGACAAACGGATACTTGCGTATACGTTATTCGTCGTTTAGCGTCGCTGACGTGATCGAGGAGAAGCCGAGGACGGCACGGGGCCGCGATTCCCGGGGCTGTGATTTCCGGGGCGACGACGTCGTGGTCGCCGAGGATCTTGCGCGCGACCTCGCAGCTGTCGTGGTGCTCGATGCCACCGTGTTGTTTCCGAAACCGCGGTTCGACGGCGACTATCGCCCCGAATCCGGGCGCTCCATCTGGGGTCGAGCGCACATACCGGGTGCCGTTCACATCGATCTACTCGGCGAGTTCAGTGCGCCGGATGGTCCGCTGCACTTCACGCGACCGGATCCCGAACATCTCTCCGCCGAGCTCGCACGCATCGGTGTCGGACCCGGCACCGACATCGTGGTGTACGACGCGGGCGAGATGACCTGGGCGTCGCGGGTGTGGTGGATGCTGCGCAACATCGGTATTCGCGCGCGGGTCCTCGACGGCGGGCTCGCGCGCTGGACCGAACTCGGTCTTCCACTCTCCTCGGAGGAGTCCGCACCGCCGGCGGCAATCGAGCCGGCGAAGGTCACCGACCACGGCCTGTGGCGCGACCGCGACGACGTCCTCGGGGTCAGCGCGGGTTCGGAATCGGGAACGCTGCTCTGCGCGCTCGATCCCGAGCAGTTCGCGGGCACCGCAACGACGCGGTATGCCAGGCGCGGCCGTATTCCCGGCAGCCTGAACCTGCCGGCAAAGAGGCTCCTCGGCGCCGGAGTTCTGCGTCCCCGCACGGAACTGGCCGCCCTGTCCGAGGCCGTGCTGTCGGGGACGGAGCAACCCCTCATCGTCTACTGCGGTGGCGGGGTGTCCGCGTGCCTGGTCGCGCTCGCTCTGGTGCGGACCGGTCACGACGACGTCGCGGTGTACGACGGATCCCTCGCAGAGTGGACCGCGGACCCGACGCTGCCGATGATCTCGGACGAGGGAGGAAACCGATGACGCCGTACCCCGCTCCGCGATGTCCCCGCTGCCGTGCGTGCCGACTCCGACGTCCAGCCAGACCCGACACCCCCGTGACAGGAACCTTATGACCTCCACGACGAACGTGCCGACAATCGATGACCTCGCAGATGCTCTCGACACGCTGCGTGCACGCACACCGCTCGTGCACTCGTTGACCAACATCGTGTCCGCGAACTTCCTGACCAATGTTCTGCTCGCGGCGGGTGCCAGCAACGCCCATATCGACAATGTCCACGAAGCAGGCGGCTTCGCGCGTATCGCCGGGGGAGTGCTGATCAACCTCGGGACACCCGACGACGGAACCGCTGCTGCCTTCATCGCCGCGGCAGAGGCCGCCCACGATGCGGGGACGCCATGGGTGCTCGACCCGGTCGGTGTCGGTGGGCTGCCGTGGCGCACCGGACTCGCCGCGGACCTGCTCGCCTATCGTCCCACCGCGGTCCGTGGCAATGCCTCGGAGATCATCGCGCTCGCGGGCCGGGGCGGCGACACGCGCGGCGTCGACAGCGCCGACGAAGCGGCGGCGGCGATCCCGGCGGCGCTCGCCCTGCTCGAGTATTCCGATGCGGTGTCCGCGTCGGGACCGGTCGACTACTTGGTGGGCCGTGGTCGCGACGGTGCGGTCACCGGAGTGCGCATCGCGGGCGGCAGCGCCATGCTGCCCCGCGTGACCTCCACCGGGTGCTCGCTCGGCGGCCTCGTCGCGGCCTACCTTGCGGTCGCGCCCACCGCACTGATCGGATTGGCCGCGGCACACACGCACGTTGCCGTCGCAGCCGAGATCGCCGAGCAGAACTCGACCGGTCCTGGGTCGTTCGCGGTGGCCTACCTCGACGCGCTGTACGCGGTCGACGTCGACGCCTTGCGCCACCGCGCCCGTATCGAGGCATTCGAGCTGCCGAAGAAGGACGAGAACTGATGGGAGTCAAGACTTTCTGGTACCTCACTCAGGCCGACGGCGACTATCCGTGGAGCCCCGACGGGCTGTTTCCCGTGGACGGGAACCGGCAGATCGAGCTCGCCAAGACGATCGATGATGGTGGTTTCGACGGCGCGCTCGTCGCGACCTGGCCGAACGATCCATTCATCTCCGCGACCTGGGCTGCCGCGCACACCAGCCGGATGAAGTTCCTCGTCGCGGTGTACGCCAATATGACACCGGCCCGTTTGCTCGCCGAGAAGGCGCTGACCTTCGACGCCTTCAGTGGCGGCCGACTGATGATCAACTCCGTCAACGGACGCGAGAACATCCTCACCAAGTACGACATGAACGTCGAGCACGACCGGCGCTACGAACTCGGCGAGCAGTACTGGGCCGACTTCCATCGCATCTACGCCGAGGGTACGGAATCGAACTTCCCGAACACGCCGCTGCGCATCGACCCGCCCTCCGGTGGTCATACGGTACCCCTGTGGGGTACTGGCGATTCACCGGCCGGGCTGGAGAACGCCGGCAAGGTGCTCGACGCCTACCTGATCATGTTGCGCGAGACGGCCTTCGTCGACGCCAAGTTCACTGCAGCCCGTGAGTCCGCGGCAGCCCAAGGGCGCGAATACACCGACTTCGGTGCGTTGTCGGGCGTCATCGTGCGGCCGACACAGGCCGAGGCGCTCGATCGGTTCCGGTCGTTGTTCGAGGACGCCGGCATCGACCGGATCCGCGAGGTGCTCGACAGTGCGGTCCGTCGTCGCACCCACGGACAACAGGACCTGACCACCTTCGTTGCCCGAGACGCGCAACGTCAATGCTGGGTCGACACGATCAACGCCGGAAAGCTGCCCGAGCCCGAGGATCTGTACCTCGGTGATGGACTCTATGCCGGCATCACGGCATGGTCGCCGCTGGACATTTTCGCGACCGGCTCGTCGGCCGTGTATTACGCGGGCACGCCCGACGAGATCACCGGGCACGTACGGAGATTACGGGACAAGACGGGGCTTACGTCCCTGATTCTGGCCGGCTGGCCGCTCATCGACGAGGCGAAGCACGTTGCCGAGCATTTGATTCCGAGATTCCGTGAGCTGTGAGGTTTCGCCCGTAGCCGAGCAATACGGCCTCGCACATCGTCTTCAGTTGCACAAGATGATCAGCCCGACACCCCGCCACACCTCGGTTTCCACTTTCTTCCATTCCTGTTTGTCGTAGTCCCATTCGTAGTCGGTCTCGGTGACGTAACCGCGGTCGCGTTGCTCGGTCACCGTGCAATCCTGAAGGGTGCTGCCGGCGCGACTGATGATGCGCCAGGGCACATTTGCGTCGGTCAACGTCCTGGTGGCCTGTTCCTGGGACATTCCCACGGTGTTCGGTGCATTCTGTGCTGCTGCGATCCCCGCCGCCAGAGGGCTCAGTAGCAAGGCCCCGGCGGCTGCACACGCCGCGACCGAAAGAGTCGTACGCATGACGGCCTCCTTTCGGAGACAGGTCGGTATTCAGTGCTCTGCCCAGGCGTGCCGGTACCCGGTGTGCCCGGTGTTCGGGGTCGGCAGAGCGACGACGCGTCCATCTGTCGACCGGATGCGCTGATCTCCCGCCCCCGCACGAGCACAGACCCCCTCGGCTGCAAGAACTAGGGGGCCATAACGCACCCTCGACAATTCTGCCGGGGCTTTCGGCAAAATGTGTCGTACATCATTTACTGTACGCGCGTGTGCAAGTGGTTTCCGTGAGTGTGGAACGGCCCGCTATCGGTGAGGGCTGGGCGCTGTAGCTGATCACGGTGTGCATCCAGAGGATGTGCCGTGGGTCACATAATGACATTATGATTCGTTGTTTGGTCGTCTGTTGACTTGTTCTGGTAGTTGAACCCAATATTGCTGCACCAAATGATCTGATCGAAGCGGCGCGATGGGCACGAGCGTCGCACGAAGGAATGGTGGTGCACGATGACGGAGACCGTGATCCGCGGAAGTGAACGACATCCCTACGATCTCGACGACCGGTACCGGGCAGGCTCGGGTACGGTGCTGCTCACCGGAGTGCAGGCGATTGCACGGCAACTCGTGGAACAGCACGTGCGTGACATCCGCGACGGGCGCCGCGTCGCCACATTCGTCTCCGGGTACCAAGGCAGCCCCCTCGGCGGTCTCGACAAGATGCTGCACGGCATGCCGAAGGTGCTCGCTGAGCACGACATCACCTTCACCCCCGGATTGAACGAGGAACTCGCGGCGACCTCGGTATGGGGAAGTCAGGGGCAGCTCGGGGCCGGTACGCGCACCCACGACGGAGTGGTCGGCGTCTGGTACGGCAAGGGGCCCGGACTCGACCGCGCCACCGACGCGTTGCGTCATGCCAACATGTACGGCGTCGACCCGAACGGCGGAATGCTGCTGATGGTCGGAGACGACCCGGCGTCGAAATCTTCCACCGTGCCCGCCGTGAGTGAACGATCCCTCGCTGCACTGGGAATCCCCGTGCTGTTCCCGCGCAACGCCGCCGAGATCGTCACGATGGGACTTCACGGTGTCGCCTTGTCGCGCGCATCGGGGTGCGTGGTCGCACTCAAGATCGTCGCCGATGTCGCCGACGGAGCCTGGTCGATCGAAGGGTCGGTGGCGGATCTGCCCATCACCGTGCCCGACATCGAGTGGGAGGGACGCCCGTTCACGTACCGTCAGCGTCCCATGGCGGCACCCGGCGACAGCGTGATCGCCGAGGCGGACCTGTACGGGCCGCGATGGAAGACCGTCCTGGCCTACGGCAAGGCCAACGCACTCGACGTCATCGAGATCGACCCACCACACGCTCGGATCGGCCTCGCTGCCACCGGAACCACCTTCGACGCGACGCGGCAGGCGTTGCTCGACCTCGGCGTCGCCGATGCGGACCTGCACCGCGCAGGAATTCGGTTGCTGCGTATCGGAATGCCCTACCCCGTCGGTCCGGACCTCGTCCGGGATTTCGCGCGTGGACTCGACGAGCTGATCGTCGTGGAGGACAAGACGGCCTTCGTCGAAACCCAGATCCGAGAGATCCTCTACGGCACGGACTCGGCACCGCGCATCCTCGGGAAGAAGGATGTCGACGGGCGTCCGCTCGTGCCTTTCGACGGTGAACTGACCGCCGGCCGGATCCGCGGACCGCTGCGTCGGGTGTTGCGCAAGTACATCGAACTCGGGCCGGGGCCCCTCCCGCAACTACCACTCGAAGTCCTCTCCACCTCGCGCACCCCGTATTTCTGCAGCGGCTGCCCCCACAACCGCTCCACCGCCCTACCCGAGGGATCGATCGGCGGCGGCGGAATCGGCTGCCACACCCTTGTCACCCTGTCCGGGCGCACCGACAGCGCCGTGACGGGCCTGACCCAGATGGGTGGGGAGGGTGCTCAATGGATCGGGCAGGCGCCGTTCACCGACGTGGGGCACATGTTCCAGAACATCGGCGACGGAACCTTCTTCCATTCCGGTCAGCTTGCCATCCAGGCGTGTGTCGCCGCCGGGGTGAACATCACCTACAAGCTGCTCTACAACGACGTCGTCGCGATGACGGGCGCGCAGGACGCCGAAGGTGCCCTGAAGATCCCCGCCCTGACCCACAAGCTGACCACCGAAGGCGTTCGTAAGATCATCATCTGTTCGGACGACCCCACGCGGCATCGTAAGCGGTCCCTCGCACGCGGCACTGTGGTGTGGCACCGCGACAGGCTCGACGAAGCGCAGAAACTATTGCGTGAGGTTCCGGGCGTCACTGTGCTCATCTACGACCAGCACTGCGCGGCCGATGCACGTCGTCAGCGCAAGCGCGGCACTCTGCCCACCCGCACCACCCGCGTGGTCGTCAACGAGGCGGTCTGTGAGGGATGCGGAGACTGCGGCGTCAAGAGCAACTGCCTGTCGGTCCAGCCGGTCGACACCGAATTCGGATCCAAGACGCGAATCGATCAGACGTCGTGCAATACCGACTATTCGTGCCTCGACGGGGACTGCCCGTCTTTCGTGACGGTCGAGGCAGCGCCGGAAGGCACGCTCGAGCGGCGTACCGCCCCGACACCGCCCGCCGTACCGGACATCGCCGGTGACGTCCCGGCCGGAACCAGCAACGTCTTCCTCGCCGGGATCGGGGGCACCGGCATCGTCACCGTCAACCAGGTACTGGCCACTGCTGCGCTGCGTGCCGGATTCGATGTCGAATCGCTCGACCAGATCGGGATGAGCCAGAAGGCCGGTCCGGTGGTATCCCACCTGCGTTTCGCGGTGGGCGATCTCGAACCGGGCAACCGCGTCGGCACCGGCGGGGCATCCTGCCTGCTTGCGCTGGATCTGCTCACCGCCACCGATCCGAAGAATCTCGCCTACGCCGACAGCGCCGCGACCGTCGCGGTCGCGTCGACGAGCCGCACACCCACCGGAGACATGGTGTACGACCGGTCGATCCGTCATCCCGATGAGGACGGTCTGCTCGCACGGCTCGAGGCGACCACGCGCGAGCTGGCCTCGTTCGACGCGCTCGCCGCATCGCAGGCGCTGTTCGGTGAGACGGCTGCGGCGAACTTCCTGATCGTGGGAGCGGCGCACCAACTCGGCGGACTGCAGATCCCGGCCGCCGCTGTCGAGGAAGCGATCGAGATCAACGGCGTCGCGGCGGCAACCAATATCGCTGCATTCCGGTGGGGGCGCGCCGCGATCGCCGATCCCGATGCATTCCGCGCTGCCACCGAACCGTCACGCCGCGACCGCCCTGTGGCAGTGGCGCCCGACCGGTTGTTCGACGGCACTTCCTTTCACGGGGAAGTGCAGCGACTGGTGAAGATCCGCGCCGCCGCTCTCATCGATTTCCAGGACGAGGCGCTCGCAGCGCGGTACATCGAACGGGTGCACTCCGTGTGGGCGGCCGAACGTCGTCTCACCGACCGCACCGACCTCAGTGAGGCCGTGGCCCGAGGCCTGTTCAAACTCACGGCCTACAAGGACGAGTACGAGGTCGCGCGGATGCTCGTCGACCCTGCCTTCGTCGACGCCGTGCAAGCCCAGGTGCCCGGTGGGTATCAGCTCACCTACCGGCTGCATCCGCCTGTGCTGCGGGCGCTCGGACGCCGCAAGAAGGTCGGATTCGGACCGAAGTCGCATTCGACCCTGCGGATGCTCGCAAAAGCGAAGCGCTTGCGTGGTACCCGGTTCGATCCGTTCGGTTACGCCCACGTCCGGCGGATCGAACGTGCACTGCTCGCGCACTACACCGCCGTGATCGAGCAGATCGTCGCCGATCTGAGTGCCGGCTCGTACGACCGTGCCGTCCTGATCGCAGAACTTCCGGACATGGTGCGTGGCTACGAGGACATCAAACTGCGCTCCGTCGAACAGTATTGCGCCCGGCTCGAAGAACTCGGCGTCGATGCCGATTTCTGAGTTGTCTTCTCCTGCAATCCGATTCACATCCTCTGAAGGGAACCCGAACGTGACCACGTCCACCGCTGCCCGCCCGACCGTCACCGATCCCGCTCTCGGCGTCTTCGGTCGCTCTCGGCGCCTGACCGACCGGCCGCACGAACAGGTCGTGTTCCACGAGGATGCCGCGACCGGCCTCCGCGCGATCATCGCGGTCCACTCGACGGCTCTCGGGCCGGCCCTCGGCGGCACCCGCTTCTATCCCTACCCCGACGAAGCGACGGCGCTCGAGGACGTGCTGCGACTCTCTTGGGGAATGACCTACAAGGCGGCAGCAGCGGGAGTGAACCTCGGTGGCGGAAAGGCCGTCATCCTGGGTGATCCGGCCGTCGACAAGAGCAACGAGTTGCTCGCCGCGTACGGGCGGTTCGTCGAGTCGCTCGGTGGCCGCTATATCACCGCCGCCGATGTAGGCACCCACGCCGGCGACCTCGACGTGATCGGAACGCATACCGCGCATGCGGTCGGCCGGACGACCGCGGCGGGGGGATCCGGCGACAGCTCACCATTGACGGCGCTCGGGGTGTTCCAGGCGATGAGGGCGGGCGCCCGGACTGTCTGGGGGAGAGACACTCTCGCCGGGCACAGAGTGGGCGTCGAAGGATTGGGCAAGGTCGGCTACCGGCTCGTCGAACTACTCGCCCGCGATGGCGCCCACATCGTCGTGTCCGACGTGGACCCTGTCGCACTGGCCCGTGTCGCATCGGACTTCCCGTCGGTGAAGGTGGCGGACGGAGTCCTCACGTCCTCTCTGGATGTCTATGCCCCATGCGCGCTCGGCGGCACACTCACGGCGACGACCGGGGGTGTTCTCGACGCTCAATTGGTATGCGGTGCAGCCAACAATCAGTTGGCCGATCCCGCCGTCGAGGAGATCCTGCGTGGTCGCGGTATTATCTGGGTTCCCGATTACGTGGCGAATGCCGGTGGGCTGATCCAGGTCGCGGGGGAGGTCGACGGCTCGGACGCCGCCACTGTCCGTGCTCGGGTGGACGGAATATTCGATCGAACTGTCGAGATCTTCGATCTGTCGGGGGTACTGGATATCACACCCGGCGCTGCCGCGAACCGGATTGCGGAGCAGCGCATCGATCCTGTGTGACGTAGAAATTCTGTGTGACGTGGAAATCATGGAGGGAGTCGCCCGCGGGTGACTCCCTCCATGTTGTGTATACAGCGCGTCGTATGTAGAGCTGTGTGGTGCCGATGACCGTCAGGGCCGGGTGGACGGAGCCGAGCGTCCGTGTCCTGCATCCCGGGTGAGATGTTCGAGCAGCGGCTGCGTGCGATATGCCACGGGGGTGGTGAGCGCCAGGGTCGTGGTGGTGTGCGCGACCCCTTCGATGCCGTGGATGCGTTCGAGGACCTGCAGCAGGTCTTCCTGTGACTGTGCGGCCATTCTGATCAGGAGATCCTCCCGCCCTGTCGTCGCGTGCACTTCGAGGATCTCGGGGAATCGCTCGAGTTCGGCGATGACGAGGCCCATCCGCGCCTGGACGAGTTCGGCGCCGATGAATGCCTGGAGGGGTAGGCCCAGCTTGGGGAGGTCGACGACCGGCCGGTATCCGGTGACCGCGCCCGATTCTTCGAGTTTCTTGATCCGCGATTGGACGGTGTTGCGCGCGACGCCGAGCTTGGCCGAGAGATCGACGATACCTGCCCTCGGGTTGTGCGTGAGCTCTGCGAGGAGAGCTGTGTCGAGCCGGTCGAGACTGAACACGATGACACCCTTTCTCTTGTGATGCGCATCACTATTTGAACATATCGATCAGCTGAATCGAAAGTCCTTGACACGGATCACTACAGTGCCATGATTGCCGCATTGAAATGCTCATGCAAATGCAGCCGACAGTACTGCGCGCGTATCCCGTGAGCTGTTTCGCCCTGCCGGTCACCCACAGGGTTCGGCGGGCACCACAACCCATCCCGAGGAGCACGCCATGCCCGGAGTAGGCATATGGCGCACCAAATCCGTCGAACAATCGATCGCGGATACCGACGAACCCTGCTCGCGGCTACGAAAAGAGCTGACTGCCAAGGACCTCACGATTTTCGGTGTCGCCGTCGTCGTCGGTGCCGGCATCTTCACCCTCACTGCTCGCACCGCCGGTAACGTTGCCGGGCCGTCCATCTCGCTGGCGTTCGTGCTCGCTGCGATCGCCTGTGGGCTCGCCGCGCTGTGCTACGCGGAGTTCGCGTCTGCCGTTCCTGTCGCAGGGAGCGCATACACGTTCTCCTATGCCACTTTCGGTGAGTTCGTCGCCTGGATCATCGGGTGGGATCTGATCCTCGAATTCGCTCTGGCCTCTGCCGTGGTCGCCAAGGGGTGGTCGCTGTATCTGGGAGGCATGTTCGGTGGAAGTTCCACGGTCGATCTGGGGCCGATTTCCGTCGACTGGGGTGCGCTGCTCATCGTCGGTGCAATCACGATCGTGCTCGCGATCGGCACGAAGGTGTCGTCGCGGGTGTCGGCGGTCGTCACCGCGATCAAGGTCGCTGTGGTGGTACTCGTCATCGTCGTCGGCATTTTCTACATCGACAAGAGCAATTACTCGCCGTACGTTCCGCCGGCCGAAGAATCTCAGGATGTCGCGCACGGTGTGCACCAGTCGCTCTTCTCCGCGCTCACCGGAGCTGACGGCAGCAGCTACGGATGGTACGGACTCCTGGCCGCCGCGAGTCTCGTGTTCTTCGCTTTCATCGGATTCGATGTGGTCGCTACGACTGCCGAAGAGACCAAGCACCCTCAGAAAGCACTCCCGCGCGGAATTCTCGGGTCGCTCGCGATCGTCACCGTGCTCTATGTCGGTGTCACTCTCGTGCTGACCGGCATGGTCAAGTACACCGACCTGAGGACGGGGAGCGCGCTCGTCGGGGACGGAAGTGCCACCCTCGCCACCGCATTCGAGGCTCACGGTATCGGCTGGGCACAGATGGTCATCAATGTAGGCGGTCTCGCCGGACTCACCACGGTCGTCATGGTGATGATGCTCGGTCAGACGCGAGTGTTGTTCGCAATGTCGAGGGACGGGCTGGTGACGCGCAAGCTCGCCAGGACGAACCACAAGGGTGTTCCCGTGCGCATCACATTGATTGTCGGCGGTGTGGTGGCGGCCCTCGCCGCGGTGTTCCCGATGGGCGTGCTCGAAGAGATGGTCAATATCGGCACACTGTTCGCATTCGTCCTCGTGTGTGTCGGCGTCATGGTGCTCCGCCGTACCCGTCCCGACCTACCGCGTGGATTCCGGGTGCCGCTCATGCCGTGGGTTCCGATCCTCGCTGTGATCGCGTGTGGCTGGCTGATGCTGAACCTTTCTGTGGAGACGTGGATCCGGTTCGCGGTGTGGATGGCGCTGGGTGTGGTTGTCTACTTCGCCTACGGTCGTCGCAAATCCGTGCTGGGGCAGCGTCTCGCAGCGGAAGCTGCCGAGCAGGGCGCAACGCAGGGGGAGGTCAGGGAGCCCGAGCATGTCTGACCGGGGGAGAGGAAATACGCATTCGATCAGGATCTTCCGGACTGATTCGAGCTCACACGGGCCCGTGGTTCGGTGGGCTGGAAGAGGCGAGCATCCTCGCGCGGAGGCTGTCATAGATCGGCGCGGCCCCGACAAGATGAGCGACGACCACCGCTCCCGCCGACGCGAGGAGCATGGGCACCGTGACGCTTGTAGTCCCTGTCATCTCCACGACCAGCGCGATTCCGGTGAGCGGAGCCCGCACGGATGCGCTGAAGAGGGCCGCCATGCCCACGATCACCATGGGTACGGCCAGCGAGGAATCGATACCGGGGATGAGAGTCTCTGCGACCCGTGCGTACAGCACGCCCCACAGGGCCCCGAGCGCGAGCAGCGGAGCGAACAAGCCGCCGGGAGTGCCCGCGGCGTAGGACAGCGGACCCGCGACGAACCGCACCACGACCAGCCAGGCCATCATGGGTAGTGCGATGGTCCCGCCACTGACCAGGTGCTGGGACACGGTGTCGCCGCCACCCGCGGCGAGTGGCGCGACCACGGACACGAGGCCGATCATTCCGCCGATCACGGCTGCTTTCGCAATAGGCGACACCGAACGCAGGGCATCGGAGGTGGCCAGCAGCCGCATCACGAGCCGGTTGTACACGGCACCGAACAGTCCCGTCAGCAATCCGAACACCACGAATACCGGGAGGAGGGTGATCGACGGAGGATCGAGGGGGCCGACGTCGAAATCAGGTCGATCACCCAGGATCAGCCGTGAGCAGGCGACTCCGACTGCTACGGACAACAGGACCGGTACCACTGTGCGGAAACGGAATGCGCGGGTTACCTCCTCGAAGACGAACAGTGCGCCCCCGATCGGTGCATTGAACGCCACCGCCAGACCGGCGCCGGACACCGATGTTTGCAGCAACCGCACGTGTCCGTCGCTCGTGCGAGCCCTGCGCGCCGATTCAGCGCCGACCACCGCTCCCATATGGACGATCGGACCTTCCCGGCCGAGGACGAGGCCAGATCCCATTGCGAGGAGGCCACCGAAGAATTTCGCGGGCAGAACGAGAAGACGTGGCGGTTCCGCCTCGCCTCGGGCGACGGCCTCCACGTGTTGTACCCCGCTCCCGGCGGCAAGTGGGATGGGACGCACGATCAACGCAGCCGACGCGGCGCACAGCGCAGTGATCCCTACCGGAATCAGCCAACTCGGACCAGGTAGACCGTGTGCCCAGTGAAGCATGTGGACGCGCCACTCTTCGGCGACTGCCAGACACCAGCGAAATGCGCCTCCGATGAATCCGATGACCGCGCCGGCGATGATCGCCAGCACACAGGTCACGGTGATTTCGCGGGCAGGAACAGGTGAGTCTGCCGGTACGGCTTGCTGTTCCGCCATCAACCTCTCCGGGAGACAGGCGGCGACCACTGCCGCCGAGGGCAGAAGACCCCGATGCCGCCGAAATGTACAAACAAGGGCCACGGGCCGTCGGCCGTAGTCACAGTATGCCCATCACCAGCGAGTCCGGCGCTGGAATCGGCATTGCGGCGACTCGCTCTCGAACCGTGGGTCCGGCGCCGACCACGCTGCCACTGCGATGCGCCAGGCAGTCTTCCACACCAGCGGCCGAATCATGAACGAGCCCGCCTAGCTCTATCAGCTGTTCGCGCGTGCGTTCGGAACGAACAACCTGCCGGACTGCTCGAACATGCGCCATGAGGCCACCGGCGCCGGCATGACACCGGCCATCGGGATCGGCAAGTCGACGATCGGCTACGACGACTTCGGTAAGGCCCATCTGATCCGTAGCGGCGGCGACATGCACCTGATCCAGGCTGTCGCGAAGCGTGTTCTGCTCGCAGAGCAGAGCTCCCCCGGAACCGTACTCGAGAATGAATTCCTCGACACCCACTGCACAGGATTCGAGTCCGATCGCGACCACATTCTCTCGCTCGACGATCAGGAAGCTCTCGATGCCACCGGTTTGACCTCGGATCAGATCTCGTCGTCGGCGAGGCGGTATATCGAGTCGAACGCCACGATCATCACGTTGTGTCTCGGAATCACACAACACAAGAATGGGGTTGCCACGATTGCCGAGATCATGAACCTGCTGTTGTTGCGCGGCAATATCGGCAAACCGGGTGCAGGCGCCTCACCGATCCGCGGCCACAGCAACGTCCAAGGCGACCGCACCATGGGAATCTGGGAGCAGATGCCGGACGAGTTCCGCAATGCACTTGCAGCCGAGTTCCAATTCGATCCGCCACGAGAGCATGGCCTCGATACCGTCAACAGTGTGAACGCGGTCGAACGCGGTGATGTCAAGGTGATGGTGTCGATGGCCGGGAACATCGTCGCCGCCATCTCCGACTCGAAACGCGCTGAATACGGTATTGCCAAGGAGGACTGGACTGTTCAGGTGACTACCAAACTCAATCGCTCACACGTCGTCACCGGGCGTGAATCGCTGATCCTTCTGATGCACCGGGATTCCGTTGCGGATGTGTGCAATACGCCGACGTCCAAGAGGATCATCGTGCGACTCGCACCCGGTGCCGAAGCTGTCCACACCGGACGCCCTGTCGCAACCTGACACGTTGTGGTGGCGGTGGTGCGGCGAATCCGAGAAGAGCGGGGACCTTCACAGACATGAAAATGAGAGTCACCCACGGCATTCCGTGGGTGACTCTCGTTTCAGAGCGCAGATCCATCCGGTCTGCGTTCGAGTATCAACGACTCAGCAGTCGAAGTACAGCTGGAATTCGTAGGGGTGCGGGCGCAGGTTGACCGGAGCGATCTCCTGCTCACGCTTGAGTGAGATCCAGGTCTCGATCAGGTCGGTGGTGAACACGCCACCCTCGGTGAGGTACTCGTGGTCGGCCTCGAGACGGTCGATGACCGCGGGCAGCGACGTAGGAGCCTGCGGGATGTTCTTGGCCTCCTCCGGCGGAAGCTCGTAGAGGTCCTTGTCGACCGGAGCGAGCGGCTCGATCTTGTTCTTGATGCCGTCGAGGCCGGCCATCATCTGAGCTGCGAAGTTCAGGTAAGGGTTGCCCGAGGAGTCCGGCGCGCGGAACTCGAGGCGTTTGGCCTTCGGGTTGTTGCCCGTGATCGGGATACGGACCGCAGCCGAACGGTTGCGCTGGCTGTACACCAGGTTGATCGGAGCCTCGTAGCCCGGAACAAGGCGGTGGTACGAGTTGATCGTCGGGTTGGTGAACGCGAGCAGCGACGGCGCGTGATGCAGGATGCCGCCGATGTACCAGCGGGCGAGATCCGACAGGCCTGCGTAGCCGGCCTCATCGTGGAACAGCGGCTTGCCGTCCTTCCACAGCGACTGGTGGACGTGCATGCCCGAGCCGTTGTCGCCGAAGAGCGGCTTCGGCATGAAGGTTGCAGTCTTGCCGTGCTGCCATGCGGTGTTCTTGACGATGTACTTGAACAGCTGCAGGTCATCGGCGGCCGAGAGCAGCGTGTTGAACTTGTAGTTGATCTCGGCCTGGCCGCCGGTGCCGACCTCGTGGTGGCCGCGTTCGAGCTCGAAGCCCGCATTCGACAGGTTGGTGGAGATCGCGTCGCGGAGGTCGACGTAATGGTCGTACGGCGCGACGGGGAAGTAGCCACCCTTCGGGCGGACCTTGTAGCCGCGGTTGGCGGAGCCGTCGGCGTTGTAGTCGGCACCGGTGTTCCACGAGCCCGAGATGGAGTCGACCTCGTAGAACGCACCGTTGATGGCGGAGTCGTAGCGGACCGAGTCGAAAATGTAGAACTCGGCCTCGGCGCCGAAGAACGCGGTATCGGCGATGCCGGTGCTGGCGAGATATTCCTCCGCCTTGCGAGCGACGTTGCGCGGGTCGCGGCTGTAGGACTCACGAGTGAACGGATCGTGGACGAAGAAGCTGACATTCAGCGTCTTGGCTGCGCGGAAGGGGTCCAGGCGTGCGGTGGTCACGTCGGGAAGGAGCAGCATGTCGGACTCGTGGATCGACTGGAATCCGCGGACGGATGATCCGTCGAATGCCAAACCGTCTTCGAAGACATCCTGGTTGAATGCCTTCGCGGGGATGGAGAAGTGCTGTTCGATGCCGGGCAGGTCCGTGAAGCGGACGTCGACGTATTCGACATTTTCGTCCGCGATGAACTTGATGACCTCTTCGGCCGTGGTGAACGCCACGCTTGTGCTCCTTCAGTCGGTGCGCGCCATTTGGTGCTGGGCGCCTGCGTCGGATCAGACCGTATTGACCCGGTGTTGCCCGGTCGTCAAACCTATGTTTCGCCGGTGTTACACATCAGGTTGCCCTGGTGTGAGGCCCGAAGAACGTGGTAGAGGTCACCGACGGGTGCATGGGTCTGCCCTGGTCCGCACGTACCAGACTATCCTGGACCCATGGCGCGGATGACGGGTAGTTGGCTATCGGGCCCCTCGGCGGCTCTTCCCCAGGGACAGGGCGGGGAGCAGAAGTATCCCGGGGAGTGGCTCGGGCTCCCGGAACACGGCCCGGGTGCGCTCGTCTCGTCGGCGAAGCGGGTCCTCGCGCTGGTCATCGACTGGTTCTCGTCGATGGCGATCGCGATGGCACTGGTGGGCGACAACCCACTCGAGAGCCCGTTGTTGTCTGCATACACGCTTCTCATCTGGTGCGGTGTAGGCATCGTCACAGTGACGTTGTTCTCGTTCACACCGGGGCAGTTCATCGCGGGGATCCAGGTGGTCCGCGTGGATGCACCCGCTCGCGTCGGACTCATCCGTGCCTTTGCGCGGCAGATCCTGCTCGTCTTCATCGCTCCGGCTCTGGTCACCGACATCGACGGCAGGGGCCTGCAAGACCGCGCGACCGGCACCGCACTCGTGCGTTCGCGCTGACTTCCTGCAATGGCCGAGAGCCGTCGTCCCGATCGGGACGACGGCTCTCGGCTGTTCGGCACGGTGGTTCAGCGGCGGCGCATGGTGCGCTGCACGCTCCGCATCTTCGCGCCCGCCGGCAGCGGACCCTTCGGCATCGCAGGGCCGCTCTTCTTGGTGCTCAGCGCCGACAGACGGCCTTCGATCGCATCCATCCGCTTGGTGTCGATGTTGCGAGGAAGCTTGTTCAACTGTTTCTGCAGCTGCGCCAGAGGGATCTGGCCTTCCTCGTTGCCGACGGTGAACTCGTAGATAGGAGTGTCACCGATGAGGCGCGCAACGCGCTTCTTCTCCTGCGCCATCAGCGGCTTGATCCGACCCGGGTTGCCCTCGCCGACGAGGATGACCCCGGGCCGACCGATCACTCGATGCAGTGCGTCGAGTTGGGTGGTGCCGGCGACGGCCTGTGAGACGCGCCAGGCGCCCTGAAGATTGTCGAGCGCCCACGCTGCCGCGCCTGCCTGACCGTCGGCCTTCTTGTAGACGGTCTTCTGAACGCGACGCCCGAAGATGATGAACGCTGCGAGGACACCGACGAGGATGCCGATCGGCAACAGGAACCACTGGATGCTGAAGATCAGCCCGATCACGAAGAACACGACGATCGAAGCGACAAGCACACCGATCATCCACGGCAGAAGCGCCTTGTCTTCCTTGCGCTGAATCTGGAAGGCCTGCCACAGCTGTGTGCGACGCTCCTTCGATGCCTGCTTGCGCGCGGCTTTCGCCGCGGCCTTCGCTTCCTTGTCGGTCTTGCTGCCCTTCGCCATGACTACCAGGATACTTTCTCTGCGATGGACTGCCTGCCACCGCGGTACCGTTCCCGTTGCTAGCTTCCGAAGCGGGCGAGAACCGAGCTGGCTTCCTGGCTCGCGGAGCCCTCCTGTGCGAGATGCGCCTGACCGGCGGGCAGTTCTCGACCGTGGTGAGCCATCGCCTGCGCGTACAGGCGTCCGGCGCGGTACGACGAGCGCACCAGTGGCCCCGCCATCACACCTGCGAAGCCGATCTTCTCGGCCATCTCGGAGTGGGCGACGAACTCCTCGGGCTTGACCCACCGCTCGACGGGATGATGCCGCGGTGACGGGCGCAGGTACTGCGTGATCGTGATGATGTCGCAGCCGGCGTCGTGCAGGTCATGCAGCGCTTCGGTGACCTCGTCGGGAGTCTCGCCCATTCCCAGAATCAGGTTGGATTTGGTGACGAGCCCGAACTCGCGGGCAGCGGTGATCACATCCAGGGACCTTTGGTAGCGGAACGCGGGACGGATCCTCTTGAAGATGCGCGGGACGGTCTCGACGTTGTGCGCGAGAACCTCCGGCCGCGAGTCGAAGACTTCCTGCAGGAGTTCGGGCTTGCCGTTGAAATCCGGAATCAGGTTCTCGACGCCGGTTCCAGGATTGAGCTCGTGGATCTTGCGAACTGTCTCTGCGTACAGCCAGGCGCCGCCATCGGGGAGATCGTCGCGGGCGACACCGGTGATCGTCGAGTAGCGCAGTCCCATCGCCTGCACCGATTCGGCGACGCGACGCGGCTCGTCGCGGTCGAGCGCGGCGGGCTTGCCGGTGTCGATCTGGCAGAAGTCGCAGCGGCGGGTGCACTGCTCACCACCGATCAGGAAGGTGGCCTCGCGGTCTTCCCAGCATTCGTAGATGTTGGGACACCCTGCTTCCTCGCAGACCGTGTGCAGGCCCTCACGCCGCACGAGGCCTTTCAGGTCGGTGTACTCCGGACCCATCTTGGCGCGGGTCTTGATCCAATTGGGCTTACGTTCGATAGGCGTCTGCGCGTTCCGGGTCTCGATCCGCAGCAGCTTGCGTCCTTCTGGGGCGACAGTCACGCCATCGATGGTACGCCCGAGCACCAGGTGAAACTTCTTCCGGGTGTGGACATGTCAGAACCGGTGAGTAGTGAACTCCGGTGTGGTCGGATCAGGTGCAGCAGCTGAGACAGCCTGCTCGAAGGTGACCCGTTCGATGTTGCACTCGGTGACCGGAAGTCGGCCGTCGAGCGCCGCGACGACCGCGTCGGTCACCGCCGGAACGACCTCGTGCACTGTCACGTCGCGACCGAGTTCGCCCGTGAGAGAGGCAACTCCCGCGTCGCGGATACCGCACGGGACGATCGAGTCGAACGCGTCGAGTGCGGAGTCGCAATTGAGGGCGAACCCGTGCATCGCGACACCGCGCTGCACGCGTATACCGATCGCGGCGATCTTTCGTTCGGCGAGCCACCGCCCGTCGCGCAGTTCTGCGGGCAGCCACACACCGGAGCGGCCTTCGACGCGTCCGCACACCAGTCCCATGTCGGTGCACACGGCAATCAGTGCCTGCTCGATCCGCCGGACGTAGTCGACGACGTCGATCGGCTCGGCGAGCCGGACGATCGGATAGCCGACGAGCTGACCGGGACCGTGCCACGTGATCTTCCCGCCCCGATCGACGTCGATGACCGGAGTGCCGTCGGAGGGGCGGTCGGAATCTTCGGTCCGCCTACCTGCGGTGTACACGGGTGGGTGCTCGAGAAGGAGCAGAGTGTCCGCGCCGATGCCGTCGGCACGTTCGGCAGCGAGCTCGCGCTGACGTTCCCAGGCTTCGAGGTAACCGATCAGGCCCAGCTGAGCTACAACGACCGGTGCGGAGTCGAGACGTGCGGAGGACGTGGCATTGCTCATAGGTGTCGACATTACGCCGCAGTGCAGGAGGCGGGGGTGCCGTCGAATCGACGACACCCCCGCCTCGGTCACTCCATTGTGTAGCTACAGCTCTGCTGGGCGCATCACAGACCGAGATCGGCCTCGAACGCGCCCTCCTCGAGACGATGCTTGATCGTCTTGAGGAACCGTCCGGCGTCGGCACCGTCGACGAGTCGGTGATCGTAGGTGAGCGGCAGGTAGCACATCGACCGCACACCGATCGATTCGTTGCCGGTCTCGTCCTGGACGACAACCGGGCGCTTGACGATCGCACCCGTTCCAAGCATGCCGGCCTGCGGCGGAACCAGGATCGGGGTGTCGAACAGGGCGCCCTGGCTCCCGATGTTCGTGATGGTGAAGGTGCCACCGGAGAGCTCGTCGGGCTTGAGGCCACCATTACGCGAGCGCTCGGCGATATCTGCGATCGCACGTGCGAGACCGCCCAGCGACAGGTCGCCGGCGTTGTGGATCACCGGGGAGAGCAGGCCCTGCTCGGTGTCCACGGCGATACCGAGGTGCTCGGCCGCGTGGTAAGTGATCTGCTTGTTGGCCTCGTCGTACGACGCGTTGATGTTCGGGTGCACCTTGAGTGCCTCGACAACGGCCTTCGCGAAGAACGGCAGGTACGTCAGGTTGACGCCCTCACGCTCGGCGAAGGACTTCTTCGCCTGGGCGCGCAACTGTGCGATCTTGGTGACGTCCACCTCGAAGGTCTGTGTGAGCTGCGCGGTGTTCTGCAGCGACTCGCGGGTCTTCGTCGCGGTGATCTGGCGGATGCGGTTGGCCTTCTGCGTGGTTCCACGCAGATTCGCCAGCTCAGGCCGCACACCCGGAGCAACTCCGGACGCGGTCGCTGAGGCAGGTGCTGCTGCGGCGGGTGCTGTGGCAGCAGGAGCCGCCTTCTTCGCCTCCGCGGCTGCGAGTACGTCCTGTTTGCGGATACGCCCGCCGACGCCGGTGCCCTTGACAGTGGACAGGTCGACATTGTGCTGCGAGGCGAGCTTGCGCACGAGCGGCGTGACATACGGCGTCGCATCGCCCGACGGTGCTGCTGCGGCGGGAGCCGGGGCAGCAGATGCGGGCGCTGCCGCGGGTGCAGAAGCAGCCGGAGCGGGAGCCGTCGCTGCCGGCGCGGGTGCTGCAGCAGGTGCGGGTGCGGCCGGTGCGGGTGCGGCGGGGGCCTCGGCAGGAGTCTCGGAGCCGATGACGGCGAGCCGGCCGCCGACCTCGACGGTGTCGTCTTCCTGTGCGGAGATCTCGGTGAGGATCCCGGCGACGGGGGACGGAATCTCGGTGTCGACCTTGTCGGTGGAGACCTCGAGGAGGGGTTCGTCGACGGCGACCTCGTCGCCGATGGCCTTGAGCCAGCGGGTGACGGTGCCTTCGGTGACGGATTCGCCGAGTGCAGGCATGGTGACGAGGGTGCCCGCACCGTTGCCGTTCGACTGCGCGGGTGCGGCGGGAGCCGGTGCGGCCTCGGCGGCGGGCGCAGGTGCCTCGGTTGCAGGAGCAGCTGCTTCGGCTGCAGGGGCGGGTGCGCTACCCGCGGATTCGCCTTCGTCGCCGATCTGTGCGAGCTCGCCGCCGATCTCGACGGTGTCGTCTTCCTGAGCGACGATCTTGATCAGCACGCCGGCAGCGGGAGACGGGATCTCGGTGTCGACCTTGTCCGTGGAGACTTCGAGCAGCGGCTCATCGACTTCGACCGTGTCTCCTTCCTGCTTGAGCCATCGCGTGACAGTTCCCTCGGTGACGCTCTCACCAAGCGCTGGCATCTGGACGGAGAAGGCCATGTCTGTTGACTCCTCGACGGTTGTGTTCGGGTGTGTTGAGTTGTACCGACTCGTGGGTGTCGACCATTGTGTGGTCGCGCTCCCATTGTGCTCGAGGCCGGGGACTCGTGCGGTTGGTTCAGGTGTTCTCGTGGGCCGATACCGGAGGAGGCATGCCCGGAACCATCCTTGCACTCGTCGCCATCGGATGTTCGACGAGGGGCGGATCTGCTCACACCGCTTTCGTGGTGTGTCCGCCCCCACGCGGCCGTCCCACCCGCCTCAGGGGGACGGCCGCGTCGACCTCACGGCAGTAATGGGCGACTGTCGTCATCCGTGATCTGCGATGTCCTCGATGGCCGCGAGCATCGTGCGCACCGGCACGCCGGTGCCGCCCTTACCGACGTACCCGAACGGGCCCCCGGTGTTGAAAGCCGGGCCGGCGACGTCGATGTGGACCCATTGGACGCCATCGGAGACGAACTCCTTCAGGAACAGCCCCGCGGTCAGCATGCCGCCCCAGCGGTTCGGGCCGACGTTCGCGAGGTCGGCGACCCGCGACTCGAGATCCGAGCTCATATACTTCGGCAGCGGCATCGCCCAGCCGTTCTCACCGACCTCCTGCGACAGCGCCGCGACCCGGTCGCGGAACTCCTCGGTACCCATCACGCCGGGCGTGCGAGTGCCGAGCGCCACCATCTGCGCACCGGTCAGCGTCGCGGTGTCGATCAGGTAATCGGGCTCGTCCTCGCACGCGCGCACGATGGCGTCGGCGAGAATCAGCCGGCCCTCGGCGTCGGTGTTGATCACCTCGACGGTGGTGCCGCCGTACTGGGTCAGGACATCGCCGGGACGCTGCGCTGTCGACGACGGCATGTTCTCGGCCATCGGCACCGTGGCGGTGACGTCGACGGCAACCCCCAGCTTCGCGGCGAGCACCACGGTCGCGACGACGGCTGCGGCACCCGCCATGTCGGAGGTCATCGCCTCCATGCCGGCGGCCGGCTTGATCGAGATGCCGCCGGTGTCGAAGGTGACACCCTTGCCGACGAGCGCAACCTTCGGGGCCTTGCGCTTCTTCGAGGCGTACGACAGGCGCACGAGCCGCGGTGGCCGCGACGACCCCTTGCCGACCCCGACGATGCCGCCGAAGCCCTGCTTCTCCAGGGCCTTCTCGTCGAGCACCTCGACCTTCAGTCCTGCCGCCTCACCGAGAGCTTTCGCGCGCTCGGCGAAGGACGCCGGGTACAGGTGGCTGGGCGGGGTGTTGACGAACTCGCGGGCGGTTGCGACAGCTTCCGCAATCGCGTTCGACCGCACGAGTGCGGCCTTGGCGGCGCGATCACGGGTCGAGGCAACCAGCAGTTCGATCCGCGACGGCGGTTTCTTGTCGGCACCGGGCGCCGACTTCTCCGACCGGAACTCGGTGTAGGTGTACGCGCCGAGGGCGAAGCCCTCCGCGGCGGCACCGAGGTCGACGGCGGACAGGGTGGTCGCCACGGTGGCGGCACCGGCCAGTGCGCGGGAGGCGGCCCCCGCTGCGCGACGCACCTGCTCGGCGTCGATCCCGTCGGCGGCGCCGAGACCGACGGCCACGACACTCGCGACGGGGAGTTCGGCGGGTGCGGGCACGCGGGTGATCTCCTCCGCGCGACCGGTGGCTCCGACTGCCTGCACCGCGTCGAGAATGCTCCCGAGCACGTCTTCGTCGATCACGCCGTCGCCGAGCAGGACCTCGGGGTTTCCGTCGGACGACGTCAGGCCGACGACGAGTACGTCGGCTCGCTTCGATACCGAGCCGGCGAGAACGAGTTCGGGCAACTCCGGGGTCGGTGCGCTCACTGGGCAACTCCTAGGCAGACGAGGGTGACGCAAGAAGGTGGTCCCGAACGATGCTAGTGATCGCGCGGACATGTCGTGGGTGTGGCCGGACAGAACCGCGTCGCGCAGCGGGTCGACTAGCCTCATGTCACATGAGCGACCAGGAATTGCAGCGGGGTCCGATCCATGCCGTTCATGTCGAACTCGGCGCGACATTCGCGCCGTTCGGCGGGTGGGAGATGCCCGTGTCCTACGCGGGCACGGTCTCCGAGCACACGGCGGTCCGTGAGAACGTGGGCCTGTTCGACGTCAGTCATCTCGGCAAGGCACTGGTGGCCGGACCGAGCGCCGCAGAGTTCGTGAACTCGGCCCTCACCAACGACCTGGCGAAGATCGGACCCGGCAAGGCGCAGTACACCCTGTGCTGCACGGAATCCGGCGGGGTCATCGACGACCTCATCGTCTACTACGTGTCGGACGAGGAACTCTTCCTCGTGCCGAACGCCGCGAACACCGCAGCGGTCGTCGCGGAACTCGTCGCGAAGGCACCGGACGGCATCACCGTCACCGATCAGCATCGCGACTACGCAGTCCTGGCGGTGCAGGGCCCGAGATCCGCCGACATCCTGACGGAACTGGGATTGCCGACGGACATCTCATACATGGGGTTCGTGGACGCGGAGTGGAACGGCACACCCGTGCGCGTGTGCCGCAGCGGCTACACCGGCGAACGCGGATTCGAGGTTCTGCCGGCCTGGGACGGCGCCGAGGCGTTGTTCCGTGCGCTGGAAATGGCAGTGCGTGCCGCGGGGGGTCAGGTCGCAGGTCTAGGCGCCCGCGACACCCTGCGTACCGAGATGGGGTACCCGCTGCACGGGCACGAGCTGTCGCTCGCGATCTCGCCGCTGCAGGCCCGCACCGGCTGGGCAGTCGGTTGGAAGAAGCCGGAGTTCTGGGGTCGGGAGGCGTTGCTCGAGGAGAAAGAGGCGGGTCCGAAGCGTCGACTGTGGGGTATCAGGGCTCTCGATCGCGGAGTGCTGCGGCAGGGCCAGACGGTCCTGAAGGACGGTGCGGCAGTGGGTGAAACCACCTCGGGTACCTTCTCTCCGACCCTCAAGACCGGAATCGCACTCGCTCTGCTCGACACGGACGCCGGGCTTGCGGTCGGTGACCAGGTGAGCGTCGACGTGCGTGGCCGCTCGCTTCGTGCCGAGGTGGTCGCTCCGCCGTTCGTCGCGGACCACACCAAATAGGCGTCGGAGACGATTGGTTACCATTGTCATTCATGACAGGTGTCCTCGAATTCGCTCGCGTCCCGCATCCCTCACCGACTTCCGCGGAGCGGCGCCAGGAGATCCTGGCCGATCCCGGCTTCGGCCGGTACTTCACCGACCACATGGTGACGATCACCTACACCGAGGGCACCGGTTGGCACGACGCGAAGGTGGAGCCCTATGCGCCCATCTCGCTGGACCCCGCCGCGATGGTGCTGCACTACGGCCAGTCGATCTTCGAAGGGCTCAAGGCATACCGGCAGAGCGACGGCAGTATCGCGTCGTTCCGTGTCGAGGCCAACGCCGCCCGGTTCAACCGGTCGGCCGACCGCATCGCGATGCCGCATCTGCCCGAGGAACTGTTCGCCCGGTCGATCACCGAACTGCTGGACGTCGATCACGAATGGGTCCCCGAGGCCGGCGGTGAATCATCGCTCTACCTTCGCCCTTACATGTTCGCGACCGAGCCGGCGCTCGGGGTTCGCCCCTCGGCCGAGTACAAGTACCTGCTCATCGCCTCTCCCGCCGGTGCGTACTTCCCTCGCGGGGTCAAGCCGGTGAGTGTGTGGCTCTCGCGTGAGTACGTGCGCGCCGCACCGGGAGGTACGGGTGCCGCCAAGTTCGCGGGCAACTACGCGGCTTCGCTGGTCGCGCAGGCGCATGCCTCGGAGCAGGGCTGCGACCAGGTCGTGTGGCTCGACGCCATCGAGCGGAAGTACGTCGAAGAGATGGGCGGCATGAATCTGTACTTCGTGTACGGCTCGGGCCCCGACGCGCGCCTCGTGACCCCCGCGTTGTCGGGTTCGCTGCTGCCGGGCATCACCCGCGATTCGCTGCTCACGCTCGCGATGGATTCGGGCCTGTCGGTCGAGGAGCAGCGCATCAGCACCGAAGAATGGCGCGAGAAGGCGGCCTCCGGCGAGATCACCGAGGTATTCGCGTGCGGCACGGCTGCGGTGATCACGCCGGTCGGGAGCGTCAAGGACCGCGACGGTGAGTTCAGCATCGCCGGGGGGGAGCCCGGACCGATCACGATGGCGTTGCGCGACACGCTGACCGGAATTCAGCGCGGAACGTTCGCCGACACGCACGGTTGGATGACGACCCTGCGCGCGTGAGTCAGGCACAGGAAAGTGGGCGTGTCCGTCGATGACGGGCACGCCCACTTCCCATAGAAGATCAGACAGCGCACGCGGCGACGACGGCGAGCAGGGCCACGCACCCTTCAGTGGTCGCACCGAGAATGTCCCCGCCCACGCCACCGAATCGGGTTGCGCAGTGCCTCACGAACCACCACGACAGAGCCAGCGCCGCGCCCACCGCGACCGGGCCGAGCCACAGTGGCCCCGGCATGCACACGGCCGCGGCGGCCATCGCGATGAGGCTCCACGCTCCGATCGCCACGGGCCCTTGAGAATCGGCGACGAGCGCACCGAATCGGCTGCCCTCGGCGGCGTGGAGCCCTCGCCTGCATGCCGGCACGACTGTCACCCGACCGAACGCGACGGCGAACCCGATCGCCGCCCACGAATCCGCGCCGGCGAGCGCACCGAACGCCGCGGCCTGCAGAGCGAGCACGACAATCAGCGCGGCCACTCCGAACGGGCCCGCGCCCCCGGACTTCATCACCTCACGAGCACGCTCGGGAGGACCGTAGCAACCCAGTCCGTCTGCGGTGTCTGCGAGACCGTCGATGTGCATGCCGCGGGTCGCGAGGGCAAGGAATCCGACACAGGCGAATCCGATGATCCCCGCGTTGCCCCCTGCAGTCGAGACCACCCACGCCACTGCCGTCGCTGCGCCGCCGAGGACCAGCCCGGCGACGGGCGCGGCACGGATCGCACGAGCCGCGACTGCCCGATCCACTTCGTGTGGACCGCGCACGGGCGCGACCGTCAGCCACGACAGTGCCAATGCGACACCGCCGAGCGCATGACGCATCAACTGTCGGCGGGTTCGGTGGGAGAGCCTGCCGCGTCACGGGTCGTCACGCCGGCGTCGGCGAAGGTCGCCATGTTCGTCAGGATCGAGACAGCACCCCTGAGGATGGGTAGCGCGGTGACGGCACCCGATCCTTCACCGAGTCGCATATCGAACTCGACGATCGGTTCGAGCCGGAGGTGACGGAGGGCAATGCTGTGAGAGGGTTCCGACGACCGGTGTCCTGCAACCCACCAGCGGCGCGCACCTGGCGCGAGTTCCTCTGCCAGCATCGCTGCCGCGGTGACGACCACCCCGTCGAGGACCACAGGTGTGCGACGTACTGCGGCCTGCGCGAGATACCCGGCCATCGCGGCGAGGTCGGCACCACCGGCGGTCCGCAGCAGCGCGACCGGATTCTTCACGAACGGGCGTGCCCTCCGCATCGCATCGCGGATGGCGGAAACCTTGCGCATCCATCCGGCATCGTCGATACCGGTGCCACGTCCCACCGCGGCGACCGGTTCGGTCGAGGTCAGGGTCGCGATCAGAACGGTCGCCGGGGTCGTGTTGCCGATCCCCATGTCGCCGGCGATCAGAAGATCGGCGCCCTCGTCCACCTCACGATCGGCGATCGCGCGACCCGCTGCGATCGCGCGCATCGTCTCCTCGTGGGTCAGCGCATCCTCGCGGTCGATGCAGCCGCTCGACCGACGGATCTTGTAGGCCGACACCTCCGGGGCCGTGTCGGAGTCGACCGCCATGTCCGCGACTCGGACGTGTGCGCCGGCATTGGCGGCCAGGACGTTCACCGCGGCGCCACCGGCGACGAGATTCGCGACCATCTGGGCTGTCACCTCCGGCGGATACGCCGAAACTCCGGTGCGCGCGACACCGTGGTCACCCGCGAAGACCACGACTCGTGGCTGTCGGAACTGGCGGGGCGGGACTTCGCCCTGACATGACGACACCCAGCAGCCGAACTCCTCGAGCCGCCCCAGTGATCCGGCCGGTTTGGTGAGATCACGCTGCCGAGCCTCCGCTTGCAGGTAGATCTCTCGATCCGGAGCGGCAATGGCCGGAAAGTCGATGTCGGCAGGGTCTGCCGTCTTGTCCGGCCCAACCGTCCTGTCCGGAACTGGCGTGGGATCACTGCTCACAGGTCACCTCTCACGTGGGTCTTCACCGACTAGACGCTATCAACAGCGGCTCTGGCAGAAAAACGGCGCTACATGTCGTTTCTGCCACTGTCGACGCGCGGCTCCGGTGCGAAGAATCGACACCATGTTGGAACTCGTCCTGGTTGCGGTCGTGCTGGCGGCATTCGCCGGCGGCCTCGAAATCGTTCGTCGCGTGCGCGTACGGATTCCCCGTTGGGTGACCCGAGCATCGCTGCGCTACAACTATTTCCGTCCCACCGATGCGACACGGCCGCGGTCTCGCGCGCCTGGTGACGCCGATTCCGCGGCCGAATCCTTGCCTGCCGTGTTGCAGTCGCGCGGTGCACCGCACAACTGATGTATCCCGGTGAGCCCGGTCAGATCGCGTCGCCGGGCTTGACCCGAGGGAGCGGTGCCCGCAACTTCCGGATCTGCGATGCGCGCACGAACGCGTACCAGCCGAGTCCGAAGCCACCGTCGGTGGAATCCGGGAATCGCGCTCGCGCCTTCTTGTTGACCATCCGCCCGAGGTAGATGCCTTCGATGACCATCAGCAGCATCATCACGAACATCGCGAGGGTGACGTACTGCTGAATGACCGGCCCGAGGAACATCGTCATGATGAGAACCAGTGCGAGGGGCATGAACAGTCCGACGAGATTGCGGCGACTGTCGACGATGTCGCGGACGTAGGCGCGCACCGGACCGCGGTCGCGGGGGAGGAGGAACTTCTCCTCGCCGGCGAGCATGCGGTTGCGGCGCTCGGATGCGGAGGCGCGACGCTGCGCGGACTCCGCCTTGCGCTGGTCCTTCGACTTGGACTTACGTGCTGCCTTACGACGTGCGCGTGCCTCCTTGGCCGTGAGGGGAGCCGGTGCGACCGGGCCGCGACGCTTGCCCTCGGCATCGCGTCGTTTGGGTGTCGGGCGCCCCTTGCCCTCGGTAACCCTCGAGGACGACGCAGCCTGCGTCGCATCCTCCTCGGAGGGAGCCTCGGGCACGGACACTTCCGGCTTGTCGGAGTCGTCGGAACCACCGCGGCGTAGCAACTTCACTCTTCCAGGCTATATGGATACTGGGGAGAACCGGAAAACTGCCCAGCGGAGCCACCCGAGATGTGAGGAATGTGAGCAACTCATGCATGAGGAATAGATTCGCGCGCGGTACCGTTGACACATCCGGGTTGAATTCGAACGACAGGGAGCGCCCATGACTGTCCAGCAAGAGACCGCCACCCACGGCGTCATCATGACCGAGGCTGCCTCCGCGAAGGCGAAGGCTCTTCTCGACCAGGAGGGGCGCGACGATCTCGCGCTGCGCATCGCGGTGCAGCCCGGTGGTTGCGCCGGCCTCCGTTACCAGTTGTTCTTCGACGACCGATCCCTCGACGGCGACCTCACCGTCGACTTCGGCGGCGTCAGCCTCGCCGTCGATCGGATGAGCGCTCCCTACGTCGAGGGCGCGTCCATCGACTTCGTCGACACGATCGAGAAGCAGGGTTTCACGATCGACAACCCGCAAGCCACCGGTTCCTGCGCCTGCGGCGATTCGTTCAACTGATTCGACCGTCAGGGCCCCGGCACGTAAAACGGCGGGTTCACATGATCGTCGCAACACTCTCAACGAGAGGTTGCGACGATCATGTCGTTTACGGAGGACCGCGACCGGTTCGGTGACCAACTGGCACGGCTGATCGATGCCGGGGTTCCGGTGAAAGAGGCCGCGGTCGCGATCGGGCTGCCCCGGCAGCGGTGCTACGCGATCTTGAGGGCAGTCGGCCGGCCGGTGGGTAAGCCCCGCAGCCGGACCGGTGGCCCCGACCCTCGGCTGATCGTGACCGTCTACGAGCGGACCTGCTCGATCAATCAGGCAGCGAAGGCATCTGGGGTAGCGCACTCGGTAGCCCGCCGGGTCCTGGTGGACGAGGGACTGGTCAGCAGGGAGAAGATCCCACCGAAGGGTAAACCCGAGGCGAAACGTCGTTGTCTGGAGTTGATCGCTTCGGGGTGGTCGACCACACGAGCAGCACGTGAGGTCGGGGTCAACGAGCGCACCGCCCGGGACTGGCGTCGGGGAATCCGGCATTCCGGCTCAGGCAACAGGCGGGTCCATCCGGACGGCCGAGTCGTGGACT